>NZ_JAGJCB010000023.1 GCF_017814435.1 Mariniflexile gromovii | reverse complement strand
CATTCCGAACAGAGAAGTTAAGCCCGTTAGCGCCGATGGTACTGCATTGTGGGAGAGTAGGTCGTTGCCTTTTTTGGAAACCCTTCATTGAAAAATGAAGGGTTTTTTGTTTTTATATGGTTTGGTACGGCCCCTTTTGGTAAACCTAGTTTTTGGGACTTGGCACTGGACCGGCAGCTGTGGGCAAGAGCGATAGCAGTGTCATCCTTTTTATGGGCTTTTGGGACCACTCATTGTGGGGAAAAAGTGCAACTGTGGCACTGCCAGTAACTGTGCTGCAGCCCCTAGGCCATAAAAAGATACAACGGATAGCGTGGTTTTTGCTTTTTTTCAAAAACTTGCACTAAAGGGTGACTAAATTTGTTGGCTATTTAATACGAAATGGGGATTATTGAATTTTAGAGCTTGAAAGTTAGAAGAATTTAATAGGAATTAATAGGAATTGATTAAAAACAAAAAATCCCGTAAACAAAAGTTTCGGGATTTTTTTGTGGTACCTCCAGGAATCGAACCAGGGACACAAGGATTTTCAGTCCTTTGCTCTACCAACTGAGCTAAGGTACCTCGCCAAAGCGGTTGCAAATATATGTTGATTTTTGTTATTCAGCAAGAGAAATTTGTAAAAAATGCATCTTATTTTGTGTTTTTTTATTTTTAAAAATGCATGTATTTTATAATCAATATAATAAGTAAAATAAAATTTTAATTATGTTTCGTTTCGTAAATTTGAATTTTTATAATTTCTATGAATTTAATAATTGACGTAGGTAATTCTTTTGTGAAGCTGGCCGTGTTTAACGGGAATACCATGGAACATAAAGAAGTTGTTAAACTGGATTTGATTTTAGAGCGTATAAGAGCAATTAGGCATGAGTTTAGCGCTATTAAAAGAGCCATTGTATCTTCGGTAGGCAGATTAAATGAAGCGGATGTTGAAATTATTGGTGCTTATTTCGATTTATTGATTTTAAATTCAAACTTAAAGCTTCCTTATAAAAGTTTGTACAAAACCCCAAAAACTTTAGGGGTTGATAGGATAGCGCTAGTAAGTGCATCAGTCAATCAATTTCCAAATAACAATGTGCTTATTATAGATGCTGGAACATGCATTACTTATGATTTTATAACTGCAGAAAACCATTACTTAGGGGGGGCTATTGCTCCCGGTTTACGTATGCGTTATAAAGCTTTGCATAATTTTACCGCAAATTTACCGTTATTAGATACAACTTTGCCCAATAATATTGTTGGGAATTCTACGGAAACATCTATTCACTCGGGTGTGGTATATGGTGTTTTAAAAGAAATTGATGGGGTTATAGAAGATTATAAATTAAAATATTCAGATTTAACAGTTATTTTAACAGGAGGCGATAGTAATTTCTTGTCTAAACAATTAAAAAGTAGCATATTTGCGACTTCTAATTTTCTGTTAGAAGGACTGAACTTTATTTTACAATTTAATTCAAACGAATGATTAAAAAACTTGTATTGGTTTTTATTGCAGTTTTTGCAATTAATAGTTACGGGCAAGAAGGAACAACCTCACCTTATTCTTTTTATGGTATAGGTAGCTTAAAATTTAAAGGAACAGTCGAAAATAGAAGTATGGGAGGCTTAAGTATTTATAGCGATAGTATCCATGTTAACTTAAGAAATCCTGCCGGATATGCTGGTAAAAACTTAGATATATTAAATGGGGAAAGCAGACCCGTAAAGTTTACAGTTGGAGGATCTTTTTCCAATGTGACTTTAAAGAGCAACTCAGGAAGTGACAAAGCTAGTTCTGCTACGTTCGATTATTTAGCATTATCTGTGCCAATGGGTAAATTTGGCTTTGGCTTTGGTTTAATACCTTATACATCTGTGGGATATAAACTGGAAACTTTAGATGATAACTATGATGATGGTAGAAAATCGAATAGATTTAATGGTGAAGGCGGGTTGAATAAAGCATTTTTAGGTTTTGGATATCAAGTTAATGAAAAACTAAGTGTTGGTATTGATGTTCAATACAATTTTGGGAACATTCAAAATAGTTTTACCGCTCTTAATTATGACGATGATGGCGATATCATAACAAGCCAAACCAGAGAAAACAATAGATCTGATTTAAGTGGTTTGAATGTGAATTTAGGGTTGTCCTATAAAACGATGATAAGTACTAATTTAGAATTAGTTTCAGGTTTAACTTATACACCAAAAGCTAACTTAGGTTCACAAAATACAAGATCTTTTACGGTTGTAAATACTTTAGAACCAAGATTGAATAGAACAACAGAAGTAGATTTAGAGGCACTAGGGTTATTGGAAACAGATTTGGTTTTACCGTCAAAATTCTCGGTAGGAGCAGGTATTGGGAAACCAAGAAAATGGTTTGTAGGTATTGAATCTGAATACCAACAAACAAGTGAGTTTTCAAACGACTTATATACAAGTTCTGCGATAGTCTACAAAAATGCGTCAAGTGTTTCACTTGGAGGTTTTTACATTCCACAGTATAATTCATTCACAAGTTATTTAAAACGTGCCGTTTATAGAGCTGGTTTGCATTATGAAAACACAGGCTTAAATATAGAAAATGAATCAATAAACGAGTTTGGCATATCTTTTGGAGTAGGATTACCAGTTGGTAGTTTTTTCTCTAACGCCAACTTAGGAATGGAACTTGGAAGAAGAGGAACAACAAACAGTAATTTAATACAAGAGAATTTTGTTAATTTCCAAATAAGTTTATCTTTGAATGATAGATGGTTCCAGAAAAGAAAATATGACTAACAGCGTAACATTATTATTATCATGAAAACAAAAATTACATTATTATTAGCAGCTTTATTTATTGGGTTAAATATTGGGTTTGCACAGCAAGATGAAGAGTGTATGACAAAACTTTCCATATTCCATGAATATGTTAAAGCCCAAAATTTTGATGCAGCCTACCAACCTTGGATGGATGTAAGAAAAAAATGCCCTCAATTTAATAACGCTATATATATTGATGGTGAGAAAATTTTAACCGATAAAATTGAGAAATCAACTGGTGCAGATAAAGCTGCAGCTATAAACGATTTAATTAAGCTTTGGGCTGAAAGAGGCGAGCATTTTCCTGATAAAACACCTAAAGGTGAATATGGAGCACAGTCTTGTCAATTAATGTATGATAACAGAGCTCTTTTAAATAAAACAAATGAGGAATTATATGCTTGTTTTGATGCTGTTTACAAAGAAGATAAAGCAACATTTACAAACCCTCAAAGTTTATACACTTACTTTTCTTTGATGGTAGATTTATTTGATGCAGGAAAAAAAACAGCAGAGGATTTATTTAATAAATACGATGATATTGTAGAGAAAGTTGAAGATGAAGTAAAAAACTACTCTGAAAGCTTAAACGTACTTATCGAAAAAGAGGCAGCAGGTACTGAATTAACAAATACAGAAGGGCAATACAAAGTTTATTACGAGAGCTATTTGTCTAATTATGACTTGATTGCTTCGGGTATTGATGAAAAAATGGGTACAAGAGCTAATTGTGATATTTTAATTCCTCTTTATCAAAAGAATTTTGAGGATAATAAAATGAATGCCGATTGGTTACAAAGCGCGATGAATATGATGTATCAAAAAGAATGTACTGATGATCCATTGTTTGTGAAAATTGTTGAACAAAAAAACTCTATAGCTCCAGATGCAAATACTGCATTTTATGTGGGTGTGCTTAAAGATAAACAAGGTAAATCAAACGAAGCGATTGCTTTCTATAAGCAAGCCATTGATTTGGAAACTGATAATTTCAAAAAGTCAAATCTTAACAACAAAATTGCATTAAAGCTTAAAGCTAAAGGTAGCTATGGGCAAGCAAGAACCTTCTTTAGAGAAGCTTTAAGATTGAATCCTTCAAACGGACGTCCTTACTTATCAATTGCAGCTATGTATGCAGCAAGTGCTAATGATTGTGGAGATACTAACTTTAATAAAAGAGCGGTGTATTGGTTAGCAGCAGATGAAGCTCAAAAAGCTGCACGAGTTGATTCCAAACTATCAAGTGCATCTGCAAACTCTGCAGCAAACTATTTGTCTAAAGCACCTTCAAAAGCCGAGGTTTTTAGTTCCGGTAGATCTGGTGAAACTATTAAAATTGGTTGTTGGATTGGAGCTTCGGTTAAAGTTCCTTAAATAGATGACACTAAAATTTAAAAATATATTGCTGAACATAGTCACCATTATTGTGGTGACTATGTTTTTTTCATGTAACGACAGTTTTAATCAAGTTCAGAAAATAGGTGTTTCAGAAAATGAACCCATTGGCATTGCTGAAAACATTAACCTAAAACATACCGATTCTGGCAGAGTTACCGCAAATTTGTTAAGTCCAAAAATGCTGGATTTTACCAATAGAGACTTCCCTTATAACGAATTCCCAAAGGGTATTGTATTGAATTTGTTTGACGAGCAGAATAAAAAAAGTATTGTGGTAGCCGATTATGCTATTGTTTATGATAAAACAGATCTTTTGGACCTACAAGGAAATGTAGTGATTACTACCGCTGATAACAGGGTTTTAAAAACGGAACAATTATATTACGACCAAAAAAAAGAATGGTTGTTTACCAATAAGCCTGTAACATTTAGAACAGAAACGGATATTATAAATGGTAATGGTTTCGATTCAGATTCAAAATTCAAGACAGCCGAAGTGCTAGAAGTTACAGGTATTATTTCTGTGGAAGATTAATTTTGTTCAAAATTAATTTAAAAACTATCATGCTTCAATTTTAATTATCTTTACAAATATTATATAAAAATGAAATATTCTAAAATTTTTCAATACGCCTATTTGGTTTTCGCTGTACTGTTTATTTATGATGGTATAACTAAATGGAGTTCAGGGGCCTCTAATAGTGCCTATGTTTCCTTTGGACTTGCTGCACTAGCTATTTTCATGTATTTCTTTAGAAGAAAGTTTGCTAAAAAATACGATAATACTAATAATTCAAAATAAATGAGTATTGATGTCATCATCATTATTGTATCATTAATACTATCAGCTTTTTTTTCGGGTATGGAGATTGCTTATATATCTTCAAACAAAATCCATATAGAAATTGAAAAAAAACAGGAAGGTATTTTATCAAAAGTTTTAACGAAACTTACGGCTAAACCTTCAAAATTTATTGCAACCATGCTTATTGGCAACAATATAGCCTTGGTTATTTATGGGTTTTTTATGGGCGATTTGTTGGTAGATTGGTTTAAAACCATGGTGCCAACATCATACGCTTTTTTAGATTTGATGCTTACCGATTTTAGTCTGCTATCCCAAACGGTAATTTCTACACTCGTTATTTTAATTACTGCGGAATTTTTCCCGAAAGTATTTTTCCAAATATATGCCAATACATTAATTAAAGCTTTAGCAATTCCAGCTTACGGGTTTTATGTACTGTTTACGTTTATATCCGATTTTGTTATTTGGATTTCAGATTTTGTTTTAAAACATATTTTTAAAACCGAAGGCGACCAAATACAATTAGCATTCACTAAGGTGGAATTAGGTAATTATATTAGTGAACAAATGGAATCGGTTGAAGCACATGATGACGTGGATTCCGAAATTCAAATTTTTCAAAATGCTTTAGAGTTTTCAGAAGTTAAAGCACGCGAGGTTATGGTGCCTCGTACAGAAATCACTGCTGTTGAAATTAACGATTCCATCAAATCGCTTAGCGCGCTCTTTACAGAAACAGGTTTTACCAAAATTTTGGTTTATAAAGATACGATTGACGATATTTTAGGCTATGTGCACTCTTTCGAGTTATTTAAAAAACCTAAAAATATTAAAGCCATGATGCTTCCTGTGGAATACGTTCCAGAAACGGTATTGGTAAAAGACGTGCTTAGTGTGCTTATAAAAAAGCGTAAAAGTATGGCGATTGTTTTAGACGAATATGGCGGTACTGCAGGAGTTATGACTGTGGAAGATATTGTTGAAGAATTATTTGGTGAAATTGAGGATGAACATGATACCGTCGATTTAATTGAAGAAAAAAAGGAAAATGGTTCCTATACATTTTCAGCACGATTGGAAGTAGATTATCTTAATGAAACCTACAAGCTTAATCTTCCTGAAAGTGAAAACTACGAAACTTTAGGAGGTTTAATTGTAAACCATACTGAAGAAATTCCGGCACAAAATGAAGTTGTAAAAATTGACACCTTTGGTTTTACAATTTTAGAAGTATCAAACACTAAAATAGACCTTGTAGAATTGAAACTTTTGGATGAAGATTAGTTTTTTTATCTACGAATTGAAAAGACTTAAGGGAATGATTATGCCAAAAATATGATGTCAAAAAGTATCTATGATAATTCAAAAAACGTTATTCGAAAATCCTAATTCATAAATAGAGAATAACCCTTTTATTATTAAATAGAAAATAGTATTTTCGCCCACGATATTTTGCCAAGTACAATTGGCAACCAACTTAACAATAGTTTTTTAAAAAATAATTTCAAATGGCAGTTTTAAATAAGATAAGACAACGTTCACTATTTTTAATCATTGTAATAGCGTTAGCGTTATTTTCTTTTGTATTAGCAGATTTGTTTAAAAGCGGTAGCTCGTTTTCAGCAAGTTCTCAAGATATTGTAGCTACCGTAAATGGTAAAGACATTACCCGCGAAGACTTTATGCAAAAAGTAGAGGCTGCACAACGTCAAGCAGGACCAAATGCTACAGGTTCGCAAGTTATTAACCAGGTTTTTGAACAGGAAGTTAGACAGGCCATCATGGAAAACCAGTACGAAAAACTAGGTATTTCTATAGAAAAAGACCAAATGAGAGACTTGTTAAAAACAACCTTGTCTACCAGTCCAGAGTTTTTAAACGAAGCAGGTCTATTCGATGAGAATAAACTAAATGAATACATAGCCAATTTAAAAGAAACTTCTGCCGAAGGTTACCAAGGTTGGGTTAACTACGAGAATTCTATAGCTTCAAACGCTTTGCAACAAAACTACTTTAACATGGTTAGAGCTGGTTTAACAGCAACGCTGAAAGAAGGTGAATTAGAGCATAAATTAGAAGGAAATAAAGTTGATATCCAGTTTGTTCAAATTCCTTACTCTTCAATTGAAGATGATAAAGTGAAAATTTCAACTTCTGATATTTCGGATTACATTAAAAAGCATAAAAAACAATTTGAAGTAAAAGAATCCAGAGATATTAAATTTGTTCAATTTAATGAAGTGGCTTCAGCCGAAGACGAAAAGGCTATAAAGGAAAGTTTAAAAGGTCTTTTAAAAGATAAAGTGGAGTATAACGATGTTTCAAAATCAGAAGAAACAGTTATCGGTTTTTTAAATACTACTAATAGCGAAAGTTTTGTAAATAATAATTCTGATATTAAATTTGATAAGCGTTTTGTTTTTAAATCTGATTTAACTCCTGGGGTTGCTGATAGTATTTTTAAATTAAATGTAGGTCAAGTTTACGGCCCATATACAGATAATGGATACTACAAACTTTCTAAAGTTGTTGCGGTTAAACAAATACCAGATTCTGCAAAAGTAAGACACATATTAATTCCTTTCATAGGTTCTCAAAGTGCTTCTGCAGAAGTAACAAGATCTGAAGCGCAGGCAAAAAGTTTTTCAGACAGTTTATTAACTGTGTTAAAAGCCGATAAAAGTAAATTCTCTGAATTTGTAACTGAATATTCTTCAGACCAAGGAAGCGTGAATAACGAAGGTCGTTACGATTGGCACCCTTATAATTCTATGGTACCGGAATTTAATGATTTTGAGTTTGAAGGTAAGGTAGGGGACTTAGGTGTAGTAAAAACTATTTTTGGTTTTCATATTATAGAAATTGAAGGTCAAAAAGATAAAAAGACAGCAATGCAAATTGCTACAGTTGCAAGAAAGATTGAACCATCTGAAACTTCAATTGATAAAATATTTAGAGATGCATCTAATTTTGAAATAGCTGTAGGGAAAAAAGATTTTGAAGCTGTAGCCAAAGAGAAAAATCTTGCGGTTATGCCAGTAAATAATCTGAAGGTTTTAGATGAGAATATACCTGGTGTTGGAAGCCAAAGACCCATAGTACGTTGGGCTTTTGAAGATAATACAGAAGTAGGCGATATTAAACGTTTTAATGTTACCAATGGGTATGTAATAGCACAATTAGTAGCTAAGCATGAAGAAGGACTTATGTCTGTTGAAGATGCTAAAGCAACTGTTATGCCTATTGTTCGTAATGAAAAGAAAGCAGAATTAATTAGAAAAAGAGTGTCTGCAACTAGTTTAGAGGCTTTGGCAAAAGCCGAAAATACCACTGTAAGAACAGCTGTTGGCATTAATATGAAAAATCCAATGCTTACAGGTGCTGGTAGAGAACCTTTAGTGGTTGGTTCAGCTTTTGGCTTAAAAGAGGGTAAGACTTCTAAATTAATTGATGGTGCTAACGGTGTTTATATGATTAAAGTAACTAAGGTAACGCCAGCAACTAAGTTAGATAGTTATCAAGCTGCTGCTAATAGAGTAGAGCAACAAAAATTAAATGTAGTTTCTTCAAGACTATACAATGCCTTAAAAGAGGCTGCTGATATTGAAGACAATAGAGCGAAAAACCAAATTCAATAATAATTTCTTCAAAAATAAAATTTTAGAAATATAAAAAAGGAGCAAATTTTATTTGCTCCTTTTTGTTTTATAAAAAATTTGGGCATATTTAGAAATCAAGGACCATATCCTTGTAAGGCACTATAACATCAAACCCTTTATTTTTAAAATAAGAAGTTGGGTTTTGCTGTGAAGTTGCTAAAACAAAATCGCCTCCCCAAGCACCTAAACTTTTAATGCTCCCGTTAAAGTCAGAAAACAAAATGTCTTTAACCGTTTTTTGTTTTATGGTTTTTGAAATGATGCTTTCATGCTGTGTTATTAAAATTTCAAAAGCTTCTAAAGTTTTACAGTCGATTATTTGGGTAGTGATGTGGTTGATTTCTGAAACTACCGATTCTATATTATGTTTATTGTCATTATAAGAGGCAATACCATCACGACTGTTTTGTTTTTTATTGAGATATATAAAGTATAAATGGTCTTTAAAATTAGGATTGAAATCCACCTTTATAATACTTCTATCCCTTTGTGTACAGTCCGATAATTTTAGTTGATAGGTTATAGGAAGGTTATTTTGCGCACAAGCAATATCATAACCACTACCGCCGAAAGTCTTTTCCAACAATTCAAAGGCATTTACATTGGCCCATTGTGAAATATTGTTAATTAAAGTAGAAGAAGTGCCCAGTCCCCAATTTTTTGGAAATGTTAAATCTGTAGATATTTTAAAGCCACTTTTTGTGTTTAAAAAATCAGGATTCAGTATTTTGGCAGTATTTAAAATTTGAATGATTCGTTGTGAAACCTCATTGCGAGGCGTTAACGACGAAGCCATCTCATGAAGAGGAAATGTATCTTCAAACCAAATAGAACCATCACTATTAAAACTTTTCCAACTAATTTTAGGTATATCGACAGGTTCAACAGTTAAAGATTGTCCGAATTTAGTAGGAATAGCAAGAGATAAAGCGCCATCAAGCACTACATATTCCCCAGTAATTAGAAGCTTCCCGTTGCTATAAAGTTTCTGCACGCTAATCGTTTTTCTTAAATCGTAAATCCTTAATAGCCTCCACAACTGCTGTATGCGTTACCAAATTTGTTTTAAAATGGTCGGTTAAAGTTGCTTTTTCAGTTTCAGTAGCTCCAAATTGGTTAAGAATATTCATCAAATGCATTTTCATATGCCCTTCTTGAATCCCTGTTGTGGTTAACGAACGCAAAGCCGCAAAATTCTGTGCTAAACCAGCAACGGCAACAATTTGCATCAATTCTTTTGCGGTTGGATGATGCAGTAACTCTAAAGATAATTTCACTAATGGGTGCAGTCCCGTTAAGCCTCCAATGGTTCCAAGTGCCAATGGTATTTCCATCCAAAAAGTAAAAATGCCATCTTCAATTTTGGTATGCGATAAACTGCTGTATTTTCCGTTTCTTGAAGCATAGGCATGTACGCCAGCTTCAACCGCTCTAAAGTCGTTACCAGTAGCTAAAACCACGGCATCAATACCGTTCATAATGCCTTTGTTATGGGTAACAGCGCGGTATGGTTCTACCTCGGCAATATTTACAGCCTGAACAAATTTAGTAGCAAATTCTTCAGCTGAAATGTTTTTGTCTTCATTCAAATCTTCAACTTTGCAACTTACTTCTGCGTGCACCAAACAATCGGGAACATAGTTAGAGAGTATGCTCATAACAACTTGAATGTTCTTTTCTTGTTCAGAAAATCCTTCAAAATTTAAAGCTTCATTCTTAAATGTTTTGGCAAATTGTTCTAAACAGGAATTTATAAAGTTGGCACCCATAGCATCTAAGGTTTCAAACGACGCATGCAATTGGTAATAGCCTTTTATGTCTTGTGTTTTGTTACGTAATTCAATATCTACAATGCCACCACCACGTTTTTCCATGTTTTTGGTGATAGGTTTTGCATCATCAATGAGTCGCGATTTAATATGATTGAAATAATTTTTTAGGTTTTCAATATTTCCATAGTACATAAAATGTACCTGCCCAATTTTTGTAGTAGAAATAACTTTGGTTTTAAAACCACCCCTGTCCATCCAAAATTTAGCAGCCTTACTAGCTGCCGCCACTACCGAACTTTCTTCAATAGCCATTGGAATAGTGTAAATCTTTCCATTTATTAAGAAATTAGGAGCAACACCTAAAGGTAAATAATAATTGGTGATGGTGTTTTCAATAAACTCGTCGTGAAGCTGTTGTAATTTATCGTTGGTATTCCAATATTGTTTTAAAATGCGTTTAGCGTCTTCAGTATTAGAAAAATATGTTTCAACTATCCAATCAATTTTTTTAGATTTTGAGAGTTTAGAGAAACCAGAAATGGATGCACACATTAATTTAGATTTAAAAACACAAAGATACTATATCCTTTATTTATTTGAATGCAGGCAGATTTAATTGTTAATGTTTGCTATTTTTTGAAGAATTTTTAGTAAACTTGAAAACTTTTAATAAAACAGCAACGATTGGTTGAAATTAGCAAGATTATTCTAAAGAACAATCACTTTGTTATTCAAGGGTTAAAGTTGCGATAATATTATCTATATGTCAGATTCTACCATAAGTAAACCAAATAAAGATCAATTATTTGGACATCCTAAAGGACTTTTTATCTTATTTTTTACTGAAATGTGGGAACGATTTTCATTTTATGGAATGAAAGCCCTTTTGATTTTTTACTTAACAAAATACCACTTATTCACCGATGTAGACGGTAACTTATTAATAGGAAGTTATGCAGCTTTGGTTTATGCAATTCCTGTAGTTGGTGGTTTCCTAGCAGATAGGTATTTGGGTTTTAGAAAGGCCATTGTTTTTGGAGGCATTATGTTGGTATTAGGGCATGCAGGTATGGCTTACGAAGGCAATGCGGCAACACAATCGGTTACAGGTGAAATAGTGAGAGATAATTTTGCACTTCAGGTATTTTACTTGTCCTTGGCTTTTATCATTTTAGGAGTTGGTTTTTTGAAAGCCAATATTTCTTCTTTGGTTGGAGAATTATATCATGAAGGAGACAAACGTAGGGATTCTGGATTTACTATATTTTATATGGGAATAAATCTAGGCTCGTTTTTAGCAACTATTATATGCGTTTGGTTAGGAGAAACCTATGGTTGGAGTTATGGGTTTGGTGCTGCAGGTGTTGGTATGTTTTTTGGTTTGTTAACCTTTATTTCTGGTAAAAAGTATTTGTTAGGCAAAGGAGAGTCTGATGTGCCAGAACTATTAAACAAAAAAACATTAGGTATTAAAAATGAGTGGCTTATTTATGCTTTAAGTGTGCTGGCTACCTTAGTAGTTTGGCAAATGGTACAAAGCCATAGTGTGGTTCAAAACCTACTTATTATTGCAGGAGCAGCTTCATTTATATATATAGTATACTATGCCTTTACCCAATTGGAAAAGGTTGCAAGAGAACGTTTAATAGCCTTAACAATATTGATTGTTTTTACGGTTATTTTTTGGGCATTATTTGAACAAGCATATACATCTTTAAATTTATTTGCAGACCGTATTTTAGATAGAGGTGAAATAGCAGCAGGAACATTTTTAAGTCTTAACGCTTTATTTATTATTATTCTTGCTCCTATTTTTGCTTGGTTATGGGTAAAACTTGGTAAGTACAATCCAAATACAGCTGTGAAATTTTCGTTGGCATTAATTTTGGTAGGTTTAGGTTTTGGATCGTTGGTAATGGGAATAAATGCTTCTGAATTAGGGAAAGTTGCAATATATTGGTTAGTAATAACTTATTTTTTACATACTTGTGGCGAATTATGCTTGTCTCCAGTAGGTTTGTCGGCAGTCACTAAACTATCACCGGTTAAAATTGTTGGATTTATGATGGGCGTTTGGTTTTTAGCAACGGCAAGTTCTGAATTTATTGCATCTATTTTGGCAAACATAGCTTCGGTTGATACAACCAACGGAACCGCACCCGATTTGAATCTAGCAAAACAGAGCTATCTTAAACTTTTTGAATATTTATTTTATACAGGTTTAGGTTTTGGGGTGCTGTTATTAGTGCTTTCGCCAATTATCAAAAAATTGATGCATGGCGTAGATAAAGAATTGAATAGTTAAATATAATAAAGCAAATAAACGAATTATAATTATTGATTATGAGTGAGAATTCTACCGACCAGTTTTTTAAAAGTACCGTTTTAGGGCATCCATCAGGTCTATTTATATTATTTTTTACCGAAATGTGGGAGCGTTTTTCTTATTATGGAATGCGAGCATTATTAGTACTGTTCTTAACAGCTTCATTGTTAGATGAAGGTTGGGGATGGCCACGTGAACATGCCATGGCATTATTTGGATCTTATGTGGGGTTGGTATATCTGTCAACCATGATGGGTGGTTATTTTGCAGATAAAATAATTGGATTTCGTTGGGCTGTCGTGGTTGGAGCATTGCTAATGACTTTGGGGCACGCCTCTATGGCTGTTGAAACCCAATGGTCAATATATTTGGGATTAGGGTTATTGGTTATAGGTAATGGGTTTTTTAAGCCCAATATGACGTCTATTGTCTCAGAAATGTATAAAGACAGACCAGAGAAAAAGGATGGTGCTTATACTATTTTTTATATGGGGGTGAATGCTGGAGCGTTTTTAGGAATTCTGCTATGTGGTTATTTAGGTGAGCGCGTAGGTTGGAGTATAGGATTTGGACTAGCGGGAATTTTTATGTTCTTTGGGTTGGTTCAGTTTTGGTTAGCTCAAAATATTTTTGGAGATATAGGTTTGAAGCCTAAAAAAGATGATAAAAACTCAATAGAATCTAAAGATAATGATAAGAGAGTCCCATTTACTTCTTGGCAATTAGGATTGATTGTTCTAATGGTCGTTTTGGGGCTGTTATGGGTTTTAAATGCACCTGCAACAACAATCTCTAATGGTGAGGTTAATATATTTTCGTTTTTAGGTGAAAATGGAAATAATATAGCCATTATAACGGCTCTTGTGCTATTTCTAATACTGTTAATTTATAGATTTACGCAATATTCAAAAATTACCAGAGAGAAATTAATAGCTGTTACTTTTTTTGCAATCCTATCGGTTTTCTTTTGGGCTATTTTTGAGCAATCTCCAGGAACTCTAACCATTTTTGCTAGAGATTATACCGATAGAACTTTAGATGGTTCTTCTGCCACGATATTTAGAATTGTTAATGCATGTATGACCATTATTCCTCTTGGCATTATTACTTGGGTTTTGTTCTTGCTTTTTAAACAAACATTTGCCAAGTATAAATGGGCAAATGTGGTTTTAAGTCTAAGTTTTATAATCGTTTGGGGTATTGCTATTTGGATGTTGTTAGATCAATTAAATGATAAAGAGCTTGAAATTCCAGCTTCTTGGTTTAGTGTTTTAAATTCACTGTTTATTATAACATTAGCTCCTTTGTTCTCAAAATGGTGGGAAAGTAAATATAACCCTTCAGCAAACGGTAAATATGGTATTGGTATGTTTTTGCTAGCCTTAGGAATGGCATGTGTTGCTTTTGGAGCAATGGGTATAGAGCCTGGTGCCAAAACAGCTTCCGTAAGTATGATATGGTTGGTTTTGGTGTATTTATTCCATACTATGGGAGAACTGTGTATTTCACCAGTAGGATTGTCTTATGTTAGTAAGTTGGTGCCAGCAAGAATGATTGCCTTTATGTTTGGCGTTTGGTATTTAGCGATTGCGATAGGAATGAAAGGTGCTGGAGTGTTTGGTGAAAATGTTGATAAAATTGCCAATGAAAATGGTATCAGTTATTTTTTCTGGATATTAACAATTATATCTGTTATCGCTGGAGTAGTGGCTATTTTATTCCAGCCTATCATTAAAAAATTAATGCACGGTGTTCGTTAATCGAAAAAAATAGTTAAAAATATTATGAAATGCGCCACTTTTGGCGCATTTTTTGTAAGTTCGACGCTAGTATCACAACAAAGTGAATTATGAAGAGATTATTATATATTTTAGTTTTTGCTGTTTTAACATCGGTTACCGGTATGGCACAAGAGATTAATTGGATTACACTTGAAAAGGCCGTAGAACTTCAAAAGAAAAACCCAAAGAAGATAATGATAGATGTTTATACAAGCTGGTGTGGTCCTTGTAAAATGTTAGACAGAAACACTTTTCAAAACCCAGATGTAGCCAAGTATGTTAACGAAAATTATTATGCAGTTAAGTTTAATGCGGAAGGTAATGAAACGGTAAACTATAAAGGGAAAACTTTTACGAACCCAGGTTATAAACCTGAATTGGCAAGCAGACGTAATTCAGCACACCAATTAGCAAGCTATTTTCAAATTCAAGCATACCCAACCATTGTTTTTATGGATGAAAAAGCCGATGTTATTGCGCCTATTCGAGGATATCAAACACCACCTCAATTAGAGTTGTATTTAAAAATGTTTAAAGCTGATGAGCATAAAACCTTAGATACCCAAGAAAAATTTAACACCTATTACACTGCTTTTAAGCCTCAATTTAAGGGGTAATCAGTGTTTTTTTTGGAATTTGGAATTTATTTTTTTGAAATTTTAATATTTAATAGAAGTAGATTATTTCAGTATTTTATAATAAAAGCTCCTTTTTTGCTAGTTTGGTGAAATGAGAGCTTTCTTTTTTTGCAAACGCTTTCCCAACCTTCTACATACGATTTATAGTTGCTGCCATCTGCAATTATGTATTTTGGCTTTAAGGAATCAATCAATCGGTTTAAGTTTATTTTAGGCGATTGACGAAGCAATACATAATCGGGTTGAAATGATTTTATATTGTAAATTCCTAAACTGTCAATCACTAATAATTTTTTGGTATTCAGCATGTAAACTGGCTGTAGCTTATCTTCTCTAATGGTTTTAATGTGATTTCCAACCGTATAATCTTTAACTATTTTAGTTTTCAGTTTTGTGATGGTGTCCAAATCAGAAGCCAATGTTATACCCTTGTTCATTGTGTTTCCCAACAAAGTATATCTGCTTTTATGAAATACAATAAATTGATTTTTAGGTGTGTTGGAATTCGTGTAAATGATGGCAGATTGCACCAATAGAATACTTATTAAAAACCATTTTAAAGCTGAAAAATTTCGTTTTGCGTAAAGAAGAACAAGAGCAATGATGAAAATGTATGAAACGAAAACGTGGAGTAAACTAAACGGAATATCCTTAAATAGAAAATCTTCTTGCTTTGAAATCCATCCTACAAACGAATTCATTAAATTAATGACATAGCCATAACTAGTGGCTATAAATTGAGGTAGTATATTTAAAATTGCTAAAAAAATAAGTAATATTCCAAAGCCTAAAATAATGCCTAAAAGTGGTATGATTACCAAGTTTGAAAGAAAGAACAAACTCGGAAATTGATGAAAATAATATAAACTTAACGGAATAATTCCAAATTGAGCAGAAACCGTAACGGTTAGTGTATGCCAAAGGGTATCAGGAAGCCAATATTTAGTTTTCCATAGTTTATATAATAATGGGTCGATGGCTACAATGGCAAAAACAGCCAAATAACTTAATTGAAACCCAACATCAAACAAAAACATAGGCTTGAATAGTAAAATTATAAGCATTGATATGGCAAGCGTATTATAAATATTGGTGGGTCTATTTAAATTTTTCGCAATAGCTACCACGCTAAACATGGTAACTGCCCGTGTTACAGAGGCAGAAAGTCCTGCTATAATGGCAAAACTCCATAAAATACTCACTAATAAAATGGCATTCATTAATTTGCCATGTTTAATTTGTGTTACGGGTTTGAAAATAAATTGTAAAATCAATAAAATAAGCCCGATGTGCAACCCTGAAATAGCTAAAATATGAATAGCTCCTGCATTTGTGTAACTGGTGTAAACTTCTTCACTAATGTCTTGCCGTTGCCCCAATAAAAGGGCATTGATAATAGCTAATTCATCGGGTTTGAAATGATAGGGTTTTAGTTTTTCGTTTATATGGTTTCTAATATTATTTGCAATTCCAAAAAGGGTATGGGTAGATGATTTTACTTTGAAAAGAGAAGACTCAGTAGTAAATATTTGATGGTAAATATATTTTTTTTCTAAGTAAGATTTGTAGTTGAATTGGTTTGGGTTTAACGGATTGATTAAATCTTTAAAGGCTGTTTTGCTGATAAAAACAGCATCAACTTTCAGCGGTTTGGTTAATGAATCTTTTTGGATGTTTAAAAGCGATTTGCCTATAACCTCCTCGTTATCAATATTCAATAAATCAATTATATATTTATCGTAATAGTTTCCTGGTTTTAAAACTTCGCGAACCCTAAACGTGATGGTTTTTAAGGAATCAGGTTCTTTAGAAATTAAATAGGAATAATGTTTCGGATTGTTTTTGTCATTATGAAGATTGGTAACTAAAATACCTATTAAAACCATAGTGATAAAACTAAAAATGCCAAACCAAATGGTTTTAACAAATTTGTTTCTAGCAATAAGAAAAAAAGTAGTAGTTAAAAGAAAACCAATGCCTGCAAAAAGTAGATTTATGTATAGTGGTATGTTGAAACCATAGCCAATAACAATGCCCAAAATAAAGCAAAAAGTTAGTTTTATTATGGTGAAATTGAGTAGCTTCATGACTACTCTAATATATAAAATTTCCTATAATATTCTACGTGCTTCTACAAAAGCGTTATTCCAGTAATTTTCTGAAAGTTTAGAAATAATAACGCCAGCACTTGTTGTGGAATGAATAAACTCAATATCGCCATTTTCAGAGGTAACTACAAGTCCTACATGGCTTATGTCGTTTCTTCTATTCATCGTCTTAAAAAAAAGTAAATCGCCTTCTTGGGTATTTTTTAAATTGATTTTTTCACCTTGTTTAGCCATATCTCTGGAAATTCTTGGTAAAATAACATCAAAAGCTCTAAACGATTCAAAAACCAACCCAGAACAATCCATACCATCTCTTGTAGCACCGCCAAATTTGTATTTTACGCCACTAAACTGTTTTGCATAATCTACAATGCCAAAGGCTTTTGATACTTCGTTGTTTGTGTTATCATCGTCATCGTCTTCCTTTTTTTTGACATCGAACGTACTTGTGGTTCTGTTTGAAGTTACTTCTGTGTTAGGTTGAGAGATAACTTTTTTTGTAGATGATTTTTTTACAACAATACTTTTTGAAGATTTACAACTGCTTAAACTAACCGCAATTAGCATTAAGATAATTAAGTTCTTCATAAATAAATTAGGCTTTAATAGATTTGTAAATTAACTTGGCGGTTTTTTCACTGGCACCTTTACCACCCAAGGCTTTTTCAAGTTCGTAATAATTAATAAATATTTTAGAACGTTCTTTTTCGTCTAAAATTTTATCAAGTTCTTTTTTAAGACGTTTTTTATTGAAATCATTTTGAATAAGTTCAGTAACTACTTCTTTATCCATAATTAAATTTACCAAAGAAATGAATTTTAAAGTAATAATGCGTTTGGCAATTTGATATGAAATAGCACTCCCTTTATAGCAAACCACTTGTGGTATTTTGAATAAAGCAGCTTCTAAAGTGGCAGTTCCAGATGTTACCAAAGCTGCATAAGAAACACTTAACAAGTCATAAGTTTTATTTGAAATGAATTTTACGTTATCCGATTTTATAAAGGGCTCGTAAAAACTATATTCCTGACTTGGTGCTCCTGCAATAACAAATTGGTAATCAGGAAAATCATCAACCAAACTAAGCATAACGGAAAGCATGTTTTTAATTTCTTGTTTTCGGCTTCCCGGTAATAATGCGATAATAGGTTTGTCGTTTAGGTTGTATGCTTCTCTAAATTTATATTCACCAACCTGAGTTCTATTGGCAATAGCATCAATTAAAGGGTGTCCAACAAATGTAACCTTATAATCGTGTTTTTTGTAAAAGGGTTCTACAAAAGGCAATATGACATACATCGCATCAATATCGCGTTTTATGTCTTTTACCCTGCCTGCTCTGGAAGCCCAAACTTGTGGGGATATATAATAATTGGTTCTAAAACCCGCTTGTTTTGCCCACTTCGCTATGCGCAAATTAAATCCTGAATTATCTATAAAAATAATAACATCGGGGTTATAGGTTTGAATATCGTTTTTGCACAATGAAATATCTTTAAAAATAGCAGATAAGTTCAGAACAACTTCGGCAAACCCCATAAATGCACGTTCTTTATAGTGTTTTACCAGGGTGCCGCCAACCGCTTGCATAAGGTCTCCTCCCCAAAATCTAAAATCAGCATGTACATCTTCATTCAGTAATGCTTTCATGAGGTTGGAACCATGTAAATCGCCTGATGCTTCTCCTGCTATAATGTAGTATTTCATTTAACTGGTCTTGGGTTATAGATCTTAGGCCTTATGTCAACTTGTCTAAAACAATTTAAAAATTAAAGTAAAAACAGCAATAAAAAGGGTTATTAGTAAAACGCCTCGGGCTCTATAATCCTTTCGTTTTCTTATAAAAATAAAAAAGGCTATTAAATTTAAAATAGCACCTAAGCTAATAAGTTTGCCTAAAAAACCTTCGTTAGCGGCTGCTTTTATTACGGTTATAAAATCGTCTCCTTGTCCTAATAAAGTGGCAACCAAAAATAAGCCAACACAATTAGCTATTAAACCAACAAGTGCCCCTATTAAAATATCTTTTTTAATCATTTAAATTCCAAGTGTTTAAAGTTTGAATGTAATGGTGTGCAGTTAAATCAAATTGAATGGGTACAACCGATATATAGCCGTTTTCCAAAGCCCATTCATCGGTGTCTTCACCACCATCTAAATTAACAAATTTTCCGGTAAGCCAATAATAGTCGCGACCTTGTGGTGTTTTGCGTTTATCAAATTCTTCCACCCAATTGGCTTTCGCTTGTCGGCAAATTTTTATGCCTTTTATTTTTTCTTTAGAAAGATTAGGGATGTTCACATTTAAAACAACGCCATTGGGTAAACCTTGGTTTAAAACATTTTCTACAATGGTTTTTACAAAGTCGTGGGTAGCTTCAAAATTGGCGCTCCAAGCATAATCCAATAACGAAAATCCCACCGCTGGAATCCCTTCAATACCTGCTTCAATAGCGGCACTCATGGTGCCAGAGTAGATCACGTTTATAGAAGAATTGGACCCATGATTTATTCCCGACACACAAATATCGGGCTTTCTGGTCAATTTTTCTCTAATGGCAAGTTTTACACAATCGGCAGGAGTGCCCGAACAGCTGTATTCGGTTTGTGGACCATCATCAATAAAAACTTGTTCAACATATAAAGTCGAATCTAATGTAATGGCGTGTCCCATACCACTTTGAGGACTGTCTGGAGCCACAACCACCACATCACCAATGGTTTTCATAATGGAAATTAAGGTTCTTATGCCAGGTGCATTTATGCCATCGTCGTTAGTAACTAATATAAGTGGTTTTTTTGTCATTTTATACTTAAAAAAAGTATCGCTAAAATACATAAATTCCTTATGAAATAGGTTATTTCTTCAGTTTAACAAAAAATTAGTAGCACATTCCCTTTAATGGCATAGTTTTTTCTTTATTTTAGTAAAAAAATGAAGGGCGTTCTATGAGCCATTGAATATTAACCGAATGAAAAAAATTATGAGAAGGAATTATAAAGTGTTGTTGTTGTCGTTGTTGTTAGCCTTCGCCTCGTGTAGCTTTACAACTAAAAAGTTCAGCAATCCTGACAAAGATAAATTACTAATTCAGGTCATTACTTTTGTTTTAGAACAAGGGCATTTCGACCCCATTCTAATAGATGATGCATTTTCAGCTGAATTATTTAAAGATTATTTAGAAATAATTGACCCCGTAAAACGCTATTTCTATGAGTCTGATTTTAAAGAATTTGAAAAATATAAATTAACAATAGACAATCAGCTTAAAGCAACAGATATCACATTTTTTAATGTGGTACACGAGCGTATGTTGAAACGTATTGAAGAAGCCAAAGTAATTTACAAAGAAGTATTATCAGAGCCTTTTGATTATTCAGTAGACGAGACCTTTAATACCGATTACGAAAACAGTAGTTTTACAAAAAACAGAAAGGAATTAAAAGAACGTTGGAGACAACAACTTAAGTTTTCTACACTTTCAAACTATGACGATTTGTTGGCACAAGAGGAACTGGCAAAGAAAAATGACCCTTCCTATGTGATGAAATCTGAAGCTGAAATTGAAAAAGAAGCGCGCGAATCTACTTTAAAATCCATCGATGTGTATTTCAATGATAATATTGATGATTTAGAACGTGAAGATTGGTTTGCCATTTACGTAAATACCATTGTTGAAGAATTTGACCCACATACTTACTATTTGGCGCCTAAAAACAAGGAAGATTTTGATCAACGTATGTCTGGTAAATTAGAAGGTATTGGTGCCAGATTGCAAAAAAGAATGGACTATATTAAAATTGTTGAATTAATTTCTGGAGGTCCTGCTTGGAGAAGCAAAGAATTGGAAGTTGAAGATATTATTTTAAAAGTAAAGCAAGAAGATGAAGCGTTTCCTGTAAATATTGTTGGCATGCGAATTAATGATGCCATCAAATATATTAAAGGGCCAAAAGGAACTAAAGTAACCTTAACCATTAAAAAAGTAGATGGTACTATTAGAGACATAACCATTACCAGAGATGTGGTAGAGTTGGAAGAAACCTACGCCAAATCTTCGGTGGTTAAAAAAGATAATATGATTTTTGGTGTGATTGATTTACCCTCTTTTTACGTAGATTTTAAAGACTATAAAAACATAAACGCAGCCAAAGATGTTAAAGCAGAAATTGAACGATTGAAAGCAGAAGGTATTCAAGGGCTGATTTTAGATTTGCGTAACAATGGTGGTGGTTCTTTACCAACGGTGGTAGATATGGCAGGTTTGTTTATTAAAGAAGGTCCAATTGTTCAAGTGCGTTCTACAGGTGAAGCTAAAGAGGTATTGCGTGATAAAGATAAATCCATTTCTTGGGATGGACCGTTGGTGATTCTAGTGAATGAAATATCGGCATCAGCTTCCGAAATTATGGCTGCTGCTATGCAAGACTATAAACGTGCCATTATTATTGGTGGCAAGCAAACTTATGGAAAGGGAACCGTTCAAAATGTGATCAACCTTAACACTATGCTTCGAAATAATACTAGTGGCGATTTAGGAGCACTGGCTTTAACTACCCAAAAATATTATAGAATTAATGGTGGTTCGGTACAGTTAGAAGGTGTTAAAAGTGATGTAAATGTGCCTGGGCGTTTTAGTTTTATTGAAGTTGGCGAAAAAGATAAAGAAAACCCATTACCTTGGGATGAAATTGATGCAGCCGACTATACACCATGGGAAAACTATTTTGATTATGAAGCAACCATTAAAAAAAGTAAAGAACGTATAAACCATAACCAGCAGTTAAAACTTGTTGAAGAAAATGCCAAATGGGTGAAAAGTAAAATTGATGAAACCGTTGTGTCTTTAAATTATAAAAAATATAAAGCGGAGCTGAAGTTGAATGAAGAGGAAGCGAAACGATTTGATGCTTTAACAAATTATAAAACCAATTTAACATTCTATTCTACAAAATACGAAAAAGAACTTTTTACTAAGGATACAACCGATTTAAAGGAAAAACGTGAGAGATGGCACGAAAGTTTAAGCCATGATATCTATATAGAAGAAGCTGTCCATGTTTTAGAAGATTTAAAAACAGCGTCTCCTATTAAAAAAGTAGTAGCAACTACAAAAGGTTAAGTAGTATATGAGTCATAAATCAAACTCATTAAAACAATTAGCGCTCCAAAAGTTCAAAAAAAACTTTTGGGGCGTTTTTAGTTTCTACTTTATAATTTTTATTGGATTGGTTTCGGTGTTTGCCTACGTGTTTGCGCCCGATAGTTCGCAATATGCCAATCAAATGCATTTGGCAATTCATTCAAAAAAACCAGGGTTTAAAGTTACCATGCTTACCATTCCTTCACAACTAAAAACCAATCAAAGAGGTTTTGATAAGTTGTTTTTTGGGGATAAAACTGCCGATAACGAAATTCCTATTTCGGAGTATAAAGTGCCGAACGGCGTGTTAACTTATAAAGAATACGCGTCGGATGGGTTGGAAGGTGTTGAAAAAACCATGAAGGTAACTGAGTTTCCAAACAATTCAGTCGATGCATATATTAAAGAAAAAACCTTTCTATTTGGCACCGATAAATATGGGCGCGATTTGTTAAGTCGTGTTTTGGTAGGAGCAAGAATCTCTTTTTTTATAGGTTTTGTAGCGGTATTTATATCGTTGGTAGTTGGTGTTTTTATGGGAAGCATCGCCGGCTATTTTGGAGGTAAAGTAGATGCTCTTATTATGTGGGTTATTAACGTAACCTGGTCTATACCAACATTGTTATTGGTTATAGCTATTACTTTAGCCTTAGGAAAAGGTTTTTGGCAAGTATTTATTGCGGTAGGTTTAACTATGTGGGTTGAAGTGGCTCGGGTAGTGCGTGGTCAAATAATCAGCGCCAAAGAAATGCAATACGTTACAGCAGCCAGAGCTTTGGGGTTTAATGATTATAGAATTATTACCAAACATATTTTGCCCAATATTATGGCGCCGGTTATTGTAATTTCGGCAGCTAATTTTGCTGCTGCTATTTTAATTGAAAGCGGGCTTAGTTTCTTGGGTATTGGTGCACAACCACCTATGGCTAGCTGGGGTGCTATGATAAAAGACCACTATAACTATATCATTCTTGGGAAGCCTTATTTGGCTATTATCCCCGGACTTTGTATTATGAGTTTGGTAATGGCGTTCATGCTTATTGGCAATGCGTTGCGTGATGCTTTGGATGTTAAGGGGTAGTTGGTTGGTAGCTTCTCTTACATTTTTTTTTGTTCTTTCATTATTATTAAAAGTTACAAAGCAAAGTTTCTTTTAGCAAATAGTATATTTCTCAGAATTTTTTCTCTACAAGTTTTATAGCCTGCGAGTTGTTTTTCATTACAATTTCGAAATCAATGACGCCAATAACCAATTCTTCTTCAGTAATAACATCAACTTTCCACAGTCCTTCTTTTACATTATTCTTAAAGGTATAACCACGATAACCACCATTTCTACCGCCACTGATATCGTAACCTATATCTTCAATAATTTCCCATTCGTCGCTAGTATCATTATACCACTTCCAACGATGAAATATCAGTTTTTTAATTTCTGTTGGTGCAAATATGGATGCAAAAACATAAACATTTTGGTCAGGATTGTAAGTGAATTTTAATTTGTGTTCTCTCCAGAATATATGCTCAGCATTGTTTTCAAAAGTAACAATGTAGTTGTTGTTTTCTACTTTTATGTCATGTGCAGCAATTCCTGTTTCTAATGCAAGTGGTACAGGAGGGATGAGTTTAAAATAATAAAATACATTAATGATTGTGTAAATAGCCAGTACGATTCCAATAATTCTGCCAATGTGCATTTCTGCTCGTGTACTTGGACTTGCATTATAAATTATTACTATCAGTGTTAATGTAGAAACTAAACTAACTAAACCTGAAAGAATAAAAATATTTGTGTTCATTATTCTGATGAATACAGGTATAATGAATGTAAAAAAAGTAAAACTTATAAAAAAGTAGACACTAAATTGCAGGTATTTGTTCGATATACGCTTTTTTAGAAACTCATTAGCAAAAAGTAGCGTAACAAGAATAAAAAAAATGAAAATGTTTTTGATAGAGATACACTTCTTGAAAAATAAATTACAAATGCACTTGAAAGTCCACCAAAAAAAAACTGAATTGCTAATGGAAAATATTTTTCATATCGTCCAAGAATGGTTTCTTTCCATTTACCATCATCAGCTAAATTGTAGAGGTATAATGTTATGGTCAATGAGGTCATGTGTAAGCACAAAACCGTTAAATCGTATAGTCTATCAATTCGTCCTAGAGTCAATGTATCAAAAATAAAGCCGCCTATAAAAAAACAATTGGAGCATATTTTTGATGTTTAAGCATGAACCTACTTAAGATGTTATTTCTATATGTGGCCAAGGCTTTTTTCATGTGAATTCTGTAAAACACACTATAAGATTCAAATTCCATTGGATTTTAAATCCATATTCTCATTCAACTCATCAATATAATTTAAAACGTCATCTTTTCCAGCTTCATTGCTAGAAGAGGTGATAAAGTATTTGGGCATGTCTTCCCAAGTTTCTAAAAGCACCTTTTTGTAGTCTTCAACATGTCTTAGAATAGCATTGGGTTTTAGTTTGTCGGCTTTAGTAAAAATAATGGAAAACGGTATGCCATGTTCGCCCAGCCATTGCATAAATTCCAAATCGATGGGTTGGGGGTCATGTCTAATATCAACCAAAACAAAAGCGGTTACAAGTTGCTCGCGCAAACCAAAATATTGGGTAATGAATTTTTGAAACGTTTTTTTTGCGTTTTTAGAAACACGTGCATAACCATAACCCGGTAAATCTACCAAATGCCAATTTTTATTAATTAAAAAATGATTGATAAGTTGTGTTTTTCCAGGTCTTCCCGATGTTTTTGCTAAACTTTTACGGCTGGTAAGCATGTTTATAAGTGACGATTTACCTACGTTGCTTCTGCCAATAAATGCATATTCGGGTAGCAATCCTTTTGGACATTTTGCCACATCAGAATTACTCATTATAAATTCGGCCGATTTTATATGCATTATTAGTCTTTTTACATTCCCATGAAAGAGGGAATCTTATTTATTGAACTTTAAATTTCCTATACAGGAAATTAGGCTTTTAAAATTTCAGAAATTTTATTTTATGCCTCGTTTTTGCAACCAAGCATCAAGAATTTGATTAAACTCGTCGGGGTGTTCCATCATAGCGGCATGCCCACATTTATCAATCCAAAACAGCTCAGAGTCTGGTAAAAGACTGTCAAATTCTAGAGCGACTTCTGGGGGTGTTACATTATCGTTTTTACCCCAAATAATACAAGTTGGGATGTTCATTTTTGGTAAATCTTTAGCCATGTTATGGCGAATGGCACTTTTGGCAATAGCCAGTGTTTTTATAAGTTTGTTGCGGTCGTTTACCGTTTCGTAAACTTCATCTACAATTTCCTTGGTGGCTACAGCTGGGTCGTAAAAAACATCTTGTGCTTTCTTTTTAATCACCTCGTAGTCGCTACGTTTGGTATAACCTCCGCCCATAGCGCTTTCGTAAAGTCCTGAGCTACCGGTTATTATAAGTGCTTTTACTTTTTCGGGGTATAACTTTGTATGGTAAAGGCCAATGTGTCCACCTAAAGAATTTCCAAGTAAAATAATTTCATCATAACCTTTAAATTCTATAAAGTCGTGTAAGTATTTAGCGAAACTTTTTACGTTGGTTTTTAGTAAAGACATGGTGTAAATGGGCAACTCAGGAATGATAACTTTAAACCCTTTTTGGCTAAAGTTTTTAATTACCGAATCAAAATTGCTTAAACCGCCCATTAGTCCGTGTAATACTATAATTGGCGTTCCTTCACCAGCTTCTATGTAGCTGTAGTTTTTCTCTTTTTTTAAACGGTGCGTCATTAATCGGTTGGCATTGCTTTAAAAACAAATATAGTTATTTCATTCATATTTCAATCATTTTATTGGTTTTCAAAAATAATATTTCAAAATAGAGATGTTAACAATTGTTCAGATATGAAATGGTCTCGTTTAATCTGTTGATACTAAGTGGTAGTGGGTGTTAAGAGGTCTTAAAAACATCCACTAGGAGCATTTAATCGAAAAATTATTAACAAAGTGGTAGGAAGTGGTAAAAAGTGGTAAAATTTTCAATATATTTGAAACTTAAACCCAAAAAAGCTCACAAACCACATTGGACTTATTAACAGGAACATACGATTGCAAAGTGGACGCTAAAGGCAGATTAATGATGCCTGCTCCGCTTAAAAAGCAACTGTCTTCAGTTTTAGATGGTGGTTTTGTGTTGCGTCGTTCGGTGTTTCAAAAGTGTTTGGAACTCTACCCAATGAGCGAGTGGCAGATGTTGATGCAAAAAATGAATAAGTTGAACAGGTTCAATAAAAAGAACAACGATTTCATTCGTCGTTTCACCGCAGGTGTAAAAATGGTTGAGGTGGATGTGAATGGGCGCTTATTAATTCCCAAAGACTTAACGGTTTTTGCAAATATTTCAAAAGACATTGTGGTGGCTTCTGCTATTAATATTATTGAAATTTGGGATAAAGATTTATATGAACAAGCCATTGATGATGCTGCTATAGATTTTGCGGATTTAGCAGAAGAGGTGATGGGACAAGATGATGATGACCATGGAATATCATAACCCCGTATTGTTGAAAGAAACCGTTGACGGGTTAAATATTAATCCGGACGGTATTTATGTAGATGTCACTTTTGGAGGCGGAGGGCATAGTAAGGAAATATTAAAACGACTTGGTGATAAAGGGAAATTGTTTGCTTTCGATCAAGATCAAGACGCTCTTGAAAATACGATTGACGATTCTCGATTCACGTTGATAAATGAAAACTTTCGCTATATAAAACGCTTTTTAAGGTTTTATGGTGCTAAAAAAGTAGATGGGATTTTGGCAGATTTCGGGGTGTCGTCGCATCAGTTTGACGTTGCTGAGCGTGGTTTTTCAACACGTTTTGAGGCGGATTTGGATATGCGTATGAACCAGCAAAACGCACTATCTGCTTTTCAGGTTGTGAACAAATACGATGAAGAGCAGTTAAAGCAAGTGTTTTTGCAATATGGCGAATTGAGAGCAGCTCCAGCTATGGCGCGATTGATTGTGGAACAGCGCGAAGTGCAACCCATTGTTACCAGTGAAGAATTGAAAGCAGTGTTGAAAAAGTTTTTGCCGCCAAGACATGAAAACAAAGTGTTGGCTCAAATTTATCAAGCCATTCGTATTGAGGTGAATCAGGAAATTGAGGCTTTAAAAGAATTTTTAGAGCAAACACCTGAGATTTTAAATGAAGGTGGGCGCTTGAGTTTGATATCCTATCACTCTTTAGAGGATAGATTGGTGAAGCGTTTTATAAGAAACGGTATGTTTGAAGGAGAGCCAGAGCGCGATATGTATGGAAATTTTGAAGTGCCTTTTAGAAAAGTGAATGGACTGATAGTGCCTTCAAAAGAAGAAATAAAAATAAACAGTAGAGCTAGAAGTGCGAAGCTTCGGATAGCTGAAAAAATATAATTGGAAGTGACTAATTCGGGGTTGAAGCCGAAATTTAACTATGAAAACAAACATCTATAAAATATTAAAAGGCACTTTTTTGGTAAGTGACGACTCTTTTAAAAATTGGAGGTTTATCATATTTATTTCGGCTTTAGCTATAATCATGATTGCAAGTTCGCACAGTGCAGACAAAAAAGTATATGAAATAGCACGATTAAAAAATGAAGTAAGCGAAATGCGTTCGGCCTTTATAGATGGACGTTCAAGGCTTATGAAGTTGAAAATGGAATCGAATATTAAAGAGGTTATGCTTGAAAAGGGTATTGAGCCGTCGGTGATTCCTCCAAAAAAAATAAAAGTAAAATCTCAAAAATAACTCAGAAAGTTAGTGGTAAACGAGAAAAACATATTAAACCGATTGTATTTTGTAGCAGGATGTATGTTCGTCTTCGGACTTGCCGTGGTGTTTAAATTGGTTAGTATTCAGTTTTTTCAAGGTGATAAATACAAAGCCTTGGCAAGTGAGCGCGTTGTGAAAAATGTGGTAATTCCTGCCAATAGAGGTAATGTGTATTCTGTAAAAGGAAATTTGTTGGCTACTTCCATACCTAAATACGATATTAGGTTTGATGCGATAACTCCTAGCGCAAAAACCTTCGAAAAGTATGTGAAACCATTAAGTGATTCGCTTTCAAAATATTCGGGAAAATCGTCTAGCTACTATCAAAATGAGCTTAGAAAAGCACGTGCCAATAAAAACAGATATTACCTCATTGCCAGAAATGTGGGGTATTCAGATTATATCCGTTTGCGCAATTTTCCCTTACTGCAATTAGGTGCTTTTAAAGGCGGATTGATTGTAGAGCAAACCACGAAGCGTGAGCATCCTATGGGTGGTATTGCGCAACGTTCTATTGGTTACGAGCGTTTTGATGAAAAAGGAAATGTTACTAGAGCGGGTATTGATGGTGCTTTTGGGGTGAAGTATTTACGTGGAACCGATGGTCAACGAAAAAAACAGCAAATTGGAAAAGGGCAATGGAAGCCATTGAACGATGCCAACGAAATTGATCCTAAAAACGGCTATGATGTTTACACAACTATTGATGTAAATATTCAAGATATAGCACATCATGCGCTTTTAGAGCAATTGGAAAAATACAAAGCAGACCATGGCTGTGTGGTGGTAATGGAAACAAAAACAGGTGAAATTCGTGCCATTTCAAACTTAGGAAGAAATAGCGACGGGTATTATTACGAGCGTTTGAATTATGCGGTTGGTGAATCTCACGAGTCTGGTTCAACTTTTAAGTTGATGGCTTTAACGGCCGGTATTGAGGATAAAGTTATTGATACAAGCGATGTGGTTGATACCGAAAATGGAGTTATAAAATTCTACGGAAAGTCGGTGAGGGATTCTCATCATGGTGGTTACGGTAAAATCACCATTTCTAAGGCATTCGAGGTATCTTCAAATACAGCTATTGTAAAAGCAATTGATAAAGCTTACGGAAAAACACCTAGCAAATTTGTAGATAGGTTGTATGCTATGAATCTTAATAACGATTTAGATCTTCCAATAATTGGAGAGCCAAAACCGGTAATTCCAGATCCTCGAATTAAAAACGGACGCTGGAGTGGTATTGCATTGCAATGGATGGCTTATGGTTACGGTGTGTCTTTTACACCACTTCAAACCTTAACTTTTTATAATGCTATAGCCAATGATGGGGAAATGGTAAAACCCCAATTTTTACGTGAAGTAAAAGAATTTGATCACGTGGTAGTGCCTTTTAAAAAGGAAGTGATAAACAAACAAATTTGTTCTAAAGAAACGGTTTCAAAAGTAAAACAACTGCTTAAAAATGTGGTTGAGAAAAAACATGGAACAGGTCATAGGTTGTATTCTGAAAATTTCTCAATGGCAGGAAAAACAGGTACTTGCCAAAAAGATTATGCCAATAAAGATAAGTTGAGTTATATCTCATCGTTTGCGGGTTATTTCCCTGCTGAAAACCCGAAATATTCATGCATTGTAGTTATTCATGAGCCCGATAAAAGTGTTGGATATTATGGAGCCGATGTGTCGGGGCCTGTTTTTAAAAAAATAGCTCAAAAAATATTTACCGATACACCTATTACAGATGAGGTGAAGTCATTACAAGTTAAAGTTGCTTCGGTTGAAAATGAATACGAGAGTTTTTATAAAACAGCTCAAACCTACAAAACCGTGATGCCAAACGTGGTTGGGTTGCCGGCAATGGATGCGTTGGCGTTGTTGGAAAACATGCAAGTAAAAATAAAAGTGAAATTAGAAGGTAGTGGTGTTGTTAAAAAGCAATCCATCAATCAAAATATAAAATTAAAAAACAACCAAGTAGTCGTTTTATCCGCTTCATGATAGCATTAAAAGACATATTATACAAAGTAACAATTAATGCGGTAGCAGGTTCTACCAGCGTTGGTGTTGCTGCTATAGATTTCGACTCTAGAAACATCAAGAGTGGTTATGCGTTTGTGGCTATAAAAGGAACGGTTTCCGATGGACATAAATTTATAGATGTTGCTGTAAAACAAGGTGCAGTTGCGGTTATTTGTGAAGAAATGCCTGAAAAGTTAAGTGAAGGTGTTACTTATATAGAAGTGGATAATTCCAGTAAAGCCTTGGCTTTTATGGCGGCTAATTTCTACGGAAATCCATCTGAAAATTTAAAATTGGTAGGGGTAACCGGTACTAACGGAAAAACCACAGTTGCCAGTTTGTTGTATCAGCTATTTAAAAAAGCAGGATATAAAGTTGGGTTGTTGTCCACCGTGAAAATTATGGTAGATAATACAGAATATAAAGCAACCCATACCACACCCGATTCTTTAACCATTAATAAGTATTTGGATTATATGAATACTGAAGGGGTGGAGTTTTGTTTTATGGAAGTAAGCTCGCATGGTATTCATCAATATAGAACTGAAGGTTTGCGTTTTGAAGGCGGTATTTTCACCAATCTTACGCACGACCATTTAGATTATCACAACACATTTGCGGAATATCGCGATGTAAAAAAATCGTTTTTCGATGCGCTTCCAGAAAAAGCGTTTACATTGGTAAATGTGGATGATAAAAATGGATTGGTGATGTTGCAAAACACCAAAGCTCGAAAATTCACCTATGCGTTAAAAGGCTATGCCGATTATAAATCCCAAATATTAGAAAACCAATTTGGAGGTTTGTTATTGAAAATTAATGATGCTGAAGTTTGGACGCGCCTTATCGGGAATTTCAATGCCTATAATATTTTGGCAATTTACGCTACAGCGGAATTGTTAGGACTTGAAAAAGTAGAAATTCTACGTTTAATAAGCGAATTGGAAAGTGTAAGCGGCCGTTTTCAGTATGTGATTTCAACTAATAAAATTACTGCTATAGTTGATTATGCACACACGCCCGATGCACTTAAAAATGTATTGGAAACCATCAATAGTATCCGTACTAAAAATGAAGAATTAATTACCGTTGTGGGTTGTGGTGGCGATAGAGATAAAACCAAACGTCCTAAAATGGGACACATCGCAACGGCTTTAAGTACCAAAGTGATTTTTACAAGTGATAACCCGAGAAGTGAAGAGCCTGAGGCCATTTTAAAAGATATTGAAAAAGGCGTAGAACCTCAAAATTATAAAAAAGCCCTAACGATTACCGATAGACTTCAGGCCATAAAAACAGCCTGTCAATTGGCACAACCAAATGATATTATTTTGATTGCAGGCAAAGGCCATGAAACCTATCAAGAAATAAAAGGAGAACGCTTTGATTTTGATGATTTTAAAATAGTGAAAGATTTTTTGAACCAGTTTAATAAATAAAAAATTGTCACCTCGAGCGCAGTCGAGAGGATTTAATAAATAATAAACAATAACCAAATGCTGTATTACCTATTTGATTATTTAGAAAAACAATTCCAAATTCCTGGAGCATCCCTATTTGGCTTTATAACCTTTAGGGCAGCATTGGCTATGATTTTGTCGTTGTTAATTTCTACTATTTACGGAAAGCGTATCATTCGTTTTTTACAAAAACAGCAAGTAGGTGAAACCATTAGAGATTTAGGTTTAGAAGGGCAAAGTGAAAAAGCAGGAACACCCACAATGGGTGGTATCATTATTATACTTGCTACATTAATTCCAGTGCTTTTGTTGGCTAAATTGAGTAATGTTTACATTGTGTTGCTTATTGTTACAACGCTTTGGATGGGTGTCATCGGGTTTATTGATGATTATATTAAAAAATTCAAAAAGGATAAAGAAGGATTAAAAGGCCGTTTTAAAGTGCTTGGTCAAGTAGGGTTGGGGATTATTGTGGGTTCTACTTTATATTTCAGCCCCTATGCAACTATCAAAGAGAAATTACCTTTGGAAGTGCGTCAACAAATGATAGCAGAAAATCCAAATGTGGCACCTGCACAGTTGTTTAAAGAAGAAACAAAGTCAACCAAAACAACTATACCGTTTGTAAAAGGAAATGAGTTTGATTATGCCGATATTATAACTTGGGTAAGCCCAAAATTAAAAGATTATGGCTGGGTTGTTTTTATAATCATCTCAATTTTTATCATCTCGGCAGTTTCAAATGGAGCTAATCTTACCGATGGTATCGATGGTTTAGCGGCAGGAACTTCCGCCATCATCGTTCTAACCTTAGGGATTTTTGCTTGGGTGTCCGGTAATATTATTTTTTCTGATTACCTCAATATCATGTACATACCACGGGTGGAAGAAATCACTATTTATATCGCAGCCTTTGTGGGGGCGCTTATTGGGTTTTTGTGGTACAATACCTATCCAGCACAAGTGTTTATGGGCGATACGGGAAGCTTAACCATAGGAGGTATTATAGCGGTTATAGCTATAGCTGTTCGTAAAGAATGGTTGATTCCGGTATTGTGCGGCATCTTTTTAGCTGAAAATTTATCGGTAGTTATGCAAGTAAGTTGGTTTAAATATACCAAGAAAAAATATGGAGAAGGACGTCGCATTTTCAAAATGTCGCCATTACATCACCACTATCAGAAATCGGGATATCACGAAAGTAAAATTGTAACACGTTTTTGGATTGTGGGGATTTTATTAGCAATCCTTTCAATTGTTACTTTGAAAATCAGATAATAATTGTCATGCTGAGCGCAGTCGAAGCATCATATGAAATGAAAATGGAATGACAAAACAAAGATTAGTCATATTAGGTGGAGGCGAAAGCGGTGTAGGGACAGCGCTTTTAGGAAAAGCAAAAGGTTACGATGTTTTTGTTTCCGATAAGGGGAAAATAAAAGAGAAATATAAACAAGTTCTTATACATAATGAGATTGAATGGGAAGATGAAACGCATACAGAAGCTAAAATTCTGAATGCTGACATCGTAATGAAAAGCCCTGGAATTCCTGATAAGGTGCCTTTGGTAAAGCAAATTCGCGAACAAGGCATTTTGGTAGTTTCAGAAATTGAATTTGCAGCTAAATATACAAGCGCAACCGTTGTAGGCATTACAGGGAGTAATGGCAAAACAACCACGGCAACCTTAACACATCATCTTCTAAAGGGAGAATTGCAGGTTGGGTTAGCAGGTAATATTGGCGACAGTTTTGCAAAACAAATTTTGGAAAAAGATTACCCGAATTATGTGTTGGAGATCAGTAGTTTTCAGTTAGATGATATTGTCGATTTTAAACCACACATTGCAGTAATAACAAACATTACACCCGATCATTTAGATAGATATGATTACAAATTGGAAAATTATATCGCTTCGAAATTCAGAATTGCAGAAAATCAAACAAAAGAAGATTTTTTGATTTATGATGCTGATGATGATATTCTAACAGATTGGTTAAAAAAACACCCGGTTCAATCCACATTATTGCCATTTTCATTAACAAAAACTATTGAAAACGGCGCGTATTTAGATAAACAAGATATAATAATAACAATAAATAACAATAAAATAATTATGCCAACAACAAGTCTAAAGTTAGAAGGAAATCACAATGTTAAAAATGCGATGGCTGCTTCTACTGTGGCTCATTTACTGAAAATTAGAAAGCAAACCATACGTGAAAGTTTAGAGAATTTTCAAGGTGTAGAACATCGTTTGGAACAGGTTTTAAAAATCAATAAAGTTCAGTACATAAACGATTCAAAAGCAACCAATGTAAATGCAACATATTATGCTTTAGAAAGCATGGATGCGCCAACAGTTTGGATTGTTGGAGGTGTAGATAAGGGTAATAACTACGAAGAACTTTATTCTTTTGTGAACGAAAAAGTTAAAGCCATTATTTGTTTGGGTGTTGATAATGAGAAATTATTAAAGGCTTTTGAAGGTATGGTTGATGTTATTGTTGAAACACAATTTATGAGTGAAGCTGTAAAAATAGCTTACAAACTAGCCGAAGCGGGTGATAATGTATTGTTATCGCCAGCATGTGCAAGTTTCGATTTGTTCGAAAATTATGAAGACAGAGGGCGTCAATTTAAAGAAGCGGTAAGGAATTTATAATAAATAATGTTTTTTGTCATGCTGAGCTTGTCGAAGCATCTCATTTTAAAAGAAAATAGAAATTAAAAACGTGCAAACACTATTTAATAACATAAAAGGCGATAGATTAATTTGGGCCATTGTTGCGTTGTTGGCAATAGTGTCGTTTTTGCCTGTTTATAGTGCTGCAAGTAATTTGGCGTATAGAAGCGTTAGCGGAAATACGTTTACCTTTTTTGTGAAGCATTTGGTGCATTTAGGATTAGGGTTTGCCATTATGTATGGAGTTCATAAAATTCCTTACAGGTATTTTAAAGGCTTGTCCTTGGTGATGATCCCCATAGTGTTGGTGTTGTTAGGAATTACCATGTTGCAAGGTACCGTTGTGGAAGGCGCAAGCGCCAGTAGATGGATTCAAATACCTATCGTGGGGGTGTCTTTTCAAACATCCACTTTTGCATCCGTAGTGCTTATGGTTTATGTGGCAAGGTATATGTCTAAAGTTAAAGATAAAGACATCACTTTTAAAAGTTCCATTTTGCCACTTTGGGTGCCTGTTTTTATGATTTTGGCATTAATTCTCCCCTCAAATTTTTCAACAACGGCCATTATGTTTTTAATGGTGGTGATTTTGGTGTTTTTGGGTGGTTATCCCGTTCGCTACATCGGTATTATTTTAGGTTTGGGGATATTAGGTTTGGTGCTTTTTGTAATGGTTGCTAAGCTAACTACAGGTCCGTTAAGTGTGAAGGTTGAAACTTGGGAAAACCGTATAAAGAATTATTCTAACGGTGAAGATACCGAAGCCGATTATCAAATCGAGAAAGCTAAAATAGCCATTGCATCGGGCGATGTTTTTGGTGTTGGGCCTGGGAAAAGTATCCAAAAGAATTTTTTACCACAATCGTCATCCGATTTCATTTTCGCCATCATTATTGAGGAATATGGTATTGTTGGTGGTTTTTTCATCATGATACTTTATATGTGGTTTTTGTTTAGGGTTGTAATAGTGGCGCAAAAAGCCGATACGGTTTTTGGTAAATTATTGGTGTTAGGCGTTGGATTGCCCATTGTGTTTCAAGCACTTATAAATATGGCGGTTGCAGTAGAGTTGTTCCCTGTTACAGGGCAGACGTTGCCATTAATAAGTAGTGGAGGAACCTCAATTTGGATGACGTGTTTGGCTATAGGCATTATATTAAGTGTAAGTGCTAAACGAGAAGAAATAAAAGAACAAGAAACAATGGATGAAAATCCACTTGAAATATTAAGCGAAGCGATTTAATAAATTATGATATACGATTGTTGAATTACGATTTGTGAAGAATGAAAGAAGCATTAAAAAACAGAACTAAAAAATTTGCGTCAGATTGTTGGAATTTGTGTGCAAAGTTTCCTGTTTCAAGAAAATATAATGCTTATTGTAATCAATTAATTAGGTGTTCTAGTTCGGTTGGCGCAAATTATAGATCGGCTTGTAGAGCGAAATCGGATGCGGATTTTATTAATAAACTTAAAATAGTAGAAGAAGAAACGGATGAAAGTATGTATTTCTTAGAATTGTTGTTAGATGTGTCTGTAAATGAACAGGAGGAAATGAAGAGATTGCATAAAGAAGGAAATGAATTATTATCAATTGTAGTTGCATCTATAAAAACGATGCGAAATCGTAAATCGTAAATTGTGAATCAAAAATCTAAAACATATAAAATCATATTGTCTGGAGGCGGCACGGGAGGTCATATTTATCCTGCCATTGCTATTGCAAACGAGTTGAAATCTCGTTTTCCAGATGCAGAGTTTTTATTTGTTGGTGCAAAAGATAGAATGGAAATGGAAAAAGTGCCACAAGCGGGGTACGACATTAAAGGGCTTTGGATTTCTGGAATTCAGCGAAAGCTAACCTTGAAAAACTTAGCGTTTCCGTTCAAATTAATTAGTAGTCTTTGGAGTGCTCGGAAAATTGTGGAGTCGTTCAAGCCCGATGTAGCCATTGGTACTGGTGGTTTTGCTAGCGGACCATTATTGCAGGTTGCTGCGGCAAAAAACATTCCTTATTTAATACAGGAACAGAATTCGTTTCCTGGTATTACCAATAAAATGCTAGCTAAAAAAGCTCAAAAAATATGTGTGGCTTATGATGGTTTAGAGCGCTTCTTTCCTAAGGATAAAATAATTAAAACTGGTAATCCTGTTAGAAAAGGATTGTTGGATATTGAAACGAAAACAATTGAAGCTAAAAACTTTTTCAATTTAAAACATGGAAAATATACGCTTTTGGTTTTAGGTGGTAGTTTGGGTTCTAGACGCATCAATCAGTTGATTGAGAAAGAATTGGATTTTTTAGATACCCAAAACGTTCAGGTTATTTGGCAATGTGGTAAGCTCTATTACAGTCAGTATAAAATTTATAACCATACAGTTAATGTGCAGGTTTACGAATTTTTAAACAACATGGATCTTGCTTATGCTGCAGCAGATATTGTTATATCCCGTGCTGGAGCAAGTTCGGTGTCCGAGTTATGTATAGTGGGTAAGCCCGTTATTTTTATACCATCTCCAAATGTGGCTGAAGACCACCAAACAAAAAATGCGATGGCTATAGTAGATAAGGATGCGGCCATGATCATTAAAGAGGAGGATTTGGATGCCGATTTCGAGAACAAATTTTCGCAGCTTATCTCGTCACCAGAAAAGCAGAACAAATTAGGTGAAAACATAAAAAAATTGGCATTGGTTAATGCAACAAGTCAAATAGCCGATGAGGTTGAAAAACTTTTAAAAAGGAAATGAATTTAAACAGCATAAATAACGTTTACTTTGTAGGTATTGGAGGCATTGGTATGAGTGCTTTGGCACGTTATTTTGTGGCTAATGGTAAGCTTGTTGCTGGGTATGATAAAACACCTTCTGAAATCACCGATAGTTTAAAGGCTTTAGGTGTTGAAGTTCATTTTGATGATGCCGTTAAACATATCCCTTCACCATTTTTAGATGCTGAAAAGACTTTGGTTGTTTATACACCCGCCATTCCGCAAGGGCATTTGGAGTTTGAATATTTTAAAGCCAACCATTTTAAAATTCTAAAACGTTCTCAAATTTTAGGATTAATAACTGAAAGTACCTTTTGTTTAGCGGTTGCAGGTACACACGGAAAAACAACCACGTCCAGTATTTTAGGACATTTGTTAAAGGAATGCGATGTGCCAATGACCGCCTTTTTAGGTGGTATTTGCGAAAATTACAACTCCAATTTAATAATCAACGGTACTGAGGTTTCGGTGGTGGAAGCCGATGAATTCGACCGTTCTTTTTTAACACTATCGCCAAATTTAGCCTGCATTACTTCTATGGATGCCGACCATTTGGATATTTATGGCGATGCTTCAGAATTAATAAAATCCTTCAAAGATTTTTCAAAAAAAATAAAACCCAACGGAAAATTATTTGTTAGAAGCGGATTGCCCATTCAAGGCATTACCTATGGTATAGAGGATGATTCCGATTATTCGGTTCAAAATATAAAAATAGAAAACGGCGCTTATGTTTTTGATGTAAAAACACCAAAAACAGTGCTGGAAAATTTACAATTTAACCTACCTGGTAGACACAACCTGTCTAATGCACTAATAGCCTTGGCGATGGCTGTAGAATATGGTTGCCCTCACCGGCAGCTCGCCAAAGCATTAGCGTCTTTTAAAGGCGTAAAGCGCCGATTCAGTTATCAAATTAAAACAGAGGATTTTGTGTTTATTGATGATTATGCGCATCACCCAGAAGAAATTAACGCCGTACATCAGGCAGTGCGGGAAATGTATCCAAACAAAAAAGTGATGGCTATTTTTCAGCCGCATTTATTTAGTAGAACCCGCGATTTTATTGATGATTTTGCTAAAAGCCTATCAAAATTTGATGAGGTATTGTTGTTGGATATTTACCCAGCTAGAGAATTGCCAATGGAAGGGGTTACATCGTCTTGGTTGTTGAGTAAAATAGAAAATGAAAATAAACAATTAGTAAATAAGGCCGATTTACTGAAAAAAATACACGAAAGCAGCGCTACCGTTGTGCTAACTATTGGTGCTGGAGATATTGGTGAAGAAGTAAAACATATTAAAAAGGAATTTACTCGTGAAAATTAACTGGAATTACATAAAAATGTTTGCTTTAGCAGCCTTGGTTGTTTTTCTGTTTGCGTTTGCTTCCAATAGAAATTCTGTTAGGAATATATCCAGTCCAAATATTGAATTTAAAGGCGAGAGTAACTTGTTTATAACAAACGAGAATGTTAGTAAATTGTTAATACAAAATTTTAAAGGTGTTAAAAATGTTCCTAAAGAAACTTTAGATTTGAATGCGTTAGAAAATGCCCTAAAATCTAACCCCATGATTAAAAATGCAGAAGTGTATGTTACTGTAAATGGTACACTTAATGCCGAAATTGAACAAAAAACACCTATAGCAAGAGTAAGTACAAATGTGTCTTATTATATAGACGGTGACGGTTTATACATGCCTTTGTCTAGTAATTTTTCTGCTAGAGTGCCACTGGTTACTGGTTATGTTGAAAAAAACAATTTAAAAAGCATCTACATAGTTGCAAATAAAATTAAAGAAGATGAATTCTTAAAAAAGCATGTTATAGAAATTCATCAAGGCATTGATATGGCGGTTTATTTAAAGCTGAGACAGTGTCAATTTTTAGTGCAATTGGGAGATGTAACATTTTTAGATAAAAAAATTAATAATCTAAAGGCGTTTTATCAAAAGAGTATGAAAGAGAACACGCTTAACAGTTATAGTAAAGTCAATTTACAGTTTGATAACCAAGTAGTATGTACCAAAATATAAGCCATGGAGCATAATTTAGCAGTAGGATTAGACATAGGGACCACAAAAATTGTGGCTATGATTGGTCGTAAAAACGAGTATGGAAAAGTTGAGATTTTAGGCATTGGTAAATCTAAAAGCTTGGGTGTGCATCGTGGTGTGGTAAATAATATTACGCAAACCATCCAATCCATACAGCAAGCGGTACAAGAAGCAGAAGCTGCTTCCGATATGAAAATTGAAGGTGTTACCGTTGGTATTGCTGGGCAACATATTCGCAGCTTACAACATAGTGACTATATAACCAGGGCAAATGCAGAAACGGTAATTGATGATGAGGATATTGACAGATTAATAAACCAAGTACATAAATTAGTAATGCTTCCTGGTGAAGAAATTATTCATGTATTGCCACAAGAGTATAAAGTAGATGGGCAAGGTGAAATTAAAGAACCTATAGGGATGTACGGAGGTCGTTTAGAAGCGAACTTTCATGTAGTTGTAGGACAAGTGTCATCTATACGAAACGTGGGTCGTTGTATACAAAGCTCAGGTTTAAATTTAGAAGGTATTACGTTAGAACCTTTGGCATCGGCAAATGCGGTTTTAAGTCAGGAAGAAAAAGAAGCAGGAGTTGCACTTATAGATATTGGAGGTGGTACTACCGATTTAGCTATTTTCAGAGATGGTATTATTCGTCACACAGCAGTCATCCCTTTCGGTGGCAACGTTATTACTGAAGATATTAAAGAAGGTTGCTCCATAATAGAAAAACAGGCCGAATTATTAAAGATAAAATTTGGTTCAGCTTGGCCAGGGGAAAATAAGGATAATGAAATTGTATCCATTCCAGGGTTGCGAGGTAGAGAACCAAAGGAGATAACCCTTAAAAATCTCTCTAAAATAATTCATGCCCGAATTGTTGAAATTATTGAGCAAGTGTATGTGGAAATTAAAAACTACGGACACGAAGAGCAAAAGAAAAAATTGATTGCAGGTATTGTTTTAACGGGAGGTGGTTCTCAATTAAAACATTTAAAACAATTGGTAGAATATATTACAGGTATGGATACCAGGATAGGCTACCCAAACGAACATTTAGCGGGCGATAGTGATGATGATATTACAAGCCCTCTATATGCTACAGCCGTAGGTTTGGTTTTGGATGGTTTAAAACGCAACGAACGTAAAAAAATAGAACAGCAAGAGAAAAAGCAGGAAGAAAAGGAAGAACAAAAACCTGTAGAAGAAATAAAAGAAAAACCAGTAAAAGAACGTCGTTCTTTTCTAGACAAATTAACAGAGCGTGTCAAAGATTTTTTAGATAACGCAGAGTAGCACAAAATCCATTGAATAAAAGTAATTATAAAAGTATAATACCAGTAAAACAGAATTTATGAGCAGCAAAAACGAATTCGCAAGTATAGCATTTGATTTACCCAAAAATCAATCAAATGTCATTAAAGTTATTGGTGTTGGCGGTGGCGGTAGTAATGCCATTAACCACATGTTCCAACAAGGCATTAAAGGAGTCGATTTTTACGTCTGTAATACAGATGCACAAGCACTTCAAAATAGTGGCGTACCAAACAAGATCCAATTAGGACTTAACTTAACCGAAGGGTTAGGGGCCGGTGCTAACCCTCAAGTAGGAGAACAATCTGCAGTTGAAAGTTTCGAAGATCTTTCAAATATGCTAGACACCAATACCAAAATGGTTTTTATTACCGCTGGTATGGGAGGTGGTACAGGTACAGGTGCAGCACCCATTATTGCTAAAATGGCTAAAGATTTAGATATTTTAACAGTAGGTATCGTTACCATGCCATTTCAATTTGAAGGTAAAATGCGTATTGAACAAGCGCAAATTGGTATCGAAAACTTAAGAAATGTAGTCGATTCATTAATCGTAATAAACAACAATAAACTTCGTGAGGTATATGGAAATCTTGGTTTTAAAGCAGGATTTTCTAAAGCAGATGAAGTGCTATCTACAGCTGCTCGTGGGATAGCCGAAGTTATTACGCACCATTATACACAAAACATCGATTTACGTGATGCTAAAACCGTATTGAGCAATAGTGGAACAGCTATCATGGGGTCTGCATTGGCATCAGGGAAAAGTCGTGCACAAGACGCCATTCGTAAAGCGTTAGATTCACCTTTATTAAATGACAATAAAATTACTGGAGCTAAAAATGTATTGCTGCTAATAGTTTCAGGATCTCACGAAATTACTATTGATGAAATAGGCGAAATTAACGACCACATTCAAAATGAAGCAGGTCATGGCGCCAATATTATTATGGGGGTTGGTGAAGATGAGAGTTTAGAAGAATCTATTGCAGTTACTATAATTGCTACGGGTTTTAATATTGAGCAACAAGATGAGATTTCCAATACCGAAGCAAAAAAAGTAGTACATTCTCTTGGCAATGATGATGTAGAAGTAAGTCCAAAACAGAAAGAACCAGTAATTATTGCACCTACAATAGAGTTAAAAGAAGAAAAAGAACCACCTGTTGTAAAACATACTTTGGATTTTGATATTGAAGAGGATGAGCCTGTTGTATTTGAAAAAAAAGCCGTAGTTGAAGAAAAAGTTAGTAAGCCTTCAATTAACAACAACATTGATTTGATACCAACTTCAGAACTTATAAAAAACATTAAAGTTGTTTATGAAGAGGTAAGGGCCAATGTTCAGGAAGATGAAGATTTCATTATCAAACCGGTTACAAGGATGTCTAAAGCAGACAAAAATATAGCGGATATAGAAGTGGTTTCAGATTATATTGAAGAAGAAAAACAAATAACTTTAACGTTCGATTTGCCTTTGTCAACAAACAAGAAATTAGATATTGAAGAAGATGACATCCCATCAAAGAAGGTTGATGATGACGTTAAGAAAATAGCGGTAAATGATTATGTAGAGTTAATTCCGGTTAACGAAACAAATGAAAAAGGTGATGTTCGCTATGCTTTAGAAGATTATATTGAAGTTGAGTCTTCAATGAATAAAAAGCAAGTGGAAACTAAAAAAACTATAGAAGAATTTGATCAAGAAATAGTTTTTGAAAAGAAAGTGGTTAAAGCTCCTGTTAAAGAAGAAAATTTGGATGAAGAGTTAGATCCAATGAATAGTCCTATTTCTGAAATATTGATAGAACGAGCAGAGGAACGCAGACGCAAAATGAAAGATTTCAACTATAAATTCAATAATGCGAAAATTGACGATATAGAAAGAGTGCCCGCTTACAAGCGTCAAGGTGTTGATTTGGACCAAGCAAAGCATTCATCTGAAACAGATTTTTCAAGATCAAGTGTAGGAACTGATGATAATGATGATATTCAAATAAGAAGTAACAATTCATTTTTACATGATAATGTAGATTAAAAACATACTGGCCTAACTTAGTTATGAACCCGAAAAGTTTCCCTCAGCTTTTCGGGTTTTTTAATTCCTGCGAAAGCATGAATCTAATATATTTTAACTTAAAACTAAAGATTGAAGACTGCATACTTTTTTTTATCTTCGCATTCTAATAAAATAAAACAATGAGTTTACAACAGGATATCATGACGGCTTTAAAGGAAGCCATGAAAGCTAAGGACCAAACAGCTTTAACGGCTTTACGCGCAGTAAAATCGGCTATTTTATTAGCACAAACTGAAAGTGGTGCCAAAGAGGAGTTAACGGAAGAACAAGAGCTTAAAATACTTCAAAAGCAAGTAAAACAACGTAAAGATAGTGCCGCTATTTTTATTGAACAAGGACGCGAAGATTTAGCAGCGCCAGAATTGGCAGAAGCTGAGGTAATCAATCAATTTTTACCGGAAGCCATGAGCGAAGAAGCTATTGCGCAAGTTGTAGTAGATACTATTAAAAAATTAGGAGCAGAGGGTATGAAAGATATGGGAAAAGTTATGGGTGTAGTAAGTCAAGAACTTGCAGGAAAAGCCGATGGTAAAACCATATCAAGTATTGTAAAAGCTAAATTAGCTTAAAATATAAGATTCCTGCTTTAGCAGGAATTATGGCCACGTAGCTCAGCTGAATAGAGCACTGGATTTCGGCTCCAGCGGTCGGGGGTTTGAATCCCTCCGTGGTCACAAAAAAGCAATTAGAAAATAATCAAGAGATTATTTTAATTGCTTTTTTTTCTTAAAAGCAGAACGCACTTAGATCTGCAATCACATTAAATAACCATCATATTTGAGACTGTCTGAAAAGTCTATATATTGTCAAACTGAACTTGTTTCAGTTTTAATAAATATTGATTATCAACGAGTTAAGATTCTGAAATGAATTCTGAATGACACTTGTTGATACTTTTCAGACAGCCTCTTTTTTTTTTTTGAAATTTTGAAAAGTTAACCTAAATCAATCAAAGTTTACAGTCTCCTCATAAGATTAATGTTAAATTTTAGAGAGCGCCGTTCTTTTTACCGCAAGGTTCATTCATCAAAAATATAAACCCTTAATCTATTTTATTAGAATTAGTAGATATAATCCTTTATGTTTGTTAAGTACCTGATAATCAATATGTTGAAATGATTGTAAATTTCGATAAACTGTAAGGTACTGCAAAAAATATGGATAAAATGACAATCCTTGTAAAAAACCTCGATAAAAGGAATATTAATTAAAACGCTATAAAAATGAAAGAATTTAATCAAAAATTTAGACTATTTATCAAAGAATTAAAAGAACATGCCATTGCTGCTTCTTATGCAATTCATAGATAATAAAATTTAAGAGAATTAATTAAACTGTAAAAACCTAAGAATTATGAGTGAAAAAACTACACAGAAAAACAATAGTAATTTAAAAGATTTCAAAGAAAAGTTTAAATTATTTATGGAAGCGTTAAGGGAGCAAGCAATTGCTGCATCTTATTCAATCCATAGATAATTAAACATATTTAACGTACAGCCTAAAGACATATCTTTAAGGCGGAATAAAACTAACCTAAACATTAAATCATTAAAGTTGATTTTATGTTTAGGTTTTGTATTTTTAAGCTATCAAAATCTCATTATATTTTAAAATAATCGTTTCGCCTCATGCTATACCTACTGGTTATTGAAAATTTTACTTTGGGAAGTAAAATTATGGTTGGAATTTTTCTTGCCGTACTTATGGGTATTATTCTGTATTATACCTTTAAAATGGTAGAAATGGGCTATGTTTTAAAACAAAGAAGACCTTTATACAATCATTTTTATTTTCGATTAAAGCGATTAAATCAAAACCAAAAAGATGTTTTACAACATCAATTCTCGTTTTATAAAAAACTTAATGCGATAGAGAAAAAACATTTTAACCATCGTGTGGCATCTTTTATTTCAGATAAACATTTTATTGGTAGAGATGGGTTGATTATAAATGATGACATAAAAATTTTAATTTCGGCTACGGCGGTTATGTTAACCTTCGGTTTTCGTGATTTTTATATAGGTATAATTTCTAAAATAGTTGTTTACCCCAAAGCATTTTATTCCAATACTAATCAAGCGTACCACAAAGGAGAATTTAATCCTAGACTTGAGACTTTGGTGCTTTCTTGGGAAGATTTTTTAAAAGGATTTAGCAATAGTACCGATAATGTAAATTTAGGCATACACGAATTTACCCATGCCATACATATTAATAGTATGAAAGAGCATGATGTGAGTTCTACTATTTTTAGTGATTCATTTAAAGAATTATCTGATATGCTTGCTGAGAGTGAACCACTAAGAAATAGATTAATGGCTTCTAACTATTTCAGAAAGTATGCTTTTACCAATCAGTTTGAATTTTTAGCGGTAGTTATTGAAAATTTTATTGAAACACCCCAAACTTTTAAAACGGAATTCCCTAATGTTTATAGTAAAGTAAAGCAAATGCTAAATTTCAATATAGCAGGCTATTAAATTGATAACATGATTTTTATCATGCTTTTTTACTGTTTGATTTTTTAATTTTATTGAAAGTTACAACTAAAATTATAAGTCATGATACGTAAAGCTCCCATTTCAATGTTAATGACAGTTCCTGTTATTACATTAAAAAAGAAAGATAGTTTAGAAACAGCAGAAAGACTTTTTAAAAAACACCGCATACGCCATATACCTGTTGTTAATGACAATGTTGTGGTGGGTATGTTAAGCTATACGGATTTACTTCGACTAAGTTTCGCTGATGTTACTGATAACTCAGATTCAGATGCTGGTGCCGATGCCATGGTATATAATATGTTTACTATAAAACAAGTAATGAAAAAGCATATCATATCGGTTTCACCTTCAAATTCGATAAAAGAAGTTGCTGAAATATTTGCTAGCAAAGAATTTCATGCTTTACCAGTTGTGGATAACAACAAACTAGTTGGGATTGTAACGACCACCGACCTTATAAAATATTTATTAAAACAGTTTTAACAATTTAAAAATTAAAAGAAATGATACAGAATGAACCAATTTCTGAAATAATGGTTAAAACCATAATAGCATTAAAAAGAGGAGATGATTTGGAAAGAGCGGAAATGCTTTTTAAAACACATAAAATTAAACATATTCCGGTAGTGAGTTCAGATGTTGTAATTGGTATGTTGAGTTATTCTGATCTGCTGAAAATCAGTATTCCAGAAACTACCGAAGATGCACATAACGTAAAAGCCATAGTATATAATAACTTTACCATAGAGCAAGTAATGAACAAAAATATAGTGACTATAAATACCAATACTTCAATTAAAGAGGCTGCAACTATTTTAGCCAATAGAGAGTTTCATGCACTTCCGGTTGTAGATAATGGAGTATTAATAGGAATTGTAACCACCAGAGATCTATTAAATTATTACATAAAACAATACTAAGAGTTTGCAACAGCTCTTAGCTCTTTTATAGTTTCAATTTGGTTGTCGCTTTTGAAAACAAAACTGCCAGCAACTAAAACATCGGCTCCAGCATCAGCAAGTGCTTTTGCGTTTGCAGTAGTAACACCGCCATCAATTTCAATAATGGTTTTAGCGCCTTTACGTGCAATAAGCTCTTTTAGCTGTTTTACTTTGTCATATGTGTTTTCAATAAAACTTTGGCCACCAAAACCTGGGTTAACACTCATAATAAGTACCAAGTCGATGTCGCAAATAGTATCTTCTAAAAGACTCACATTCGTGTGAGGGTTTAATGAAACTCCTGCTTTCATGCCTTCAGCTTTTATAGCTTGCAAAGTTCTATGTAAATGTGGACAAGCTTCATAATGCACCGTTAAAATATCGCTACCTAAATCTGCAAATGTTTTGATGTATCTGTCTGGGTCAACAATCATTAAATGTACATCTACCGTTTTTTTTGTGTACTTAGTAATGGCTTGCAATACGGGCATGCCAAAAGAAATGTTTGGCACAAAAACACCATCCATAATATCTATGTGAAACCAATCTGCTTCACTTTGGTTTACCATTTCAATATCACGCTGAAGGTTAGCAAAATCGGCAGCTAGTAGAGAAGGTGCTATTAATTTAGGAGTCATTTATTATAATTTAATTTAATGCAAAAATAAATGAATTAATAGTGAATGCTACTAATGTTAAAGATTATTTGAAAAAATTTTCGGTTGTTGTTAAAAACAAAGAAGCGTTATCAATGTTATTTATGGTTGGCGAATTTAAATAGGATTGTAATCCAAATAAGGATTCTACACGTTTTATAGTATTGTATCCTGTGCCAAAGTTTTCAAAGGAATAAGATGTTATATGTGTATTTAATACTTCATTAATTTGATGGTGTCTGCTATCTTTTTTAATGGAAAGATATAAATTATCTAAAATAGTTTCAGGGCCTTCAAGTATTTGAAAAAATCGATTGTTTTTTGCTACCAATACCCCTTTTATATTATGTTTATTATTGAATAATCTTGTTTTATGAAACAACATTTCTAAATTAAAAGCAGAAATATGTTCAGCATATAAGCTTGTGTAGCAGATAGTTTTAATCATTAGAATTGATAAAAGGTGTTTTTTGATATTGAAAATAATATACAAATAAAAAATGAACCCCCGGTAATCAGCCGGGGGTTCTTTCATCAATCAAAAAACGAACAGTTATGTGTAACTGTTTGTTACTGTAATTTAGTCGTAATTCTAATAAGGAAATTACTAACCTAAATATGTTTTTAATATTTTACTTCTAGAAGTATGCTTCAATCTTCTAATGGCTTTTTCTTTAATTTGGCGTACACGTTCACGAGTTAAATCGAACGTTTCACCAATTTCTTCTAAAGTCATTGGGTGTTGGTTTCCTAAACCAAAGTATAAACGGATCACATCGGCTTCACGAGGTGTTAATGTTTCCAAAGCACGCTCAATTTCAGTACGTAATGATTCGTGTAATAACTCTCTATCAGGGTTTGGAGATTCACCACTATTCAATACATCATATAAGTTAGAATCTTCACCTTCTACTAAAGGCGCATCCATACTTACATGACGGCCAGAATTTTTCATAGACTCCTTAACATCGTTAATGGTCATATCCAATTCTTTTGCAATTTCTTCAGCAGATGGCGGACGCTCATGCGATTGCTCTAAAAAAGCAAATGTTTTATTAATCTTGTTAATAGAACCAATTTTGTTTAAAGGCAAACGTACAATACGCGATTGTTCAGCCAAAGCTTGAAGAATCGATTGACGAATCCACCAAACGGCATAGGATATAAATTTAAAACCACGAGTTTCATCAAAACGTTGTGCGGCTTTAATTAAACCTAAATTACCTTCATTAATTAAATCGGGTAATGTTAAACCTTGGTTTTGGTATTGCTTAGCTACCGATACAACGAAACGTAAATTAGCTTTAGTCAACTTTTCTAAAGCAGCTTGGTCGCCAGCTTTAATTCGTTGTGCTAATTCTACTTCTTCGTCTGCGGTAATCAAGTCAACTTTTCCAATTTCTTGAAGATATTTGTCTAACGAAGCGGTTTCTCTGTTGGTAACCTGCTTCGTAATTTTAAGTTGTCTCATCTAAAGTGCTCCTGTAAGTTTATGAATATTATTATTAAATAGTTATACGTAACTATATCAAAAAATGTTACAAAATTTTTTAATTTATTTTTACATCTACTTTAATATGACTCAAACATTTTAAAAAAGTCACTTTTATTAAGTAGTATGCTTTAAATTTTTATCAATGATTTTTTGCTAAGGTTGGTGTCTTCTAGCATTTCTTGAGTAAATGCATAATGGCCGCGTGCGGTAATTAATCTAAAACTGGAAGATTTTAGCTTGCTAAGTGCATTTAGAAACAGCCATTTAGATTTTAATAGATTGGGTTTCTCAGATTTTAAACTGATATCAAAATAGTGCTTTCTGCCTTCTTTTTCTGCAACAATATCTGGAGTTATGGTAATGTCGCTTCCAGCTTTGGAGTAAGATTTTGGGGTTTCATATCCCTCCATATCAGCTTTAATGTTTTCAAAACCTCTATTTTCTAAATAGGTTATGGAATTTTCTAAAATGTCTGCGTATTTTGCTTTGTCTTCGTATATCATAACTCGTAATATAATGAAAATGAGGAGAAAAGCAAATTTTTAACAAGGTTTAACGTTTATGGTCTATTTAAAACGAAGTGTTTCAATCTTTTTATTGGAAAAGATTTTAATGAAATATTTTTGAAAAATTTCACTTCTGGGAACAAAACTTTCTAATTTATATATTACTTGAATTTCAAATTTTCATTTAATTTAAAATTAAGGGATTTAGGTTTAATAGGTAGGATTGATTTTTTAGTTGGTGAATGGTGTTTTTTCAGAAGGTAAATTCAATTCAGCTAAAATTTTATTCAATTCCATAAGGGAATCGTTGTCAATCAATTCTGTGTTGATTTTCAATTCTCTTTGTTCTGTTTCAGTGTATAATCTCCCGCAAACTTTTTAATCCAAAGTATTTCGTTAAGGTTTACTTTTTTTCTAAATCCATAAAGACCATTTTTCTGGATGCTGCCGTTTTCAATAGTTAGATATTGATTTGTTAAATCGTATAGGTAATGTCCAACATATAAAATTCCAATAACTAAATATCCGTAATCTTGCCAACGTAAGTTATCTTCTTGAAGAACATTAAAAACGCCGAATCCAATCCAAAAAAGCCCAACTATTAAATTTGCAAGCAATCCTTTTTTTCTTAAATTTTATTTTCATGTTTTGAGGATTGTTTTTGTTAAGGTTGTTGTGTAGAGTGTGTTGGTTGTTAAGTCCAAAACTGTTCAATTGTTTTATATATTGTTAGCATAAGAACTCTCTGTAATATTTTTTTCAATTCCCCATTCCTCTAAATTCTCGCAAAAATTGAAAGAAATAGAGATATAATCTTCATCCCAAATGTTTACTTTATCTATTGGCATATTTTTCCAATCATTAACACATTTCTCTAATATTTGAAATAATTTTGGATCAATTTTATTTAATTCTTTTAGAGATTTTTCGTAATTTAAATGTTTCTTTGGGTCAGCTTTTACAGCTATATATTTAGCAATATAATAATCGATTGCTTTTCCATTATATTTTCCGAAAGTTTTGAATTGTGATTTAATGTTTTGAACTTCTGCTTTTGTGCATTTATTTTCTTCATAGTCAATAATAAATTTCTTTTTGTCAAATCCTAGTTCCAAGTAAATAGGTAACATTTTGATGTGTTCCATACAGTTTCCAAAATGTTCAATTAGACCGTCAGAAAAAAATCTATTAAGATTTGGATTTCCGCTTATCGCATTTGATAAGCTTGCTCCAAAATATATTTCTTTTTGTCTGATTAGAATATGAAGTAATTCGTGTGTAAAAGAATTTATATCAATATTGTTTTGGCTTACAAATATAGTTGAGTTATTGTTTGCAGAAAAGCAAGAATAATTAGGACTATCAATGTATTCAACAGTTACCGAATGAGTTTTATTTAAATCATTCCATATCTTTTGATTTCTTTCGTCTATAAGTTTAGTATTTGCAATGTCCATTTTCAATATTTAAGCTTACCTAGATATAATTATCAATAACACATTATATATCTACAAACATAATAAATAATAACTTACAAAATTGGATTTAAAATTTTTAGCAGATTCTCCAACTGCGTTAGCGATAGTAGTGGATAGCTTTTGGCGAGTATGCGCAGCGAGCCAAAACTAGTAAAGGATAGCGCGACCCTTGTGGTAACGCCCAAAATATAATTTAAAGGATGGTTTTGTTGTTTGCTCTTTACAACTAAATATTAATTGATGGCAAACGGTGCGCTTAATTTAAACGTAGGTATGGTAACATTGAAGTTTTTGGTGGTGGTAAAATTCACCATGCTGTAATACCCTTGCATGGCGCCAAATGGCGAGGTTAATAAACAGCCCGATGTGTAGGTGTGCGATTCGCCCGGTTTTAAAACGGTTTTTTTGCCTATAACGCCTTCGCCAGAAACTATTTCAACATTATTTAAAGCGTCTAGAATTTCCCAGTGGCGTGCGTTAAGTTGAACGGAGTCTTTACTTTACTTATCAATCCCTAATTATTGATTTTTACTTGGATATTTTAATGATCGCTTTTGGTAAGTCCCAGAAAAAAGACTATTGCTAACATTATCAAAGTGACTAATCTCACTAAACTTAGTAATTCCCACAATTTTGCCCGAACTGTTAACCCCATATCAACATGTCCTGAATAAGGAGTTTTTGTAATTTCTAAAAGTTCGGGAACGAAGTAAATAGCTGTTATTGTTAGAATCGAAACATAACCTATTAGCACTATTAGAATGTTCTTTTTCCGAGAAGTTTTCCAAAATAATACCAGAGTAAAGAATAGTAAAAGTAAAGTAACAGGATGGACGGGAATCCAAAATGCCTCTGGGTTAAGTCCGTACACTCCCTGAAACATACTCAGAGAATGAGGAGGAGCTGTGATCCACTGAGGAACCACGCAAAGATGTTCGTAAATCGCAGCTCCAATTACAACGGCAAAAGCTAGACATGCAAATGCATAAAATATGTTTTTTAAATTCATATTAGTTTCGTTTTAATTTTTAAGTGAGCAAAGGTAATAGCTCATTACATCTTGTAATTGTATTAATCGGACATCCTTTAACTAATTAATAATTATTCAATGAAATCTTAACAGCATTTTCTTGTAACTAGATCAACTTGAAATATGAGAAAAGAGGACCTGAGTTACCAGAGAAAGCTGTTTTTAATTATGTTACACTGATTTCTTTGTCATTTTAGTTATTTCAGATGCCTTTAAAATTTCTGTATCAAGTGAAATACAAATTCATTTATTTGCTTATTTTTACTGTGAATTAAGACCTTATTAGGTTAGGACTTTTAGTTAAAAGTATGATTAGCAATTTTATACCAAGGCCTTCATCGCATCTTAGTAATTATGTTATGATGTTATGGGAGGTTTATGGTGGTCATAATGTAAAAGAAGTTATTCTCCCTCAAGGTGCCATAGAATTAGTTTTTAATTTGGGCGATGAAATAACAGGGATTCTCCCTGGCGATAAAAGCTTAAATACACCTGCATGCTTTATTCAAGGCTTAAATACAAATATCATTAGTGTAAAATATATAGGCCAGCAACACTTGTTTGGCATTCGTTTGATGCCTTCCTCGGTAAAAAAGTTATACAAAATTGATTCAGGAGAATTAAAGAATATCCTAGTTGACCTTACACTCATCAAACCTCAATTCATGTCACTTTGGCATCAATTAATGGAAGTTAAATCTTTTGAAAAGAGAGTACAGGTAATTGAAAATGAATTTCCATTAATTGAAAAGCCAGATTGCCTTCGTACTCAAAAGATGTGCAATATGTTTTTTACCAATAGTATAGAAGGTTTTGAATCTGTTGAAGCATTGTCAAAATCCATACATTACTCAACCCGACAGGTCAATCGAAAAGCCCATAGCCTTTTTGGTATATCAGGTGAAGAATTAACTACCTATAAAAAGTATTTGCGATCGGTCAATCTTATTCATGCCGGAAATTACACATTAAGTGAAGTAGCTTATGAAGCTGGTTTTTTTGACCAGGCACATTTTTGTAGAAATTTTAAAATGTTCTCTGGTATTACGGCAAGTGAATACAATTCTTGTAAGAGTGAGTCCCCTTTCCATATCTATACCTAGTCTTTATTTTTCTTAGTTTTTTTTGGATAACATGTCCGATATATACAATTTGTTAAGCTAGAACTTTCACAATTTTGCCATGCATTTAATTTAAGATAATCATGTGTGCAAAAACTACAAATTCACTTTAGCTACTACCATATGGGTATGCTTTGCTACTGCCTATTGCTGTAGAAATAAATTTTTTATCGGACTCTTATTTAATTAATAACAAGCAAATCAAAAAAAAATGACAACTTACATCATCAAAAAAATTACTATTTATTTATTAATTGCTATGACACTATACTTGGTCATAGGCTACCTTTTCCACTTGCTGATTTTTCCTGAGAATAAGCCAGAAGTAAGCAAGTACTTTAAACCTCACGACAGCTTTTATAGTAAGATTGAAGGCGTTAAACAACAGGTTGAAAAGCAGGAAAATGGATTCGTACACTGTTCTGCTGAAATAGAACCTTTTGCAGAAGGGCCACCAAGACATATTCATACCTCATTTGATGAGGTGTTTGAAGTGGTTAATGGTAAGTTAACAATATGGGTAGATGGCGAGGTCAAATACATCGTTGCAGGAGATAAATTGGTTATTCCCAAAGGTATTCCTCATAAACCATATAATGAAACAAATGAACGCATTCAGATAAAAGGCACCATAGCCTTTCCTGAAAAGTTCGCATATCATCTTCCTCAAGTATATGGTATTTTGGAAGAAAATCCAGATCTAGCGTATTCATCTGGCATGATCTTACAAATGGCTTTGTTTAATACAGCGGGCTTTGATTCTTATCTTGCTGATGGACCTCCCGTGTTAGTGCAAAAAGTCACCGGTTTCTTTTTCACGCCTCTTGCGAGACTCTTTGGTTACAAGAGTTATTATCCAAAGTACGACATCAGTTATCAAAACAATATTAAAACAAACAAAAGTGAATAATAGGCGTATACTGCTTTTTTTAAATAAATAAAATAACAAAATCTATAATAACAATGAAAACTTATAAAATTAACATTTTGGTCTTACTTACTCTTTTAACTGTAGCCTTTATTTCTTGTGAAGATGAGGGTGTTAAAAATGATGATAACGGAAACCCTTCTGGTCCAGTCGTTGGAAAAGTAACAGAAATTGGTGTTCCATTGGGGGAGGTAGAAACCACAATTATAGGTCCTTCAGGTGGGAGCTTTTCCACATCTGATAACAGATTGAGAATTGATGTCCCTGCAGGAGCTTTTACTTCGGATCAAACATTGACGGTTCAACCTATCACCAATAACAACGGCCCAGGTAAAGGACTTGCTTACCGCCTCTCACCGCATAGCCTTACTTTCTCAAAACCAATAAAATTAACTTTCAGCTATACGGATGAGGAAACCAGCACTACCTTTGCTGAGGCGTTGGCTATTGCTTATCAGGACAAGTATAAGGTATGGCAGGCTATCGGTATATCCGAACTTGACCTTATCAATAAAACTGTTTCTGTTTATACAACTCACTTTAGTGATTGGAGTTTATTTGAGTCTTTTCATATAATTCCTGCCACCTCAACTGTTAGTCTGGGAGAGACCATAGAACTAAAAGTAGTTGGATACTTCGGTGAAGACCTTCTCGTTCCTCTAGTAGCTGGTGAGCAAGCGCCAATTACTGAGCCAAGAGAAGCTTCACAATATGTAAAGAAATGGACTCTAGCCGGTTCAGGAGTTTTAAAATCAACTGGTGCTAAGGCAACATATACAGCGCCTAATCAAGTTCCAACAGTAAATCCGGTTGCGGTAACAGCTGAAGTAGATTTAAAACATAAAGGAAAATATTTTCTAGTTCGAAATCTTTACATAGGGCAGACTGGAATTTATCTTAAGTTAGACAACAATGACTTTTTTCATATGGAAGGGGAGGTAAGGTATATTCAAGATGCAGATTTGAGTATGTTAACAGGGGGGACCATCCTGAATGGAGAAACTAGAGGCATTGCTATTCATTGGCAGGGAAAAATTTCTAAACAGACTTTTCAATGGACATCAGAGTTTCCTTTATTTAATTATAATTATCAGTCAAGATATATGTATTTACAATATTATTATCAAGAGGTTTCACCAGGTAGCCTAATCATAACAGGATATGGAGATGTTGGTGAATATGTAACTGGTACGTTTTATCTTGAGGCTTCAGGTTTATTGGATAGTCAAGTACCCGCAGGTGGCAACCCATGGCCAAGAAAAGGAAAAATAGAAGGCTTCTTCAAGGTTAGAAGAAGTATTTAAGAATCCTATAGAAACTAGAGTTTTCGAAGAGTTTTTTTAATCTAATTTTTTATGGTTCAGGTTGATATGTTGTTAGGTTACCCTTCAAAATAGATATATTATAATTTAATAAAATTGAATGTTAATATTGTGACCGTGTTTAAACCGTATATTGAAAAGCTAATCAGTCTCAGTTATGGTATTCAACCTGAAAAAGTACTTAATTGATAGAAAAGCAATTTAAAATGGAATTGAAATTCCAAAAAGCCTGTTTCAAATTTTGAAACAGGCTTTTTTATGTAGGTGTTTTAAAAACTTCTAATCGTCTCTATCATTCATAAAGATTTTCTTTACATGTTATTAGTTGCACTTTCGTGATAAGCTCTATTTTAGGAAGGATTCCCGAAGAATCCTCGAAGGAATTGAACTGCCCCCAAAAAGTTAGACACTATTTGAGGGTATTTTTATGGAAAGAAAAGTCAAGTACAATTACGATTTTAAACTTCGTTGCGTAAAGGAAGTGTTGAAAAATCATCAAACAGTAG
>NZ_JAGJCB010000022.1 GCF_017814435.1 Mariniflexile gromovii | reverse complement strand
GGTTGAAGTAGACCCGCTTTTGAATTATAATTTTACAATTCCTGGTTCCGATGATTTTTTCAATGTTACGCTTGATAAAGAGTTTCAATATGGGAAAAACTAGTTTTATGAGATAGAATCAATCAATTTTTTTAAATATCAACCTATATTAATATGAAACGTACCATGTTATTTTCAGTATTGCTTTTTGTCTGTTTAGGAATGCTTCCTGCAAATTCTAATGGACAATCAAAAGTTAAACAGCAAACCGTTGTGAGTATTGAGGGCGAAAAGTTTTTTATAAATGGAAAACCAACTTACGAAGGTCGTGAGTGGCAGGGTAACACTATCGAAGGCTTATTGATGAATTCTAGAATGGTTCAAGGTGTTTTTGATGATTTAAATCCGGAAACAGCAGGGCAATGGAAATATCCAGATACTCAAAAATGGGATGCTGACCGAAACACGGATGAATTTATTGCCGCTATGGATGCTTGGTACGCCAAAGGACTTTTGGCTTTTACAGTTAATATGCAAGGCGGGAGCCCGCTTGGTTATGGCAACAAAGGATGGATTAATAGTGCCATTGACCCAGAAGGCGAATTACGCGCAGATTATATGTCGCGTTTGGAAAAAATATTGGATCGCGCCAATGAAAAAGGGATGGTGGTTATTTTGGGCATTTTCTATTTTGGTCAAGATGAATACATTAAGGACGAAGCGGCTATTATTAAAGCCGTCGATAATACTATAAATTGGTTATTTAAAAAGGAGTACCGAAATGTTATCATTGAATTGAATAATGAATGTGATATACATTATGATCACGAAATCTTGACAGATAAACGGGTGGATGAATTGATAAAACGAGTAAAATCCAAAGTAAAAAACGGTTATAGCTATTTAGTGGGAACCAGTTTTTCAGGAGGAAAAATCCCAGCACCGAATGTGGTTAAGGAATCCGATTTTATATTGTTACATGGGAACTCTGTTAAAGACCCAAAACGTATTGCAGAAATGGTAGCCCAAGTAAAAACAGTCAATGGATATAAACCCATGCCGATTGTTTTTAATGAGGATGACCATTTCGATTTTGATAAACCAACAAATAACATGGTAGAAGCAATAAAGGCATACGCATCTTGGGGATATTTTGATTTTAGAATGAAAGGCGAGGAATATGACCATGGATTTCAGTCAGTGCCTGTAAATTGGCAAATAAGTTCGCCTCGTAAAAACGCCTTCTTCAATAAATTGGAAGAAATTACGGGAGGTTTAAAATAATATACTATTAACGGCTAAATTGACTTGAAAGTTTTTAAAATAAATACCAATAGTGTTTATTTCTAATTGGTGTTCCTGGAGTCGTATACTAATAGTGTAACAGAAATTTAATGCAAGCTTTAAAGCTATTAACATGTATTGGTTCGATACCTAAAAACAAAAATCATCCGGTTTTAGTTTAATGTTTATAGCTGTAGTTCTTTTTAATGTTTACAGCCAGTTATTTAAACATAAGCATTATTTAAGCAATATTTTGAGTGAATAGAGACAAGCGAACTTATGTTATTTCAAGAATTTTACAATTAAAAAAATAATGAAATACAAAAGTCATAGCTTAATTTTATTAACGCTTGTTATTCTAGTTTTTTCTTGTAAAAAAGATCTGTTGGTAAAAGAGTCTTCTTTCGTTAAATCACATATACCAGGAAAATATATTTTGGATGCACCAAAAGATTGGTGGCATTGGGGTATGGCTCCAATTTATGATGCTTCTGGGAAATTACATGTGTTTATGTCTGCCATTCCAAATGCGGGTAGCTGGAGTAAAAACAGTAAAATTGTACATTATAAAGCCAACAGCCCCGAAGGGCCATATACTTTTGTAGATACAACCTTTGCAAGCAAAACGCATACCTACCACAACCCACAAATCTCTCAGGTAGGAGACACTTATGTATTAGTGTATCTATTAAAAAGTATAGAAACCGAAGGACACCTTCAAGAAATAGGTATTGCAACGGCAAAATCAATAGATGGCCCATGGATAGAGAGTCCGTATAATCCAATAATAAAGGCCTCAGGAAAGCAAGGTGATGGTGCTAATATTGTTCACGCTTCAAACCCTACTTTTTTAAAAGATAAAGATGGAAAATTTAGAATTTATTATAAATCTATAACTGATTCTTACGGAAAAAAACGACATCGAGAGATTTCTTTAGCCATAAGCGATTACATAGAAGGACCTTATAAAAATTATCCAGATAACCCAGTTATAAGTTATGCGGAAAAAGCATTAGATATTGAAGATTGTTATGCTTTCCTCTATAAAGACATGTATTATATGATTGTTGAAGATAGGAAAGGTGTGAAAAACATGTTGGAAGGGCACCCTATTCCAGAAAAAGAGATTAAACCAGGAGGTAATCGCCCAGGTTTAATTTATAAATCGGAAGACGGCATCCATTGGGAGCGCCCTGAAATTGGTTATAAAACAAACGAGCAGTATTTTGGAAATAAGCTAGCAAGAACAGAACGTCCTCATATTTTATGGAAAAATGGTGCGCCTGAATATCTGTTTCTAGCTTGTCATGACGATGATCCTTCAGCGGGATTTTTTGTAAAAATTGAAGGGTGGATTCCAGATTAAAACACTAAAAGGCATATCACATTAATATAACTAAAAGTAGAAAAACATGAATAGAATTATAAGCGGATTTATTTCTTTTAATATTGTATTGATTTTTAGTTTTTCATCATTTGGACAAAAGAAAAACGTAGACACGAAAAAGCCACCCAATATCATATATATTTTAGTAGATGATTTAGGCTACGACGAGGTTTCTAGTTTTAATGAAAATTCAAAAATTAAAACAGCCCATATCGATAAACTAGTATCCGAAGGTGTTATGTTTACCGTGCCCATGCAAGCAGCACTGTATGTATACCTGCCAGATATGGTATTTTAACTAGCGTTCTACATTAAAAAGAGACGTGATATAGGGGTATAGCAAAGATTTAATTCCTCTAGACCGAACAACCCTGGCGGGATTATTAAAAGTTCAGGGTTATAGAACAGCAGCCATTGGCAAATGGCACTATACTAACATTAAAAATCAACTAATTATTAAATAAACATACATTATGAAGCTTAACCATTTTTATGAAATTCCAGAACAAGAGGGAAATCTGGGACTAAAATCGATAACCTATTTCTTGGTTTTATTCACCTTAGTTCTTCTAAGTTCATGTAAAGAAAAAGAAGAGAAAAAAGAAATTAAAAACACAAAACCTAATATCGTTTTTGTTATTACCGATGATCAGGGTTATGGTGATTTAGGGCACACAGGAAACCCGATTATTAAAACACCTACAATTGATAAATTTTCAAATGAAGCTGTAAATCTTACGAACTATCACGTAGCTACAACCTGTGCACCAACACGAGCAGGTTTATTAACAGGAAGAAATTGTAACAGAAACGGGGTTTGGCATACCATTATGGGGGCTTCAATTCTTAATCGAGAAGAAGTGACCATGGCCGATGTGTTTCGAAAAAATGGCTATAGAACAGGTATGTTTGGTAAATGGCATTTAGGAGATAATCATCCATTTCACCCACATGAACGCGGTTTTGAAGAAGCATTTTTTCATGGTGGTGGCGGTATTGGTCAAACTCCAGATTATTGGAATAATGATTATTTTGATGATTCTTATTTTAGAAATGGTGTACCAGAGAAAAAAGAAGGCTACTGTACCGATGTTTGGTTTGATGAAGCCTTAAGTTTTATTGAAGCTAAAAAGGATGAACCTTTCTTCTGCTATTTAAGTTTAAATGCACCTCATGGCCCGTACAATGTGCCAGAGGAATATTATAATATGTATAAAGATGAAACGGCTATCAGCGAAAAGCAAAAGCGTTTTTATGGCATGATCACTAATATTGATGATAATTTCTCGAAATTATTGAAAAAATTGGAAACATTAGGTATTGCTGATAATACTATAATTGTTTTTACTACAGATAATGGAACGGCTAGAGGTTATGAACAAGATGATGAAACAAACAAAATGTTAGGCTATAATGCGAATATGAAGGGGACAAAAGGAAGCGAGTATGACGGTGGCCATAGAGTACCTTTTATTATACGCTGGCCAGATGGTGGTTTAACAGGAGGGAAGTCATTAAACAATTTAGTGGCACATGTTGATATGTTACCAACTTTTGTAACCTTAACAGGACAAGAGTTTAAAGCTACAAAAACAATGGATGGTACCGATGTAAGTGATTATCTTTTAGGAAAGGGCAGTGCGCCAGAAAGGTATTTGGTGGTAGATACACAACGTGTATCTTGGCCAATTAAAGGAAAAAACAGTTGTGTTATGGATGATGAATGGCGCTTAATTGGAGGCACTGAACTTTATCATATTACTGAAGATCCTGGGCAAGAACATAATGTCGCGGCTGCACATCCAGAAAAAGTAGCCGAAATGAATGCTTTTTACGACAGTTGGTGGGCAGATGTTATTAAAGAAACCAAATATTCTACAATAGATTTAGGTGTTGAAGATATGGATTTATTAACCTGTCATGATGCCCGTACGATTGATTATTTTCCACCATGGAATCAACAACAAATTCGAGCAGGAAAACCTATGAAACCTGCACCTTTTATGGTGAATTTTGTTAAAGCTGGCAATTATAAATTTCATTTAAGAAGATGGCCCTCAGAAAGCGGTTTGGCTCTTGGAGCAGCACTAACCGATGGAAAGCCGGCAACCTCACATACCGAAGCAATAGCCAATGGGAAAGCCATGGCGTTTTCTAAGGCGTATTTAAAAATAGGCGAAACTATTAAGGAAATAGAGGTAGATAATACCCTTGAAGCTGCCGTTATTGAAATGAAAGTTCCAGAAGGTAAAACCGATTTATTGGCTTATTTTGATATGATTGACGGCATGCCATGTAATGCTTTCTATATTAATGTTGAAAAAGTAAATTAGAGTAAATTTATAGGTGTTTTGCGTATAAAACGGCCGTCAATTTGTAGATGGCCGTTTTTTTATGGCTAAGGGTAATGGAGTGTTTATGTTGCTTAAGACGGGGGAAATAGTGCTTGATTAAGCGCTTATTTTAGTAAATTTAAGCCTAATGGAAAATCTTGCAAGTATTATTATGAATAAGCTGAAATTAAGCATTTTATAAATGGTTTCAAACGTATTTTTAATTAGTTAATTCAGCTATAATTATTTTTCTAATATCATAATCATTCAAATCAACTGTAGGCTTACCCAAATTAGAACTGTTTAATTTCCTAAAGCTTTGTCGAATTCAGTTATCCGATTTTTACAATCCGAACATCCAATGAATAGAAGTAAGATTATAATCGTTTTGGTAATTTTTATTGGTTTGTAATAAGTTTGCTAATTGGCATTATAAGCATTTCCTTTATTTATGGATAATAATTATAAAAACTTTTATAGTACTATAAAAATTTGATGTGTTAACGAATCCATTCAGTAAAAAAATCTATTCTGAATTTTTTGCAAACTCCGAAGGGGTAACACCATGTAATTTTTTGAATGAGGTAGAAAAATAAGATTTAGACTCGATGCCTATTTGGTACATGACTTCGGTAACATTTGCTCCATCATTTTTACGTAATAATTCTGCCGCTCTTTGTAACCTGAAATTTCTTAAAAAGGCGTTCGGGATTTGACCAGTTAACTGTTTTAACTTTCTGTAAAAGTGAGACGGACTAATATTCATTTCGGCCGATAGTTCGACCACTCCAAAGTTAGAATCGGAAATATTTTCTTCTATAACTTTTATAATGTCATTGATAAAGGCTTTATCTCTAGTTGATAATTCGATTCCCTTTTTAGGGAGTTCACTGTTTTTTGAAAAGTATTCTTTAATTTTTAGGTTGTTTTCAATAAGTTTTTTAATACGTAATTCTAAAACTTTTATAGAGAATGGTTTGCTTACATATTCATCGGCTCCAAACTCTAAACCTTTAATAATATCATCATTAGTACCTAAAGCTGTTAGCAGTAACACTGGAATATGGCAGGTTTGTGGATTAGATTTTATTTTTTCACAAAAAGCAAATCCATCCATTTCTGGCATCATCACATCACTTATAACAAGGGTAGGCTCGTTTATTTTAATTTGTTCTAAAGCTTCTAAACCATTATTCGCAATGGTAATATTATAATTCTTAGATAGAGTACTGGTTAAAAAGTTTTGGACGTCTTCTTCGTCCTCAACAATTAACAAATGGTGTTCTTTTAATTCTTCGGTTGCTTTTTCATTTAAGGTTTCATTTTTATATTCTGTAGATAGCGGTACCCAATCTTTTATAAAGGATTTAGTATTGGTGTTTACTTCAATATTGTTGTAATCTTCAATGTTTCCTGTTGGTATTAATACAGAAAATCTAGTTTCTACAAAAGGTTCACTTTTTACCGATATTTCACCTTCAAGTAAGTTAATTAAAGATTTACAAAATGCAAGGCCAATACCACCACCACTAACGGTTTCAGAATTGTTTCCCAATTGGTAAAAACGTTCAAAAATATTTACTAAATCTTTAGCAGGGATGCCTTTACCTGTATCGATTACATCGATTTGAATCATTTTGGTTCCCGATTTGTAAATGATATCTGATTCTATACTTATACTTCCATTTATAGGTGTATTCTTAAATGCATTTGATAATAAGTTGAAAAGTATTCGTTCCACTTTTTCGGTATCAATTACAATTTCCTCATTTGGTGAATTTACTTTGTAAAAGAAATTGATGCCTTTTTCAGTAGCATAATTTTCAAAAGCCTCGGTGGTCGGGTAGATAAAGCCTCCCAAGGTGTTTTGGCTAAAATGTAAATCGATATAACCTTGCTCTGCTTTTCTAAAGGTTATTAATTGATCGACCAAACTAAGAAGTCGTTTAGTGTTCTTCTCAATAATGGCCAAATACTTGGTGTTTCCAGCATCTTTATTGGTAGAAATAATGTGTTCTAAAGGTCCTGCAATTAGAGTTAGCGGGGTTCTAAACTCATGTGATATGTTTGTGAAATACCTAAATTTACCTTGGTTTATAATGTCTAATCGTTCTTTGTCTAACTGCTCGTATTTTAAGCGTTGTTTGAGTTTTTCATGCTGTACAAAGTAAATGATGATAGCAATACAAATTAAAAGTGTTAATAATACAAAAAGCATATAACTCCACCATGTTTGGTACCAAGGCGGCAAAATAACAATTTTTAAACGCTTTATTTCTGGGCTCCAAACGCCATCGCCGTTTTCAGATTTTGCTTCAAAAACATATTCCCCTGCAGAAAGGTTGGTGTAGGTAACGGTTGTTTTTCCAGTGTGTTCTTCAATCCACTCATCATTAAAACCATTAAGTTTATAAGCCAATTTGTTTTTAGAAGGCGTTGAGGTATGTTCGGCGACTAATTTAAAAGCTATAGTTTGCTCATTTTGACTAATGGTTATCTTCTCAGTTTCAGATATCGATTTTTCTAGAACAACATTATTATCTAGTCTCTCTCCAATTTTAATCTCCTTATTATTAACTAAAAGTGACGTGATAATAATTTTTGGAGGCGTAACATTTAATCGAATATTTTGCGGCTTAAAAATCGTTAAACCATTTAAGCCTCCAAAATAGTAATATCCCGAATCTCCTTTAAAATAAGCGGCTTGTCTAAAATTATTTTGTGCTAAGCCATCCCTTACATCAAAAACATTTACCTCCTCTGTATTGGTGTTAAATTTAACCAACCCCATATCTGTACTTATCCATAAAAGGTTTTCGTCTTCCTGTAGAATACCATAAATGGCATCGTCTGGTAAAATATCATTTTTTCTAAAAAACGCTATTTTATCTGGTATGCCATCCTTGTTTAAACTTATTTTGTTTAATCCACCACCAAAAGTGCCTACCCATATATTTCCTTTAGTGTCTTCATGGAGCGAAAAAACATTGGGGTAACTTAAAGAAATTTCGTCGTCGTTATCTGTAATATGTTTTTTAATGTTTATGTTTTTTCCATCAAATGAGCCATAATAGACACCATCTGTTGTTCCAAACCATAGGTTTTTATTTTTGTCATTAATAACAGTTTGATAAACAATACTTGGGTCAATATCCAAGGTAGTGAGCACCTCTATTTTGGGTTGTTTTTCATGCTGTATTTTATCCCAGGGATTTTTAATTACCGTAACTTGATTACCAACAAAAACTAATGTATTATCGTCTATCTGACATAAACTGCGGTACAATTGGTCTTGAGCAACCGCGCCTTTATGTTTTAAAATTACTTTTTTGAATTGCTCTGTATTGGGATTGTAAACATGCAAATCTGAATTAGATCCAAACCAGATAAATCCTTTGCTATCCTCGTAAATGCAACGTATTATAGTTAAATCTAATTGATTTGATATATTTTCAAATTTAATATCACGTACCGTTTTGTCATTAATGCTTTTAGTACTTCTATATAAATCTCTATTGAAAGTAGAAATCCATAATTTACCTTTACTATCTTCTAAAATGGAAGTGATTAAATTGTCTTTTATTGATTGGGGGTCGTAAGGATTTTTAGAATAATTAATAAATTGTTTTTGAGCAATATCAAGTTTATTAAGTCCGCCTTGTCCTGTGCCAATCCACAAAACATCGTAATTGTCCTGAAAAATAGCGTTTACAAGATTGCTACTTAAACTATGATTGTTTTTCGGGCTGTTGGAGTAACTTATAAATTCATCAATAGTGTCTAAATATTTAAGCAATCCAGAAGCTCTTGTTCCAATCCATATAGTACCATTGTTATCTTCAAATATTGTATTTACGTATAGCGGATTATTATTTAGATTATTATTAATATCGTACTTACGAATCACATGAATTCCACTATTTTCAAAACTGGTTTTATATAACCCGTTATTGGTTCCTATCCAAAGTAAATTTTTTATACTATTAACTGAAGAAATATAACTGCCTTTAAAATTATCGAATTCTATGATGCGTTCAACAACAGTATTAATACCATTGGAGCCTTCGGCAAAATAAAGCTCATTTAAATTATTTGAAGTCGCTAAAATGATAGAGTTGTTGTCTGTAAAACTAAATTGATTAATATTTGCGACGTTGGAAAAGGAGGTAAGCATATCGCTAGAAACTTCAAATACACCGTGTACAACATCGGTAATATGGCAGGCATATAATTTGTTTCTTCCCGAAAACCAAATAGCGCCTTGAGGCCCTGAAGTGATATGGGTAATATTAATTTTTGAAGTTAAGGGTATTGTGTAAAATTTCTCAAGCCATGGCACATAAATATTCAAGCCTACATTTGTACCAATCCATAAAACACCATTAGGGTCATTATAGAGACTTGTAATGAAATTACTTGATATGGTGCCGTTTGATTTAAGTTGGGTTGTATAGGTTTCAAACTCGTAACCATCGTATTTTATTAACCCGTTAGGTGTACCAAACCATAAAAATCCATAACGGTCTTGAGAGATGGCATTTATAGTGTTTTGATTAAACCCTTCTTTATTTGAAAATCTTTCAAAATTTTGAGCACCTAAAAAAAATGAATTACAAAAACTAAGGCATAATAAAATTGTAGATATAATAAGATGGTTATATACGCTTTTTTTACTCATAATTCATAGAGATTAATGTATGTAATTAGTTGCTAAGATAGAAAAAAACAGGCGAATTTAATTTTTAAAAAAGGGCTGTTTCATGCTTAAACACGGGCTTTAAGTTAAATATTATAGCATAATTTTCTTTGTGCGGAGTTAATGTATTTGTCTGTTAATTTAGATACTTTTTGGGCTACTTAAAAATAAAATTTTAATCCATTTATAAAAGCATGTGTTTCAAAAAGTAAGGTTTTAATCTGTTGTGTTGATAGTTTCTATTAAATGGTTTAAAAAGGGAATTCATCTAAATAAATTTAATTTTGGATTTAAATCAAATAGACAAGATGAATTCACTAAAAATCTTGTGATTATTTATTTCTTTGAGCAGAAAAAAGATTATCATTTGGCTTTTCTGGCAGTGTTTTCTGCCAGGCTAATATTTGGTTTTTCATATCTTCTACTACAGTTGGGTTAGTTGCTTTTAAATCGTTTTTTTCGTAAACATCTTGGGCAATATTATAAAGCTCTACATAACTTAAATCATTGTTTGCAACCAGTTTCCAATGTTTATCTACAATGGCAAAAGATACCCAATGGTCTGGGGCGCTTTTACTAGTAGGCCAATGCGCGCCAATTTTCCAAAATAGAGGTTTGGTTCTTTCAGGGTATGTTTTACCCAAAAGTGTGGCTACCTGACTTATACCGTCAGGTTTATAGGTTTCGGGCAATTGAGCACCAGCCAGTTCGCAAAATGTTGGTAATAAATCTACTGCTGAAATTAATGAGACATCATCAATAGCTCCTGCTTTAATTTTTCCTGGCCACCTGGCTATAAAAGGTACACCAATGCCACCTTCAAATAAAGCTGCTTTGTAACCTTTTCTCCCACCTGTAATTCCTTTAGAGGCACCAATTCCGTAGCCAACTCCAGTTGCGGTATCTAAATATATTTTTAACTCTTCAACGGTTTTTACGGCTCGAGCCGGACCATTATCCGAACTAAAAACAACAAGTGTGTTATCGGTTAGTTTTAATCGGTCTATGGCATCCAAAACTTCTCCAATTCTATCGTCTGCATACGATAAAACTGAAGCATAAATATTGTCGGCTTCGTTTAACTCAGGAAAACGGTATTGATATTTAGGCAAAACGTGGTGTGGTGTATGTGGTTCGTGAACCCATAAATTAATAAAAAATGGTTTGTTTTGTTCATGTGCCGTTTCCATGAAAGCGATGGCATTATCAGCATCCTTATAATACGGCATTTGTTCTCCAGAGCAATTAAATGCCCCATAAGTATCGTAGCCATATTTAGCAGGGGTTGGCGAATCGGGAATCATATTGTTAGACAGATGCCATTTACCAAAATGTGCTGTAGCATAGCCACTTTCCTGTAATAATTTAGGTAAAAGTGTCGTGTTGTAATCTAACCAATCGGGCATGTTGCGCTTGGCGTTATTTTTAGCCCAGGCAAAATGACCATCAATATTAAATCGTGCCGGAAATTGCCCAGTCATTACAGCTGCTCGACTTGGTGAACACACGCCACTAGCCACCGTAAATCTTTGAAAATCGGTACCTTCTTTTACAAGTCTATCAATGTTTGGGGTTTTTACATAAGGGTGCCCGTGGGCACTTAAGTCTCCCCAGCCCCAATCGTCGGTAAATATAAAAACGATATTAGGTTTTGTGGTTTGAGGTGTTTGTGTGGTTTCCAGAACCTGATCTGCTGCCTGTTTACAACTAAAGTAAAGCAAGCTTAAGATGAATAAAAAGGTAATTGATTTTATAATTTTCATGAAGATTAAATTTTAGGCAATATATTTTTTTAAGAAGAGGTATTGTTGCTTGAATCCATTTAATTGTTTCTTAAATCAATCATTAACTAATGAATTAACAACAGCAAAGAGTATCTCATTTCGCTGATTTTTAATGTTATAAATAGAATTTGATATAGTGAAGTCGTCCTAGCTATTTATGGTTAACTGAAACTGTCGACCTATTTGGGGAATTTTTTAATTTTATAGGATAGATAAGTGAAGATGAGACCTGTGGGCATATGGCAATAAAAAAAGACAGGTATTAAATTAAGAGCTTTCTATAACTCAAAGGATGCTTAAAACCACTAAATACAATAACAAAGCAATTAAATGAGCAATTTGGATAAAGGTCTGGCTATACTTTTAAGTTAATTTACAATTAGATTTTAGCCTTTAAAAATAAAATAAGTGCACTAATTTAAAATGAAGGATTGGCGCCAATAAAAAATAATTGTAAAATGAAGAAGACCTTAATGAAGTTTGTGGGAGTCCTGTTTTTAGGGATGCATGGCATTGTTATCTCACAAAGCATTGATGTAGTAACACCAGATAAGGTAGAAGCTTTGGCTGTTAGAAATAATAAAAGACTGGTTGTTTTTCTTGAAAATGCATCCGATGTAAAAATAACTCAAAATATAATGGTGTTAGATAACAATTATAGTGTGGAACTACCAGCTAATAGTTTATGTGCATTTGCATTCGACCCCATTCCATAGAACAAAAATAAGAACCATTAAAGCGCATATTTTCTATCACATTAATATATAAAATATAGCCCCTAATTATAAAATTATTACCCAATGAATAAGATCCTTTTAAAATTAAAAACCCTTTTTCTGTTAATTATACTCTTACAGGTAAGTTGTAATAATAAGGACAAAGAAATCAATAATATAGATTATATAACAACGACTTCGGGGAAACAAGATTTTGGTAAAACCGATGTTTCTGCATACACCCCTGAAATTAGAGATAATATGCAAAAACTTTACGAAGATAAATTTGGGCTTTTTGTTCATTTTGGTCCATATGCGCAGTTGGAAGGCATGTGGAAAGGTGAAGAAATTACGGGGGAATGGATTATGAAACGCGCTTTTATACCAATAAAAGAATATGAAAAAGAAGCTGCAGCCAAATTTAAACCTAATAATTTTAATGCACAGGAATGGGTAAGTATCGCAGAAGATGCAGGTATGAAATTTATGGTGGTTACAGCTAAACATCATGATGGTTTTGCAATGTATGATTCTGAAAACCCTTATAACCTAAAAGATTATTCGGGGTTTGGAAGAGACATTTTAAAAGAACTTTCTGAAGCATGTGAAGATCGAGATATGAACTTAGGATTTTATTATTCACAAAGTCAAGACTGGCATGAAGAAGGCGCGTATGGAAATACTTGGGATTTTCCTAAAGACATGCCTCAAGAAAAATTTGATGCTTATTTTAACGAAAAGGCTATCCCGCAAGTTAAAGAGCTAACACAGAATTATGGCGACATTTTTATGGTTTGGTTTGATACTCCTGTGCGTATGCTAGATGCGCAATGTGAAGCGTTAATGGATGTTATTAAAACTAACCAACCAGGAGCTTTAGTTAATTCTAGATTAGGAAATGGTTACGGACATTTTGATGTGTCTATTGATAATGGAAAAACACCGAGTGTAAGCACCGATTCGTGGTTGCCAGATTTAAAAATTCCTTGGCAAACACATGAGTCTGTAACTGTAGGAGGTTGGGGGTATACCAAATTTGGAGGCGAACACGATCGCTCTGCAGAGTATACCGATTTTATATATAATCTATGCCGTATTGTGGGTAATGGAGGTGTTTATTTATTAAACGTAGGCCCCAGACCAGATGGCACTATTCCGCCTTCGCAAGTTAATAGTTTAAAAGCTATTGGCGATTGGTTAAAGGTAAACGGAGAATCGATTTATGGAGCCGACCCTAGCCCTTTAAAATTCCCGCCATTTGCAATTACAAGCAAACCCAATAAAGTTTACCTTCATGTAAAAGATTTTAATAATAATGAAGTTGAACTTAAAGGGATTCTTTCTAAAATATCGAATGCCTATTGTTTGTCCGATACAGAAAAAACACCTTTAACCTTCAGACAAGAAGGTGCAAATTTAAAGGTTACCGTACCTCAATCTTTACAAGCGCCAAAAGTAACTGTAGTTGTTTTAGAAATGAAAGATATTAATGCTAGGGTTATAGATGAAACTTTGCAACAAGAGGCGGATGGTTCAATTAAATTACCCGTTGAAAAGTGCGAATATGAAATTAGAAGAATTAGTTATAACTATGAAGAAAAAGTAACCCACCGTTGGGGAGAAAATACCAAGCAAGGCCTTGTATGGACGGTTAATGTAACTCAACCAGGGATTTTTAAAATAGTAAGCGAAGATAATTCGGATAGTGAATTGCAATACGAATTAAAAACTTTAGACGATGCCCAAATTTTAAACGCAAAGGGTGAACTAGGTGTTCTGAAAAGAAAAACACATGTTCAAACCATCGAGATTGCAAATAAGGGGATTCAGAAAATATATGTTCATCCAGTAGTACGCACTACAAAAAGCAGTGAATTTAAGTTTAAAGGTTTGGAGCTTATTCGAATCGATTAATAATGCAGAAGAATCAAAATGTTTAATTAGACGACTATATATTTTATTGTTTTTGAATAATTAGATATATCAAGTAAAATATCTGTAAGTAAATGGGTATGTGCTTTATATGAATTAAAAGAGTTGTATAGTGGGGCATAGGTTTGTTTAACCAAGCAAAATTTTAATTAATTTATGAAATATTTTTCACTTTTTCTATTCTTATTTTTTTGTGTCTCAACTACTTTATGGGCTCAAGAAATAAAGTTTATTGAAGCTCCAGAAAATTATCAATTGTACGCAAGAGACACTACAAATTCGGCTGAGGTTTTGGTTTCAGGAGCGTTAAAAAAGCAGTCAATTTTAAAAAAAGTTACGTTAAAAGTATTTAAAGATGATGTGCTTTATACCACTCAAAAATCAATTATAAAGGACCATAAATTTTCAATTTCTACAAGAATTCACGCAGGATTACACCAATATAAATTTGAAGTTTATATAGAAAAAAAACAAAAAGATAGCCTTTACTATTTTGCCAATCATGTGGTTTGTGGCGATGCTTATATTATTACAGGGCAATCAAATTCTCATGCCAGTAGTACTTTATCTACTTATAGCAATGTCTATTGCAGAAGTTATGGTGTGAAAACGGGGTATGAGGCTTATAACGAGGAAGACAAAAATGTACACTGGGGCTTAGCAACGGGAAATTGCCCCGGTTTAAAAAAGACTGTAGGTGGTTGGTTTACAAAAAATTCTTTCGGAGTAGGGGTTTGGGGTATGGAATTAATGCGGCATATTGTAGAGACATATCAAATACCTGTTTGCATTATTAATGGTGGTAGTGGTTCTTCATCTATAGAACAAAATATGTTGTATCCCGAGCAACCTTCTTTAGAAACAAGTTTTGGTAGATTGGCTTATCGTGTAAATAAAGCAGGGTTAAAAGACAAAGTTAAGGCTGTTTTTTGGCATCAAGGCGAATCCAATTCTAATACAGAAAGCAGTTATAAAGCGTATGCTTCTAATTTTGATGTTTTGCTAAACGATTGGAAAAGGGTTTATACGGGTTTAGAAAAAGTATATTTATTTCAATTACATCCTGGTTGTGGGCGTACCCTACAAACATTTCAGGCAGAATTACGTGAAGTTCAAAATGAGATTGATAAGAAGTATGAAATCGTAGAAATCATGTCTACAATGGGCGTAACTGGTCATGATGGTTGTCATTTTTCATACGAAGGGTACTTAGAGTTTTCTAAGCGCATTTTTCCGCTCGTATCTAGAGATTTTTATGCTGAGCAATTTAATTATACCATTACACCGCCAAAATTGATATCATCAAATTTTATAAGTCCAAAAGAAATGCTGTTAACTTTTGATCAGCCTTTAGTTTTTGAAGAAAAAAAAAGGGTTCGTGGTGTAGATTATTTTTTGAAAAATCAATTTTTCTTTAGCACGAATTTAGGAGATGAAAACCGTGTTGAGACAATAAAAAGTATTCACGTTGTAGATAATACATTGCATATTTTATTAGAAAGCAATTCAGACATTAACTTTATAAGTTATTTGCCAGCTAAGTTTTATACAGGTACCGAGATTGTCTATAATGGGCCATGGTTGATGGGCAAAGAAAACAATATTGGTGCTTTAAGTTTTTATCAAAGACCTATAGGGAATTATAAATAACAAGACCATCTTATGAAATTAATTAATCTATTATTTTGTGCTGTTTTAGTCACGTCTTGCACTAAAAATGAAACTAATGAAAAGGATTTGCTTTTAAAGACAATTGACGCTTACGAAACAGCATGGGCAAATGGCGATTTTTTAACAGTAGAAAGCTTTTTTACACAAGAGGCCAAACGTTTGCATACAGAGCCACATGTTTGGGATAGGGCAGAAATTAAACGCTATTTTGAAACGCGCGCAGCAAACCAAAAACTAGTTCAGGAGCCAACCGAAAAGCAAGATTGGAAAATGGGTAGGGAGTATATTGATATTAGAGTAGAAGGTAATATTGCTTACGATATATTTACTACAGAGCGTTTTAAAGCAGTTCATATTTGGGAAAAACAAAATGATGGATCATGGAAAATTCAGTATGATATTGGTATGTTAAATTATGTTGAAGAAATACCAATGCCAAAATAATTACGATTGCCCAACTTTACAAATTATTTGGGATGCATTCTCATTTTAAAACTTAAAATCTAGAAAAATGAACCAGTTAATTATATCAGCTCAATTAAAAACATAACAATGAAATTTATTTTAAGTCTTGTAGTATTTGTTTTTGTAATAACTATCGGTTACACGCATAAAAAATCTCAGATTATTTTTAACCTGAGATTTTAAAACTCACATCGTTTATGAGCTTATGCTTTAAGTAACTTGTTTGTTATTTCCAGTCGATTGTAGCTTCTTTTGTCTCTAAGTTAACCCAAATTGAAGCATGTTCAAAATCTCGGGTTAATTCCCAACCTTTCACTTTCATATCATGTAAAGGTTTGCCTAAAGGTTTATCAAATTCAGGATACCAGTCTAAAACGCCATGTTTAAATCGGTAACCCCAGTTATAGATAAAAAATGAATTTTCTTGAGCTCCGGCCAAAAATGATGCTAAAGGAAATGTGATGTTTTTTCTTGAGATCTCTTGCTTTTCTTTTAGGGGTTTCGCCATGAAATCATTATCAAACCAAGCATAACCAGGCCAACCTTTAAATACGACTATTTTACCTGTTTTACCTGCTTTCTCCATCTCAAGGATGTCTTGTAACATGCTTTCCTTGGATTGACTTTTAAGGATGGCAAAATGCTCAATCATTACTGCATCGGTATAATCTGGAAAGTTGTTTCCTGTATTATCGTTTGGTTTAGAGCGTATACCGTTATAAACAATAAGCTTGTCGTTGCCTAATGCCATTCTAGTTTCTTTAACTAAATCTTTTAATCCTTGCTGTATGGCATCGTATTTCTCTTGGCCCCAAATATTGATGTTGGCTTTGCTAGCGACTTGAATAAAAGCATCCATAAATACACCATCTGTAGAACCATTTAAAACTTCATTTTTAGCAATGTCTACCCACCAATTCCTTACTTCAGGATTAGAAAGATCATAGCGTTTGGTTTTTTCATTTTTCAGGTCATATTCACCACTTTTCATTTTTAACCACCACTCTGGATGGTTTTCATAGACCGTATGAGCTTTGTACATATTATAATCTAGAAACGCATTCCAATAAAAAATAACTTTCATATTGGGATTGTATTTTTTTAACTTTTTCGCATCTGCTTCAATTCCAGTTTCAGTGGTTTTATAATCTGGAATACCGTGTCCTTTTTCTAAAACTATAAAACTTGAATGTGAGGCAATAAATTTGGCTTCCTTTTTATTGAGGCTTCCTTCTTTTCCAAAATGAAAAGCGATGGGAACCTTATCCCAGCTAAATTTCGGAAAATTATTATTCGTTTGTCCAAAAGTTTGAAAACAAACGAAAAATATTATACCATAAATAATTACTTTTTTTAAATAAGCCTGCATAGGTTTAGTAATTAGTAATAGGGGTGAATACAATTGATTTTAAACTAGAAGTTGCTTTATTACCCTCTACAAGAGAAACCGATATGCTGTGTTTACCAGGTTTTTTAAATTCTAGAATCCCCATAGTGTAGTTTACATATTTGTCGGTAGCAGCTTGCTGGTTTTGTAACAAAGCGTTTTCATCTGTAGTAACTTTCCATACCAGTCTGTCTTCTCCTGCATAGCAAAGGTTAACATAGTAATAACCTGGTTTTTGAACATTAACCTTCCAAGTTACTTTTCCATTTTCTTTCCAATTCCCAACTTGATTAGCATGTTTCCATTCGCCAAACTTTTCCATCCATCGAATGTTTTTTTGTTCAGCATTTACAACTACTCCAAACTCTGTAATAAGTTCTGTATCCGTATTAGGGTAAATACCTAAGGCTTCATCTTTAGCAATTATTTTTGACCCTTCTTTAAACTTTAATTCGATAACAGAGATCAAATCATCTGGAGCTTTAAAAGGCACATCAAAAATAGCCCATTCGTTTTTGTCTTCTTTATAATGCACGGTAACATCGTTCCCGTTAGGGTTTAATATTTTTGCAGATTCTATTTTAGTTTCTAAACCTGGTAAGTATAATTTTCCGTCTGTTGGCCAATTTGAAACGGCTAAATACAATGAATTTCCTTTTGAAGTTACATCGCCCCATGGTAATTTATAATCCCATGGTGAAGGATCTGCATCATATACCACTTGTGGGTATTTTTTAAGCCATTTACCTGTTGCTCTTAAAAATTCAACACCAATTTCAGGAATCTCGCCTAGGTTATTAGGTCCTACATTAAATAAATAAGAGCCTCCTCTTGCTACGGTCTCTACCAGTCTAGATAATATTATTTTTGGGCTTTTAAAATTATTATCATACCAGGCGTAAGACCAAGAGTCGTTATTGGTGTCGCAAGTTTCCCATAAGCCTTCTATACGCTTAGTTGGCACTTCCATATCACCCACACTTGCATAGTCGCCCAAACCATAGCCAACTCGGCTACACATCATGGCTTTTGGCTGTAATTCTCGTACCATATCAGCCAATTCTACAACATATTTCTTTGGCATATCTCCTGGGGTATCAAACCATACAAAATCTATATCTCCATAATTTGTACAAATTTCTTTTACCTGTGGTTTACACTTGTTATAAAAATAATCCTTAAAAGTAGTTTTTTTACCTTTTTTATCAACTTCAGGACCTCTGGTGCCTCCTGGAGCGGTCCAATCTTGGTTGTGTGAATAATAAAATCCAAAACCTAAACCTAAATCATGGCAAGCATCAGCCAACTCATGCATGGGGTCTCTTCCAAAAGGTGTGGCATCTACAATATTAAAATCACTTACTTTGGAGTCGAACATCGCAAAACCTTCATGATGTTTACTTGTAATCACAATGTATTTCATGCCAGCATCTTTGGCCAATTGTGCTATTTTTTTAGCATCAAAACCAGTTGGATTAAACGTTTTTGCAATCTGCTTATAATCTTTAACAGGGATTCCTGCCATTCTTGGATTCATAATCCATTCACCAATGCCATAATAGGTTTTACCATTCCATACGCCGCCTAAATTTGAAAATAATCCCCAGTGAATAAACATTCCAAAATTACTTTCGTCAAAGAACTTTGCTTTTCCATTTTTTAATGCGTCTACTGAAACTTTTGTTTCTCCCCACATTTCTTCCATGCCTTTGTCTTTTTTAACTTGGGAGAATGATGCATTAGCTACACACAGTGCTGTAGCAACTATTAGTAGATTTTTTTTAATTATTGTAATTATCATGCTATTAAATTTTAAGTTTTCCTTTTTTTAGATAAACAACTTTTTTGATAAAATACCGTTATAATAAAGGCATTGGTAGATCGAAGAATAAATTATTATGTATTCTGGTAATCTATTTTAAATAATATTTGGTATTGTTTAGTTGTTATAAAAACCCCTGTTTTTAACTTTCGTAAAAGCAGGGGTCGTATCAAACTATATTTATTTAATTGTTAATTAATCATAACCTTCATTTTGAACCCATCCATTTTCTTTATTTAAATCCATCTCCGATTGCGGAATAGGAAATAACCACTCATTGTCTGGCCATGCAGGTCTGTCATTATAAAACGGCGTGTAACAATTTCTGTAATCCGTTAAAGACCCTTGTTCTGCTGTCCAATCAAGATTAATATTTGTAGTCTCTTGAACAAGTCTATTTGTTCTAATTAGATCGAACTTTCTTTTAAATTCTGCATTAAATTCAACACGTCTTTCTTGCCAAACAGCTTCTCTAAATTCATTTTGTGATAAGCCTGGAGTTAAATCGGCTAATCCTGCTCTGTTTCTAATGGCATTTACTGCTGCATATGCATCCGCATTTGGGGCCCCGTCGGCTTCATTTTGAGCTTCTGCATAAATTAATAGAGCATCTGCATAACGATACAAAACAATATTAGAATTGGTGTATTGAAAATTAGTACCTTCCTTGCCTAGATAATAAGCGATATCGATAAATTTTCTAAAGGTTGGTTGACAAAGATAGGTTTCAGTAGCAGACACATCATAACGTGTCATAATACTCCAAAGTCTTTCATCTCCATCTTCAAAGGCGTCATAAAGATCTGGAGTAGGTAATTGAGCGCCAATACCTGGTGGAAATCCTGGAAAACGCATAGATCTAATATTCGCGTTATTGCCTTCAGCAACTAAAGGCGTAATGTTCGGGTTTGCTCCCCAGTATCCTGTGCCAAATGTTGAACCATTACTTTCACGACTTAGCCAGTTTCCTTGTCCAAATACTTGAACATAAGATAATTCTAGCATAGATTCAGGAGTGAACGGGTTATTATCATCCCAAGCCATACCGAATGCTGGTGTACTTCCTGAGCCAACAAGGTTTAAGCTATGTGGTGAATCATCAATAACTTCTTTTGCTTTATCTCGTGCTAATGCCCAGTTTATTGGGTCACCTTGAATAAAGTCACCTTGGGATGTTCTTCTATGGCCTGCGCGTGTTAAATAAACTTCAGATAAAAGTAGTTTGGCTGTCCATTTTGTAATATGCCCATCATGTAAAGCATCTCTACAATATACCTCTGCAAACTGAAGGTCTGGTATGATGACTTCATCATAAATAGTTTCTGCACTTGTTCTCGGCTTTTCAAAATCGGCATCGATGGATACGGCATCTAGTATTAATGGCTGATCGCCAAACGCTCTAACTAATTGATAATAATACAAAGCCCTTAAGGCTCTCGCTTCTGCAAGAACTATGTTTTTTTCATCTTCATCCATTTCTATATCAGGTACATAAGTTAGTACGTTATTGGCTCTAGCAATGCCTATCCACCAGCGGCTATATATAAGAAATTGCTCGAAAATCTGATCAGATGGTGACACTGTATGCGTTCCTAAAGAATTGTAAACCCCACCTGCATCTCTACTAACCTGATCATCTGTGTAAGCATCAATAGCGGTCCAAAATCTACTATATACCTCATTCATTTGTTGATAAACACCATCAACAGCTGTTCTAGCGTCTCCAGCTGTTTTAAAGTAATTGCTCGCTGAAATGAAAGTTGGTGGTTCTTCAACAAGATATTCATCGCATGATATACTCATTGTCATAATAAGTAATAATCCTATTTTTACTTTTATATTCATTTTTTTATGTTTTTTAGTTTGTAACTTTAGAATTTTAAATTTACTCCCATTCTGATAACTCGACCTGCAGGGTATCCTGCATTGTCATGTCCTAAATTTGTTGTAGACGAACCTCTTAAAGAGACATCTGGCGAATACCCTGTATAGTCACTCCATATATGTAAATTGGTTCCTGAAGCATATATCCTTAAAGCACTAAGGTTTAATTTGTCGGTTATTTCTTTTGGTAAATTGTAGCCAATTGTAACATTTTGTAATCTAACAAAAGAGGCGTCTTCAATATAACGATCGCTAAAGAGTAAATTAGCGCCATTGTTTTGATCTACTCTTGGCCAAACATTACTTGGGTTTTCTGGTGTCCATCTGTTTTGAGTTACACTTAAGCCTTGTCTCCCGGTAAAATTTAAGAGGCCAGTATTTTGTATAACAGCCATATCTCTACCTAATTGAGAATCTATAAAAATGCTTAAATCTAAATCTCCAATTTTAAATGAATTATTAATCCCAAATGTAATATCAGCTTGTGCCTGACCTATGATTGTTCTATCATCGGCCGTAATTACCCCATCTGGAGTTACGTCTTCATATAATTGTTCTCCTGGTCTGTGACTTTGATCTGTGGTAGGATAGCCTCTATCATGGCCATCAACAAAGGTGTAAGTAGCATTAGGGTTTGCATTATAGATATCTATACGCTCTTGATCTGTTAGCCCTTGAAACTCCACGAAGTCATCGAACTGTGCTATTCCTGTTCTTTTATAACCATAAAATGTTCCTATTTCTTCGCCTATAATTAAACGTTGTGTTCCACCCGATATGAAACCAGGATTCCATCCACTAAAGAGATAATCTGATGCCATATTTCTAACAATAGTTTTACCCGTAGCAGCATTGGCGTTTAGTGTCCAAGAAAATTCAGGTTTATTAATGATATTAGCATTTACGGAGGCTTCAAATCCATTGGTTTCTAAAGACCCAAAATTTTCAGTAAATGTTGTGAATCCGGATTGTACAGGTATTCTATTGCCTGTAAATAAAAGGTCGTCAGTTATTTTTTCATAGTATTCAAAAGTAGCTCTAAACTTATTTTTTAAAAAACCTAAGTCTAATCCTAAATCTAATTGTGTTGTTGTTTCCCAAGTTAAATTGTCATTTGGTAATTGACTAGCAAAATAAATAGTTGTAGATGCCTCATTAAATGGTGTTAAACCACTAGCGTATTGGTCTAAAGATTGATAAGGTTGAATGGCTTGATTTCCAGAAGTACCATAGCTTACACGTAATTTCATTTCATTTATAAAATCACTATCTTTCATGAAGTTTTCTTCTGACAGTTTATAAGCAAAGGCAGCAGCGGGGAAAAAAGCCCATTTATTATTAGCAGCAAATTTTGATGCGCCATCGTAACGCCCCGTTACAGTAAATAAGTATTTTCTATTAAGGGTTAAATTAATTCTTCCAAAAAATGAAGCTAAAGTAGTTTTTGAATAAGTAACCCTATCTGGATCATAAAAGGTAGCAGAGCCTGGATCGTAATAAGTTAATAAATCATTAGAAAAACCATAATTAGAGACAAAAATACCTTCACTTTCACTAGATTCTATAGATTGTCCTAATACGGCATTTATATTAGTCCCTCTACCTAATACCTTTCTGAAATTTAAGGTATTTGTAACCGTAGATCCAGTAAATCTACTATCTCCTGTTTTTGCTCTTCCGCCTTCTGCTACATTATTTGGAAAAATATCTAATTGATAATAACGCTGTGCTGTATTTCTATTCTGATAGGAAAATGCAGTTTTAAAAGATAAGGCTTTAGTAAAATAATATTCGGCATAAATATTACCTATCATTTGGGTAAGTAAGTTATTATATTTGTTGCCTTTTAATGCTGTTAAAGGCGTCCAAAGTTCAATACCCTCATCCTCATCATCTGCAAGAAGACCCGTTGTTGGAAAAGATCTAAGCGCTCTAGAAAAAGCACTACTAGCTCCTCTGAGATTATTAACACCAGTACTAATAGCACTTTGGTTTGAAGTAACATGAGAATAATTTATACTTGTACCTACTGTAAATTTTTCGGAGATGTTGGCATTTAAGTTAACTCTAGTCGAGGCACGTTTGTAATCCGTATCTTCTACAATACCTTTAGCATTAAGGTAATTTGATGAAATTAGATATCTAAGATCCTTATTTCCACCACTAAAACTTAAGTTAGTATTTGATGTGGTACCTATACGCGTAATGGTTCTTTGCCAATTTGAGTTAGGTAATAATCCAGCATTTGCAGAATCTAATCTAACTTGCGCTTCATCAGTGAGGTCATTACCTACATTTGTAAAGGCTTCTCGATTTAATATATAAAACTCATTAGATTTTAATACATCGATATAATTTAAAACCTCCGTAATTCCATATTCTTGTTCAATAGAGATAACTCCTTTTCCTATCTCCCCTGATTTGGTGGTAATTAAAATAACCCCATTAGCACCACGAGAACCATATATGGCAGTTGATGATGCATCTTTAAGGATTTCTATAGATTGTATATCTGCGGGATTAATCATCGCTAAAGGGCTTGATGATGAACTCTCTACGTCTTGATCACCTAATCCGCTAGCACTAGTGTTGTCCATAGGTATACCATCTATAACATATAGCGGTTCACTACCATTTAGGGAACTAATGGCTCTTACCCTAATAGAAGCCCCAGAACCTGGTTCACCAGAGTTTTGTGTTACCAAAACTCCTGGAGCTCTTCCTGCCAATGCTTGATCAAGACTTACCGTACCTGCTTTGGTTAAGTCTTCTCCTTTTACAGAGGAAACAGACCCTGTTAAATCACTTTTCATAACACTACCATAACCTACAACAACAACTTCGTCAAGTGTTGTGTTTGATTTTGCTAGTGACACATTAATGGTGGTTTGATTACCTACCGTTATCTCTTTTGTTTCTGAACCAATAAAGGAAAAGACCAATATATTGCCTGGTTTAGCCTTTAAGGTGTAATTTCCATCAAAATCTGCGACGGCACCTTTTGCCTCACCTTTAATTAATACAGTAGCCCCCAATAAGGGCTGCCCTTCTTCATCAGTTATACTTCCTGAAACGCTTTTTTCTTGCGAAAAAGCTTGAAAAGTTAACATAACAAGAAAAATAATTAGTAATTTTTTCATAATTTAAATTTAGTTATAATTGGTTTCCGCTAAATTATTGTTAAATCAAAGTAAAGCTTTTCTCGAATTAATCATATGTTTACTCATTTTAACCATTGTCGATGGTAAACCATGTAAATTGGGTTGGTTGTTTTTTATTGATTCACTAATTCTTTTATTAGAATAATGTTTTCATGATTTTAGTTTTTTCATAAATCTATTCTATATAATTAGTTTTTTTTTATGATTTATAGTATAGTTATTTTTTTTGTTTTGGTCGTTTAGAGCATGTTTTTGATTATTTAGAGAAAACAGGTGTTGTTGTGTGTCTTTAATTTTACATGGTTAACAATAATTTTAAATATGTCTAAATTAAAATTAATAATAGTTGTTTTTTTATCCCTTTCAACATTGGTTTGTTTGGGGCAGAAAAAACAAAAGGCACAAGCAAAAACTATTATTGATCCTAATTGGGATTCGATGGCTAAAAAGTATCAGGTGCCAGAATGGTTTCAAGACGGAAAAATAGGCGTATGGATGCATTGGGGTATTCCTTCAGCGATAGATGAAACAAGACCAAATGATGGCTCTCACTACGGAAGAAGAATGTATGGGCCAAATGATGGTGAAACTGGAGCGCAGTTAAATATGACCCAAACACTTTCCGATTGGCATGCTAAAACTTATGGAGCGCCAGAAGATTTTGGTTACGAGAAATTTGTTCCAAACTTTACCGCAGAAAACTGGAAGCCAGAAGAATTGGTGAAATTTTTTAAAGATTGTGGTGCTCATTTTATTATGCCAGTAGCGACGCATCATGATAATTTTGATATGTACGATTCTTTCTTTGGATGGAATTCTGTGAAAATGGGGCCAAAACGCGATGTTATTCAAGAATGGAAAGATGCTGCTTATAAATACGACTTAAAATTTGGAGTTTCCACACATTTATATTGGTCGCCACGTTTTTTTAACACGGCGCGTAAATATCAAAAGCCAAACACACCAGAGTGGGAGCTTTTTAATATGGATTTCGATCCTAACAAATACGCCAGTCAAGATAGCTGGAATGAACATTGGTATAAACGCTGCTGGGATTTAATTGAAAAGTACGATCCAGACATGTTTAATAATGACTCCCCATATCCTTCAATTAAAACAGGAAAGGGCTTAGGAGTTAAACTTTTTTCAGATTATTTAAATAAAGATTTATCTGAAAATAATGGAAAACAATCTGTTGTATTATCCTTTAAAGATACTAAAAGAGATAAAGCTGCATTTACTTACAATTTAGAACGCGGCATGTTTGGCGAACCACAAAAATATCCTTGGATGTGGGCTACCGATCTTTCAGGAAATTGGTTTTACAGAAAAGAGGCTAAAACAAGAATGAGTATTCCTGTGTTAATAGGAAATGCTGTCGATGCTATAAGTAAAAATGGTGTTGTTATGCTTAATGTTGCACTTAAGGGAGACGGGACACTTCCAGAACCGCAGGCTAGAATGTTACGTGCATTTGGCGATTGGATAAAAATTAACGGCGAGGGTATTTATGGAACTAGACCATGGAAAGTATTTGGCGAAGGCCCTTTAGAAATTGTAACAAAGCGAACAGGCGAGAATTTAAAAGCATACTCTGCTAAAGATATTCGATTTACAACCAAAAACGGAAACATCTATGCTTTTGTGTTGGCAAAACCTACTGAAGATATCGTTATAAAAACTTTAAAAGAACACGACGTTTTAAAGAATAAGATAAAAAATGTTACCCTGCTAGGAAGTGATGAAAAAATAGTGTGGAAACAAACTAAAGACGGCTTAACCATCAAGCTACCAAAAAACATCCCTGGGCAACCAGCAATAGGATTTGAAATTATTTTAAAATAAATAAGATGCATATTATGAACTATAAAGTGTATATGTTTTTACTTGTAGCGGTCTTTTTTGACATAGAAGGTAATGCGCAAAACAAAAAATTACCAGAATTTTCATGGGACACCATGCCCTTGTATATGCATCTTAGAAAGGCTACAGCTTTTACAGATGAAGAAATAAACTATTTGTCAAAATTCCCATTAATTACTTTCGAGAAAACCACAGGAAGTAAAACTTATGGTTCTACCGAAAATGGGACAATTGTTGCAGCCAAAGCGGTTAAAAAATTAAACCCTAACGCTACCATATTATATTATAAAAATGTGATTATCAATTGGGATGGTTATAAGGATGATGATTACTTTATAAGAAAAAACCGTGATGCCCTTTTGGTAGATGAAAACGGAAAAAAAGCGTTAATGCCTAATAAAAAAACAGGTTTTTTTGATATTTCAAAAGACTATGTGCGCAAGTATTGGTTGGATAATGTGACTGAAGTAACTAGCAGTCCTTATATAGATGGCGTGTTTATGGATGCCAATATAAAAGTATTGGTTCCAGGCTTTTTTGAGAGTAGAGTTGGTGCAGAAAAACAAAAGGATATTCAAGCGGGCTATGTTACCATGATGGAGGATTTAAATACTCAGCTTGGATCAGATAATGTTTTGCTTGCTAATATTTTGCGTGTTCGCCCAGAGTTTAAAGATGTAGGCCGAGGGTATTTAAAATATTTTGATGGTACTTATCTTGAGGGGTTTGAACATGAAAACTTTGGAATGACCTATGAAGATTATTTGGCCAAAGGGATTGAAGCCGTGCAAAAATCGGCAAGAGAAGGTGAAATTATTGCCATGACAATTGGCATAGGGCAAGCTTCAAAAAATGCAGTTGCAGGAATTGACGATGTAAGAGAAAAAGTAAATGCCAATTCAGATTTAACAAAACGTCTGGATTATATTTTAGCTATTTTCTTGGTGTGCGCAGAAAAGCACAGCTACATCTATCCTCATGATGGCTTTGGTATTGAAAGATCATCTGTTTGGTTAAAAACATTTCCTCAATATCAAAAAAGATTAGGCGCTCCTAAAGGTTATGCAAAAAAAGAAGGCTATGTCTACACGAGGTCTTTCGAGTATTTAGATGTTGTATTAGATATTAAAAATAAAACGGCCCAATTAAACTGGAAATAATCAAAACCAAATGAAAACAAGTCCTCTATTTTCCATCTTACTTTTAATTATATCACTTTGTTTCAATCTTGTAGTTGGCCAGAATAAAACAGATAATTTTAAGCCTAACATCATCATTTTTTATGCAGATGATTTAGGGTGGCAAGACACCCAATTAAATAATTTAGATGACCCAAGTCCTTGGGAAACACCAAATATTTCAAAATTAGCTAAAAACGGATTAAATTTTACTAATGGCTATTCTCCAGCACCAACATGTGCGCCTTCTAGATGTTCAATTTTAACTGGATTGCATCCCGCTAAAACGGGAGTTACACATGTAGCAGGAGGTAGTGTCCCCAAAGCAAAATATTCAAATTATATTGAACCATTTTTTCCAACAGGATTAATGCCTGAGCATTTTACCATTGCAGAAGCTTTAAAAGAGAATGGCTATACAACAGGACATGTTGGAAAATGGCATGCAGGTAGTCTTAAAATTCAAGCATCAACTAACCAAGGTTTCGATTTTGCTTTCGAATCTAGAGGTGCTCATCAAGGACCTAAAAAACCTGCAAATCGTTTAACCGAATTTGCTACTCACGATAAAAAGGATTCATATCGTTTGAGTGAAGAAAAATATCCGCCTTTTACAAAGGAATCTCCTAATGGCATTTCTTATCCTAAAGATGAGGTGACCGAGAAAGCTTTGGAATTTATAGAGAAAAGTAAAGACAAACCGTTCTTTTTGTATTTAGCGCATTGGTTGGTGCATGCACCTATCCACACTAAAAACAAAGAATTATTAAAGTATTACAGTGATAAATTAGGTGTAGATTTTCCAACTCAGGATATTCCTGTTACAACCGGCGGGCAAACAAATCCGTTTTATGGTTCAATGGTAACAACCTTAGATTGGAGCCTAGGGCGTGTGGTAGATTTATTAAAGAAAACCAACGATCCTAGAAATCCAGGTAAAACATTATATGAAACAACTTATATCTTTTTTTCTTCGGATAACGGAGGTTGTGAAAAAACAGGAAAAGAAATCATTACAGATAATTTTCCTTTAGATCAAGGGAAAAAATATGCTCAAGAAGGAGGGATTAGAGTGCCAATGGTAGTAGTGGGGCCTAGTATTCCAAAAGGAAAAAACTTTGATGGTTTGGTAAATCAGTTAGATTTTTTTCCAACCATTTTAAATCTTACACATAGCAAAATAGCAGAAAATTATAGTTCAAATCTTGATGGATTGGATATTACAAATGTTTTAATCGATGGTGAACAGAGTATTATCAATAAAGAAGGAAATACAAGAGAAGATTTGTGGTGGCATTTCCCTCACAATCAGGATCATCAAATGCAATCGGCAATACGTTCTGGAGATTTCAAACTGTATAAAGATTTAACCACTGGAGAATATGAATTGTACCGTTTGTATCAAAATGGAAAAAGAGCAGATTTAGAAGAAAAACACAATGTCGCTAAACAAAACCCTAAGGTTGTAAAAGATTTGGCATCGAAATTAGAGAAATACTTGAAGGATTATGATGCTAAGTACCCTTATAAAAGTCCTTCAAAAACTAAAGACGCATCAGAAAAGCAAAATATTGCAGCAATACCAGTAATTGCCAATACCACTTTTAATGATAAAACTAGAAAATTTTCTGTAACCCTAGAAAGTGGTAAGTCTGAAGTGATTGAAAGCTATGCACTTATACAGATAGGAGATCCGGTTCGAGTTGATAAAAATGGAAAAAATAGAAAGCGTAGTAAGCATTCAACAACATATATAAAATTACCAATAACTAAAAGTAAAAATAATTTAGAGTACAGCTTAACGGTACCTAAAGAAGCATTAGAGTATGGTTTGATTTTTATTGATGCGCATCGTTATATGGTGAAAAGTGAATTTCATAAAAATAAATAGAATATATCATGAATATGATCTTAAAAATCAATATAACTTTAATACTTGCTTTGTTTTTTACCCATATTTCGGGAGCGCAAATACCTTCAAAAGGCCTTAAAAATAGTCGTCCAAACATCATATTTGTAATGACGGACGACCAAGGTATGGGCGATTTGTCTTGCATGGGTAACCAAGTGGTAAAAACACCAAATATTGATGCTTTTTACGAAAAATCAACTCGTTTTACAGAATACCATGTAAGTCCCACTTGTGCCCCTACAAGAGCGGCATTAATGAGTGGTGTTCACGAATTTAGAGTAGGCGTGACGCACACGGTTTTAGAGCGGGAAAGAATGGCTTTAGATGTGTATACTTTTCCTGAAGCTTTACAATCTTCTGGCTATCAAACAGGATTATTTGGAAAGTGGCATTTAGGAGATGGAGACGAATACTTGCCTCAGAACAGAGGGTTTAACGAGGTGCTCATGCATGGTGCAGGTGGCATTGGTCAAGTAGGTTTAGGTGATTTTCCACCCAATAGAGAAAACGTTTATTTTGACAATGTATTACTACACAATCAAACCATTGTACAAACGAAAGGTTTTTGCACCGACGTGTTTTTTGATGCAGCATTGGCTTGGACAAAAAAACAAATTGATGCAAATAAAACCTATTTCACATACATTACTTTAAATGCACCTCATGCGCCTTTAGTAGCTCCAGAAGCTTATAAAAAACGCTTTTTAGAATTGGGTTATGATGAAGGGACTGCAGGACGATATGGCATGATTGAAAATATAGACGACAATTTTGGCGTACTCATGCAGAAGCTTAAAGAGTGGAACGCTTTAGAAAATACCTTGGTTATTTTTACAACCGACAATGGAGCTACGCATTTAGGTGGCACTTTAAATGGAAAACGCGTAAAACATTTTAATGCAAATCTTAAAGGTGGAAAAAATTCCCCTTACGAAGGAGGTAATCACGTACCTTTTTTTTGGTATTGGAAAGGTGTTTTGGGTGAGGGTATAGACCGTAACGAGTTAACTGCTCAGGTTGATGTGTATAAAACCTTTGTAGAACTTGCAGGCGCCAAATTACCTGAAAAAACGCAATACTTAGAAGGGGTTTCTTTAGTGCCTTTGTTAGAGAATGAAGCAATTGTTTGGGAAGATCGTTTGTTCTTTACGCATTGCGGTCGTTGGGCTTCAGGCATGGTTAACGAGGCTAAATACCATAAAATGGCAGTAAGAAGTCAGCAATGGCGCTTTGTAAATAATATAGAATTATATGATGTGGCTAGTGATCCTGGGGAAACAAAGGACATTGCAGCAGAATATCCTGAAGTGGTTTCAAAATTCAAAAAACCATACACAGATTGGTGGAATAATTCCATTCCGTTTATGGTTAATGAAAACAGAAAAAAAGTTAAAAAGCAACCCCTGCATATACGCTATGAAAAACAATTATCAGAGCAAGGCATACCTTTTTGGAATCCAAAAAATATTTAGTAAAAAAAATCATAATTTAAAATGAGTAATAAAATAGTTTTACAAAGTTTAATAATAATGGTCTTTTTAGGGTTTTACAACTGTAAGCAGAAAGAAACATTAAAAGTAGAAAAAACTCAAACTTTCGACCAAACAAGAAATTGGGTAATTTTAAATAAAGCCGATGCTGTAAAAGATGGAAATACGTATACATGGCATGTTGAGATAAAGCATCCTGTAGACTACCTAGTACAAGTGGTTTTTGATGCTTTACCAACAAATTTAGCGCTTGTAAAAGTTAAGATTGATGATCAAGAATTGGTAGGTGATTTTCAACAAGATTACACCACTTATAATGATAAAATTGTTTCAGAATTCGATAAATCAATAAAAATTAGCGATGCTTCTAAACAGCATGTAATAACTATCCAAACAGAGGCAAATTTTGATCAATTAAGATTGGTACCTTCATATAAAACACCTGTAGGTACGGGAGTGCATCATCAAGAATGGTTGAAAATGCACGAATCTCCCGAAAAACAGGCCGCTTTAGCATGGTTTAAAGAAGCCAAGTTTGGTATGTTTATCCACTGGGGATTGTATTCGCAAGCAGGTGGCATTTGGAAAGAAACCAAAATTAATAATGCGCCTTTCCCAGGACCAAAAGTAGCAGAATGGCTCATGCATGCGTTTCAAATTCCAAGAGAAGAATATGCCGAACTCGCAAAAACTTTTAATCCAGATAAATCTTTTGCGCAGAATATCGCCAAATTAGCCAAACAATCAGGGATGAAATATGTGGTGATTACCTCTAAACATCACGACGGATTTGCCTTGTTCGATTCAAAATGTTCAACCTATGATATGGTTGATGCCACACCTTACAAAGCCGATGCTGTAAAAGAATTGTACGAGGCTTGTTTAAGCGAAGGTTTAGATTTTGGTGTGTATTATTCTCATGGAAACGATTGGAATGATGGGGGTGATGGAAACTATGCAAACGTTAAAAAAATAAACGATTCTTTGGGCATTTATACACACAGTTCGGGTAAAAACTTATGGGACCCTAGCCCGAATACTCATACAGCATATTACGAATCTAAAAGTTACCCTCAAATTCAAGAGCTTATCGCTTTACTACCAAAACTACGTTTAATTTGGTTTGATGGTGAAGGGTTTACTACCGAAGATCAATCTTTCAAATTTTACAAAATGGTTTACAACACCAATCCAAATATATTGGTAAATAGAAGAGTGGGGTGGGATTTTGGAGATTATTTAGATGCTGGAGATAATAAAATTCCATCGGCTAATGATAAATTAGATAAATACTGGGAAACCTGTGGAACGACTAATAACTCGTGGGGTTATAAAGAATATGACCAAGATTGGAAAAGCACAAAAGAGCTTTTATACTATTTTGTAGATATTATGTCTAAAGGCGGAAACTACCTATTAAATATTGGTCCCGACGGAAAAGGGCATGTTCCAGAGGCTAGTTCAAAAAGCCTTCTAGAAATGGGCGAGTGGATTGCTGTAAATGGTGATGCTGTTTATGGAACATCGCGTTGGATAATTGCCAATGAAGGTGAAGAAGAAACGCTTTTAGAAGGTACAGGACACAGAGCGGCAAAAGGATTCAAACGTAATTTTACAACTAATGATTTTTGGTTTACAACTAAAGCGAATGCGGTTTATGCCATTTCATTAGCGCCATCATCTCATACGGTTTTAATTCGTTCTTTAAATAAATCTGCCGGCGACATTCAGGAAGTTAGTATTTTAAATGGTCATCCAATTCAAAATTGGTCACAAACTGAAGAAGGATTATTAATTCAATTAAAAACAGCTATAACTGCTAAAAATGGTTTTGTAGTTAAAGCAACGATTAAATAAAATAAGAGAAATAATTATGAAAAAGTATACCCTTTTAATTTTTTTAACTACCGTTTTTTTTAATGGTTATAGTCAGCACAAACAAAAGCAAAACACAAAAAAGCCTAATGTTGTGGTTATATTTATAGACGATGAAGGCTATGGTGATATTGGCTGTTATGGCGCAACAGGTTTTCAAACGCCCAATATAGATTATATTGCAAGCCAAGGTATGCGGTTTACAAATTATTATGCCGCCCAACCTGTATGTAGTGCGTCACGCGCGGGTATTTTAACAGGTTGCTACCCTAATAGAATTGGGTTTTCGGGTGCTTTATTTCCAAAAGACACCATTGGAATGAATGCATCAGAATTAACCATTGCCGAAATGTTTAAAGCCCAAGGTTATGCTACTGCCTGCTACGGGAAGTGGCATTTAGGATGGCAAAAAGAGTTCCTGCCATTGCAACATGGTTTTGATGAGTTTGTAGGTTTACCTTATTCTAATGATATGTGGCCATATGATAATGTTACAGGTGAAAAGTTGCCAAAAGGTAAAGGTCGTGGAAATTATCCAGAGCTGCCTTTAATAGTTGGAAATGAAATTTCTGAAACAATTTCATCTTTAAAAGATCAGGATAAACTAACTACACTTTATACCGAAAAAGCAGTAGATTTTATTAACAGAAACAAAGACACGCCTTTCTTTTTATACGTTCCGCATACCATGGGACATGTACCTCTTGGTGTATCTAAAAAGTTTAGAGGCAAAAGTGAACTAGGTCTATATGGTGATGTTATGATGGAAATAGACTGGTCTGTAGGTGAAATAAATGAAGCCTTAAAACAAAATAATCTAGTAGATAATACCATTTTTATTTTTACAACCGATAATGGTCCTTGGCTAAGTTATGGTAATCATGCTGGTTCATCAGGAGGGTTAAGGTCTGGGAAATTTACTAGTTGGGAGGGCGGACAACGTGTGCCGTTTATCATCCGTTGGCCAGGAAATACACCCAAAGGAACAGTTTGTAATAAATTAGCTTGTGCGGTTGATCTATTACCCACTTTTGCTTCAATCACTAATGGCAAATTATCTGACAATAAGATTGATGGTGTTGATATCACATTACTTTGGAAAGGTGATTTTGAATCCAACCCGCGTGAAACCATTCTTTATTATTTTGGAAAGAATAATCTAAATGGTGTACGAAAAGGGAATTGGAAATTGGTTTTACCACATACATATGGTTCATATAACACACAACCAGGTAATGACGGGCATCGTGGAATAAAGTTGAATATAACTGTGGAAAAACCAGAACTGTATAATATGATGAGAGACCCTGGTGAGCGATTTAATGTTATTGAATCGTACCCAGAAAAAGTGCAGGAACTCATGGAAGTTGTGGAAAAATACAGAAAAGAACTTGGTGATTTAAATGTTGGGATTGCTGAAGGAAGTGAAAATAGAAAAATAGGGAAAATTGAGATGTAATAATGATGCCTGCTTTAGTAAAAATTAACGAGCTAGTTTACTTTTTAGGGTATCAAAACTAGTAATTAAATGGTTGAATAGAGAAAAAAGAGTAGGCTAAATTCTTATACTTTTGGTAATTAACCAACTTGAATTTCATTCAATAATTTAATTAGACTAATGTTAAAAGTAATAAAACAGAATATAATTTTAGGCTTACTGCTTGTTATGTGCTCCTTTTTTAAAGTAATGGGACAAGCAGATAAATTAGCCGAAGATCCTTTTGCTGTTAATACACATAAAACTAGATTTTCAGAAGTTAAGCCTTGGGAAGGTAAAACTCCCGAGGAACTTCGAGCATGGGCTAAAAAAAACTTACATCATAAATTAACAGCTAAAAGAGTTATAATTGATGAGGAACACCCAGAATGGGCATGGTTTAGAAAATCTGGCTTAGGGATTTTTTTACATTGGGGCTTACCAAGTGCCAATCCCGATACAGGGGATGCTTGGGCGATTCAATGGAGTGAAACTAAAGAAAAGGCAGGTCGCTATATGGAACCTGCCACTAAAATGTTTGCTATTGCCGATATGTGGAATCCTGAAAAGTTTAATCCAAACAAATGGATGAAAGCGGCATCAAAAGCAGGTTTTGGTTATGCGGTATTAACCACAAGGCACCATGACGGCTATGCGTTATGGCCAAGTAAATATGGAGATTGGGATACAGGCGATAAAATGAACGGACGAGATTTAGTAAAAGATTATGTAGAAGCCTGTAGAGCAAACAATATAAAAGTAGGTTTTTATTATTCGGGTCCAAATTGGCATTATGCCTATGAAAACAAAGAGTTTGAACATCCAAAAAGTGAAAAATATACGATTAATTATAAGCATGAAAAGGTAGATAACATACCCAAATTGACTCAAGAAATGATAAAAAATGAGCGTGAGGAGTCGATAAATCAAGTCAAAGAATTAATGAGTAATTATGGTCCTATTGATGTGATGTGGTGGGATGGAAGTGTTGCTGTAGAAGGCAGTGAATTAAAAAAAATGCAACCAAACATATTAGTTGCTAGAGGGAATATTGCTACACCAGAAGGATTGGGACATGGCACAAGCGAAAGTCTAAAAGTAGTAAACGAAGCGAATTGGTGGTGGGAATTGTGTGTAAAATCTGAAAACACGTTTACTCCAAATTGGCATTATGGTATAGAATGCGAAACAAACCATTGGGATACCAATAAATTTCTTACAGAACTCGTGCGATGTAGAGCGCTTGGTGGTAATTTATTAGTTAACGTACCCCCTAAAGGAAATGGTGAAATGATGGATTGGTTTTATGAAGTTTGTGCCGAAATGGAGACTTGGATGCAACATTCACGTGAGGCTATTTATGATGTGCAATTAACTGCGCCACTGCCAACTTTAGATAAAACCAATAATTTTACAACAGTAAAAGGAAATAATTATTATGTAATGCCCGATGCACAAAATCGAATAGAAATACATAATGTAGAGCAACCAAAATCGGTGGTTTTATTAAGAACAAAACAAAAAATAGATTTTGGTTATGATAAAAAATCAAAAACAATTACGGTTGTTGTTCCTGTAGAAATAACCACTTCATTGCCAGATATGGTGAAGTTTACATTTTAATAATTAGCTCATAGGTTTTCCATTTATTTAAATAAACAGTATTAATAAGCGTAACAATGAAACCAAATCAAACTAGATTGAATATACTAATAGCAGCCATGATTTTTATGGCGCCATTTTTTAAAACTAATGCACAATCCGACGACCAATCAAACGGGGCATACCGTAAAATTTATATACAAGAGTCTTGGGCAAAATTAGATACCAATAATGATGGTGTATTTACCGAAAAAGAAAACGAACTCAGCTGGAAAAAAATAAAACGGTTTGATAGCAATCAAGACAATCAGGTTAGTTTTGAAGAGTATTCAAATAAAATACAAATCCCTAACCTAGAAACAGACGGAAAAAGAAAATTAAATGTGCTGTATAAAGTCACAAAAGAAAAGGACTTATACTTAGATATTTATTATCCTAAAAACGCAAAGGAAGGCGATAAATTACCAGTAGTTATTTATACGCATGGTGGTGGTTGGGCAGCAGGAAGCAGACATGGTGCTTCTAATGCATCTTTTAAAACGGTACATACTGCGCTTTTAGATAAAGGGTTTTGCGTGGTGTCTGTTAGTTACCGTCTTTGGGAAAAAGATGGTACCACTTCAATGCGCGATTGTGTAATTGATTGTAAAGACGCCCTACGATATTTGTCTAAAAACAATCAGGAATTAAGCATCGATAAGAACCGCTTTTATGCTTTTGGCGATTCGGCAGGAGGGCAAATTGCTCAAATGTTGTTGTTAAGTTCGCCTGAAAGTTTAGAAGGTGATGGATCACTAAAAAACTACGATTACAAAATGGTTGCAGGAGTATCTTGGTATGGGCCTTGTGATTTTGAAAAATCTAGTTTATTTAATCACGATGATAGACCAGACTTTAGAGACCGATTCGGACCAAGAATTTTAATGCCAGATACCAAAGAAAAAGATAAATTGGCTTTATACAGAGAAATGAGTCCGATTAATTATTTAACCAAAACGAGCCCGCCCTTATTGATGATACAAGGCGATAGTGATACAACAATTCCTGTAAAACACGCCTATTACATGGAAGAAAAGGCTGAAAAAATTGGTGCTCCTGTAAGTATTATTATTGTTAAAAACGCGGGGCATAATTGGAGAAAAGTAGGCGCCGATATCAATCCTACACGAGGAGAAATAGAGCAATCAACCATTGCATATTTTGTTTCTAATTTTTAATACAATTAATATTTTAAAAAAAAATTATGGGTGTATTTACAAAGAGTGCAATCTGCGTAATTGTCTTAATGTTTAACCTGATAAACATAAAAAACAATGCCATTGCACAATCTCCAAAACCAAATATCATCTATATTTTAGCAGATGATTTAGGTATTGGCGACTTAACAATCTATAATGAAAACGGTAAAATCCCTACACCGCATTTAGATAAAATGGGTGCCGAAGGCATGAAATTCACCGATGCTCATACCTCATCTGCCGTTTGTACACCTACCAGATACGGTATTTTAACTGGGCGTTATAATTGGCGTACCCCTTTAAAAGAATTTGTAACCTGGGGAAATTCACCCATACTTATAAAGGAAGACAGATTAACAGTAGCTAAGTTACTTCAAGATCATGGCTACCAAACAGCAAGTATTGGTAAATGGCATCTTGGCTTGAATTGGACCATGAAAAATAACAGTCCAGATTATCCTTATTTTTCAGATAGAACAGATAAAGTCGACATAAATCAAATTGATTTTAGTGAACCTTTAAAATCAGGCGTTTTAAATTTAGGATTCGATTATACTTATATGATTCCTGCTTCTTTAAATATGCCACCTTTTGTGTATTTAGAGAATGATAAAGCTACCATGATTCCAACCCAAAAAACGGAAAGAAAAAGAAGCGAATATCCTTTTTCTAGTTGGATAAAAGGAGATGTTTCTGATGATTTTGTACACGAACAAGTGCTTCCAACATTTGTAGATAAAACGATTTCTTATATTGAAGAAAATGCAAACAAAGAAAAGCCGTTTTTTATATACTTACCATTGCCTTCACCGCATAGTCCCGTATTGCCAATTGCGCCTTGGAAAGGAAAAAGTGGTGTTAATGAGTATGCCGATTTTGTAATGATGGTAGACGAATTAATGGGTGATATCTTTAAAACACTGAAAGAACAGGGTATAGAAGAAAACACTTTGGTTGTTTTTACAAGTGATAATGGATGCTCAAGCACAGCAAACATTCCATTATTAAAGAAAAAAGGCCACAACCCCAGTTATATTTATAGTGGATTAAAAGGCAGTTATTTAGAAGGAGGACATCGCGTACCATTTCTAGTTAAATGGCCTGAAAAAATTAAACCAAATACGGTATGCAATGCCACAGTGTGTACTACAGATTTTATGGCTACCATTGCCGATCTGATCGATTATAAATTAAAAGACAACGAAGGTGAAGATAGCTATAGTATGCTACCTCTGTTAACCCAAAACGGAGCTTACAAAAGAGAAGCAACCATACATCATGATAAACTCGGGGTATTTGCCATTAGAAAAGGCGATTGGAAATTAATCGTGTCTCCGAACTCAGGAGTTGATGCCGCAGGAAAACCAGCCAAACAAAAAAAAACACTACCTGAATATATCTTATACAATTTAAAAACCGATGTTAAAGAACATCACAATATTGCAGCCAAACATCCTGATAAGGTTAGGGCGTTAAAAGATTTACTTATACAGCAAATTAAAGAGGGCAGAAGTACTCCAGGAGCCATTCAAAATAACGACCCTATTTCTTCACCTTGGCCACAAGCTGAATTTGCTTTTCATTAAATCAATACAGATATGACCATTACATTTAAACACATTTTAAGTGCTTGCTTTTTACTTCTTGTTTTTACAAGTAGTGCACAATCTAAAAGGCCTAACATATTATTTATTTTTTCAGACGACCAAAGTTTTGAAACCACGGGTATTATAGGTCTAGATCATTTAAAAACACCAAATCTAGATAGGTTAGCTAATCAAGGGGTTACTTTTACCCATAGTTACAATATGGGAGCCGTATGTGTTTCCAGTTATATCTTCAACATATCAAGGAGTAAGTGCAGCCATTAATTAAAAAAAGAATCTAAAATGGGGAAATGAAATATTCTTATAAAATTTATTTACAGATTAGGGCTATCCGCCTCAAGAAGTAGTTAGGTCTAAACAATACAAATACATTCGCTCTTTTAGTAAAGAAAATGATCGAAAAATCTTGTCAGAGCAATCTAAAATATGCTGATATAGCGTTTTTATGTAGAATTGTTTAAACTACTAAAAGCCCCAAAAGAACAAGATAACTTGCCAATAATCCTGATTACAAAGAACTTCTTCAATATTATGGAAACAGATGTGGAACTCTCGTAGAAGCACTTTGTTAAAAACAATATGGTAGATTGTAAATTGAAATTATTTCAAATTAATAACAAACGATACCCTTAATAAAAGTTATAATCACTGCATTTTACTAACTAAAAATGTAATTAGCTTATTTTAAATTCTTTAATTTTTTAACATGCTACTTGTCGCTCAATTAAAGCAAAAAATTGCTTGTTTACAGCAACATAAACGGTGTTATAATCTGCTAAGTTTGTAAACTAAGTTAAATATAATTAGTGAAATGAAAAAAATATTTTTGTTGCTTGCATTATATCTTATTTCAGTTTTTAGCATACATGCAAACTCTATTCTAAAGAAAGATAATAATCCATTACGTAAAGAAATTAATCTAAACGGACTGTGGGAAATAAAAGTAGGGAGTAGTAAAAACTTTGTAGATATTCAAGTCCCTTCATCATTTGCTGGTCAGAATCTATTATGGGGTAAAGAGCATTGGGATGTATGGGGGTATCCAAAAAATTGGAAAAATAAAGAAGCTGTTTATAAGCGTTCCATTTCAATTCCTAAAGATACCAAGGGACAACAAGTTCTTTTACGTTTTGAAGGCGTTAGACATACTGGTCGAATTGAAATAAATGGAAAAGAGGTAGGTAAGTGGGAAGATTCTTATATCCCATTTGAATTTGACATCACTAATTATGTTAACTATGGTAATGAAAACGAATTGTTAGTTTTCGTTGATAATAATAATACTAGCGGATTGTTTGAAGATTACAATACTTTCAGAAGAGGTATTTATCGTGATGTAACGTTAAAGTTTGTTCCAAAGACTCGAGTAGTAAGTTCTCAAGTCTATATACAAACTTCTGTTTTAAAAAACACATTAACTTATGAGGTTCCTTTATTGAACAACAGCAAAAAGAAACAAGACATTAAGTTGCGTTTTAAAGTTGAGAATTCTGAAGGAGACATTGTAAAAACATGGGATTATAAAGAGAAGATTTCGCTTTCACCTTCTGAAATGAAAAAAGTTAAAACTTCAGAAATATGGAATAATGCACACCTTTGGTCGATAGACGATCCTTATTTACATTTTATAACTACAGAGGTGTTAAATAATGACGGAATACTTATAGATAGTCATCGATTAAGATTTGGTTTCCGTGAAATTACTTGGCAAAAGCATCATTTATACTTAAATGGAAACGAGGTGTTTTTAAGAGGGCATGGCGGTCATTCATTTGGAGATCTTCAAGGCGGAAAAGAATATACTCGAGCATGGCTTACCCAGCTAAAGGATCAAGGTGTAGAAGCTATGAGACTTCATAACATGCCTCGTCATTTAGAAATTTATGATGCTGCAGATGAAATGGGATTTTTGTTAATTTCTGAAGCTGCTCACCATTTTAGATTACCCTCTAAAGAGAAAGCTATGTCACACATGGAAGGTTTAATTATGTGGTTAAGAAATCGTCCTTCCATAATGATGTGGAGTGTCGCCAACGAATTGCATTGGAGAAATTTTGAAGAACCGGTTTATTTAATTGAGTTAAGTCGAAAATTAGATCCAACGAGACCTGCATTTAACAGTGATTTTTCCCAATGGAGTAGGCATGGAGATGTGATTTCACATCATTATGCTGCAGAAAAAATTTGGACTGATTGGGAAGAATTTGGTCCTGAAAAAGTAATGATTTGGGACGAAATTGGTAGTGTGTGGCAACATGATAGACCTTTAAAAACGGGACCAGCAGGTGCTGAAATAAGCGCTCAAGACGTTGCGACAGGTATCTGGAGAGATGGTTGGGAAATGATGCGAAATGACATCCAGGTTTTTGCAGACGGAAAAATGGTGAATGGCGAATTCTACAGGGTAAATGCTTACTTTCCTTGGGAATTGAGTTATAACTTTTTTCGCTTTCAACCGATTAATAATTTTCAAAGATATTATCCTAAATATGCAAAAAAAGAAGGGGTATCGGGTCTTCAACCTTTGTTTATAAACCCAGGTGCAACCCCTATAAATATTTGGGATCCAACATTACCTACATATATAGCAAACCCTGCTTTTTATTGTTTTAATGACTTTTTAGCTCGTGTACGTTTTCCAGACGATCCAAAATATAGAACTTATTTCTCTGAAGAAACGATTATATTCGATGGTCGACTATTTTTTGAAGACCATCGTCCTGCAGACAAAGTAGAATTTAGAGTAGAAACACCAGAAGGTAAAGTGTTAACGTCTTCTTCTAAAGATATTTCATTAATAGCGGGTGAATATAAAAAAGAGTTTCATTCTCAGTGGACACTTCCTAAAGTAGATGATGTTACAGAAGTAAGATTGGTAAGACAATTTTCAAATAAAGGTAACATAGGATATAGAAAAATTACTGAAGCTAAAATATTCCCTAATATTAAATCAATCGATTTAATATCAAAAAAAGTTGCCGTCATTGGTAAAACACTGCAAGAAATACTTGGTGGTTCTGGTGTACCTGTTTCAAAAGCAAATATTATTGTTGCAGAATCTTATGATGCTTCTTGGGACAAATATGTCGCAAAAGGTACACGTGTATTAATTCAATCTACCCAAGAAAAGTTAAATTCACAGAATAAGATAGGTCAGGCCGTGATCACTATTAGGGGTAAATCGGAAAATTTTAAAGGTAGCGTGGAAAATTTAAAACTTGCAAAACTTCAAACAATGAATTTTGGTGCACAAGAAAATGTGAAATCAATTATGAATGGTAAGAGTTTTACAATTGAGAATCCAGCTCCTGGAACATGGTTGACTTTTGATTTTCCTGGAATGATAGATTTTTCGCAGACTTCAAAAATCCAATTAGATTATGGTTTGTGGGAAAACCCAGGAAAAGATGGGTATGAAACTCAATGGACTAACAATGGAGGAGCATCATTTTATGAGAAAAAGTTTAAAATCTTAGTTTCTGATACTTCGGGAGGATGGTTTGTTAGTGATGGAGATAACGGAACCTTAACTATGGAAAGAAAAGACCCGTTTGCTTTTAATGATTTACTTAAACTAGATTGTTCAACCTTTTCCTGGAAACCAGTAAAATTTGAAAACGGAAAAATTGTAGAGAACAACGGTGATGTAAAAGTAAACTTAACAGGAATAGTTGCTGTTGGTGTTTTATTTACAGAAACCAACCCTAAAAGTAGAGTACAAATAAAATCTTTAGATATTAGAGGTGGTGCATTACCTAGTGCTTATGTACAGCCAGGTAGTAATAAACATGTCTTATTAGAAAACTTAGGACAAGAAGACTTTTCTTTTTGGAGAGGTGGTAGTTCATTACAATCTATATCTTTCCCAGAATCTTTAAATACAAGAAGAATCTTATTCGGAAATAAAGATGGATCAAAAGCCGCACTTCAAGAAACTTTTATTGGAAAAGGTGTTCTTTTAGAAAGTGCTTTAAATATTCAAAATAATAAGGAACCTATGGCAGGATTTCTTTTAAATAGAATGTTAAATTATTTAGATGCCTATAAGCCAAGTAAAGACTTAGGAAAGGTTCATCTAATAGGTAATGGATTTTTGAGTAATTGGTTGAAAAAAATGGATATTGATGAAGTATCTAATTTATCTATAACCTCAAAAACAGACATCATTGTTGTAGAAGCAAATGATGCTATAGAATTATCAAAAAACAAAAAAGACCTAAGTAAACATCTTGAATCTGGTGGAACTATTTTGTTTTCACAAGTAAGCCCAGAGTCAATTGAGTTAATCCGTGAAATTACAGGTAGATCTTTACAATTAACGGAGCCTTATTTTGAACAACGTTTTAAATGTATTAAAGCTCCTGTTTCTTGGCAAAGAATTGGAACACCAAAAGAATATGTTGATTATTATGAAGGTGTATTGGTTCCTTATCCATTTGAGCCAAATTTAAACCCGCTTCTATCTGGTATTGCTAATATTGATTTAGATTGGAACTCAAAAGAAATGTTTAAATACGGTATTGAAATAAAAGATATGAACCCAGTTTATGCGGTTGAAGATCATCAGATTTTAATAAGTAACTGGCATATTGGATCTGAACCTACCAACCATTTATATGGTGAACAACTTAATGGAGTTCGTGATTTACGTCAAAACAGTTGGTTTGTAAATAGAGACCCTGTAGTAATGGAGTTAAAAGCAAAAGGTGGTCGTGTATTAGTATCTCAATTAGATTTAAAAGCTGGTGGAGAAAAATCACATCGTATTTTACAAACATTAATGACAAATTTAGGTGTTTCTTTTAACGGAGCTTTACCAATCTCTACTGATAAGGTATATGATTTGTCTTTACAGAAAGCGCAAATTGAGCGTTTCAAGGTGTATGACAAACAAATAGCACCTGTAAAAAGAGAATATTATGGAATCCCTAAGGTTATGCCAGATTATCTTGAGGGTACAAAAATAGCACCAGATGCATCAGATTTAGAGTTGCCAACATTAGTATTTGTAGGAGACCCAGTAACGCTTAGTTTAAATTACGCTACCATGCAAACGCTTGAAGGGGTTGTAAAAACTTTAAGTCCTATTAATTTAGATAAAAGTAAGAATGCTGTTAAAACTATTTCTGAGAGCATTGGTAAAAATAAAATTGACAGAGTTGTGTTTTCTATAGGAGAAAATAATTTGGATTCAAATATTACGGATCAGGAGTTTTTACAATACTTAGAGGATGTTTGGAAAGTTTTAAACAAGAAATCGAATAAAATTTATTGGACTCCTATTCCATCAGAATTTGGTAAAAATAAAAAGAAAGCGCTTGTTGCAAAAAGACTTAACGCCATTGCAGAAAAGTACTTTGAAAAGAAAGACGTATATGTTATTCCTTTTGTATATAAAGATGTTAGTAGTTTACCTGCTGGATATTTCTCTGGTAACACACAAGAATTTTCTACAAAAGAAGCTCGTATAATTGCTAAAGGATTGGCAGATGCCATTATCTCTTTTGGAGCACAGTAAGTAATAAAGTATATAACAATAAATCAAAATTAATTATGTTAAAAAATAATTTGCTGATGATGATCATCATATTACAATGCATTTTTATGCAAAGTAATGTGTATTCTCAAGATAAAAAACCTAATATCATTTACATTTTAGCAGATGATTTAGGTATTGGTGATTTAACAATTTATAATGAAAACGGTAAAATTCCTACGCCACATTTGGATAAAATGGGAACTGAAGGTATGAGATTTACAGATGCACATACTACTTCTTCTATTTGTACTCCTTCACGTTATAGTATCTTAACAGGTAGATATAACTGGAGAACCCCTTTAAAAGAGTTTATCGTTTTGGGAAATGCCCCTACATTAATTAGAAAAGACCGATTAACTGTAGCTAAATTGTTGCAAGAAAACGGTTATCAAACGGCAAATATTGGTAAATGGCATCTTGGATTAAATTGGTCTATGAAAAATAATAGTCCAGAATTTGAACATATAACAGATAGGAGGAGAGATAGATTGGACTTCAATCAGATAGACTATAGTAAACCTTTAAAATTCGGAATTTTAGATTTAGGATTTGATTATTCCTACGCTATTTCCACTTCTTTAAACATGCCTCCTTATGTATATTTAGAGAATGACAAAGCCACCCAAATCCCCACAAAAATAACAGAAAGAAGCAGAAAAGAGTTTCCTTTTACTGCTTGGATGAAAGGAGATATAGCGGATGATTTTAAACACGACCAAGTACTACCCACTTTTGTAAACAAAGCAGTTTCTTATATTAAAGAAAAGGCAAATGATGAAAAACCATTTTTTCTTTATTTGCCATTACCAGCCCCACATAGTCCAGTATTACCAATTGATCCATGGAAAGGGAAAAGCGGTATCAACGAATATGCAGATTTTGTGATGATGGTAGATGATTTGATGGGAGATATTTTTAAAACCCTTAAGAGTCAAGGAATAGAGGAAAACACTATGATAATTTTTACTAGTGATAATGGATGTGCAGCATCAACAGCCAATATTGGTATATTAAAAAAGAAAAATCATAATCCTAGTTATATTTATAGTGGCTCTAAAGGGAGTTATTTGGAGGGAGGACACAGAGTTCCTTTTTTAGTAAAATTGCCGGGGAAAATACAGCCTAATTCAGTTTGTGATACAACTATTTGTACTTCCGATTTTATGGCTACTATTGCAGATTTATTAAACTATCAATTAAAAGATAACGAAGCTGAAGACAGTTATAGTATGATGCCTTTATTAACACAAAAAGGAACCTATAATCGAAAAGCTACCATTCATCATGATAAATATGGAATTTTTGCTATTAGAAAAGGAGATTGGAAACTAATTGTTTCTCCAAACTCAGGAATTGCACCTGGAGGAAATCAAAATAAACTTACAAAACCGCTTCCAGAATATATCTTATACAATTTAAAAACAGATGTAAAAGAAAGTAACAATGTAGCAAAACAATACCCTGATAAAGTTAAGGAGTTAAAAGAATTGTTAACTCAAATAATAAAAGATGGGAGAAGCACACCTGGTAAAATCCAACAAAATGATCCTATAAGCCATGCTTGGCCTCAAGCGGAATTTGCGAATCTAAAATAAATAGAGGTTCGTTAAGAATTTTTAAATTAAAAAATAAAGGGAGCCCTAAAAAATATCATTTTAGAGCTCTCTTTTTCCTTTGAAAACTCCCTATTGATTTGTGCGGTTGACAAAGTAGAAGTAGCTTGCAATGCCATGCGAGAAGAAATAAATAAATCGTAAAAAGAGAATCCATTAATAAATTATTGCAGGAGGACCTATACAAGTTGTGGGTGAAGGTATACATCAAGCTAATAAATAAAAAAGTCAATATAAGCTCTTTTTCCAACATTAAACTCATCTTGATATTTTCTTGATCTAAAAAATGTATAGAATCAACCTATAATTCATTTTTTTTATTAACCTTAGCGATGCTATGATTTTTAAAAAGCGTCTTTTTTATATAAGTATTATTACATTTTCAGTTAAAGAAAAAAAATCAAGATGAGTTTTAAAAGTTATTCCTTTATTAATTTCACTACTGTTATTTGATTTACAGTTTTAGCTTTAGCTAAATACAGGCCAGGGGACAAGTCGCTTATATTATAATTAGTTGTTTGGCCTTTTAATGTTTTTACTAAGACTCCTGCCATATTAAAAATTTCTATTTGCTCAATATCTTCATTAAAATCTCCTACAAGAGAAAAACCATGTTGAACAGGATTAGGGCTCACCTTAAAGGTTTTGTTTTTTTTAATATGGGTGTTGGTTGATAATCCCTGTTGGTTTGTATAATAAAAATTATAAAACCTAGCTGCCGTAACAGTTGTTGCACTGCCTTGGTCTAAATCGTTAACTTCTATGGAAACTTTAATAGGGGTATTACTAAAATTAACAGCATTAGTAAAATCAAGGCGATATTCATCATATATACCTACAGAATTTATCAATATGTCCGTATTTGTGTTTACCACATTATAAACTTGTGGAGATAAACCTTCAACAGTAACGGTAACAGTTGCTTGTGTACCGACAATGGTTCTAAAATCAAAAGCTATATGCCCTGTTTTATTGCCTGAATCACTTTGCACATAAAATTCTAATTTGCCACTAATATTATCTAATACTGTATTAGTTCCTCTTAGTTGTGTGTACGTTGTATTAGTAGAAAATACACCTAGCAAACCAGGAGTAATCGTAGGGTTTAGTGTTTCATTTAAAGCAAATCTCTGATCTCCTTCATCTGAAGTTACTATAACTTGAGCGGTAATTGCATTAAGTTCTTCTACAACAGTTAAAGTTCTAGAAACATTTACTGCTGCATTATACTCAGAATTACCAGCTTGTGAGTGGGTTATTGTTGTAGTTCCAATACCTACAATATGAATTTGATTGTTTATAATTGTAGCAACAGATGTATCTGAGCTAGTCGTGGTAACCGGTAATCCAGAACTTGCTAAAGCTCCGGTTGGAATGTCAGAGTCACCAAGCTCTTTGTCTGGAAGTTGATCAGCAAAGATAAGTTGATAACGATTATTTGCTGATTCTCCAACTAAAAGTGCACCTTCTGGTCTTGAATAAGGAACGTAATCGGGCATTGGAGACATTTGCAATCTCGAATCTATTTCTTTCATAATACTCATTTCCTCTGGCGTAATTTTACCATCGGTTTGTGTATTTCCCCAGGTTATGGCGCAGTTACCATCTGTTAACGTACGTACAAATCTGTAGGCTTGCTCTACTTCAAACAACAATGGAAAACTGCTATTTGTCCAATTTTGTCTCATTGGTATCCAAGCATGCTTAACAAGGTCTGTATCGGGATTGAAATAAGTTGATACAGCAATTATTTCTGGAAATGTAAATTCTTCGTAAGCCCATGAGTTAGGTGGTGCACCCTGTGCTAAAGGTGTTGGATGCCCCGAAGTAAATTCTAAGTAGGGTGAGAAGGTATTGAAGCTTTTTATTCTATATTTTCTCAGATCTGTATCATTTAATCCATCTGTATCAACTTGTATAATAGTACCATCAGGATATTCAAAATAGTCATCATAATCTGTTACATTTTCTTCAACACCGTTACCGGTAATACTCAAGGTAGGATCTACATCTTTTAACATGGCTATAAAATTTACGATTCCTCCTGGACAACTTCCTGTATGATCTAACCAGTAACCATCTGCCAATCCTTTAAATCGTTCTGCAAAACCTCTAGCTAAATTTCGCCAAGCGGCTCCTTCATCTCCACCAAACTTGGTGTTATAGTAGTTAGCCCAAGCAGCTTCATATGTAGCGTTGTCAGGTGTGCCTCCTCGTGCCGAAGGACCATCTGTTGCAATGTAAAGAATTACTTTTTTTCCTCCATTTTTTAAGACGTTTATAACATCTAAAATAATTTGTTCATTTTCAAGTGAAGGTACAAAATCAGGATGAATTTCGTTGGCAATATCTACATTAGCATTAGTTCTTAAGGTAAAATGATAACCATGGGCAGGATGTGTAAAATTAGTAATTACATGACCAGCTGATGGCAGTTCATCTACAATTTCCTGTGCACCTGTAACCCAGTCATCATCAGCTGCATTATTATCCAATTTGGAACCACCACTTACAATTAATCGAACACCCCATGAACCTTGCAATGATTCTTGTGCGATAGATTTGTTGGTTAGTAACATCGAAATAAAAAGAATGGCAAGTAATATTTTTTTCATAATTAATAAATTAATTTTTGACGAAAAACAAACAAAAACAGTTAACCATAATCAATTATTTTTCTCTGTATTTTAACTTTTAATGATAGTTTTTATTTTTCTTGATTTTGGCAAATTACTTTCTAACCAAGTACTAACTTTTTAGTTTTTCATTGTAGCCATTATTTCTCTAGCTCTAGCTTTACCAAAAGCTTTAAACATCGATTCATTAAACTTTTCGTTGTTCTCTTTTATTTTTTGTTTAAACATTTCAGGATCTTTCGTTTTGTACTCATCTGCAATTTCAAAATGTTTAAACAGTGATTCCTTTTTCAAAGCTTCAAAAGTTTTTTTCTCTTCTTCTTTTAAAGTTAATGATGCTTCTATTTTTGTTAAAGCTTGTTGTGTAATTCTTTCTGCACGTCGATCGTTATTAGATTGTGCCATAGTAGCAATACTAACTAATAATCCTAATACTAATGTGAATAAACTTTTTTTCATTTTTTTCATTTTAAATTAATTTTTAGTTCAAGTTGACTTTCAACTTTGTCTATAATAATGTTGCTTCAAAAGTATTTAAACTTTGGTTTTACTAATTTCTGTAATCTATCATTTTATTGCTTTTTTCATTCATTTATTCCTTTAACCGTTTATTATAAATGTTTAGTACAGTATATTTCTGAACTATTGAAACTATTTGTACTAAAGCATATTAGCTGCCTTTGGCTATAACTTTATTAATCGATTAATAGCGGTTTTTCCTTGGGTATCTATTGTTTTTGCAAAGTATATTCCCGGCTTTAAATTAGTGATGATATACTCGTGTTGTGGGGTGTCAAAGTTTTTAACTAATTTTCCTGAGACGTCGTATATATTAATGTTATGAATATTTTTTTTATTTATTTTGAAAGAGGTTTTTACGGGGTTAGGAAAGAAATTTATGTTCTTTTCTGGTGAGGTAACCGACAGTTTTAATGCTTCAAAAACCTGTACTTCTGCTAAGGATAATGTTGAGCCTGTGTTATTACGAACTTTTATTATTTTACCTTGAACACCGTTTGCATTAGAGGTTACTGAAGGATCTGGATAAGCATCAAAAGTTTCAGAATAGGTTAATTGCCCATCGGCATCATAAACTAAAACAGTAAAATTTGAAAGACGCTCTAAACAACAACTGTCTGTGCGACCAAAAATATTGATAATCCCAATAGCATATTCAGCATCTAATTCTACCTGCCAATACGTTTCTGGATCAGATCCTGTATGTGTTACGGATCCTTCAGAAAATGCTCCATTTGTATTGCCATCTATGGCTCTAGTGGCTTCGGCATCGTGTAGGGTAGAGGACTGCGTTGCAACTCCATCTAGGGCGAGATTAGTTGCGGTGATAGGAGAATCTGTAGTTTGAACCCATATTTTGTTGAGGTATGGAGCTGTTAGAATAACTTTAGCATTGTCTAAAATTAAATCATCAAGTAGCGAGAAAGAAGGGTTAGATGACATATCCTTATCAAACGCATATCCTAAAAGTCGCACATATTCTATTGGGCTTTCATGAAGTTTATATACAAATCTATTTTGGTAGGTTTCATATTCAGGATCACCTTCATTATAAGGGTTTTCCAAAGGTTGAGTTGTTACATTGTAATACGGGTCTGGGGAAATGTATGTTTTTCCGGTTGCTGTATTTTTCATAAGAAAAATAGGTAGCATATCCTTTGTGAAACTTGTGTTTAAGTAAATTGTTTTTGAGAGTCCACCGTCCGAATCGGAAGCTGATATTGTTGTTTTTGGTGTTTCATCGGCATTAGGCTCAATAAAACCATAATCGCTATATGGTGCTAATAGATTCCCTTTTTCTTGAACAAAATCTCTTGTTCCATTTATATAGTAGGTTCTGTAATAGAACGTTTCGCCGCGTTTTATGTCTAATTGAGCAATAACGGTAAATAAAGTATAATCTCTTGGGTTTGTATCGCCACCAACTTGACCAAGTCTGAAAAACACATTTCGTAAACCATGATTGGTCAACTCGGCTGTTTTAAGTTTGTTTCCAAATACAATTCCCATCGAAGCTGCTGTGCTATTAGTAGTGTTTTCAGACCATATCACATAACCACCGGTTTCATCAATATCTCTAGTATCAACAGTAGTTCCTGTGTTTCCATCCGAAATTTCAATACTTCCGTCGGGTAAGCCTACAAATTTACCGCGTAAACTGGAAGCGCGAACACCTCCCCAAGGTGCATTGATGTGAACCATAGGTTCATCTCCAAAATTTTGAATGAAATAAGTAACTTCTAGCACACCTTCTCCAATTTCTCGATATTTAGTTGTGTATAAAATTTCAGATTTATACAAAGATGGTATATGTGCTTGAGCGCCCCAATTGGTAACAGCATACGATTTATCGAAAGCATCATAGTAAGAAGCCATTAATGGACTGTACCAGGTTTTCTCTATACCATCATTATTATAGGCTCCGGCGCCATGAATAAAATAAAATGCCGAAGTAAAATCTCTATTATTTAAAGTTGATACAGAAACAGGCTGCCAAACTTCATCATTCCATGTTGAGTGTTCTTTAGATTGAGGAGGAATACCTTCTCCATAGGCACTTTTAAAAGAATAAATTTGTCCGCCTTGACCAATTCTTAACTGCCATGAATTTTCTGGTGTAGATGCTTGGTGTTCAAGTTTTGCTAGATACACATGTTGTTCGTCTGCTTCTGTTGGGTCTAGCCAATAACTTCCAGAAGGCGAGTAGCTGGTTGTAAAATTTGTTGTACCATTTTGCTCCAGAATACTGTTATAATCTATAGAAGGAATGAATTTAAAAAAAGCATTATCCTGGGCATTTTCAGGATTCATTTCCAATACATTTTGTGCCACAAGGGGTATAGATAGCACTACAAACAAGGCGTTTAGAATTATTTTTTTCATTTGTTTAGCAGTTGTATGTGATGTGATGTTGTTTTTTTTGTTATCAGTTAATTTGAATCTATACTTTAGAATTGGTATTAAAGGGAAAAGTGTAAATTAACATGCATTTATAATAAAACAGTTTCTCTTATCTATCATTGTTTTGCTCTAATACACTGTGACTTAAATAGATTATTTTTTTATAAAACGATAAACTTGAGTAGGCTTATTTTTTAGGTTAACTTTTAAAAAGTATAGCCCATTTTTTAAGTTGATTACGTTAAAGTTATCGGTGTTTTTAAAAGAATGGACTTTTTGTCCTAACTGGTTTAGTATTTCTGCCTCTTCTACGACCTTATTAATTCGTAAAGTTTTATTTACGGGATTTGGGTATAGCATTAGTCTTTCAGGAGACTTTAAAGAAACCTCGGTAGATAAGGTTGAATTTATATTTTCGTTTGCAGTTAAAGACTCAAAATAATAGGTTAAGTCTTCGTTTGTTAACTCCTTTCCGTCTTCATCAACAGGATATGTAAGACCTGAAGCTACCATAATTACGAGCCTGTCATAATAATTTAAATCGGATGCGGTGAAGGTAAACTCTAAGGTTTCCCAAGCATTTGTTTGAGTAAAATATGCTTTTACAAATTTTTGATTCAAATTAGTTCCCCCTAATCTGTCTTGTAGATAGATGCTTACCGATCGGCTATCTTCATTAAGAATATTTATTTCTGAAATAGTTTCAGGTTTAATTAAAGCTTTTAGTTTAAAGGTGATGCTTTGGGTGTTGTTAATGATCCCATCTTCAAAATCATAGCGTATTTGGGCAAATTTCCAACTGTTCTCGGTGGTTTTAGTGAATTTTGTAGCCAACCCTGAAGCAGATCCACTATTTGTAACTCCGGCATCTAATGAAACATTATATGTTTTTGTATAGTTTCCGCCAACACTACTTGCGTAATTAATTTCTTCAACGGCGTTCTCTTTACCGTAATTCAACCAATCATAATATGGTTCTGGTGCTACATATTCAGGTTGGTTTATGGTTCCTCGCAAATCATCAAAATAATAAATGATACCTGTTGAAGTGGTGTCATCTGGAGCAAAAACCAAAATAACTTGATTAAAACCACCTTCCGATAGAATGTTAGAAGGCACAGTTTTGTTTGTGAAATCAAAGTTGTAATCTACCCATTGCGCACCAGAATTTAGAGTAATGTCTTCATATAAACTACTTGTTTTGTAATCTATTTCAGAATTAGATAAATACAGGCGTACTTTATTATTTGAAATAGAAGCTAAATCTGGGTTATTTATATATAATTTAATTTTTTGTTTGAAAATTGAAACATCAGTGATGTTCTTTGTTAAATTAAAAACAATTTTAGCATCTCCCGATGTTCTTTCAAACTTACCAACATGAGTACTTGGGTTTATGCCAGAGGTATTGGGATTGGTTGTGTTGTCTGTAAAAGTACCTCCTGAAGAATTATCAATTCGTGTATTAAATACAGCTGTTTCATAATTATACCATTCATAATCTCTAATAGCGTATTTAATAACCGAGCTGTACATTAATCCATCAGTGGTATTATTTACATTTACGTAGTAGGCTTGGGCATCTTCGGGAACTGTTGTAGTAATTAATCCTGAATTGCTTGATTTATTTAGGTTTGCAGTTTTTGTTAGCCATAAATATTTATCGTCTGTTTTTCCCCATTGCAAAGTGTCTTTAGTGTAAAACAAAAGTGCTTCATCAACTGGGCCATCAAAATTAAAACTATAGCTTATGTTTTTATCAGAATCTATTTGTTCTGAAGTAAATTCTAATGGTTTTACAGCATTAGGGGCTAAGCCCGTTACATAATCTGCAAAATCATAAATTTCTTCAGGTCTTCTTCCTGCTCCATGACCGTGACCCATTAGGTCTTGTATGCGTAGAAATTTCTCTGGGCTGTTGGATGTTTCATAGGTTTTTCCGAAAATATTCAAGGTAAACTGTAAATCTTTATTACCGTTTACAAATAACATAGGTGCCGAGTGTAAAGGCGTATATAATGAAGGTTCCCAGTTTTCAAGATAAAAATCTTGAGCCGATTTACTCATACTTGCAAACTGCTTAGAGTAAACAGGTGAGTCGTACAAAAATCCGCAGCCATAAACAGGAATTACAAAATCTAAACGTTCATCTATGCCAGCTATAACCGTATTAATTATACCTCCCCAAGAAATGCCGGTGATTCCAATATTATTTTTATCGACATGAGTGGTAAAGGCATCATTTCTAAGTAAACTGTTGGATAACATGGCATTTGCAATAGCATGATAAAACCATTGATCTTGTAACGGGCCATCGTTGTCTGAAAAAAACACGGGTTGACTTGGTCCTGCATATTGAAAAGCAGCTGAATCATCAGGGGTGGTACCTCTATTAGACATGGCAATTGCGATATAGCCTCTATTAACCCATTCTGCTACCCACTCAGTGTAAGCTCTACCGCCACCGCCGTGCACTAAAATTACAGCAGGAACTTTGTCGCCAGGAGAGAGTCCCGCAGGTTCCCCGTACCAAGCAAATATTTTTGTTTCGTTATTGCTATTTACGGCTTGCGTATAAGGTAGTCCTTGGTAGAATAAGCCACGAATAGTACCGTTAACAGAAACGGTGTTGTAGGCATCATAAGCTGTGGTGAACTCAAAACTAGGGGCGTTATAAACGCCGCTAGTTGTTAGAGCTTGTTTTATGTATGCTGGGCCGCTGGTTGCTTGTGAAAAACTTAGTAATGCTAAAAAAAATATGATAAGTGAGATTGGTTTATGCATAATTATTTATATAAAAAATATGCACAAGAATTTTTAAATCATGTGCATATAGGTTGTGAAATTATTATGTGCTTTCTTTTTTTTTTTTTTTTTTAATAATTTAGTATTACCTTGTTTAATTAAAGAGGTATTGTCATTTTTATTTTTTTATTAATTTCATCGTTTCAGAACCGGACAAAGTGTTAATAGTTATCAAATATAAACCTGATGCTAAATCACTAATATCATATTTAGTTGTAGGGGTTAGTGTTTTTAATAAACGCCCATTAACGCTATATACTTGCACGTTATTTATTTCTTTTGTACCTCTTATTTCGAAACTATTTGTTGTGGGATTTGGATAAAGGTTAAATGAGTTTTTAATAAAGTTATTTGTTGATAAGGTTGATTTATCAATAACAACGTTATAGAGTCTTGAATTTGTTATACCCGTTTGATTTCCTTGGTCTAAATCGGTAATATCAAAAGTAATTTTTAATGGTGTTGATGTAAAAGTTATGGTCTCAGTAAAATCTATAAAATACTGAGGCGTAAAAGCAGAGCTAGTACCATCAGCTGGCAAGCTAAAAGTTTGTGGTGTATAACCATCCACTGTAACTGTAATTTCAGCAACAGATCCATAAAGCTTCCTAAAGTCAAATGAGAGTTTTCCATCTATAGAGCCAGAAGCAGTAGCTATATCAAATGTTAATTTTCCCGAAAGATCATCTTTTATAGCTGCATCTCCTCTTAATTGATAGTATGCATTATTGGCACCTATACTAAAAACACCAGTTACTGCAGTAGCTTGTATTCCAGGAATTTCTGGGGATTTAAACTGTTCAACATTATTATCGGTTGTAATAATAGCTTGTGCTGAAATAAAGAAAGTGGTAAATAAAAATAGTTTTGTTAAAAGTAATTTTTGTCTCATGATATTATGTTTTTATAAATGAATAATGACGAAATTACTCTAACGGCTATAAGTATAATTGCTGTAATCTATCATTTTATTGCTTAAGCCAACCATTTTTAAGTATTTACCTTGGTTTGTATATATTAAGATGGAATATGGTGTAGGATTACTTTTTTTTAAACTAGTAATAGAAATTGTTATGTTTTTTTTATAAAAAAATACGCGTTAACAAAACAGAAGTTAACGCGCAACTAAACTAACCTACATTATCTATTTAGATGTGTATGGCACACCAACCGTTAGAAATAAAAACGGTAATCAATTAAAACACTTTTTTATTAACTTACTACCTCTTAAAAGCGGAAGCTTTAAACACTTCTTCACCACGATCTTCTCCTAGGTATTCTATTAAGCCTTCTTTTACTTTTTAGCGGTTTTCTCTTATGTTTTTTCTGAATTTTTCAGGGTCTTTTTTTTTTTTTTTGAAGTGTCCCGTCCTGCAATAGCGATACACTCAAACCTTAGTGTAATGAAAACACCAGAAAACAGTGGGTATGTAAAGCGTACTCAAAAAGATTATTCGATTTCTTTTAAGCTTCAGGTTGTTCAAG
>NZ_JAGJCB010000021.1 GCF_017814435.1 Mariniflexile gromovii | reverse complement strand
GAACAAAATCAATTGAAAAGAAAACAATACAAATCAAAAAAGCTGAACAATGATAACATTGTTCAGCTTTAATTTATAAATTTAATCCTTTAATAATCTGTATCGGTTATTTAGGACTAGACACAGCAAGGTATCCTGAAAAAGTAAAACGTTAATTGATAAAATCGAATTGTTTCAAAAAAATAGCCTGAAACCCCACCAGCTAATATTTTTTCAAAAGAAAGACAAACGCTACAATAAAATAATTAACAACTTCTGATTTCAATAAACAAATCGCTAATGGAATTGTTGAGGTATTTTGTTTTTCAAATTACGTACTATGTAACACCCGGCAAACTTCAAAAAACAAAAATCGTATTTTTAGTGATCTTATACTTTTGAATTTATAATAAGACGTGTTTTATTGCCATGTGATCTTTCGTTGTTCGTTTTTAGATTGATAACGTGTTTTGTGTTTACACGGTTTCAGTTGAAATAATTAATAATTTGAATATAGTATTTAGCCAACTGATTGCACATAATACCGTAATATTATTGTAAATCTTCTTAAATTGTCCTAATCTTAGTAGATTGTATAAAAACAGCTTCTTTTTTTATGAAAAGTATCATCCATATAGGTTTGTGTTTTCTTCTTTTATTTTTTGTGCCCAATAGTTTATTAGTACAAGAATTGCCTCCTATACAAAAGTTTACCCCAACAGATTATGACGGGGAAAATCAGAACTGGATGATTTCTCAAGCTCCTAATAAATTTATTTATGTAGCCAACAATGAAGGGCTTTTAGAATATAATGGTGCTAAATGGACTATGTATCCATCTCCAAACAATACCATTATTAGAGCTGTTAATGTAGTTGGAAATCGAATTTACACAGGATGTTACATGGAATTTGGTTTTTGGGAACGTGATGTGTTTGGTAAATTACAGTACCAAAGTTTGGTTTCTAAATTTAAGGAGACCATGATTGAAGATGAACATATTTGGAATATTATTACTTATGATGAATGGGTTTTATTTCAATCCTTCAACAGAATTTATTTTTATAACCCGGTTACCGGTGCAAATTCCATAATGAATTCTAAAAACGGAATTTCAAGAGTTTTTAATATTCAAAATGTTATTTATTATCATGTTACCAATGAAGGTATTTATAAAATTGTAGCAGGTAAACCTAAGTTAATATTAGACGACCAACTTTTTAAAAATGATAAGGTAGTAAACATTTTTTCAATAGAAGAAGGCTTACTTATACAGACTCGTGGAGCGGGTTTTTATACTTTAATTAATAATAAGGTGTCAGAATGGGATGCTCCTGCTCAACAATCCATAAAAAAAATGAATGTTTTTAACAGCATTCAACTAAAAGACAAAAGCTTTATAATAGGTACCATAAAAAATGGTATTGTTTATTTATCTAAGACAGGGCGTATAGAATACGAACTAAACAGAAGCAATGGACTTAGTAATAACACAGCACTATGCGTGTTTGAAGATAGAGACGAAAATTTATGGGTTGGTTTGGATAATGGCATTAATTGTATCAACATAAAATCGCCCATACGGGTTTTTAATGATGATGAAGGTAAAATAGGAACCATATATGCCTCTGCCATTTTTAATGGTATTTTGTATTTGGGTACCAATCAAGGTTTGTTTTATAAAAAAGCATTTTCACAAGAAGACCCTTTTAAATTCGTAGCTGGTACTTCTGGGCAAGTTTGGAGCTTGTTTCAGTATAATAACGAGTTGTTTTGCGGGCATCATTCCGGAACATTCATTATAAAAAAAGACCAAGCTATTTTGGTAACAAGCATACCCGGAACCTGGGGCTTTAAACCCATTCCTAATAAAGAAAACATGCTTTTAGAAGGCAACTATAACGGATTGAATGTATTGGCTAAAGAAAACGGAAATTGGAAACTAAAAAGCAAAATTGAAGGTTTTAATAATTCAGCAAGATATTTTGAAATAACAAACCATAATGAGGTTTGGGTAAGTCATGGTTATAAAGGTGTTTTTAGACTTAAAATTGATGAAAATTTCACCAAGACCAAAAATGTTTTTATAGATTCTGCAGTTCCTATCGATAAAAATTCAAGCCTAATTAAATATAAAGACCGCATTTTATACGCCTATAAAGATGGGGTACTTGCTTTTGATGCCACAAAAAAAAGTTTTGTAAAGGATTCGACTCTTAGTACTATAGTTACACAATCGGAGTATGCATCAGGTAAATTGGTTGTAGATGATACGCAAAAGCTTTGGGCTTTTTCCAACGATAATATTAGTTATGTAGATGTAAACGATTTAACAAACGAGCTAAAAATTAATAAAGTAGCCATTCCATATCCATTACGAAAAGGACAAATAGGTTACGAAAATATTTCGCACCTTAAAAACAATAATTACCTAATTGGTATAACCGATGGGTATCTTACCTTAGATATTTCCCAATTAAATAAAAATGAAAGCTATCAACTCATCCTTAATTCTATTGAGTTGAATACCGTTGAAACCGATAATATAGCAGTAGATATTAATAGTTCAGGTGTATTCGAATATGAAAACAACTCCATAACCTTTAATTACAGTGTTCCTGTTTACAATAAGTACAATGTTGTTCAATATCAGTATAAACTTAATGGAAGGTATAACCAATGGAGTGAATGGAACAGCAAGTCTGAACTTATATTTGAAAACTTGCCTTTTGGAGACTATAACTTAAACATTCGTGCCAAAATTGGAAATAAATTGTCTAGTAATGTTATAAGCTACAATTTTAAAATAAACAGACCTTGGTTTTTATCAAATACAGCCATATTGTTGTATTTGGTTTCAATATTTGGTTTTTCATTATTTATGCATAAAACCTATAAGAAGTATTACAAGAAGTTGCATGCGCACAAGCAATTAGAAAACGAGCAATTAATAACAAGTATTAAAAATGAAAAGTTAAATCAGGACATTGAAAGTAAAAACCGAGAGCTTGCAATTTCAACAATGAGTATTATAAAAAAGAATGAAGTTTTAAACAGCATAAAAAAGGAACTGAAAAAAAATAAGCACACCGATAATATGGCTGCATTAAAACTTATAGATAACAATTTGAATGATTCCAAAGATTGGTCGTTTTTTGAACAAGCTTTCAATAATGCCGATAAAGACTTTTTAGACAAAATAAAACAATCCCACCCCGATTTAACTCCCAACGATTTGCGCTTCTGTGCCTATTTAAGGTTGAATTTATCTTCAAAAGAAATGGCACCCTTGCTTAACATATCTATTAAAAGCGTTGAAACTAAACGTTACAGGTTAAGAAAGAAATTAGGTTTAGAGCATGATAGTGGGCTAGTTAACTATATCTTAAACTTCTAGTAACACTACAAGCCTGTTTTTTACCACGACATTACCACTACAAGGGCCGAAAAGCTAATGTTTTCGCGGGTTTCTGTATAAAATTTTTCTAATTATAACTTTACCGTATTTATAGGGCTTTTGGCTTAATATTTAAAAGTTAACACCTTTTTAAATTACGATGTTCGTTTTTTGTCGGGGTTAAAATTATGGAATTATCAATTTTAGGGGTTAAGTTTACATATGCTTAATTTTTATGTAAAAGTTAAAATCGAGCAGAACTATACTTTTGAAACTAAACTTAAAATTACATTCTATGAAACTAAAATTATTTAATCAAAAAATTAAAATCCTAATTCCATTATTGTTTTTTCTGGCTTCGGTTGTAGCCATGGCACAATCGCAAAAAACAATAACTGGAACGGTATTATCTGCAGACGATAATATGCCATTACCAGGAGCTTCGGTAATTGTAAAAGGAACTACCAATGGTGTGTCTACAGATTTTGATGGAAAATTTTCAATATCGGTTGCCAATAGCGCAACAACCTTAACCATATCATATATAGGTTTTAAAACTAAAGATGTAGCAATTACTTCAAATACAATAAATGTTTTATTAGCGGTAGATGCCAGTACTTTAGATGAGGTTGTTGTGGTAGGTTATGGTACACAAAGAAAAAGCGATTTGGTAAATGCTGTGGGAACAGCCGATTTATCTAAAGCCGTAATGACGCCAACATCCGATGTTACCGAAATGCTTAGAGGTAGAATTGCGGGCTTGCAAGTTGAAGTTGGCGGTGGTACCTTAAGACCAGGAGGTAGTTCTGAAGTTATATTTAGAGGTCGCAGTTCTATTGAAGGTAACACAAGCGCTATTTACGTTGTAGATGGTATTATTAGAGAAGGAGGTATTGAAGATATCAATTCGGATGATATAAAATCAATTGAAGTTCTTAAAGATGCTTCTGCACAAGCTATTTATGGGTCTCGAGGTGCTAATGGTGTTATTTTGATAACCACTAAAAGAGGTACTGTAGGGAAGGTAAATGTTTCTTATCATGGCTATGTTACCACAAAAAATATTGAACGCAATTTTGATGTATATAGCGGACAGGAATTTGCGCAGTTAAGAAGGGAAGCTTTAAGGGCGGACGATGCTAACGATGCGTACCCTGGTGAAACAGTGGCGTTTACTTCTGTAGAGTTAAATAATATTGCCAACAATAATTTTGTTGATTGGGAAGAAGAATTGTTAAGAACTGGAACTATTAACAGTCAGTCTATTAGTGTAGCTGGTGGTACTGAATTAACAAAAGTGTACGGAAGTATAAACTATTTTAAAGAAGACGGTATCATACCTACCTCTAGCTATGCAAGAAAAAATTTAAGATTGAATGTAGATCAAAAAATTAATGACAAGTTCTCTGTTAATTTTGATTTGAATCTGTTGAATGATGACATAGACAGAGCTGCGGCGGTTAACGTTATAACATTTTCCCCATTGGGAAGTGCTTACAATCCCGATGGTAGCATAACCCAATTTCCAGATGGTGAACTTGGTAGTGCAACAAACCCTTTATGGAATTTACGCGAACAAACCAACAATGAAAAAGGGAATGACTTTGTAATAAACGTAACGCCTACATGGCAAATTACTAAAAACTTACAATATCAATTAAAAACCAATTTAACGCGAAAAAACTCTGAACGCGGCCAATATCAATCTTCTTTAAGTTCTGCGGGTGATGCAGACAGAGGTATCGCAAGAATTGACAATCAATTAAGAGAATCGTATTTAATTGAAAATATTTTAACTTATGATAAAGAATTCAATGCAGACCATAAGTTCGATTTAACATTAGTACAATCTTCTCAAGAAGATAAATTCTCTAGAACTTTTACGCAAGCAACAGGGTTTCCAAATGAAAGCTTAGGCTATAATGGTATTACAAATGCCATTGGACTTGTTTCGGTAGAACGCGATCAAACCTCTCAAAGAAATGCATCGTTTATGGGAAGAGCACGTTATAACTTAATGGATAGATACTTGTTTTCAGCAACGTACAGAGCAGATGGCGCTTCAGTTAATGCATCGGGAAATAAGTGGGCACATAATCCTGCCGCTTCATTCGCATGGAAAATTCACAATGAAAGTTTTTTAGAAGATGTAGATGCTATTCAAGAATTAAAGTTTAGAGCCAGTTATGGTAGCTTAGTTAATGGTTTAAAACAAGCTTACACATCACTTTTTACGGCAGAAGGTCAAAATTATATTTTTGATGGTGAAACAGCATCTGGGTATTCGCCTTCTGTAGTTTTGCCTAACCTAGATTTGAAATATGAAAAAATAACAACCTTAAATTTAGGTCTTGATTATGCATTATTCAACAGGTTCTTAACAGGTTCCATTGAGTATTATGATTCAAGAACAACCAATTTGTTGTTAAGAAGACCAGTGCCTTCTATCACCGGTTATCAATATACATTTTTTAATGCAGGCGAATTACAAAACTCAGGTATTGAGTTAAGCTTAACAGCCAATTTGATTAATACCGATGATTTTAAATGGTCTGTTACTACCAATTGGTCTAATAATAAAAATGAATTGATAGAGCTTTATAATGATGGTGATGGTAATCCTGTTTTAGAAGACAATGCCTATAATTATTATGTTGGGCAACCAAGCAGGGTTATTAGACACTATCAATTTGATGGCATCTATCAAGAAGGAGATGATTTTGCAAATGCACCACAAGCAAATCCAGATTCTGCAATACCACAACCAAATCTTAGATCTGGTGATATTAGAGTTAAAGATGTGAATAATGATGGTAAAATAACCCAAGAGGATATCGTTTATACAGACCCTAATCCAGACTGGTTTGGCTCGCTTTCTTCAACAGTATCTTACAAGGGGTTTGATTTGTTAGTCGATTTTTATGCCGTAGAAGGTGCTACCAGAGTAAACCCGTTTTTAACCGATTTCAATAATGGTGGTACATTGCAAAGTAGAGTAAATGGGGTAAAAGTACCTTATTACACTCCCGAAAATCCATCAACAACCTATCCAAGACCTAGTTACACGTCGCCACCTCAATTTTTAAATTCATTGGGTGTTAAAGACGCTTCATATATAAGACTTAGAACCCTTAGTTTAGGGTACACGTTGCCACAATCTGTTTTTACAAAACTCAGCATTGAAGAAATTAAGTTTTATGTAACAGCAACAAATTTATGGACTAAAACAGATTACATAGGGTATAGTCCAGAAGTAAATATAAGAAACACTTTTTCTAGTGCGGATACAGGATATCCAGATGCAAGAAGTTTAACATTTGGAGTAAAAGTTAATTTATAATTTTAAAAAATATAGATATTATGAATACAAAACATTTTTATAAAAGGACAGCAGCTTGTTTGCTGGTATTTATAGCACTTTTCACAACGGTATCGTGCGAGGAGTTTTTGGAAGAACAACCAAGTACCTTAATTGATTCTGGTTATGTGTACAACACAGAAGCTGGGTTACAAGCGGGTGTTGTAAGTTTATACAATTTTAACAGAGATCGTTATGATATAAATGAACAAGATTATATGGGTGGGGTAATCTTATCCGCTTTAGCTGATTTAAGTTTAACCAGATCTGGTTATGCAGGTAATATAGGAAGATACACAAGAAATATTGCACCTAGTGGCGATTTGGGAGCGCAATTTATGTCAAGGCTATTTTGGAAAAATTATTATAAAATAGCATCCAAAGCCACCGATATTATCAATGCGGCAGAAGTGGTTAAAGGTGTAAGTGAAGCGTCCAGAAATCAAATTATTGCAGAAGCCAAATTTTTTAGGGCCGAAGCTTATTTTATGTTATACAGAATGTATAATAACATTTATGTAACTACAGAATCTGTAACAGTTGATAATGCCTTTATTGTTATTCAAGATAAATCTTCAAAAGAAGAAATATATGCATTGTTAAATAGTGATTTAAGTTTTGCTATAGAGCATTTGGATTGGAATGTAACTTTTGGCCGTGTATCTAAAGGAACAGCTAAACATGTTAAAGCCGTAGTGGCCATGACTGAAGGCAATTGGGCAGAAGCCAAAGCGCAAGCGTTAGATGTTATAGAAAACCCTAATAGTCCTCATAAATTAGTACCTACTACTGCTGATGTATTTAAAGGCGATAGAAATCACTCAGAACAATTATTTGTTATTCAAGCTAAAGATGATGTGTTAGGTGGTGGTGGTGCCAATATGGTTAATGCATATTATACAGCCCAATACTTCCAGTTAGATGGTGGTGCCGAAGTTGATTCTGATATATCTCAAGGAGGAAGAGGCTTTGCGCGTATTAGACCAAATCGTTATTTATTAGGTCTTTTGGAACAGGATCCAAATGACACAAGAGATGATGATACCTATTTCAGATTAAAATACTATTACAATAAAGGCCCTAGATCAGGACAACAAATAACTGCATTCAGACGTAGAGAAACGTCTACTAGTACAACTCCAAGTGCTTCCGAAGTGAATAATTATTATCGTTTTATATCGCCTTCTTGCCTTAAGTTTGCTCAAGAGGATGACGATCCTAATTCCTATACACAAAGAAGTAATATTATGGTGTATCGATTGGCGGAAACCTATTTAATAGCCGCTGAAGCCATATTGAGATCTGGTAGCGGAGATCCTTTACCTTATTTTAATGCTATTAGAAAAAGAGCCAAAGCAGCAGAATTTACCAGTTTAACATTACAAGATATTTTAGACGAGAATGCACGCGAATTGGCTTTTGAAGGACAACGTTGGTTTACTTTAAAAAGGTTCGGACAAGAAGTAATGAACTATCAAATGAGAACATATTCTGGAGATGGTCCTTATTACCCAACGTATTATAACGGTGCCCAAGACTCTAGATTAAATTGGAAAGACCATTATATAAATATGCCCATCTTTCAAGATGATATCGATTTATTTGGGCCTAACTACCCTCAAAATGATGGTTACAATAATTAAAATTTTTTAATATTTATCACAAGAGATTATAGTTTCTCACTGATTAATAGCAGGTTTAAGATATAAGGGCAATTAACTGCCCTTGTATCTTAATAAAATATATAATGAAATAGATTTAAGATGGCATTATAAGAGCCATTATTTAAGAAGCAATGCGGTATTTATTTATATGTATAGTAGTAATAGGTTTTATTTCCTGTAAAGCCACTTTTCAAAAGGATATGGTTGCTTTTGCAGATAATCCTGTAATTGCACACCGTGGCGCATGGAAAACGAATAATCTCCCGGAAAATTCCATAGCATCATTAAAACGTGCTATTGAATTTAACTGTGTAGGGTCTGAGTTTGATGTTAGAATGACTTCGGACGATGTACTTATTGTTACCCACGATGCCGATTATAACAATTTGGTTGTAGAAGAAACCACCTATGCAGAATTATCCAAACACAAACTTTCTAATGGTGAAACGTTGCCAACTTTAGAACAATATCTATTGGTGGGTATGCAAAACAATACAGGTACAGGTTTGGTATGCGAAATAAAACCTTCTAAAACAGAAGGACAAAATTTGGTTATTGCAGAGAAAGTGGTGAAAATGGTTAAAGCATTAAATGCGGAACCTTTCATATTAACATACATCAGTTTTAGTTATGAAATTCTAAAAAAAGTAAAAGAGCTAGATCCAAATGCTAAAACACAATATTTAGATGGTTCTAAAACACCCGAACGTTTAAAAGAAGATGGCATAACGGGTATGGACTACCTAGTTTATAAGTATAAAATACGTCCGCAATGGATTGATGGTGCTAAAGAACATGGATTGATATTGAATGCTTGGGTAGCCAATACCACTGAAGATATGGATTGGTTATTGGCAAACGATTTTGATTTTATCACGACCGATGAGCCCGAATTATTATTTGAAAGAATAGCAAAGAGCCCAACAAAACAAGGTTACAAGTTGGTTTGGAGCGATGAGTTTAATTATAAAGGCAAACCCGATAACACCAAATGGGCTTACGATTATGGCTTTATAAGCAACCAAGAAAAACAATATTTTACCGATAGTTTAAAAAACGCTAGAGTAGAAAACGGTCATTTAATTATTGAAGCCCATAAAGAGAAAATTGCCAATAAAGATTATGGTAACGAGGAATTAAAGAAGAAAAGTTGGTTAAAATATGTTGCCGAAATTGATACCGCACAATATACCTCGGCACGATTAAAAACTGATGGATTGGCATCATGGAAATACGGACGTATAGAAGTGAAAGCAAAATTGCCAAAAGGCGTTGGTTTATGGCCCGCCATTTGGATGCTTGGTGAAAACAGAAAACAAGTAGGTTGGCCAGAAAGTGGCGAAATAGATATTATGGAGCATGTGGGTTTTAATCCCGATTCTATATTCGGAACCATCCATACCAAAGCCTATAACCACATGATTGGCACCGAAAGAGGCAAAAAAATATTCATAGACAAGCCTTATGATACTTTTCATGTGTTTGCTTTAGAATGGACACCAGAAAAAATGGATTTTATTTTAGATGATGTGGTTTATAATCAAATTGAAAACGAGCATAAAACAACAGCGGAATGGCCATTCGACCAGAAGTTTCATTTAATATTGAACGTGTCCGTTGGTGGTATGTTAGGTGGACAAAAAGGAATTGACGACAGTGTGTTTCCTCAAAAAATGATGATTGATTACGTTAGAGTTTTTCAAAAAAAAGAATAAGCATATGAAAAAATATTTAGGATTATTACTCATTGTTATGCTAAGCGTTACAAGTTGCCAAAGTCAAAATTTTAGCGCTATGACGTATAATATTCGTTTGGATGTGGCTTCCGATGGTGAAAATGCATGGACACACAGAAAAGACTTTTTAAGTTCGCAAGTGCTGTTTTTTGCTCCAGATATTTTAGGGGTACAGGAGGCAAGACCAAACCAAATGAGTGACTTAAAACAAGCCTTAAAAAATTATAATACTATTGGCTTAGGAAGGGACGGCGGCAGTGAAGGGGAGCATTCTTCCATATTTTACAATACCAAAAAGTTTAAGGTTGAAAACGAAAACACATTTTGGCTTTCTGAAACACCTGAAAAAGTTTCAAAAGGTTGGGATGCCGCTTATCCAAGAATTTGCACCTATGGTTTGTTTACCGATTTAAAAACCAAAAAGAAATTTTGGGTTTTCAATACGCATTTAGATCATGTGGGCGAGCAGGCAAAGTTAAACGGTATCAAGCAAATCCAGAAAAAAATGGTGGAAGTGAATACCAAAAATTATCCTGTGATTTTGATGGGCGATTTTAATGTAGAACTGAATAGTTTGCTGATTAAAAATTTATTGGAAGATATGCTGAATACCGAAACAGCTGCCAAATTAACGTTTGGGCCTAACGGAACATTCAATGGTTTTAAATTTAATGAAGCGGTAACCCGAAAGATTGATTACGTTTTTATATCAAAATCTGAAAACCTTAAGGTAAACAAACAAGCGGTTTTGAGTGATTCTAAAGAGTTGAAATATCCGTCGGACCACTTTCCGGTGTATGTTGAATTTACTTTAAAATAGAATTTTTTAATACGAAAAATAGTTGTCATTTAATTGAAATACAAATGAATAACTATATGTCACACTGAGCTTGTCGAAGTGGGTATTGAAAAGATATTTTTAATGCAACATAGACTTGGATTGGTCTAAATGATAGCTGGTAATTCCGCGTTAGGGATTGCAGCGGAAAGCCCACAGCGGTCCCGAAATTTCGGGAGCGCGAGGCTTGTAGCGGAAAGCCCGACCCAAAGGGTAACGCCCAAATTATAAACTAATTAAATAAACACATGAAAAATATACTCATTATTGCGCTGTTTTTTGGTTTGTTTTCTTGTAAAAATAATGTGCAGTCTGTAAAAAAAGATAAGGCACCTAATGTCCTTTTGATTGTTGTGGACGATCAAGGATATGCTGATTTTGAGCCTTTTAAAAACCATGATACCTCGGCAGAAACGCCCAATATGGGGAAGTTGGCAAAATCGGGGATGGTATTTACCCAAGCATATACTACGGCGCCTGTTTGCAGTCCGTCGAGAGTGGGTATGCTCACGGGGAAAAACCAAATTAGATGGGATAAATATGCCAGTTGGGGACCTGGTTTGCCCGATTCGGTTAAAACCATTGCTGAATATTTAAAAGAAGCGGGGTATGCCACGGCTAGAATTGGGAAGAACGATTTAGGGAAAAATTTCCATAAGTATGATGTTAGGGAATACCCTTTAAAGCACGGTTACGACGAGTTTTTAGGTTTTAGTGCCCATGCGCACGACTATTGGTTGCTTTCGCAAGAAATGAAAGATAGAACGCCCGATCCTAACGGAACGAGTGCTGTTTTAGGCCCGTTAATGCACAATAATGGCGTGAAAAGTTATGATGAAGGCTATTTGACGGATATTTTAACAGACGAGGCTATTCAGTACATTCAAAAATCTAAAGACAAGCCGTTTTTTTTGACGCTGGCTTACAATTCGGTGCATCATTTAATTCATGAAGTCCCACAGAAATATTTAGACAAATATGATGTGAAACCCATTCCCAATTATGATCCTGATAGTTTAATGGCTTATGCGAAACATAAACCCGGGAGTTATGCGGCGTATTATGATAAATATTCGCGGTTAGGCGATATTCAAGATGAAGATTTGAGAAAATATTATTTAGCAAATTTGAATTGTTTGGATGATAATATTGGAAAGCTTTTAGAATCTATTAAGAATCAAGGTTTAGATAATGAAACGCTCATCATCTTTTTGTCTGATAATGGCGGAACACCTTTAAATGGTGCCAATAACAGCCCGTTGACTGCCGGGAAATACTCCATTTGGGAAGGTGGTATTCGGGTGCCCATGGCAATAAGCTGGCTTGGAAAAATTGCTGCTGGTCAAACCCAAAATGCGTATGTGTCCGCTATGGATATTTTACCAACCATTGCATCGGCAGTTGGTATTAAATTAACGGATAATACCATTGATGGTATCAATTTATTACAACCAGAAAAAGACAGGGTGTTGGTTTGGAAATGGCAAAAAACCTGGGCCGTTAGAAAAGGCGATTGGAAATTAACAAACACCAATGAAGAACACTGGAAAGGCAGACCAAGTAATTTATATATTAAGCCTATTAGAGATGATTTTACGTTAAAATTATTCAATTTAGAAGAAGACCCTGGAGAAAGAATTGATTTATCAACCCAATATCCCGATAAAGTAAAAGAATTAGAAACTGCTTACCAAAACTGGTGTGATACCAATATTGGCAAGTATTAAAAGTTATGTCCGATGGATAGAAACAAGCGCAAAAAAATGAAAAAACAAATCCTATTATTCATTCCAATACTACTCATAGCTGTTTTATTATATAGCTTTAAGAAACGTGTCACTAGTGAAAAGCATGATTATGCAGTCAGTCATTTAGATGCAAGAACAGAACAAAAAGTAGATTCTGTTTTAGCACTTATGCGTGTGAATGAAAAAATTGGACAGTTGGTACAATACAGCGGTAAGTGGGATGCTACTGGTCCGTCATCCTCTAATGGCGATCAGCATAAATTAGACAAACTTAAAAATGGCGAAGTTGGTTCCATGTTGAACATCGCTTCAGTAGCAACCATTCGGGAAACCCAGAAAATAGTTATGGAACATTCCAGACTTAAAATACCATTAATTTTTGGGTATGATGTCATTCACGGTTACAAAACCATTTTCCCAATTCCACTGGGTGAAAGCGCCAGTTGGGATTTAGATATCATCAAACAAACCGCTGCCATTGCTGCTAAAGAAACTGCTGCTTCAGGGATCCACTGGACCTTTGCACCCATGATTGATGTGTCTAGAGACGCACGCTGGGGCAGAATTATGGAAGGTGCTGGTGAAGACACTTATTTGAATACTGTAATAGGGGTGGCTCGTATTCAAGGCTTTCAAGGAAACGATTTATCTTCAACAAGCACTATTGCCGCATGTGCAAAACATTTTGCGGGCTACGGATTTGCAGAGGCTGGAAGGGATTATAATACTGTAAATATTGGTGAATACGAATTGCATAACACCATTTTGCCACCATTTAAAGCGGCGGCAGAGGCTGGTGTGGCTACATTTATGAATTCGTTTAACGATATAGATGGCATTCCTTCCACAGGAAATAAAGTGCTGCAAAGAGATATTTTGAAAAGGGATTGGGGTTGGAATGGTTTTGTAGTATCCGATTGGGGTTCTATTGGAGAAATGATAGCACACGGTTATGCCAAAGATAAAAAACAAGCCAGTGAAATAGCGTTGAATGCCGGTAGCGATATGGATATGGAATCGTATGCTTATGAAGCACATTTAGAAACCTTGTTGAAAGAAAATAAAATAACTATGGCTCAATTGGATGATGCCGTAAAGCGTGTTTTACGGTTGAAATTTCAATTAGGTTTGTTTGATGACCCTTATAAATATTGCAATGAAGAACGCGAAAAAAACGATGTTTACACCAAAGAACATTTGGCCATTGCTCGCGATGGTGCAAAAAAATCCATCGTTTTACTTAAAAATGAAACGAAACTGTTACCAATTTCCAAAAGCATAAAAAGTATTGCAGTTATCGGGCCGCTTGCCAACGATAAAGATGCACCGCTAGGAAACTGGAGAGCAAAAGGTACATACAATTCGGCAGTTTCACTTTTAGAAGGTGTTAAAAATGCCGTAGGTAAAACAACCAAAGTCTATTATGAAAAGGGAGCTGAGTTAACCATACCTACCGTAAAACCTGGAGAAAACCAATTTTTACATCCTTTAAAATTTAATGATACGGATACTTCGGGTATTCCTGCTGCTGTTGAAGCCGCTAAAAAAGCTGAGGTTGTTTTGTTGGCAATAGGAGAGGATGCTTTTCAAACGGGCGAGGGTAGAAGTCAGACTAATATTGGTTTTTTCGGTGTACAGCAACAATTATTGGAAGCCGTTTACAAAGTGAATAAAAACGTGGTAATTGTTTTAATGAACGGAAGACCCATGGATATTTCTTGGGCAGCAAAAAATATTCCTTCTATTTTAGAATGTTGGTTTTTAGGTTCAGAATCAGGTAATGCCATTGCCGATGTATTGTTTGGAGACTATAATCCGTCGGGTAAATTACCGGTTTCATTTCCACATAACGTAGGGCAAGAACCTTTATATTACAACCAAAAAAATACAGGTAGGCCTTATAGCCCAAGTCATGTTACGTATTCGGGTTATATAGATGCACCAAAAACCGCTTTATATCCTTTTGGTTTTGGGTTGAGCTATACCACTTTTGAATATAAAAACTTGAAATTGGATAAAAAAGAAATCGCAAAAAACGGAGAAATCAAATTATCTGTTGAAGTTTCAAATACAGGAACTAGAGATGGTGAAGAAGTGATTCAGCTATATATCCGAGATTTATTTGGAAGTTTAACACGTCCAATAAAAGAATTAAAAGACTTCAAAAAAATAATGATTAAAGCTGGTGAAACAAAAACCGTTAACTTTATAATTAATGCTGAAAAGCTTCAGTTTTACACCATCAACAAAAAATGGGAGGTTGAACCTGGCGATTTTAATGTATGGGTCGGAGGCGATTCAAACGCTAAATTAAAAGCAACATTTTCAGTGACAGAATAAAAAACATAAAATCACATCAAAAAATAACTATTGAAAGAGAACAATATTTTTAAAAGAGAAACACTCATAATGCAATTGGAAGCAAATACCAATTGGGATGTGATAATTATTGGAGGTGGTGCCACAGGTTTGGGCGTTGCTTTAGATAGTGCCACGCGAGGGTTTAAAACACTGTTATTGGAACAAGTGGATTTTGCAAAAGGCACCTCGAGTAGGAGTACAAAATTGCTTCATGGCGGGGTGCGCTATTTGGCACAAGGCAACATCGATTTGGTTAAAGAAGCGTTGTACGAAAGAGGTTTGTTGTTAAAAAATGCTTCTCATTTGGCAAATAATCAGTCTTTTATCATTCCAAATTATAATTGGTTTGATACGATTAAATATACAATCGGACTTAAAATTTACGATGCTTTGGCAGGTAAATTAAGTTTTGGAACCTCCATTCGAATTAATAAAAAAGAAACACTTTCAAGATTAAGTACCATTAAAAACGGAAAACTTAAAGGCGGTGTGGTATATCATGATGGTCAATTTGATGATGCCAGATTAGCAGTAAATATAGCACAAACGGCTATAGAGCACGGAGCGACTGTTTTAAATCATTTTAAAGTAAATCAGCTAACAAAAAATAGCAAAGGAATAGTAAATGGCGTGGTGGCAGAAGATACTGAAACAAAAGTTTCCTATACCTTAAACGCTAAAGTGGTTATAAATGCTACAGGTGTTTTTACTGATGAAATTCTGAAAATGGATAATTCTGAAGCAAAAAACATGGTGCGCCCAAGTCAAGGCATACATTTGGTTTTAGATAAATCATTTTTGCCAGGAAACGATGCGATTATGATTCCAAAAACCAACGATGGCAGGGTATTGTTTTTAGTGCCGTGGCATGATAAAATAGTGGTTGGAACTACCGATACCTTGCTTGATAGCCATAGTTTAGAGCCCAAAGCTTTAGATGAAGAAATAGATTTCATTATCGATACAGCAAACAGTTATCTAACAAAAATGGTAAGTAGGGCAGATGTGTTGAGCATTTTTGCAGGTTTACGCCCATTGTCAGCACCCAAAAATAAGTCTGAAAAAACCAAAGAAATTTCAAGAAGCCATAAAATTATTGTTTCAAATTCTGAATTGATTACCATAACGGGCGGTAAATGGACAACTTATAGACGTATGGCTCAAGACACCGTGAATAAAGCTATTTCCATTGGGAAATTAGAAAGTAAACCCTGTAAAACAAAAGGTGTAAAAATCCATGGGGCTATGGATTCAATTGATAAAACACAGCATCAATATATTTATGGAAGTGATAAGGCTGCTATTCAAGAATTAATCAGGGAAACTCCAGAATTAGGAGATACACTACACCCACGGCTTCCTTATACCAAAGCAGAAATTATTTGGGCCATTCGATATGAAATGGCAAGAACTGTGGAAGATATTTTGGCAAGAAGAGTTCGTACACTGTTTTTAGATGCTAAAGCTACTTTAGAAATAATTCCTATGGTAACCAAAATATTAGCAAATGAATTAGGTAAAGATGATATATGGGAATTACAGCAAATTAATGAATGTACCAAAATAGCAAATCAATATGTATTGTAAAGAAAGTTAAGACGTTTGTCGTGGAGGTGTTAAGTTGAAGTTCTTTAACAACCAACCACTAATCAACCAAAAACCAACTAACACCAACTACCAACTAAATAATAAAACTAATTACTATGGAAAAATATATACTTGCCCTAGACCAAGGAACAACCAGTTCCCGAGCTATTGTTTTCGACAAAAAAGGAAGCATCGTATCTGTAGCACAAAAAGAATTTACCCAATATTTTCCAAAACCAGGTTGGGTGGAACACGACCCTAATGAAATTTGGTCCACACAAGCTGGTGTTGCAGCCGAAGCTATTGCAAAAAAAGGTTTGAATGTTGAAAACATGGCGGCTATTGGAATTACCAACCAGCGTGAAACGGTTGTGGTTTGGGATAAAAACACCGGAAAGCCTGTTTACAATGCTATTGTGTGGCAAGATAAAAGAACTTCCGATTATTGCGATGAGCTTAAAAAGCAAGGTAAAAGTGATTTGATAAGAGAAAAAACAGGATTGGTAATTGATTCCTATTTTTCGGGCACCAAAGTAAAATGGATTTTAGACCATGTAGAAGGTGCAAGAAAAAAAGCCGAAGCGGGAGACTTAATTTTAGGAACTATTGATACCTGGTTGATTTGGAATTTCACCAAAGGCGATCAACACGTAACCGATGTTTCCAATGCATCAAGAACCTTGCTGTTCAACATCAATACCATGGATTGGGATGATGAGTTGCTAGAGTTGCTCACCATTCCTAAAAGTATGTTGCCAGAAGTTAAACAATCTAGCGAAGTATATGGGCATACAAAATCGACGTTTTATGATGCCAACATTCCAATTTCTGGAATAGCAGGCGATCAACAAGCTGCTTTATTCGGGCAAATGTGTACCAAACCCGGCATGGTTAAAAATACCTATGGCACAGGCTGTTTCATGTTGATGAACATTGGGGAGAAACCCATAGTTTCAAAAAACAACTTATTAACCACAGTAGCGTGGAAAATTAATGGAAAAACCCACTACGCTTTAGAAGGCAGTATCTTCATTGCTGGCGCTGTGGTTCAGTGGTTGCGCGATAGTTTGAAAATAATAAGAACCTCTGATGATGTTGAAAAGTTAGCGGGCTCCGTTAAAAGTTCTGATGGGGTTTATTTTGTGCCAGCATTTGCAGGATTAGGAGCGCCACATTGGAACCAACATGCACAAGGAACTATTTTTGGGTTGACTAGAGGTAGTACCGATGCCCATATAGCACGTGCTGCTATAGAATCTATGGCGTATCAAACCATGGATGTATTAAAAGCGATGGAAGCCGATTCGGGGATCTCTATAAAAGAGTTACGGGTTGATGGTGGCGCTACGGTAAATAACACCCTTATGCAATTTCAGGCAGATGTGTTGAATACGGTAACAGTACGTCCTAAAGTGGTGGAAACGACTGCTATGGGTGCAGCATTTTTAGCGGGATTAGCTGTTGGTTATTGGGAAAGTGCTGAGGAAATTCAGGAAATATGGCAAACCGATACGTCTTTTAAACCAACGACAGAAAGAGATATCATTGATAAGGAAATTAAAGGTTGGTATAAAGCTATTGATGCTTTGGAATATTGGTCAAAATTGTAATAAAAATAATTACGAATTAAGAATTACGCATCACGATTCACGATTCACGAATTTCAATAGTTAAAAGCAATAAAATCGTATATCAACCTTCAAAACATAAATAATTATGACACCATTTATAGCAGAAATTATAGGGACAGCTTTACTAATTTTATTAGGAGGTGGCGTAGTTGCCAACGTCGTTTTAAATAAAACAATAGGTAATAATAGTGGTTGGATTGTTATCACAGCAGGTTGGGCATTGGCTGTTTATGTAGCGGTGGTTGTAACTGGGCCATATAGTGGTGCTCATATTAATCCTGCGGTTAGTATTGCGTTAGCTATTGCTGGTAAATTTCCTTGGGAGTCGGTACCTTCTTATATTGTAGCACAAATGATAGGTGCCATGTTAGGTGCTTCAACTGTTTGGTTGGTTTATAAAAACCATTTCGAGGCTACTGATGATGGCGCTACCAAAAAAGCGGTTTTTTGTACAGCACCGGCAATTCGGAATACGGTTTCAAATTTAATTAGTGAAATCGTGGGTACTTTTGTATTGATTTTCACCATTCTATATTTTACAAATGCAACTATTAATGATACACAAACCATAATAGGCTTAGGTTCTTTAGGTGCTGTTCCCGTTGCTTTTTTGGTTTGGGCTATAGGTTTGTCATTAGGTGGTACAACAGGGTACGCTATTAATCCGGCGAGGGATTTAGGTCCACGAATTATGCACGCACTTCTTCCTATTAAAAATAAAGCTTCAAGTGATTGGGGTTATTCCTGGATTCCTATTTTGGGCCCTATTATCGGGGCTTCTATGGCAGCTTTTTTAATGTTGGCTTTGTCGTAATTAGAAATGTTTTTTTTTAATTTTTATTTTGATACTAATTATTTATAAAACATAGTATCCAGTGAATATTGCCAAAAGTGTTTTTTTAGGTACTTCATTTAAAGATTTTATTAAAAATAGATTGTATATATGAAATTTCATTTCAAATAATAATAGTTGTATTATATTTATTAAGTTGCTAAGGTTTTATATTTACTGTTTAGTGGATTAAAATTAAAGCCATAAAATTTTTATAATAGTGAAACGAAATGATATTGAACGTATAGAGCCTTCCAATTGGTGGGTAGGGTTTAAAAATTCTGAATTACAGTTATTGGTAAGGCACCCAATGATATCTATGGCTATACCTGAAATAAATTATTTGGGTGTAACCATAAAAAGTGTACATAAAGGCGATAGTGATAATTACTTATTTATAGATTTAGAAATAGATAAAACAACCAGGGCAGGTGCATTCAATATTGTATTTAAGTTGGATAATGGTGATGTTATAGAACAAAACTACGAACTGAAATCGAGAAAAAAACCTGCTGAAGATTTTGTAGGGTTTGATAGTTCAGATGTTATCTATCTTATCACCCCAGATCGATTTTCAAAAGGAAATCCTTCCAACGAAATTAATGAAGATTTATTAGAAAAAACCATTGATAGAAGCAATCCTTATGCGCGACATGGTGGCGATATTAAAGGAATTATCAATCATTTGGATTATATAGAAAGTATGGGATTTACCGCCATTTGGTCATGCCCTGTATTAACAAATAATATGCCCAGTGGTTCATATCATGGGTATGCCATGACCGATTTTTATGAAATCGATCCTCGGTTTGGAACTTTAGAAGATTATCTAGAGTTGGCACATAAAACCAAGGAAAAAGGGATGAAACTTATTATGGATCAAGTGGCAAACCATTGCGGATTGGAACATTGGTGGATGAAGGATTTACCATTTCATGATTGGGTTAATTATCAGGATCACTATGAAGAAAACAAAGATTCGTGGGATAAAAAAGCCATCATTACATCCAATCACAGACGTACCATTAACCAAGATATTTACGCTTCAAGAAAAGACCGTGAACAAATGAATGATGGTTGGTTTATGTCTGGGATGCCCGATTTAAATCAACGCAACCCATTTATGGCAAACTACCTCATTCAAAACAGTATTTGGTGGATTGAAACTGCCAATTTAGGTGGTATTCGTCAAGATACCTATCCATATTCTGATAAAGAGTTTATGAGCCGGTGGGCGGGTGCTATCATGGAACAATACCCCAATTTTAATATTGTTGGCGAAGAATGGAGTTACAACCCTTTAATTATTGGATATTGGCAAAAAGGCGCTATTAATAGGGATGGTTATAAATCTAACTTAAAATCCCCTATGGATTTTGCAATGCAACGTCAAATTGTAAACGCTTTAAATGAACAAGAAAACTGGGACACAGGCTTGGTTAAAATGTATGAAGGGTTGGCAAACGACTTTCACTACGCAACACCAAAAGACATTATGGTTTTTCCCGATAACCATGATATGAGCCGCATTTTTACCCAATTAAATGAAGATTTATTGAGCAATAAAATGGCAGTGGGTTATATTTTAACTTTACCTCGAATACCGCAAATTTATTACGGCACCGAAGTTTTAATGAACGATTCCGCAAACCCAGGCGATCACGGTTTAATTCGTAGTGATTTTCCAGGTGGTTGGGAAGGCGATGCCGTAAATGCGTTTACAGGAAAAGGTTTAACCGATGCGCAAATAGATATGCAAGGTTTTATAAAACAAATATTGCTGTATCGTAAAAAAAGTAAAGCCATACACAAAGGAAAAACCATCCATTTTGCTCCATTTAATAGCACGTATTTATTGTTTAGAATTTTTGAAAATGAAACGGTAGCTGTTATTATCAACAAAAATGAAGAACCAATAACTATTAATCTGGAACATTTTGAAGAAATATGTTTATATGGAAAAACTTTGAAAAATATTGTGAATAACGATGTGTTTATTTGGGGAAAAGACATGCTACTAAATTCAAAAGGAATTACTATTCTATCAACAAAGTTTTAAAATTTTTTCTTAACTAATTAATTTGATGTCATTTTTTTTGGTCCATTAATTAAAATGAATTTTACGTTTTACTAAATTGATATTTAGTTATTTAAGAGGTCTTCAATGTGCTGTGGGCCTCTTTTTTTGTGGTGAAAATTTACTTGCCTAGAATCAAAAAATTAGTAATATGACTATTATCATATTTTAATACTTGCTTAACTAAGAAATTTGCTTCATAATAAAAATCAAAATTATGAATAGCAATATTAAAATGTTTAAAAGAGTTTTTGGCTTTATGCTTCTTTTAGTCTTCACATCTCATTCAATCCAAGCCCAACAATTTAATTTAGTAAACAAAGAATCTACATTAACGGTTTTAGGAACTTCAAGTTTACACGATTGGCACTTAACTGCCGAACAACAAAGTGGAAAAATAGTTTTTAAAAGTCTTGAAGCAGGTGAAATTGAGTCATGTACCATTAATATAGTTGCAGAAAGCCTTAAAAGTGGTAAGTCTAGCATGGATAAAAACACCTATAAAGCTTTAAATACAAGCAGCCACAAAAATATTTCTTTTCAATTAACTAGTGTAAAAGAAACAGTAAATAAAGGAAATGGCAAATTTGTAATTAAAGCAGAAGGAAACTTAAGTATTTCTGGAGTTAAAAAAAGCATTCCTTTAGAGTTTTCTCTTAGCATAGTAGACGGTAAAATTACGCTTACAGGTGAAAAGAAAATTAAAATGACCGACTTTAAAATCGATCCTCCAACAGCTTTATTAGGCACCATCACAACGGGTGATGATATAACAATTAAATTTTCAACCATATATAAATAATCAACAAATAAAAAACAAAAATCATGAAATCAATATTAAATAAAGCAATATTCTTAGGAATCGCATTAGTAGGGTTCGGTATAAATGCCCAAAACCGAAATTTAGATAATTTTCAACCACAAGACCAAGATGGTATAGGTGTTTTTGAGACGCGTAAAGATACTGTTACAACTTTTGATGGTGTAAAAGTTAGAGTTGGTGGTGCTTCTACACTTCAATTCCAAGCTTTGGACAATGAGAACTCTGGAGCTGTTCCTTTAGGCGAAATTGGAAGCAATTTTAACTTAGCAACTGCCAATTTAGATTTAGACGTGGCACTTTATGATGGTGTTAGAATGCATTTAAGAACATATCTATCTTCTAGACACCACCCAGAACCTTATGTTAAAGGTGGATATTTCCAAATTGATAAATTAAATTTTATTAGTGAAGGCTTTTTGGAAGACCTTATGAAAAAAACCACTATTAAAATTGGACACATGGAAAATAACTACGGTGATGCGCACTTTAGAAGAAGTGATAATGCACAAACACTTTTCAATCCGTTTGTTGGAAACTTAATTATGGATTCTTTTACAACCGAAGTAGGCGCTGAAGTTTTTTACCAATGCAATAGTGGATTATTCGGAATGATTGGGTTCTCTAACGGTAAACTTAACCAAAATGTTAAGATAGCAAATGGTACTACAGGAGGCGCTGCATTTTTAGCTAAAGTAGGTTATGATAAACAAATTAACGACGATTTTAGATTTAGATTATCTGGCTCTTTATATAATACAGGATACGCACCATCTGTTTATTTATACACAGCAGACAGAGCAGGTTCTAGATATTACAGTGTGATGCAAGATGCCACTGCAACTAGCGATAACTTTAGATCTGGACGTTTCGACCCAGGATTCAAAAACAAAATTACTGCAGTTATGATTAATCCTTTCTTAAAATATGGAGGTTTGGAAGTTTTTGGAACTGTTGAGTTAACTTCAGGAAGAGCTTTAACTGAAGCCGATAGAAGAAAAGCTACACAATACGCAGGTGAACTTATCTATAGATTTGGTGCTAAAGAGAACGTTTATTTAGGTACTCGATACAATACTGTAAATGCTGAATTAGCTAGTGGCGATGATGTAAGCATAAACAGATTCCAACTAGGTGCTGGTTGGTTTATGACAAAAAACATCTTGTTAAAAGCTGAATATGTAAACCAAAAATATAACGATTACCCAACTGGAAACTTGTTAGAAGATGGTAAGTTTAACGGTCTTGTAATTGAAGCTGCCATAAGTTTCTAATATAAAAACAATTAAAACCCCAACAAGTCTCAAAGGTAGGTATTCCATTAAATTAATTAAAATTGGCACTTACTTTTGAGACTTGTATTTTATAATAAAATTTACGAATATTAGTTTTAATATGATGATTATCAAGAAGTTTGTATTTTTAATTGCTATTTTAACAGCAGTAGCTTTTACAACTAGAGACTCGGTTAGTAAAAGCACATCGGTTGTTATAACTGCAGAAAGTTCTTTGTTTGTGAAGGGTACTACCAATGTAAGTAACTTTTCTTGTGTATTTAATATTAATAAATTTAAAAACCCAATACAGGTAACGTATCACCTGAAAAGTGATAAAATGGTTTTCAATAAAACCGCATTAATTTTAGAAACTGATTGTTTCGACTGCGGAGGAAAAGCTATAAATAGCGATTTTCAAAAAATTCTAAAAGCCGATAGATATCCTCAAATTAAATTGTATTTAAAGGAAATTAGTCAAATTGAAAACACCTTGGATGTTCACGCACTGGTAAATATTGAAATTGCTGGAATAACCAAAAGCTATAAAATTCCTGTAAAGGTTAAAAATAACGAAACCTTGCGAATTGCTGGAGACTTAAGAATAAGTTTATCCGATTATAATCTAGAAGCACCTAAAAAAATTTTCGGACTCATTTCTGTAGATGATAAAATTGAAATCCATTTTCAATTGGGAGTTATAGAAAAATAAAATATTATAATAGTTCAAATTCTAGTATAGTGTATTGCTATTATTTTTCTTTCTTTTGAAGTTTAGAAGTGCCCCTAAGTTTATTTATAATAATTTTAGGTTCTCCATACAAATAAACACTACTGGTACCCGAAGCATCAATAGTTACGGTATCTGTAACTTCTATAAAGGCGTCACTGGACATTTCGTTTAAAGTGTTACAAGTTGTAGCAGTAAAATTTTTACCATTAAACCCTGAAGAATTATCGGTTCTTAATCCAAATTCATTGGTTTCCCCTTCAATATTGGCGCTGGCATGTTGATATAAATCGATATTGGTTACAGGCGCGTATATTAGTGCGTCAATTTTACTATTATCGGTTAATGATAGTTTTGCATTCTCGCAGGTTAAATTAAGCTTCACTTTGGATTTCCCATTACTTTGAAACTCAAAATTGGTGGTTTTTATAGTTAAACCCGCTTTTGAAGAACCTTCTGTTATAAGAATAGCATTTTCCAGATCCATGGTAGTTAACGACAGTATTTCGCCAGAATCGGTGGTTTTAATATTGTTTAAACTATCATCATAATTAACGGTTATATTCAATCTTTTTTTTGAGGTGATTTTTGCAGTTTTATCAAACGATAAAACACCGTTACTCACATTAAACTTTATAAATTCATGTAAGTTTTCATCGGTTTCAATAGTTACGGAAGGTACGGTGTTATAAATTATTTCAATATCAAAATCTTCATCAACAATAATGGTATGAAATGGGTTGATTTCTGTTTGAATGACGGTCACATTTTTATTTCCTTTTACTTTTTCGGGTTTTTGTGCCTCAGAAATAAAGCAGAAAAATAAAACAAATAAAATAGTGAAAAATGGTTTATTCATCGATTTGAAAGAAAGTTGTTGTGTTAACAAAGATAAGCAAAAACCATACTAAACCTTAATTTAAGCTTCTACGAAAAAAAATAGGTTCCTTTAATTTATAAAGGCATGCTTTATTTTTGTAAATTGAAGACTATTCCTAAGAGTTTTTTGATAATTTATTTTTAAGGTTAAACTGTTGATAATTAAATTATTATGAAAAAAATATTAAGTACTGTATTAATGGTGGTAGGCTTTGCTATAAATGCGCAAGAATCCATTAAGCCAGCTTTAGCTCCAGTTAAAGTTGTAACTAACCAATATCATGGCATAACATTAGAAGATCCATATCAATATATGGAAGATTTAAGTAATCCAGAAGTTGTTTCATGGATGAAAGAAAACGCAAATTATGCATCCTCCGTTTTAAATAGTATTTCAGGAAAAAAGGTATTATTTGATAAAATGATGGAGTTGATAGATAGGAGAGCTTCCTCAGTGAATGGTTTAAAAATTACCAAGAGTAATGTTTACTATTATTTAAAGCGCGTCCCTGGTGAAGAGATTGCTAAAATGTATAAACGAAATGGCTATGAAGGAGAAGAATCTCTTTTTTTTGATCCAGAAACCTATAAAGAAGGTACTGATGAAACATATGCTATCCAATCAATTAGCCCTAATATACAAGGAGATAAAATAGCTGTAACCGTTGCAGCTAACGGTTCTGAGAATCCAGAGACTTTGATTTTTACAGAGAACGGAGAAAGATTTCCCGAAATATTGCATTTGGCTTCAGGTATATCATGGTTAAAATCCGGTAAAGAATTCTATTACAATAAGTTAAATTCTCCCGATGTAACAGATATGAATAGAGGGGTTTTTACAAAGGTTTATATTCATAAAATGGAAACCGAACAAGAAGCAGACGCTTTGGTTTTTTCATCTGAATTGCATCCCGAAGTTCCTATTGAAAGTGAAGAATATCCTATTGTAATTTACTCTGAAGAATCAAATTTAGATTTACTGCTTATATCTTCCGTAGATAATAGTTTGGAAGTATTTTATAAAGAACCTCAATCCGATTCAAACACGAAATGGAAAATATTAATGGAGCGAATTAATAACGTTGTTAATTTTGACGTCGATAATAAATATATTTATTTTCTTTCTTTCAAAGATGCATCCAATTATAAAATTTTGAAAGCGTCACTAAAGGCACCCGCTTTTTCGAATGCTAAAACTATTGTTTCAGAATCTAAATCTGAAATGATAACCGATTTAGAAGTTACTAAAGATGGACTCTATTATGCTGTTATGAAAAATGGGGTAGAAGCCAATGTGTATTTTCTTCCTAACAATAAAAAAGTTCCTGTAAAACTTCAATTACCATTTGCGGCGGGTCAAGTTGATTTGGAAAGTAAAAATAGCGAATCATCTGAAATTTGGATATCCATTTCAGGTTGGACATCTCCAAGCAAACGGTTTTTATATCATCCAGCAACAAACACATTTACGCATCAACAATTATCAACTCCTGTGGAATATCCGGAATTAGATAACTTGATAGCTAAAGAAGTTATGGTTAGATCTCACGATGGCGTTATGGTGCCAGTTTCCATTATTCATAAAAAGAACATAGAAATGGATGGGCAAAACCCTACGGTAATCTACACTTATGGTGCTTATGGTAGTTCTACTAATCCGTTTTTTAGCCCTATCACATTGGCGTATACTTTATACAATGGTGTGTTGGTGGTGCCACATGTAAGAGGTGGTGGAGAGTTGGGCGAAGCATGGCATAGAGCAGGCCAAAAAGAAACAAAACCTAATACATGGAAAGATGGCATTGCAACGGCAGAATATTTGATTAACGAAGGCTATACCATTCCAAGTAAATTATCCATTTTTGGAGGAAGTGCTGGAGGAATTTTTGTTGGAAGGGCTATAACAGAACGCCCAGATTTATTTGTTGCAGGAGCGCCTATGGTAGGAGCCATGAATACCGTTAGGATGGAAGAAACTCCAAACGGACCCGTAAACACACCTGAATTTGGTACGGTTAAAGATCCTGAAGAATTTAAAGGTTTATTGGAAATGGATTCTTATCATCACATAGAGCCTGATACTGAATACCCTGCTATGTTAATTACGGCTGGAATAAATGATCCACGTGTTATAGCATGGCAACCTGCAAAGTTTGCAGCTAAATTGCAAGCGGCCAATACCTCTGATAAACCCATTTTATTTTTAACTAACTTTGAAGGTGGCCATGGTGGAGGCACCAAACTAACAGATACTATAAATGAATTAGCAGGCATGTTTGCTTTCTTTTATTGGCAATCTGGACACCCCAATTTTCAATTGGCCAAACCTGATGAAGATTAATACAAAGAGGCTGCCTAAAAAGTCTCAATAAGTGTCATTCTGAATTCATTTCAGAATCTTAACTCGTTGATAATCAATATTTGTTAAAAACTGAAACAAGTTCAGTTTGACAATATATAGACTTTTTAGACAACCTCCTGTTTTTAAAATTTGGTTGGTTGTAAATGGTTATTGTTTTTTAACACTGCCAGAAGAGCTATCGCTTTTATTTACAATTTCTGGGTTTCCTAGGTATTTAATGTCGCCACCACTGCTAGCGTTTGCCGTTAATTCTTTGGAGGTGTTTACCGTAATATTGGCACCACTGGTTGCTTTAACTTGGCTAGATTCAGCTGTTAAATCGGCAGCTTTTATAGCGCTACCGCTGGTTGCTTCTGCAATAAGTTTAATGGTTTTTCCAGATAGTTTTAAATCGCTGCCACTGGTAGATTTACAATTTAATGAAGCGGTATTAACATCCAAAACCATATCGCTACCACTTGTGGTTTCTAAATCCAAATCTTTAATGGTAAATGTGTTGGTAGATTTTACATCGCTGCCACTAGTAGCTATAATGCTGGTAACATCTTTAAAGTTTACTATAACTTTTTTAGAAATGCAATTGCCAATGTTTTCTTTAGTATGAATTTTTAAAACATTATCAATAACTTCGGTTATAATAAGATCTTGTAAATTGTCATCGGCTTCAACCTTAATACTTTCGTCGTCACTTTGTGTTAAAACCACATTTAAACCTTCTGAAGCTTTTATGGCTGTAAATGGGATGTTTATTGGGCGGTTTTCAACAGTAACATGTCCATTTCCTTTTACGCCAAAGTTAAAATTGCAGGAGAATAAACTTAAGCTTACTATAGTTGCTACAATAATTTTTACTAATGTTGTCATAACTGTTCGTTTTTAATGCAGTCTGAATAAGTGTTTTTGTATTTGCTTTGTCAGTTTGAGCTTTTCGAAACCTATATTGATTATTAATAAGTTAAAATTTTTCGACAAGCTCATTATGACGTGCAATTACACTTTTTCAGACAGCCTTGATTGATGATTTTTGTTGTTCAAATATCTAATTTTTTGGTTTTGATTAGTAACTTAAATACCTGAACTGTTGTTTTTTAGTGCTGAAATGTTTAATTATCGGATTTAATATTTATACCGTCGCCATCAATTTTTAATTTCACTTCTTCCGATTCGGCATTAATGCCTTCATCGTTAATTTTCAAATGGCTTTTATCACCTTTAATTTCTATACCGTTTTTATCTATTTTAACATTAGGAACATCAATGTTTACTTCAAATTCATCATCATCACAATCGTTACATATAATACCTTCTTCAGTAACATTTAAATAATGGTTTACATAGTTTGATGGAATTCTATAGTTTAAAAAATGCTTTGTGTTGTTGTTAAATTTAGCAACAGTTCCTTCAGGTAAATACAAAATAACGGTTACTTCTTGGTCGGAAAATTTGTTTTTGGAAAGGGTAGATAGATAAGGATCTAAGTTTAATTCATTTCCTTTTAAGGTATAATTATAATGGATGTTTTTGGCGCGTTCAATGGCTTTTTCATAGTCTCTGCCATCGGCACTTTTTTCAATACTTATATGTGCTAACGAATCGGTAGTTGATTTAACAAGAATAAGGATGTCTGAATTGTAAATGGTTTTTTCACCTTTTTCATTACTGGCTACTTTAAAAGAATCATGTCTGTCGTATCGATTTCTTAATAAATCATTGTCAGTCATTTTTACTTCTAAAGTATCGTTAGCGGTAATTAACAGTTCTTGTTTCTCAATAACACGTTCGTTAAAAGCATGTTCGCTGGCTTGCCTAATACCCATAACCACCAATCCAATAATTGAAATTAACCATAAACCTAAAAGCGTGAATTTTGCAATATTACCTATAGATTTCAGGTTGTTTACTAGAATTTTTAAGCCTAAGTAGAACAGGAAAAAGAATGGTATTCCAATGGCAAAAAAGACTAATAATGATGCCAACCAAATAGGTGTGTTACCAGCATTGGCAATGTCTATTAAGTCTAAACCTGGTATGTTTACAACATTCGCAACACCTACTGAAAACCACCCAATAATTAAGGCAATCAATGCAAAGGCACCAACAAGAATTAAAATAATACCTATAAATTTGGCTATTATTTTAAAGAAGAACATAATAACATCTGCTAAAGTGTCAAAAAACGTTTTAGAGCTCGATTTTATCTTGTTTCCCTGTTTGTTAAAATCTACTTTTTTAGCAGCGTTCGAAACCGAATCACTTACGTTTTTTGCAACATCGCTTACTGTTTCAGTAACGGTCTCAAACCCGTCTTTTATTTTTTTTTCAATGTTGCTAATGTTCACGGGTTCGCCCGTCATCATTATTTTTTCGGCTGTTGTTTTCGCTTCAGGTACTAAAATCCAAAGTAAAATGTACAGTAGGATGCCCGTTCCCATTCCAAAAATTAATAATACCCATAGTAAACGTATCCAAATGGTATCAATACCTAAATAATGCCCCAATCCAGAAGCTACACCACCAATATAAGAGTTCTCGGTATCTCTAAATAGCTTTTTTGAGGCCGATGATTTTCTTTCGTAGCTCGTTTGTGGTTCGTCCTCAAATATCTCGTCGTCCACCAAATAATCTTCCGGTTGCCCCATAATGGAAATGACTTCGTCTACTTCCTTAATTCTTATTACCTGTCTGTCGTTTTGTACACGCTCATTAAAAAGCTCTGCAATACGCGCCTCAATATCTGCAATAATCTCGTTACGACCTTGAGAGTCTGTAAATGAACGTTTTATAGCCTCAAGATAATGTTGCAGCTTTAAATATGCATCTTCATCAATGTGGAAGAAAGTGCCTGCTAAATTTATGTTGACTGTTTTATTCATTTTTCTTGTTGTTTTTTGGTGTTGGTTACTAAGTTCACAGCGTTTTGCAATTCGCTCCACGTGGTGTTTAATTCGGTTAAAAATAACTTGCCGGTTTCCGTCAATCCGTAATATTTTCTAGGCGGTCCAGAGGTACTTTCCTCCCAGCGGTAGTTTAAAAGTCCAGCATTTTTCAATCTGGTTAGTAGTGGGTAAATAGTCCCTTCAACCACTAGCAATTTTGCGTCTTTTAGCGTGTCTAAAATTTCTGCAACATACGCATCGTCGTCCTTTAGGACCGATAGTATGCAGAATTCCAAAACCCCTTTACGCATTTGTGCTTTTGTGTTCTCTATCTTCATGGTGTCATTCGTTTAATTTTGTGAAACTGTTCATTTTTTGATTGATTTTTGATGATTTATTGATGAAATTTTATTTTTCTCTTTTGTGCGTTACCCTATCGGGTCGGGCTTTACGTTACAAGTCCTCGCTCGTACCTCGCTGTGGGCTTTCCACTGCAATCCCTAACGCCGGCATATTTGCCATTTACTTTAAAAAATTAATGGTAAATGGGTATTTGTAATATGCCCCATCCCTAGCTTTTAAACTCGCATTAACAATTAAAACAAGTTCTATTATAAAGGCAATAACCGCAACTACGCCCAATGCGCCACCTATATATAATAGAGCCGATGGTTTACCTATATTAATATGGAAATCATGAAATCCGTTAAAATCTATAAAATCAAAATGACTAAATAGGTTGAAAACAAAAAACGGAATAGAAAGCGTTCCAATAATAATGGCATACAGTAACATGCTTATTTGAAAATTAATAGCCTGTTTTCCGTGTTGGTCCACAAACTCCGATTTTTCCTTATTAGCAACCCATAACACAATAGGCCCAATAAAATTCCCAAACGGAATAATAAACCTACTAAAGGTTGATAAATGAATAAATGTGGCAATGTTTTTTTGATGATTATCTAACATGATTTTAAAACATATAATAGTTTCTTATGCAAATATATGTCTTTAAAAAGGTATTATGTTACGCATAGTACCATATTTTAACATAAAATTAACAATTCAAGATGAAAAATATTTTCATAACTTAGTAAAAAATTAAATCATTATAAATGAATATAACTCCCATAAAACTAAATACTTACACCTTTTTCAAGTTGCCATCGGCATATATTTGTGGTGTAAGAACCCAATCTATAGATGCCAATAAATGCGTGGTTACGGTAAAACACCGTTGGATAAATCAAAACCCATTTAATTCCATGTTTTGGGCAGTGCAAGGTATGGCGGCAGAGTTTTCTACGGGCGCTTTAATGATGACGAAAATAAAAGCCTCAGGTAAGCGGGTGTCTATGTTAGTCACATCGAACACCGCTACATTTACTAAAAAAGCAACCGGTAAAATAACCTTCACTTGTAACGATGGACAATTAATAGATGAAGCACTTATCAAAGCCATTGAAACAGGCGAGGGGCAAACCATTAGTATGAAATCCATAGGAGTAAATGAAGAAGGACTAGAAGTTTCAACCTTTGTTTTTGAATGGAGCATTAAAGCTAAGAGTTAAGTTGTATGTTGTAAAGTCGTTTAGCTGTTTTACAACTTAACAACTAACAAAAAAATGTAACAAATTCTCAAACAATGCTACAAATAAACAATTCAACGATTTAACAAATCAACAAATCAACAAAAAACAATAAAAATGACAGCACACGAAATTGACTATAGAATTTACGGCGAAGAAATGCAATATGTAGAAATAGAACTCGACCCGCAAGAAGGTGTTATTGCCGAAGCAGGAAGTTTTATGATGATGGACGATGGCATTAAAATGGAAACCATTTTTGGTGATGGTGCCAAAAACGATTCTGGGTTTTTAGGAAAAATTTTAGGCGCAGGAAAACGTATTCTAACAGGCGAAAGTTTGTTTATGACGGCGTTTTACAACACCCTAACAGGAAAGCGCAATGTAAGTTTTGCATCACCTTACCCAGGAAAAATTATCCCCATAGATTTAACCGAATTTCGAGGTAAGTTTATTTGCCAAAAAGATGCTTTTTTATGCGCAGCCAAAGGAGTAAGTATTGGTATAGAATTTTCAAAAAAATTAGGTCGTGGACTTTTTGGAGGTGAAGGTTTCATCATGCAAAAACTAGAGGGCGATGGTATGGCATTTGTGCATGCTGGTGGTACCATGGCAAAAAAAGTATTGCAACGCGGTGAAACGTTGCGTGTAGATACCGGTTGTATTGTGGGCTTTACCCAAGATGTAGATTATGATATTGAGTTTGTTGGCGGTATTAAAAACACCATTTTTGGAGGTGAAGGTTTGTTTTTTGCAAAACTTCAAGGTCCAGGAACGGTATATATCCAGTCTTTACCATTTAGTAGGTTGGCGGGGCGTGTATTGGCATCGGCGCCACAAGGCGGTGGAAAAGATAAAGGAGAAGGTAGTATTTTAGGTGGTTTAGGAAATCTTTTAGATGGTGATAATAGTTTCTAAAAACTTCTTTTTCTTTGAATTATTATCGTTGAAAGTAGATATTTCAAGGTTGAAATAAAATTTTTGTTTTAAAAATCTTAAAAAAATATCACTAATTAATAGTTTTTTATGTAAAAGTTCTATATACTTGTCGAGTTATTGAAACGTTAATTTTAATAAAATTTTAAAATACTTTAATATTTTTCATTAAATTTATAACTCAATAAAAACAATAGAGCCTATAAAATAAATCTACAATTATTAAACCTAAACCTTACAAAATATGGCAAGAGCAATGCTTGAGTATACAAAAACTGTGCTTAAAAAAGTTAGTTTTGATGCTTCGTTGTTTTGCAAAGAAGTACAAAAGGCAATCCAAAATTTATTACCTTACGAGTTAGAAGAGCTTAAACAATTTATTCTTTCTCTTGTACAGCAAAACCCAGAATTAAATCAATGTTTAATTTATTTAAAACCATAAAAAAGAGCGACCATTAGGTCGCTTTTTTTATGACAAAAATCAGTTAAAGTATTCAGTTGAATTGTATATTTGCAAGAAAACAACTCATCTGAAAAAGCTTATTACCATATTTCTTTTATTTTGCTTTTCCATTCGTCCGGCATTTTATATTGGACAATTGGTTTATTTTGAGTTGAATATAGATGGTATAATTGAAAAATACTGTATAAACAAAGATAAACCAGAGTTTCAATGTAATGGTAAATGTCATTTAGCAACTCAGTTAAGTGAAACTTCAAATAAAAATGATGATGATAGCAATAAACCTTTAAGGGTTATTTCCGAATCATTTATACCCGTATTTATATCTACTTCCCAAGAAGTGAAATTCAACAAATTTATTGTTGAAGTTTATAAAAAAGATAGTTTTTGTTATACCAATGACTACCACTTTCTACATGTATATAAAGCATACAAACCCCCAATTGCTTAAAATTTAATATTCAGTTTTTTACAAGGCTTTTTTAGAGCTTGCCAGTAATAGCACGTTGCTATTAAATTTCTAATAAATGAAACATCTATGATGATACCTTTTTATCATTGATGAAGGACTCTGTGGATGTTGTATTTGACAATTAAAAAAAAACAATAAAAATTTACCTATGAAAATCACTAAAATAGCATTGGCATTATTGCTATGCGTATCAATTATATCATGTTCATCAGATGATGAAAGTCTAGAAGGACAAACAGGAACTTTAACTTTAAAGTTCGATAATAGCGTGGGGGATCAAGATTTTATTTTCGGAACTTCCTATAATAAATCCAACAATGAATCATATAAACTTACAACCTTAAAATATATTGTCAGCAATGTTAGGGTTAAAGATTCTGAAGGTAACACATTTACTTATCCAACTGAAAATAATGTCTTTATTATAGATGAAGCTAACGGAAATAATGCAGGCGAAATACTAATTACATTAGATGGAGTTGATGCTGCCGATTATACTGAAATTACTTTTGGGATAGGCATTGACCAAACACGTTATGCTTTGGGAGCCGATGGTCAAGGCGATTTTCTTGCTAATGCACAAGCCGCAGGTATGATGTGGGCGTGGGCTACAGGATACAGGTTTATGCGTTTTGATGGTACTTACTCTTCCACTATTGCTAATCCTGCAGTTGAAGATGGAGCTTTGGCTTTGCACATGGGTAGCGTGGGTACATCTTTAGATAATTATAAAGAAGTTACTTTAGCATTCCCAAACACAGTAAGAGTGCGCGAAACAGCGCAACCTGAAGTACATATTGTTGCCGATATTTCTAAAGTGTTTGATGGTGAAACATCTGTAAACTTTGCCGATGGTTACAACCAAGTACACACCAGTGCAGAAACAACACCTGTGATTGCCAATAATCTAAAGGGTATTTTTGAGGTGCACCATGTACACAATAACTAAATCATAATTAGATACGGTTAGGAAGTAGTTTTATAATTGCTTCCTAATCATTCTATATATGAATTTGTAAAAAGATAGCAGATGAAAAAAATACTTATTACAGTTATTTTTGTTCAGCTTTTTTTGGTGTCGTGTTCAGAAGATGAAGGTGTTTATATTCCAAGACCTTTAACATTAGAGCTGCCGTCAAACTTTCCAGATATTGTCTATAATCTGGAGAACAACCCCTTAACCCAAGAAGGTTTCGAGTTGGGTAAATCCTTGTTTTATGAGGGGAGATTGTCTGCCAATGATGCTATTCCATGTGCTTTTTGTCACGAACAAGCTTTTGCATTTACCCATCATGGGCATACTTTAAGCCATGGCGTTAATGGAGGCATAGGGTTTAGAAATGCAACACCCATCCAAAATATGGCATTTCAAAAAGAGTTTATGTGGGATGGATCTGCTACACATTTAGACTTTCAACCTATTATTCCACTTACAAGCGAATTGGAAATGGGTGAAACCTTATCAAATGTTGTAGAAAAGCTTAAAAAGGACTCTTACTATCAAAAGCAATTTGCAAAAGCCTTTGATGATGGCGAGATTAATTCAGCAAACATGCTAAAAGCCTTATCACAATTTATGGTTATGATGGTATCTTCAAATTCTAAATACGATAAATACGTTAGAAATGAAGATAATGTTACTTTATCTCAAATAGAATTAGATGGTTTAAACACCTTTAAAAACAAATGTACATCCTGTCATGCAACCGATTTGTTTACGGACCAATCCTATAGAAACAACGGGTTGCCTGTAAACCCAAAATTAAATGATAAAGGGCGGTTTGTAATTTTTGAAAACCCAAATGATTTGTACAAATTTAAAGTGCCCAGTTTAAGAAACGTGGAAAACACCTTTCCATACATGCATGATGGAAGGTTTGCAACTTTAGAAGCCGTTTTAGATTTTTACAACTCAGGCGCTGTGGATAACGGAAATGTAGATCCATCACTTCTAAGAGCCGATAACACCTATGGCATTACATTAAATGCCTATGAAAAAGAGAGCATTATTGCGTTCTTAAAAACACTTACAGATAACGAATTTTTAAATGATAAAAGATTTGCAGAATATTAATATAAAAGCGGTTTTGATAGGACTGTTGTTTTTTTTAATTCCTTTACAAAATGAAGCGAAATCCATACCGCCACATGAACACAGTGCGTTTGAGTTTTTTTGCGATTTATGCGGATGTTCTACCAGTAGTGGAAGTTCTAGTTTTGGCACTTTAGGAAATGTGAGTTTTGTGGGAGTAAGATACATTTACCAAGATTTTAAATCGAAAGACGGTATTTTTAGTAATTCGCCAACAAGTACGGAACGTTTCAATACCTATCAACTTTGGGGGCGTGTACCTATTAGTGAAAGATTTTCATTAAATGCCATCATTCCATATCAAGATTTAAAAAGGGAATTTGAAGATAGAAGTGAACATAGAAATGGTTTGGGTGATATGTCAATCATTGGTTGGTATCAATTTAAATTTTATAAAAAGAAAGCTGAAAATGAGGATGATGCAAACGAAGAAAGAGAATTATCTGCACACCAATTAAATTTTGGTTTAGGGGCGAAGTTACCAACAGGCGCTTTTGAGGAAGGTTTAGCCAATAGAGTAAACCCAGGCTTTCAGGTAGGAACAGGAAGTTTTGACGCTGTGTTTTCGTTGATGCACACCTATTCCAGAAACAAAGTAGGTGTAAATACAACCGCAACCTATTATTTAAAAACAGAAAACAAAAACGAATACCGTTTTGGAAATCAATTTAGTTTTGCTTCAAACGTCTATTACAATGTACCGTTTGAAAAATCGGCTTTAAGTCCGTTTATAGGTGTTTCGGGCGATGTATATGATTCCATAAAACAATTTGGTGAAGCGTTACAAGGTACTAATGGAAACATTGTAAACGGAACACTGGGTTCTGAGTTTATGGTTGATAAGTTTATAGTAGGAGCAAATTATACATTTCCTATAAATCAGCATTTGTTTGGAGATAATGTAACGTCTAAAAACAGATTTACTATTTATTTGAATTATGTATTGTAAATGAAGTTGTTTGAACATGTGTCAGGTCGAGCGCAGTCGAGACCTAATTTTTTAAGTTCTCGACTGCGCTCGACCTGATAAACATTTTGATGCTTTTTTTATTTAGATGGCAACGGACTAATAATTTTTACATCCTGAAACGCAATAGCACCACGAATTACGCCAGATATAACATCTTGCAAGGCTTCAATAATTTGCATTTTCAATTCACTCTTATGGTAAATAAGGCTTACTTCCCTGGCAGGTGTGGGCTCGTTAAAGTAATGCAGGTTTTGTTTTTCCTTTTCATTAATATCCAAGGTATGTAAATAGGGTAGAAGCGTCATCCCTAAACCTTCGTTCGATAATTTTATCAAGGTTTCAATACTGCCACTTTCCAACTGAAATTGCTCGTCCGATTGATCTTTAAAAGCTTTACATAAATTAATCACGCCATCTCTAAAACAATGTCCATCTTCAAGCAATAGCATATCGCTAATATCCAAATCAGCCACATCAATTTTTTTGTTGCCATGCAATCTATGGTTATTAGGAATGTAACTCACAAAAGGTTCAAAATAAAGTACACGTTCTTTAATGTTTTCATCTTCTAAAGGCGTAGCGGCAATGGCGGCATCTAGATGGCCATCTTTTAAGCGTTCAATAATTTCCTCGGTGGTAAGCTCTTCAATTTTAAGCTTTATTTTAGGGTGTTTTTTTATGAAATTTTTCAAAAACATGGGCAGAAGTGTTGGCATAACCGTAGGGATGATGCCAAGTTTGAATTCGCCACCAATAAACCCTTTTTGTTGGTCTACAATATCCTGGATTCTATACGATTCGTTTACAATATTTCTGGCTTGCGTTACTATTTTTCTGCCAACATCGGTCAATTCAATGGGTTTTTTGCTACGGTCGAAAATTTGAATATCCAATTCTTCTTCCAGTTTTTGTATTTGCATGCTTAAGGTTGGCTGCGTTACAAAACATTTTTCAGCTGCTTTTGTGAAATTTTGATTTTCGGCTACTGCCAAAACATAGTATAATTGTGTAATAGTCATGTATATCAATTTAGCCTATAAAAGTATAAAAACTATCAATAAAACTTATCGATTTAACTGTTAATTATAGATTAAATTTGTAGTATAATAAAACAGAGTACTGATGACATTAAATAGTATAGGATTAGACATTGAAAAGACCAAAGATTTGGCAAAAGACTTAAATAACTTGTTGGCAAATTTTCAAATATATTATCAAAACCTACGTGGTATCCATTGGAACATTAAAGGAAAACGCTTTTTTGATTTGCATGTGAAGTTTGAAGAATTGTACACCGATGCCAATATGAAAGTAGATTTAATTGCAGAACGTGTTTTAGCATTGGGCGAAACACCGCTTCATACTTTTAAAGATTATATGGAACATGCCCGAGTACCTATTGGTAAAAATATTTCACAAGATGAAAAGGCAGTGACTTTAATTGTTGATTCCCTGTCGGAATTATTAAAAATTGAACGTGCCATTTTAGATAAATCGGGCGATGCCAACGATGAAGGTACCAACTCCATGATGAGTGATTTTATAACGGAACAAGAAAAAACCGTTTGGATGATGAAGGCTTGGTTAAGCGAAACCGTTTAATACAAGACTGATTAATAGCCGGAAAGACCTTCAAATTTGAAGGTCTTTTTTTATTACAACAAACCTCTAGCTTTTATTTCCAAATATTTGTTAATTGTGTTTATTGTTAAATGTTCGGGAGGCGTTAATATACTTTGGATACCGTGTTTTTGAAGCTCGTTTACAATTAATTTCTTTTCATAAATAAACTTTTCAGCAATGGTTTTTTCGAATATTTCAAAGGTGTTTGTGGCACTTTTTCGGGTAAGTTTTTGTAATTCGGTATTTTCAAAAAAGATAACAACCAATAAATGGTTTTTAGCAATGGCTTTTAGATAAGGTAATTGCCTGTGCAAAGCATCTAAAGTTTCAAAGTTGGTGTATAACAACAGTAAACTTCGTTGGTTTAAGCTACGCTTTATATCTATATACAATCTTGAAAAATCCGACTCTACAAAATCGGTATCTAAATTATACAAGGTTTCCAAAATAGTATTCATTTGCGATGGCCTACGTTCGGCAACTACACGGTTTTCAACCTTTCTTGAAAATGAAAATAACCCTGCTTTATCTTGCTTCTTTAATGCTACATTGCTAATTACTAAGGATGCATTAATGGCATAATCCAGCAAACTTAACCCTTCAAAGGGCATTTTCATGACCCTGCCTTTATCAATCACACTGTAAACAGGTTGCGAGCGCTCGTCTTGGTATTGATTTACCATCAGTCGGTTGCTTTTTGCGGTAGCTTTCCAGTTGATGTTGCGCAAATCATCACCTTGTACGTAATCTTTAATTTGCTCAAATTCCATAGTATGCCCAATGCGGCGTATCTTTTTCAAACCATATTCAAAAATCTTGTTTGAAAAGGCCATAAGCATGTATTTTTTCAACTGTAAAAACGATGGGTAATTGGGCACCATCGCATCTTTTCCAAATTGAAAACGTCTTGAAATTAAACAGATGGGGCTACAAGCATACAAATTTAAATGGCCAAAATAATATTCGCCGCGTTCTAAAGGGCGAAGGGTGTAGGTAATTTTTTTATTAGCTTGTTTTTCTAATTTTGTATCTATTTCAAAATCGCGTTTTTGGTATTGAAACGGTAGCTCATCAATAAGTTTTATACTACTGGTGAAATTGTAATTGTTTTTTAATGAAATTTCAATAGGATTATCGTCTCCATTACTCAATTTTTCTGGTAAAATTCGCGATGCTGTGATGCCTTTTTGTTTGAATAGCAAGATGACATCTATTATCAATAAACTTACAAAAACAAAAAACAACATTTGGGCGATGACCAATAACCCTGGAAAAATATATGCCAGAATAAATAGGAAAACAAGAACACTTACACTTACAAAAAAGTGAGTATTTAAGTAGATATTTTTGAAAAAGTGTTTCATTTATTAATTTTTGCCACGACTATAAAGTCCTTATTCTTGTTTCTAACAGCGTAGCGATTTTAAATCTATTTAAATATTTATAAAATGCCCGTTATCAATTATAAATTACTGTCTTCTCGAGCGCAGTCGAGAGGTTATTGAGCTTAATAACTTCAAAGTGAGGTCTCGACTGCGCTCGACCTGACATTTAGAGCTTTGTTATGAGTGATTACGGATAAGCCTTGAAATTTATCTTGGAATTTCAATAGTTTCTAAAATTTGTTCAATAACTTTTTCAACCGTAAAACCTTCCATTTCCCGTTCTGGGGTTAATACCAAACGGTGCTTTAATACGGCTTTGGTACAGCGTTTTATATCGTCGGGAGTTACAAAATCCCTTCCGTTAATAGCAGCGTTGGATTTGGCAGCATTCAATATGGCAATAGATGCACGTGGTGAAGCGCCTAAATACAAATTGGCATTGGTACGTGTGTTGTTTATAATAGAAGCAATGTAGCTTATTAAATGGTTTTCAACCAATATTTGCTTTATCAAACCTTGGTAGTGTGCAATTTGCTGTGCGTTTAAAACGGGTATAACCGCATTAAAATCTAAAATATCTTGTCTTTGGTGGTTTTCCATTAAAATTTGAACCTCGTTTTCAAGCGTTGGGTAATCTACATTTATTTTGAACAGAAAACGGTCCAATTGCGCTTCAGGCAAGCGGTATGTGCCTTCTTGTTCAATGGGGTTTTGGGTTGCAAATACTAAAAATGGTGACTCCATAACATATCTGGTACCATCCATGGTAATTTGGCGTTCGCCCATAACTTCAAACAAAGCAGCTTGCGTTTTTGCAGGGGCCCGGTTTATCTCATCAATCAGAATAATGTTTGAAAAAATAGGACCTTTTTTATACTCAAACTCGTTGGTTTTTACATTAAAAATGGAAGTTCCTAAAATGTCACTTGGCATTAAATCGGGTGTGAACTGAATTCTGCTAAAACCGACCGCCAGTGTTTTTGCCAATAATTTAGCGGTAATGGTTTTTGCAACTCCAGGAACTCCTTCAATAAGGGTGTGCCCGTTTGAAAGCAAAGAAATGATGAGCAATTCAATCATCTCGTTTTGTCCAACAATTATTTTGCCTATTTCTTTTTTTATGGCTTTCACATGGTTTTGAAGCGGTTTTAAATCGAGTCTGCTTTCAAAATTTACATCTTGATTTTCAGGAGTTTGTTCTTCCATTATGCTGTGTGTTTTGTAAATGATTCTATGAGTTTGTTAAGTTGAATTAAATCGGCTTCGGTATGGTTCGATTTCGATTTTAAATAAACAATATAGTCTATTAAAGCTTTGGTATCTTCCTTTTTGTTGGATGATTTGATAGCTAATTTCGAAATAAAATGATCGCCCAATTCATTCGTATTTAAATAGTATTTTGTGCGGATTTGTTCTAAAAAATACTGGATTTTATTGGTGATAATGTTGGTGAAATTACCATGTTGATAGTACAAATCGCCAATGGTTCTGGTAAAATCCACAGTAGCGTTTTTTAAAGGTTCTACCACGGGAATGATGCGTTGGGTGCGTTTCCCTCTAAAAATAACAAATAGTATTAACGATAGTAGGGCAATATAAAACGCCCACTTTAATGCTTGGTTTTGAAGCACAAAACGTAACGGACTGCTAATAACTTTGCGTCCGCTTTTATAATAACTATCCCAAATAATTTGATGTTTGGGTAAAAACGATAAAACGGTTGCGGCATACGCTTCATTTTGGTTCAGCATATGGTAATTGCTAAACGCAAATGGGTTGGTATGTATAAAAAACGCCCCATTTTTATTTCCAAAAGGCACTTTTATAAAGTTGATGTTCGTATCTGGAATGGTATCATTAATAATTTTTTCGGTTTTTTCAACTTTGCTAGTGCCCAACGCAACGGCGTTAAGCGTATCTAAACTAGTGAAAAAGCTGTTTTCAATAACATCATTAAATTGGCGTTCGTTGGGTTTTAAATTGGGGCTAGTAAAGCTATTTAAAGAGGGCTTTTTGAAAAAATTATTATAGTCTGAACCAATTCTTATATTTAACGTATCGCTTAAAACACCATACATATAGTTGGTACTAATAAATACCGAGTTGCCATTTTCTACATATTTAATAAGCGATTCGGAGTCTTGTTTGTCGAAATGTATGCCATTATTTATAAAAAGGCTAACCGTTTTTTTATCAGTTTCAACATCTTTTAAATTTTCAAAAGCCGTTTTATTTGAAATTTTTATGGGTTTATCTGAAATGTTTTTTAACTCATTAAAAAGCACGTAGCAACCTAATGGAATTTTATCGACAGCCGTATAAGAATCGCGCCAATTTAAAGCCTTGGGTTTGGTTATTTCTGCAAGCATCATCAACACGATAACCGCTCCTATAGCATAGAGTGCTATTTTAGATTTTTTATCCATGTTGCAGCGTGTTTATTTTGTCGAAATCAGATTGGTTTTTCACATAAATAGCTTCATCAATGGGGAATTCGCCATACCAAACATAATCGTATATATAGGATATGCGCTTGAAAACGGATTTGGTGTTTTCGTCCTTAATCTCGTTTAAATATTCGTTGTTTGTTTTATCGTAATGCCATTCAATAATGTTTTTATTGGTAAGTAGTTTTAACGATTTTAAGTACAAATAGCGTGTTGCCAATCTGTAATTGTTGTCTTTTAAAGCAGCTTCAACCAGTTGGTCAAAATTCACATCTTTTATGTTTTCTTCAACGTATTTAAAATTGTCAATCTCTTGGGTATCTGTTTTAAATACTGAATTTATAGGCGATTGCATTAAAAATTTAATGATTACATAGAGCACAACAACACCTAAAATCCCATATATAATGTATTCAAAAGTTTTGTAATCAATAAATTCAATATCAATACCTAAAGCATTTTTTAACCAAACAAAGATATTTCTTAACCACTCAAAAAATTTCTGTAAGATACGTTGCAATAAATTGATACCGCCGGTATCGTTTATGGAATAGTTGAAATCATCACCTTTATAACGATCTTTTATGGCATCTTTAAAGTAAGTCACCTTAATATTTGAAGAGTCTCTTTGAATACTATCTTGTGCAAAACAATATGCAGTGCTAAGAAATAGACCAAAAGTAACCGAAATATGGTGCTTCATTTTATTCATTAACCCCAATTTGTTCAATTTTGTTTCTTAAAAATACATTGTTTTTTTCTTCATATATATTGTAATACAACACGCTGTACGCAATTTGCGATAAAGCCTGAGTGTAAATAAACGAGAGTAAAAACATGGCAAAACCTAATGTGAATATAACGTTGGCGAAAATGCTTGTTACTAAATCTACATTGCTTTCCAATGAAAAATAAACGTAAATACCAATGATGAAACCAGGGATAGAAATGATTAACATGGTAATCATCATATTTAAAATACCAATTACCAAACCGTAAAGAATCACTTTTCCGAAGCTGGAAAAGGTAAACGACCAACCTTCTGATAAAGCACTGCTCAACCCTTTATTGTCCGAGAAAATAGAAATAAATGATAAGCCGAAAAATGCAGCAAGTAAAAAACTTAATCCATACTGAATGAGCATGCCTATTAACGGAATAAAGGCAAAAATCAGGGAAACTATAAAATACCCAATGTATAAACCGATGCCTAAAAAGATGAATAGAATAACGGTGCCTAAATTATGTTTGATTTTCTGCCACACGTTTTTAGACTGTACCTCGCCGGAACTATTAACATATTCAGCCATATAAGCACTTGAAAAACTATAATTTATAAGTGCCGTTACAAATAAAACAAGTACCAGAACCACTGCGCCAACAATTAAATAAATGGTGTGGTCGCCATCGTTGTTCATGCCAAACCTAAAATCTCTACTGGCTAGCCCCATAAAACCGGTTACCAATAAATAGGACGCAATAATGGAAAGGATGATACTTACGGCATTATAGCGCAAGTACAAACTGGTGTATTTTTTAAAGTTGTATTTAAGAAACAGAAAATAGGTGTTTATGGTTTCGCCAAAATCATGTCTGTTGCGTAATTCTATGTAGGGTTTGTTCATTTTTTTAAATCAGATTGATAAGCGTTGTTCAACTTTATGGGGTAAATAACGTAGTAAAATAATATTAAAAACAGCGAGCAGGCAATGATGCCGTATGATACTACCCAAGGCATTTGTTCGCCATATCGGGTGATGAAACCTTCAATAAAACCAGCAATAATAAAAAACGGTATGGTGCTTACCACAATTTTCAATCCGTCTTTGGCACCTTTGGTAAAAGCCACCCGTCTGGAATAAGTTTTCGGAAATAAAAAACTATTGCCCATTACCAAACCAGCACAACCTGCAATAACAATAACAGAAATTTCAATAGTACCATGTAACCAAACGGTTGATGTTTTTTCTAAAATCCCGTAGTTGTAAAAAAAGGTGATAAACGCTCCCAACATAATCCCGTTGCTAAAAAGAATATAAATAGTGCCCACGCTAAAAATGACTCCAAATGCAAACGCAATAATGGCCACCCGGATATTGTTTATGGTAATGCCCAAAAACGACCCAATATTGCTGCCGCTTTTGTAAACCGCCATGGGTTCGCCCTTTTCAATGTTTTCTATGGTCATGTTTACATAGGCATCGCCCAAAATTAAACGCACAAACGAATCGTCGTTTAAAGTTGAAACCGCACCAATGCCCACAGCAGCCATAAATATTAAAAACGTATATAATAATGTTTTTTGATAGTTTTTGAAGAACAGCGGAAATTCGTATTTCCAAAAAGAAACAATCTTGTTTTTAGATTCTCTTTTGGTGATATAAATTTTTTGATGCGCCTCTGATGCTAAAGAATTTAAGTATAGCAAGGTTTTACTATCGGGGTAGTAGGTTTGCGCGTAAGCAAGGTCGTTTGTAAGATGTATGTAATAAGAAGCTAAGTCGTCCGGATTTATTTTTGCATTATTGTGTAACGCATTTTCAAAACCCATCCATTTTTCCTTATTTTGCTTCACGAAAGATGCTTCGCGCATAAAACTATTTTAATTAGAAACGAATATACATTTCAATGAGCAATTTAGCAATTAACACAGCACAAAATGTTAATTTAGATTACAAATTAATTGGTTTGGGCGAGCGGTTTGTCGCATTCTTAATTGATGGTCTTATTTTATTGACCTACATAACCATTATGGAGAACTTGGTAGCGCTCTCTGATATTTTCAGTACCGATGATTGGACCAAACGTGGTATAATAGGCTTAGTAACCTTACCTGCACTTTTTTATTCGGTGTTGTGCCACATTCTTTTTAGTGGGCAAACCATAGGGAAAATGATATTGAAAATAAAGGTTGTTCGTGTAGATGGTGCCCCAACCCAGTGGTATAATTTGCTAGTGAGGTGGATGTTGCGTATTGTGGATATTTGGATGTTTTTTTCCTCTATTGGCGTTTTAAGCATTTTGTTGTCTGATAAAAAGCAACGTGTAGGCGATGCCGCTGCAGGAACGGTTGTTATTAGTGTAAAAAAGAAACACAAAATTACCAGTACCATTTTAGAAGATTTAGAAGAGGATTATCAGCCGGTTTTTACCAATGTTACCCAACTTACCGATAAAGATGTACGCATCATAAAGGAAGCATTCACCATTTCAAAAAAGAATAACGATTATAAAACCCTTACTTTATTAAGAAACAAAGTGTCCAGTGTTTTAAATATCGAATCCAATTTATACGATGTAGATTTTTTAAACACCATTTTAAAAGATTATAATTACTATACGCAGCACATGTAGATTGAAGTTGAAAGTAACAAAGTAGCAAAGTTGAAAGTACAAAGTTATTTCAGCTTAACAACTAAACAAATTAACACCCAACACCCAAAACCATGATGTTCATCCAAATTATAGAAATATTAGGAACCTTCGCCTTTGCCATTTCAGGTGTATTGGTGGCATTAGAAAAAAGAATGGATCCCTTTGGTGTGCTTATTATTGCATTTGTAACCTCAGTTGGTGGCGGAACATTAAGAGATGTACTTATAGGAGTAACTCCTGTAACATGGATGTTAAATATGACCTACGTTTATGTTATTCTTGGAGCTACTGTTTTCTCTATTATATTTAGGAAATATCTTGATTATTTAAGGATATCCTTATTTCTTTTTGATACTATTGGTATTGGTTTATATACCGTTGTGGGTATACAAAAAGGCTTGATTATGGGTTTACATCCTATAATCTGTATTGCATTAGGTACTATAACGGCTTGTTTTGGAGGTGTTATTAGAGATATTTTATGTAATGAAATTCCTGTGATTTTTAGAAAAGAAGTATATGCAACTGCTTGTATTTTAGGAGGATTTGCTTATTTTATCCTCAGGAAATTGCCAATAGATGATAACATTGTATTTGTTATTTCTGGTTCAATAGTTATTGCGGTACGCTTGATAGCTGTGAAATTTAAAATTAGCTTACCTAGTTTGTATAAGGATGAAGTTTGAAAGTTTGAAAGTTTGAAAGTTTCAAAGTTTCAAAGTCTCAAAGTTTAATTTTGCCTATTGCCTATTGCCTATTGCCTATTGCCTATTGCCTATTGCCTATTGCCTATTGCCTATTTAATAATCTCCACATTTCTAATATAAATATTACGTAGCGGCCAATCGGCATCATCTTTTTCAACAGCGGCTATTTTGTCTACCACATCCATGCCTCTGGTCACTTTTCCAAAAATAGTATAATCACCATCTAAAAAGTGTGCACCACCTTGTTGTTGCACAATAAAAAACTCGTATGGCGACGCTAGTTTGTGTGGGTTATCAATCTCGCTACTGGGCATAGATACCATACCTCGGTCGTGTTTAAATCCGCGTTTGGTGTCTGGTGGTAACAAATATTTACCAATATAGGTACGTTTGTTAGCGGTTTTTTTGTCGTCGCTATTTCCTGCCTGTACCATAAAATTATCAATCACTCTATAAAACTGAGTGCCATTAAAATACTTTTGCTTAGTTAAAAAGATAAAGTTAGAACGGTGGAATTTGGTTTCATTAAACAATAAAATGTCAATGGTTCCAAAATCGGTAGTTAAACGTACTTTGTTTTCCTTGTGTACTTTGTCATACTGCAAAAAAAACTCCATAGCATTTTTAGAATTTAATTTAGGGAATGCTCTATTTACAACATCGGTAGTGTCTTCATCACCGGTAAGGCCCTCTTCTATAGCAACCGTTGTTATTTCTTTTTTAGGAATTATTTTCTTTTTACTTTCCTTATCTTCACAATTGAAAAAGAGAATAAAACCACATAATAATAAGATAACGCGCATACAGAATGAATTTTGATGAGTTTTTAATATCAATTTCAAAAATAAAAAATATACCGCTACCAGCCCAAGCTTCTCAGTTTAAAATGGTGCCTCCATTTAGGCAGGAACTATTAAAACAACAAGAACATGCTATAAAAACAGCAAAAAGGGCAGGGGTTTTGGCATTGTTTTATCCTGATGTTAATCAAATGACCCACTTGGTTTTAATTCTAAGGAAAACATACCATGGCGTGCATTCGGCCCAAGTGGGGTTTCCTGGTGGCAAATTGGAAGCGCATGACGTTTCTTTGGAAGCGGCCGCTATTAGGGAAACGTTTGAAGAAGTAGGAGTGCCTATAAAAAAAATAGAAGTGGTAAAAGCATTAACTGAAGTTTACATACCGCCCAGTAACTTTTATGTGCATCCATTTATAGGCATCTCAAAAACAACGCCGCAATTTATAAAACAAGATGATGAGGTGGAAGCCATCATTGAAGTAAAATTGAATCATTTTTTAGATGATGCCAATATTATTACTGAAATAGTAAATACCTCGTATAGTGTTGATGTTGAGGTGCCTGCATTCAAACTCAATAACTATGTGGTTTGGGGTGCCACAGCAATGATGCTTAGTGAGATTAAAGATTTATTAAAACAACTCATGTAGTTTATAGATTTATTACATTTGTACTATCTAACCAAATTGACGCGTGATTTATGGGATTGTTTAAAAGAAATCCATTTGGGCATATACTTTTTGTTAAAAAGTGGCTAATTAGAATTTTTGGGGCTTTAACCCACAGACGCTTCCGTGGCTTTAATGAGTTGCAAATAGAAGGCTCTGAAGTTCTTAAAAACCTGCCGGATAATAATGTATTGTTCATATCAAACCATCAAACCTACTTTGCCGATGTAGTGGCTATGTTCCATGTGTTTAATGCGAGTTTAAGCGGACGCACAGATTCCATTAAAAACATTGGTTATATATGGAACCCAAAACTAAATATCTATTACGTAGCTGCCAAAGAAACCATGAAAGCTGGTTTATTGCCTAAAATTTTAGCATACATGGGGTCTATTAGCATTGAACGTACATGGAGGGCTGAAGGACAAGACGTAAACCGTCAAGTAAAAATGAGTGATATTTCTAATATTGGAAAGGCTTTAGACGATGGATGGGTGATCACCTTTCCACAAGGTACAACTACACCTTTCAAACCTATCAGAAAAGGTACGGCATTCATTATAAAAAAGTACAAACCTGTTGTAGTCCCTATTGTAATTGATGGTTTCAGACGCTCATTCGATAAAAAGGGCTTGCGCATTAAAAAGAAAAACATTCTTCAATCTATTGAAATAAAAGAACCTTTGGTGATAGATTATGATAACGAATCTACGGATGATATTGTAAAACGCATCGAGTATGCCATAGAGCAGCATCCATCCTTTTTAAAAGTTATTTCTCAAAAAGAACTGGAAGCAGAAGAAGCACTGAATAAACTTCGTGAATGGTAATATAAAATATTTTTTTAAATTCAGTTTATAAGCTTTTCTAAACAAACACGTTAACACTATGTTTGTCTGAAACATTTTTATAATTAAAATAAGAAAAAACCTGCTCAAAATAAACACTTATTTTGAGCAGGTTTTTAAAATATCTATACTTTGTTAATACTATTTCACTACTAATTTGGTAGAAGTAGTATCGACTTGCACAATATACATCCCCGGATTTAAGTTATGGTTAATAGTTGTTTTTTTAACATTGGTATTCACAGTTTTACTTAAAATAACGCTACCCAATAAATTATAAACCTTTACAGTAGCGGTACTTTTAGAGTAACTCTTTTCCAACTCAATATTGAATGAATTATTGGTTGAAGGATTTGGATATATTTTAAATGCATTGTTTTTTGTAACAACATCGTCTATACCTAATGTCAACGAACCTTCTGTATCGGAAGTACCGTCATCTTTGGCCTCTTTATAAGCCTCAAGAGCAGCTATGTCAGCAAAAGAGGCAATCCAATCTACAACAAATGAACCTCCATTTGGATTATCTGCAATAGTAAAATTAATTCTACTAATTGCTATATTGCCAGCAGTAAAATTGGCATCCGTACTAAAATCAAAATAATAAATTTTGTTACCAGCTGCAGTTGTAGTAGTACCAGCTGCTGTATATCTCGAACCACTGTTGTTCATCCAAGCTCCTGCTGTAAGATTATACATTTCCAACTTAAATGTTCCAGCTGCAACTCTGTCACCAATAAACTTGATAGCCAAAATTTTGTCTGTGTTTGAATTGATGGTGTAACTACTGGTGCCTCCACCGTTAGTTATATCAAATTTAACATCTGATCTGTAACTCCCAGTAAAAGGTTCGCTTTGTCCCCCCATGGTAACATTTAAATGTCCGCCAGATACGGCTGATGTGCCTGCAGGAATTGTTCCTCCAGCAGGATTAGTTCTTTCTGGATTATTTCCTACAATCCAACCGCCAAAATCTGTAAAAACATGGTTAATACCGCCTTGGGCTGAAATTAAATTTGCTGTGCATAGCATTGTAGCTGCTAATAAAAATTGTAATTTTTTTTGCATAATGAATTTATTTAGTTAAATATTACTCAAAATTACTCATAACTATAGAGTAATGGTATAAATTATAATCCATAAGCTATAAACTATGTTCCATTTTTTAAAAAACTAATAAATTACAGATTTTAAGTTTTAATAAAGTATCACTTCATTAATTTTTAGATGTTTTTTTATGAGATATTAAAAGAAAGCGAACAAAAAAAAGAAATTACACAATACTTTTTACAAGGTGTAACTATTTCTAATAAATAACTTATTTTTATTCAAAAGCGTATAAAATTCAAAAGTTGTAAGTCTACAATTTAGTGTAGAAATTATCTTTTCACTTTTTAATTTTATCAATTATACAAAATTCTCATACCAAAATATATGATTCAAAAAGGTTCGGAAGCAGAAAGACTAAAAGTCCCTAACAATTACAAAAACTGGAAAAAATGGGGGCCGTATTTAGCAGAAAGACAATGGGGAACCGTTAGGGAAGATTATAGCAATCATGGTGAAGCCTGGGAGTTTATAGACCATGAAAAAGCTCGTAGTAATGCTTATAGATGGGGAGAAGAGGGCATAGGTGGTTTTACCGATTCACGAGAAATACTATGTTTGGCACCTGCTTTTTGGAATGGTAAAGATCCTATTCTGAAAGAACGCCTATTCGGACTCACCAACAACCAAGGGAACCACGGGGAAGATGTAAAGGAACTTTATTTCCACCAAGTATCCTCACCTACACATTCCTACTCTAAATATCTTTATAAATATCCACATGCTGAATTTCCGTATGGCGATTTAGTAAACGGCAACCAACGTGGGCGCCATGAACCGGAATACGAGTTGTTGGATACGGATGCTTTTAAGGATAATGCTTATTTCGATTGCTTTATTGAATATGCCAAAGCCGATTTAGATGATATTTTAATGAAGGTGACCGTGGTAAATAGAGGTAAAAAAGCAGCGGATATTCATGTATTGCCACACTTATGGTTTCGTAATTTTTGGAAGCATAACAAACGCTATGAACGCCCTGTGATGAAATCTATTTCAAGTAATAGTGTGCAATCTAGAAGTATCAGAAACGGTAGGTACTATTTGTATCATGAAGATGCAGAACAGTTATTTTGTGATAACGAAACCAATAACAAACGGATTTATAATTTTGCTAATGATGTTAAATATGTAAAAGATGGTATTAACGACCATGTGTTACACGGAAAAGCAACCGTAAACCCAGATAAAACAGGGTCTAAGTTTGCCGTTTGGCACCAATTTAAGTTAAAGGCAGGCGAAGAAAAAAGTATTAAAATACGTTTAAGTAAAAAGAAAGTAAAAGACCCTTGGGATGAGTTTGATGCCATATTCCATCAACGTATTACCGAATGTGAGGAGTTTTATACTGAAACTATAAGAACCGATATTCAAGAAACCCATCAAGCCATTGCCAAAAGTGCATTTTCTGGTTTGTTATGGACCAAGCAATTCTATTATAACGATGTGTTTAAATGGTTGTTTGGTGGCCCAGGTGAAAGTAAACCCGAGCGGGCAAATATGCGAAATTACAGTTGGCAACACCTTACCAACAGGCATGTTATTTCCATGCCCGATAAATGGGAGTACCCGTGGTATGCTGCTTGGGATTTGGCATTCCATATGGCATCGTTTGTAGAAATTGATCCTTTTTTCGCTAAAGAACAGTTGTTGTTGGTGCTTAAAGAAAACTATATGCACCCTAACGGACAAATTCCTGCTTACGAGTGGAATTTTAGTGATGTAAACCCGCCTGTGCATTCATATGCTGTGTGGAATGTGTATGAAAAAGATAAAAACTATACGGGTAGGGGCGATACAGAATTTTTAGAAAAAGCCTTCCAAAAACTACTTATCAATTTTACGTGGTGGGTAAACCAAAAAGATACCAGTGGTACAGACCTTTTTGAAGGCGGTTTTTTAGGGTTGGATAATATTGGGGTGTTCGATAGGAACCATATGCCGCCGGGTATTAAAAAAATGCAACAAGCCGATGCTACCAGTTGGATGGCCATGTTCACGCTTAATATGCTTCGCATGTCTTTGGAATTGGCTAAAACCAATAAAATATATGAAGAATCTGCCGCTAAGTTTTTTAGGCATTTCTTAAACATAGCTTGGGCGATGCACCACATTGGTAAAAAAGATATTTCACTTTGGGATGATGAAGATAATTTCTATTACGATGTGGTAGAAATGGCAAACGGAAGTACCAGTCGCCTTAAAGTACGCTCCTTGGTAGGTGTTATTCCTATGTTTGCCGCCGAAATTATGCATAAAGACCTCTTTGAAGAATTAAAGGATTTCAGGTTTAGGGCGAACGAAATTATAAGAACGCGCCCCGACTTAGCGTCTTTAATTACCAATTTAGATGAAACGAACCAAGACGGTAATTACCTATTCGCCATCATGCGTGGTTTTAGGCTAGAGCATTTATTGATCCGTTTATTAGATGAAAACGAGTTCCTGTCAGATTATGGTATTCGTTCCTTATCTAAGTACCACGAAGCGCATCCTTTTGTTTTTGAGCATCATGGGCATCATCAAATTCAATACGAACCAGGGGAGAGTCGTTCCAATATGTTTGGTGGTAACTCCAACTGGCGTGGACCCATTTGGATGCCATTAAATTATATGATCATTCAGTCCTTACGCAAGTATTATTCTTTTTACGGACCCACCTATCAATATGAGTTTCCAACGGGTTCTGGCAACAAACTCAACTTAAAACAAATTGCTAACGAGCTTACAAAACGTTTGGTAAAACTGTTTGAAGCCAATGAAGAAGGCAAATTCCAGTACCATGCCGATAGTGCCGATAACAAGTTTTCAAAGGATGAACATTTTAAAGATTTACACTTGTTTTACGAGTTTTTTGATGGCGACAACGGTAAAGGCCTGGGCGCATCGCACCAAACAGGGTGGACAGCACTGATAGCTAATTTGATTATGGAAATGGATGAGGAGTGATTAACAATTATCAATTGACGATTCTCTTAAGTGTACTGTCACTCAATATTTTATTTTTTTAACGCAACCAAATAAGAAAAATAGTATCTAAGTATAAAAAAATACTTATGAGAAAATTTTTTATTATATCCCTTGGTCTGCTTTTTGCCTGCAGAAATGAAACGCCGTTTTCTGAAGCTGATATTTGCGATACCAATGAGAGTTCTTGTTATGGTACAGAAGAGCCAATAACAGAGGGAAGTGGTTTGTCTGCTCCAAATAAGAGCCTTAATATGTACCAGGATGGTGAGAGAACATATATAAATGTAGCATTTTTATAATTCATTATTTTATTCCGGAAAGACTATGGGCTATTGTAGTCTGGTTAATCATCTTTTTTAAAACCGTTGATAAAATTAGCTAGCTGCTTTTGTTTAGCAAACCTTTCAGGATAAATATTCTAAAATACATAACATATGAAAGCAAATAGTTTTAGATTGTTTCTTTTGTCCATCCCTTTTTTTATCGCGCTTTTTTGTGGTTGCAGCGACGATCCAAAAAATGATAGTTTACCAATTGTTCAAACATTAGAGGTTACCAATATTACGTCCAACCAGGCTACTTCGGGAGGTATGGTTACGCACGATGGCGGGCAACCAGTTACTGAACGGGGTATTTGTTGGGATATTAACCCGCAGCCAACAAAGGATTTGCAAACTAAAAAAGTAAACGGACATGGCACAGGTAGTTTTGAGAGTCATTTTGATAATCTAGAGCCAAATCAACAATATTTTGTTAGGGCATATGCTACCAATAGTATGGGGACTTCTTATGGAAATGAAGTAAGTTTTTTTACAGAACAAGGTAATACTATTGTGTATAAAATGTCTGGAAGTACGGTAAAGTATGGCGATTTAGATCCTATTGCAATAGATTTGTCCGATGATGGCTATGTAGATTTTACCATATTTGTAGAGCTAACGGCAAACAGTTTGGGCGACCGTTTGTATGTAGGTATGAATCCGGTAGGTGTAAATGGAATTAAATCAGGATCAGCAATAGATGATAACTTCTTGAACATGGGTTTTTTGGTTGCCCAAACTGAAGGTTCTATTATTGATGCAGGTTTAAATACCAATGAACGCTGGACTACCGATTCTGGTGTTTTGGCAATAAGAAACACGTTTAACAATGGAAGTGTTTCTTATGAAGGGGCTTGGGGCGATGGCACGCACCTAGTAGGGGTACAACATAATAGGGCCAATTCTACCTACTTTGGCTGGATGCGCATAGCCTTTGATAAAACCACCGAGGTAGTTACCCTCATAGACTATGCTTACAATACAAAAGCAAACCAGCACATAAGGGCGGGAGTCACTTCAAATTAAATATGTGCGCGAAGTAGTAGAAATAGTAGGTTGAAGATTGTTAAGTGGTATATAAACATATATAAAACTAACTTTTGGTAAATCTAAACAAATTGTATTGCTTTATCAATCAACTTTTAAATAGTTACGGATGCTTGCTGTTCTGCCAAATCTCACAGTGTTCTACCTCACAAAATGGGATAAACAGATGGTTTTACTTCGGCTCCACATCCGGAAATGATGCCTAAAATATTCAAGCAAATGTTATTGTACTAAGTATGAAAATAGTTTAAAAATATATTACAAAATAGCATACATTAGCTTGAAAAATTAATCTGTAATACCATGGCAAGTACAACCCCTTGGATTGTTTTAATAGTATATGTTTTAGTGCTTTTGTTTATAGACTTTTTTGTTTTACATAAAAAGAATAAAACACCTTCAGTAAAAAAAGCCATATTAGAGGTTGTGTTTTTTGTGTCGAACGCACTGGTGTTTTCGGGGGTGCTGTATTGGTGTTATAGCCATAACTTGGTGGCAAATATTAATAATTTGTCGGCTACCGATGCTCTTATTAAATACCTAACGGGCTACATCATTGAACTTTCATTAAGTGTAGATAACCTGTTTGTAATAGCTATTATTTTTACATCGTTTAAAATACCAAGCCAGTACCAACACAAACTACTCTTTTTAGGTATTTTGGGAGCTATTGTATTTAGAGCTATTTTAATTAGCGTTGGTTTGGTGCTTATTAATAAAATACACGGAATGAACATTGTTTTTGGTCTGTTTTTACTGTTCACAGCTTTAAAGATGCTTAAAAAAGAAGCCGAACATACCGAATTTGATGAGCCTAAAGGCTATATGAAGTATTTTAGATTTAGCAATGTTATTGATGGCGGAAAGTTTGTTACCCGAGTAAATGGTAAACGCGTTTTTACTGCTTTGTTTGGAGCCTTGCTTACCATAGAGTTTACCGATTTGCTTTTTGCCCTCGATAGTATACCTGCCATTTTTGCCGTAACCACAGACCCGTTTATAGTTTACAGTTCTAATATTTTTGCCATTATGGGTTTACGCTCGTTGTACTTTTTCTTGGCAAACATGCTGGAAAGGTTTGTTTACTTAAAATACAGTGTGTTCGCTATATTGGTGTTTGTTTCTATAAAACTTATTACTGCAAGTTGGGTAGAAATTCCTGAGTGGTTTTCATTACTATTTATAGGTCTATCACTAGGTATTGGGGTGTATGTGTCGGCATCCATAGGGAATCATAAAAAGTGAAACGTTACGGTGAGGGATGAGAAATGAAGCGCAGTTTGCTTACTGTAATGCGATGCTTCTTTGTGTTCAAAGAACGTTACTGCGGGTTTTATGACATTAGAAGTTAGTCTTAAGATCTAATCTATCATTCGTAATTGATAGTCCATAACTCCTAACTCCTAATTCATAACTCATAACTCATAACTCGTAATTCCTAATTCGTAATTGATAATTCGTCAATCGTAATTCATCAAAACCTTAACCTCTATTTAATACTCCGTTAACTTATTATAAGTGAAATTGGCGCAATTTTGCATTTGAAATAAAATACACTATTTCAACATACAAAGCCTATGACGATAATCTTAACCGATTTATCTACTCTAGCAGTAAAACCCACAACTATTTGTTTAAGTAGTTACGCTTCCTCCCTAAAAATTAAAATCATAAAGCAAATTTCAAGCACATGAAAAAAAGACCTGTAGATATTGTTGTGATTTCAGATGTGCATTTAGGAACTTATGGCTGTCGTGCCAAAGAGCTTCATAAATACCTAAAATCCATAAAACCTGAAAAGGTGATATTGAATGGCGATATTATAGATGTTTGGCAATTCAGCAAACGCTATTGGCCAAAGTCGCATATGAAAATTATAAAACTCATCACCTCATGGATTTCCAGCGGTGTTGAGGTGCGTTACATAACGGGCAATCACGATGAGATGCTTCGTAAGTTTGTAGGTTTTCAAATGGGAAGTTTCAGTATTTCTAATAAAGAATTATTGAACATCGATGGAAAAAAAGCATGGATATTTCATGGCGATGTGTTCGATGTTACCATGCAACACTCCAAATCCATAGCCAAATTGGGTGCGGTGGGCTACGATTCGTTAATACTATTAAACAGTTTTATTAACTTCTTTGCAGCAAAGTTTGGTAAAGGGCCTATATCAATGTCTAAAAAAATAAAGAACAGCGTAAAGTCTGCCGTAAAGTTCATCAATAATTTTGAAAAAATAGCCTCGGATATTGCTATTGAAAACGAATACGATTATGTGATTTGCGGACACATCCATCAACCGGAAATAAAGCGTATTGAAACCGAAAAAGGTGAAGTTGTGTATTTGAATTCGGGCGATTGGGTAGAAAACCTAACCGCCTTAGAATATTTTGATGGCACATGGCATTTGTTCAGTTTTAAAGACAACTTTTTATTTGAAGATGATGTTGATGCAGACACCGAAGAAGATGATGTATTGGAAACCAAAGTGTTGTTTCAAAACATGATGAAGGAGTTTCAAACCGGTGTTAAACCATCTAAAGTTAATTAAACGGTATGAAAGTACTTTACGCTATTCAAGGCACGGGCAACGGGCATTTAAGTAGGGCGAGCGATATCATTCCCATCCTTCAAAAAAAGGATATTGAGTTGGATATTTTGGTAAGCGGTACCGAAGCCGACATCAACATTCCGTACCCCATCACGTACCGACTAAAAGGCCTGAGTTTTGTGTTTGGAAAAAAAGGAGGTGTCGATTTTTGGAAAACTTACTTTAAGGCAAAAAGCATGCGCCTTCATAAGGAAATAAGCAGCTTGCCCGTTGAAAACTACGATTTAGTAATCAACGATTTCGAACCTGTTTCGGCATGGGCGTGCAAACTAAAAAAGAAACCCTGCATCAGTTTAAGTCACCAAGCGGCGGTTATGGTTCCAAATGCACCAAAACCTAAGAAAAAAGACGCCTTAGGGAAGTTGATTCTTAAAAAATACGCACCCACAACCAAGCAATATGGGTTTCATTTTAAAGCCTATCAAGAAGGCGTGTTTACACCCGTTATCAGGCAGGATATTAGAAAAGCCGTTTGTGAAACAGGAAACCATTACACGGTGTATTTACCATCGTATGAAGATGAAAAAATACTAAGCATCCTTTCAAAAATCAAAGAGGTGTCCTGGCAAGTATTTTCAAAACATAATAAAAAAGTAACTACCTATAAAAATATTACGGTACAGCCTATTACCAACGAAGCCTTTGTAAAAAGTATGGCAACCAGCAAAGGCATTCTTTGTGGTGGCGGATTTGAAACCCCTGCCGAAGCCCTTTTTATGCGTAAAAAACTATTGGTAATCCCCATGAAAGGGCAGTACGAGCAACAATGCAATGCCGCAGCTTTAAAAGATATGGGCGTACCCGTAATAAAGGCACTTAAAAAAAAGTATATAAAAGATATTGTGTATTGGACGGAAACCCACACCATTATAGACGTAAACTACCCGGACATTACCGAACAAATTATAGATAAGCTGTTACAGGAAAATCTATAATACAAAACCACTTTATGGCTTTTAACAAACCCCAAAAACCTTTTAACCTAAAACCTCAAGATTTTGGAAAAGACTTTGTGTTTGGGGTCTCAACCGCAGCCTATCAAATTGAAGGTGCACATAATGTTCACAACAAAGGTGCTTCCATTTGGGATCAGTTCACCTCAAAAAATGGCAATACCTTTAACAACCAGCATGGGCAAATAGCCTGCGATTTCTACAATAGGTTTGAAGCGGATATTCTGCTTATGCAATCCATGAACATCAAACACTTTCGGTTTTCGTTGGCGTGGTCGCGCATCCTTCCAAACGGTACAGGAACCGTAAGTGCCGAAGGTATCGATTTTTACAATCGGGTTATCAATTTCTGTTTAAAATGTGGCATCACACCTTGGGTAACGCTTTACCATTGGGATTTGCCACAAGCCCTACAAAACCAAGGCGGTTGGGTAAATAGGGACGTGCTTTCGTGGTTTGAAAACTACGCACAAGTTTGCGCTACCCATTTTGGCGACCGTGTAAAAAACTGGATGGTACTAAACGAACCCATGGTATTTACAGGTGCCGGTTACTTTTTGGGCGTACATGCCCCAGGTAGTAAAGGCTTAAAAAACTTTTTGCCAGCGGTACACCATGCCATGCTTTGTCAAGCCATTGGTGGTAGGGTGTTGCGCGCCCTAGTGCCCAATGCCCATATAGGCACTACCTTTTCCTGTTCGCAAATAACCCCTTTTAGGGATACGCCCAAAGATATGCGGGCAGCCCAAAAAGCCGATGCGCTTTTAAATAGACTTTTTATAGAACCCCTGTTGGGGTTTGGTTACCCCACCGAACACGTGCCTGTGCTCAGGCGTATAGAAACCTATATAAAACCACAAGATTTAAAAAATGCTGTGTTTAATTTCGACTTTATTGGCGTACAAAATTACACCCGCGAAATGGTGAAACACAGTTATTATGTGCCCTACCTACGAGCCAAAATAGTAAAAGCCTCCAAGCGTAACGTAAAAACCACCCTTATGGATTGGGAAGTGTATCCGTCCAGTATTTACAACATGATAGAGCGGTTTAACCAATACAAAGGCATTAATAAAATCATCATTACCGAAAATGGCGCCGCTTTCCCTGATATGCTTATTGATGGCAAAGTGAACGATACAGAACGCCTACATTATTTACAGGCATACCTAGAGCAAGTGCACAAAGCCAAAAAAGACGGGCTCAACGTAGCAGGTTATTTTGTTTGGACCTTTACCGATAATTTTGAGTGGGCAGAAGGCTACCACCCACGTTTTGGTTTGGTTTACACCAATTTTTCAACACAACAGCGCATTGTAAAAGCATCGGGTAAATGGTATCAATCTTTTTTGGGGAATTAATAATTTACGTCATTGCGAACACAGTGAAGCAATCTTTCAATATTTGGGCGTTCCCCGAAAAGGGTCGGGCTTGGAATTTATCCTGAGCGTAGGCGAAGGGTTGCAAGTCCTCGCTCCTGCGTCGCTGTGGGCTTTCCATTTCAATCCCTAACGCGAACCCACGTCATTGCGAGAAGAGTCTGTAACGAGCGTAGACGAGGTAAAGCCATCTCATCATATTACTATTAAGTGTCAATAGTAGTAACCCACAAACCTAATAACCAAACACCTAACCACCAAACCCATGAAACAGATTGACACAATTTGACACAATATGAGACGATTTGACACAATTTGACACAATTTGACACACATTGAGACACCACCCCAAAAAAGTAGGGGTTTTGTTCGAGTTTTGTTCGGGTTTTGTTCGTCTACGGTTCGGGTGTATTTTTTTAAAATAGGGCTTTGCCTGAACAAAGGGCGAAGGAGGGTACATGGAAACAAAACTTTATGGATTTGTAAAAATTATGCTTTGAAATATTGTAAAACATTTCTAAATTGCTAAGTAATATATTTTTTACTTTAAAAAAAGAAAGAAATAGATGATTAAAAGCATTTGGACTTATGTATAGCTAACTAAAATGGCTGTATAAAAGGATGAAAGTTCAGTATATAAACAAGTTGTATGTCAGTTTGAATCACGTCAGAAAAAATGAATTATAAAATATTTACAGAGCCATTTGGAAATTTAATTTCATCAAAAGCAAGAGAAATCATTGCTGAAATTAACGCACAACCAGATGAGTATTTTAATAGCATTCCAATAGTAGAGTTTTCAAAATATCTTGAGTCTAAATATTCACTTGATGATTTTCCTTCCTTTATATGGGAAGAAATTGAAATGGAAATAGGAGAAACAGAAGTTTATGGTAGAGATTTTCCACCGACATTTGATATATCCAACCCAAATGAAAAATTTAAAAGAAAACTTGTTGAGTATAATATTCCCATTAATGGAAATGTTGGATTATTAAGGTTTTCGCCAACCAATAGGTATTCAACAAATGGAATGTATGGTACTCTAGAAATTCGAAATAATGCTTTGAATGTTCAATTTATCGATATCTATAATGAACCAGAAAAAATAGATTCAGATTTCGATAGAACAAAAAATGCAATAGTGGGAAAATTGAACGTAGTAAAAGGCGAATATGACAATTTTCATAAGGAATTGCCGAAATTCATCGATACGGAAATCAAGAAGAGAATTCAGAAAATAAATCACACGAATGATTATAAGTCTAAATTTAAATATCCAGTAAAGAAAAAAGATGTTCCTACCGCATTCGAATCACCAAGAATAGTAAAGAAAAGAAAAATTTCACCAAAACCTGTTGGAGCAGGTAATACTGTAACAAATCAAAAGTTCATAACTGATGAAGATTATATGCATATTCTTGGATTACTACAAGACTGTGGGAATAACTGGGAACATCATCCTGAACTTTATAAAGACAAAGGTGAAGAAGCATTAAGAGACCAACTGATTTTTGTTTTAGCACCAAATATAGAAGGGGTCGTAGCAGGAGAAGCTTATAACAAAAAAGGGAAAACAGATATTTCTATCAAGCACGAAAGCACAAATCTTTTTATCGGTGAATGTAAAATTTGGAAAGGACCAAAAGGATTTGTGGAAACAATTGACCAAATATTAGGCTATCTTACTTGGAGAGATTCTAAAGCTGCAATAATGATGTTTGTGCCTAATCAGGAAATTTCTGTGGTTAGAAAAGCAACAGAAGAAAGTGCTAAAGGTCATCCAAATTTTGTGAGAGTTTTAGATGTAATTAATAAGGGTTGGACTAATTACAGATTTCATATAGAAAATGACCCTGGGACATATATAACATTAGCTGTACAATTATATCATTTACCTGAACTATAAAAACCGAACCCCTGCTAGCGCGAGCGCAATGTCATTAAGTTAAGAGAATGTCATATGCTATCTTTTTGGTTTTTAGTTATTTTAGGTTTGATTCTAGTTCTGTATTTTCCTGAATCTCGTTCAAAAGAGCGATTTGGCCTTA
>NZ_JAGJCB010000020.1 GCF_017814435.1 Mariniflexile gromovii | reverse complement strand
AAAGTATTATAATAATGAAAGAATTAAACTAAATTTAGAAGGTATGAGCCCGACTGAATATCGAGCTCATTATTATCAAAATTAATTATAAATTTGTCTAACCTTTTGGGTTCACTCTATTTTTTAAATAGGACTTTCATCACCTGCTAATAGTTTGATTGATGTTTGTTAACTTAGTATTAAAAGTATAAATTAAACAATACAAAGCTGTTAGCATAATGTTAAATTACAATCTTAAACTGTTAATTAACACCTGCTTTTTATAGGTTAAATATGTAACTTAGCAGCTTATTTAGGCAAATTATTTAGAATGATTCACATTCACGAAAAGACATTACAGGATTTAGAGTTTTCAACCGTTTTAAAACAAGTAAGCGAGCATTGTATAACTGTATTGGGTAACGAAAAGGCGCTACAAATCACACCTTTTAGTACCCGAGAATCACTGCTTTACAACTTACAATTAACCAATGAATATCTATCGTCTTTTGATAACGATAACCGCATACCCAACCATGGTTTTGATGCCATAACCAAAGAAATTAAACTTTTACGCATTGAAAACACCTATTTAGAGGTTCATAGTTTAAAGAAAATAGTTTCAATGTCCATATCAACCAATGATATTGTTACGTTTTTAAAGAAGTTTGAAGATTACTACCCAACACTTCATGCGTTTGCCTCCCTTATTGAAGTTACCAAAGCCATCATTGAAAAAGTAGATGCGATTGTGGATCGTTTTGGAGATATTAAAGACAATGCATCTCCTTTACTTTTTGATTTAAGGCAAAACATAAACAAAATTAAGGGCCAAATAAACCAAAGTTTTGCTACCGCTTTAAATATGTACCACGGCCTTGAATATTTAGATGATATTCGCGAAAGTGTTGTAGAAAATAGACGGGTTTTGGCTGTAAAAGCTATGTACCGCCGAAAAGTGAAAGGTTCTATTATGGGCAGCAGCAAAACAGGAAGCATTGTGTATATGGAGCCTGAAACTACCATGAAATACACTAGGGAGCTGAACAATTTAGAATATGAAGAAAATGAAGAAGTCATTCGAATTTTAAAAGAGCTTACCAACTTTATCCGTCCGTTTTTACCGCTTTTAGAAAACTATCAAGAGTTTTTAATTGCCATGGATGTTATATCGGCCAAAGCAAAATATGCCAACTCCATGAATGCCATTCTTCCTGAAATATCGGAAGATAAAAGCATGCTTTTGCGCGATGCTTATCACCCGCTACTTTATCTAAACAACTTACAGAAAAAAGCAAAAACGTTTCCACAAACCATTGAACTAAAACAAGATAGCCGCATCATAGTTATTTCTGGCCCCAATGCTGGAGGAAAAAGCATTACCTTAAAAACAGTTGGTTTATTACAAGTGATGTTGCAAAGTGGTATGCTTATTCCGGTACACGAACGCAGTAAAGCCTGTTTATTTGATAGGGTTTTGAGCGATATTGGCGATAATCAATCCATTGAAAACCATTTAAGCACCTATAGTTACCGTTTAAAACAGATGAATTATTTCTTAAAAAAATGTAATAAGAACACCCTTTTTTTAATTGATGAATTCGGAACAGGAAGCGACCCTGAGCTGGGTGGCGCTTTGGCTGAAACCTTTTTAGAAGAGTTTTACCATCGGGAAGCTTTTGGCATTATCACAACACATTATTCCAACTTAAAAATTCTGGCAAACGAGTTGCCTTTTATACTGAATGCCAACATGTTGTTTGACGAAAAAACGTTGGAGCCGCTGTACAAACTAGTCATTGGGCAAGCAGGAAGCAGTTTTACGTTTGAAGTAGCCCAAAAAAATGGTATTCCGTTTGGGTTGATAAATCGTGCCAAAAAGAAGATTGAACGTAGTAAAGTGCGTTTTGATGCCACTATTGCCAAGCTTCAAAAGGAACGTTCTAAACTTGAAAAAACAGGGGAATCGTTAAAGATTAATGAAAAGAAAAAACTTCAAGAAGCTGATAAACTAGAGGAAACGAATGCAAAAATTCAGAAGAAACTAGAAAGCTATCAAGAATTGTACGATAGCAACCAACGTTTAATTTACTTAGGGCAAAAAGTGGATGATTTATCTGACAAATATTTCAACAATAAACAGAAAAAAGCTTTAATGGATGAACTTTTTAAATTGGTTCAAATAGAAAACTCGAAACGAAAAAGGGTTACCGCTAAGGAAAAGAAGGTTATAAAGGCTAAAGAGGAAAAAGTAAAACAAGAAGCAGAAAAAGTAGTTACCGTAATAAGAGAGCAGAAAAAGGAAGCCAAAAAGAAAGCCATTGAAAAACCAAAACCAAAAGTGACTTTAAAAGTTGGCGACCGTGTACGCATGAACGATGGCAAAGCCATTGGCAGTATTGATAAAATTGAAAAGAACAAAGCTGTTGTTAATTATGGTATCTTTACGACTAATGTGAGCATGGATGAATTGGAATTGGTAGAAGCTATGAAAAAATAACAGCCAGCACCAAGTCGTTGAATCTCAACTTTAGGTGCTGACTGCCTGATTAATAATTAAACTAAATTATACTTATATAACTATTTCGCTCTTACCGAATATTGGGTACAGACTACTACCCATTTAGAGCAATAAGTTTCATAGTTTTTTTCACTGCTTACATAATTTAAATAATATTCTCCAAGCGATTTCCATGTAAAGTCCCATGCTTGAAATTGTACGGTAACACCATGCGCACCACTTGGTGGTTTTATACCTTCCTTAGAAGCATTAGTTGAAACTTTTTTCCAATCGGTGTAACCTAAAGTTTGTGTTCCTTTTTTCTTATATGCAAATCTAAATCTTGAATCCACCAAAAGACTGTTGTCTAAATAAACATTTTTATGTTGATATTCTTGAATTGAGCAGTCAACAACTTCATAATCTGTGGTATATCCCATTTTTGCAAACGTATTATCTTTTAAATATCTAATGGTATATGCAATGGGAACACCTGGATTATCTCTACTATATACAGCATTTTTTCCAGTAATTATAGATCTCAATGAGCCCGGACCAGTGGCACTTACCGCTTCAGAGGCTACTTCGGCATTACCCCCTATGGTAACTACCGTTATGCTCGATTTTTTTAAAACGGCATCGTAAGTAGCATTTACAGTACCTGTGCCATTCACACCTCCCGCATATTCTAATACGGCATCTAAATCAACAGACGTATTGGTGTCGGTGGTTTCAAGTTTAAACATGATAATTCGTCCGTAAGAAACTGAATTTATATATGCAGGTGGATTTTTATCATTAATGGCATTTTCAACTTTTGCTAAAGACACATCGGCACCAAACACACTTGCTGGCGTAGATGGCGTATCCATGGTTACCGTATAAAAAACCTGTTTATACACCATAGTAGCAGCCCGTTTGGTTGTACTGCTTTGATATTCCATTTGAGATGCAACGGCACCTGTTGCCCACTCCAAATTTAGACCAACATCCAAACTTACCTGTTTTGAGGAATAAGATTTGGTAGATTGGTATGATGAGTTTGATGCGTTTATATAGCCTTCTTGGTATTTATTAGCATTCCACCATTCCAACGCATCATCAATACTAGATTGCACTACGGAATTTGTAGGGTTTTCAACCACAATATTTCCTTTCTCCCCTATTCCCGGAAGGTCTATTCTTAACTTTACAGGTGCTCTACCTAATGTAATGGGGTCCGGCATACCATCTAACATCCCTTGGTTACCTACCACCAATGCTCCTGGCCAAATAATACCATTAGTAGGCCTTAATATGGCTACATCATCAAAATTAGTTTCTAAACTGTATTTTTTTGTATTACAGGTTTCATAGTATCCTAGGTTTGGACTGGTTGAAGTATTTTTGTCGCTCGTTTTAGTTCGTTTATTTGGGCCACCTCCAGTTTCTTTAACGTTTAAAAGTGTATTGGCGTTGTAGCTTAGATTTTTAATTAAATCTGAAATGTTTTGGGCATCAGGATTTTCTCTTTGTCCTGAATCTACTAGTTCTTCTTTACTGCATCCACTTAAAAATATTAAAAAGATGGCAAACATAAAACTGTTCATAATGTTTCGGATTGTTAATAGCTGTGTTTTCATAATTTCTAGTTTTTTGTGATTCAACATATCAAAACTAGACACTGATGCTTCTAAAAACTAATTTCAAGCATGGACAAAGTATGGACAAAGTATTAAAAACCAAAACCTTACACTTATGGACGGAACATATCCAACCACATTTCAAAATAATTATAAGTATCTAAAAATCAGTTATTTAAATTTTAATAAAATTATTTTTAAAGTTTAAATGCATGGACATAACATAGACATAGACGTTTTAACACAAACCAAACCATATGCTTTGCTTTTAATTTATAATTATCTTAGTTGTAGTTAAATATCCATTCTCATGAAAATATCAATCTTATTTTTAACTGTTTTTTTAATGTCGCAAACCGTTATTTCCCAAAAAGCAAAATTAATTGATAGTTTAAAGCTTGAACTTAAAAACAGAAAAACAGACGATTCAATTAAAGTTACGATTTTAGGTAAACTACATGAAAAACTAATGTTTTCAAAACCTGAAGAAGCAAAACAGTATGCCTTAAAAGAATTAAATATTTCAAAAAAAATAAATTACAGAAAAGGTTTAGGTGCTGGCCATATGCATATTGGAAATTACTATGCCAACAAAAGCGAAAATGACTCTGCCTTATATTATTATGATATTGCAAAACAATACTTTAAAGAAATTAATAGTATTAGAGGTGTTATTTTTATAAATCATTCCATGTCTAGCATTAAACAAATTACAGGTAATTTAGATGAGGCTATTCTAATCACTAAAGAAACATTGGATTTAATTATGAAAAATGAAGCTGATGGCGAATTAAAAACGAAGTTTATTGGTGCACAACACAATGCTTTAGCTAATATTTATATTGAAAAAGGGAGTTATAAAATGGCCTTAACTGAAGCCTTTAAAGCCTTAAAATGCTTTGAGGAAATAAATCATGAATCAAGAAAAGCCGATGTTTTAAGACAGATTGGAGATATTGAATCTGAATTAGAGAACTATCAAGCTTCCATTAAATATTACAACCAAGCCTTAAAAATATATGAACAACTGGGTGAAAAAATGTACGCTGCTTATGCGTACAACTCTTTAGGTATTTCCTTTCAAAATTTAAAAAATTACGAAAACGCAAAAAAGTGTTATGATTTAGCTATAGAATACTCCAAAGAAGTGGAAGACAAATTATCACTTTCAAACATCTTACACAATTTAGCTGAATTAGAAATTTTAAACAAAAACTATTCAAACGCAAAACAACTGCTTTTAAACGCGAAAGATATAGCTGAAAAAGAAAACCTTCAATTAAGTTTGGCAAATGCTCTTGACGGTTTATCAAAAGTTGATTATCATTCCAACAAATTTTCAGAAGCTCTAAATTATAATGACAAAGCCATAGCTCTATCAAAACCCATGGGTACATTACCACATTTAAAAGATCTTTATAAGTTTCGTTCCGAAATACTTTTTAAAATGAATAGCACCAAAGATGCTGTTTTATATTTAAAAGAATCCCAAAAAATAAATGATAGCCTATTTAATATAAAAAAACACCAACAAATTGAAGAACTAAAAACCATTTACGAAACCGAAAAAAAGGAAACTGAAATAGCCTTACAACAAGAAGAAATAAAAACCTTAAACCAGAAAGTTGAGATTAGTAATTTAAGAAAAGGACTTTATGCGGGTGGTATGTTCACCTTTTTAGCTGTATCAGGTCTTTTGTTTTTTGGTTTTAAACAGCGTATGAAAAAGAATAGAATTGAACGTGAAGCTCAAGAAGAAATCTATAAGCAAGAAATTGAATTTAAAAAGAAAGAATTGGCATCTCAAACACTTCATTTGGTTCAAAAAAACACATTTATACAGGAATTAAAAGAAAATTTAGAAAAAATAAAACAATCGCCAGAGTTATTTAAAATTGAATTTAGACGTCTTGTAATGTTATTAAAAAAAGAAAGTGCAGAAGATAAAGATTGGGAAGTGTTCAAATCCTATTTCTCTGAAGTACACAACAATTTTGATGAGAAAATCAAATCGATTTCAAGTGACATCACTGAAAAGGAAATTAGATTAGCGGCTTTTTTACACATGAATCTTTCAACCAAAGAAATCGCATCCATGCTTAACGTTTTGCCTGAAAGTGTTTTGAAATCTAAATACCGGTTAAAGAAAAAACTGAATTTAAACTCCGAAACAGATTTAACGCAATTTTTAAACACAATTTAAAAGCTTATTGTATTTTTACATTGTGAAAGTAGATATTCCAAACCATAAAAAACTAATTTTATTCGACGGGGTTTGCAACCTTTGCAACAGTTCGGTTCAATATGTTATTGAACATGATAAACAAAATGTATTTATGTTTACGGCATTACAAAGTGATGCTGGTCAAGAAATTATTAAAGAATATAATATAGACACCAACAAAACAGATTCTATATTGTTATACACTCCAGAACAAGGTGTGGTTTCAAAATCTACAGCAGCTATAAAAATAGCAAGTCATTTGGGGTTTCCACAAAACTTAATGATTGTATTTTTTATTATTCCACCATTTATCCGCAATTGGGTATATGATTATATTGCGAAAAACCGATACAAATGGTATGGAAAAAAAGAATCGTGTTGGATACCTACTCCCGAATTAAAGAGTAAGTTTTTGGAATGAGAAAATTACAGGGTAGCCAATCGGGAATTTTGTAAATAACCTTCATACATACTTTTATAATACACCTTTTTTTCAATAGCTTCAATAATTGGTGCATAAAAATCTGCATCATACATTTGGTTGATGACGTTTAATCCTCCTGGACTAAACACGTTAATTTCCATAAGCTTATCTCCAACAATATCAAGTCCAACCAAAAACATCCCATCTTGAACAAGTTTCGGTCTAACAAGTTCGGCTAATTTCATAATTTGATCCGTCATTTTTGCTGGTTGGGGTTTTCCTCCTGCATGAATATTGCTTCGAATATCTCCAGATGCATTTACACGCTGCATCATAGCATACTTACCATCAGCTTGTAAAGGTTCACCATTCATTAAAAACAATCTGGTGTCGCCATTACTTGCTTCTGTTAAATATTCTTGAGCAATTACAAAACCATCTCTACAAATAGCATCAATGGTTTGAGACAGATTATGTTCATTTTTTTTATCCATCATAAATACATTGGTGCCACCAGAACCTTGCAAAGGTTTTAATATCATTTTCTGTTTTTGATCTTTAAAAAAAGCTTTTATCTCATTATGGTCACGTGTTACTATCGTTTGAGGTCTTAAAATTTCTGGAAAATGTTGAAAATACATCTTATTAACAGCACTAGCCAAACTACTAGGGTGATTTAATACAATCACACCATTACTCATAGCAATCTCGCCAAAAATATATGCGGCATTTTGCGCCCAATCACGTTTATTTATCTCATCTGCGGGATTGTTTCTTAAGAAAAGAATATCCAAATTTTCTGAACTTATAGTTGTAAAACTTTCTTTTTGAAGCGCTTTAAAATAAGTTTCTTGACTATTGAAATTAGCATCTTTAATGGTTTTACAACGAATGGATAGATGACCTTTAGATGCATAAGATAATTCTCCAACACCTATAAAATAAACATCATGTCCACGCTTGTATGCTGAATATCCTAAACCTGGAGTTGTATAATTTACTTTTTCTGTTTCGTGATCATTTATAATGAATGCAATTTTCATAATTTAAAGCTTAATTGTTTTACTCTTCAATATTACTATATCCTATGAAAAATTGTGGACTCAATCGCTTAATTTACTAACTGTGTTACCTTAATACCATGTCGCAATTGATGCAAACGTTCCTTAACACTTTCCCTTTCTAAGAATCGTGGCAACACAGGAGCCTTCAAAACATTTCTTTGTAGCAATTCTTCTATAATTTTAATGTGATGCATGTTAAATTTGCCAGTATATAAGGTTTCAAGGGCACCGCCATTTTTAATATACTTTAAAACGTCCATAACGCCAGCTAAATATACAGCATCCTTAGTTAACCCACCACCTCTATAAACACGCATAGTAATATTATATGCCACTTTTGACGGAAAAGCATATTTTTTATATAATAAATTGAAGGTCGTAATAAAACTAGCATTTTCTGTCATTGATTTAACAGCCATTACTCTGCCTGCCAACAGGCGTAACCTATTAATTGTTAGACCTCCCACTAAATACTCTGTTATTACGGCAATCCCTTCTTGAAACTGGTCATAGCCTTCAAATCCCTCATACATTTGATTTAATGGTTGTTGTTTTCCATTACAATATGTAAGGATATGTGTGCTCACTTCATGCTGAATGAGGGCATCGCAACGTTTGGAATCCAGAGACATTTGATCATTTATCAAGAGTTTGGACTTTGATACCATAATACCGGCCACATCATTTCTAATTTCCAATTTCAATTCCAAATCTGGGAATTTTTCGCTGTAGTAATCCAATTCCATTTGAGCATAGTGAGCAAATTGATAACAATTAAATCGTGTACTATCATCTGAATTTTCTCCTTTCTGATAAGTTTCTAATATGTTTTTAGCTTCATTTAATACATCTTTACTGATAGTACTATAAAGACTTTCACTTATATAACGAAAGTTATCCGTACCACGCTCCTCTAACATGGTTAGTTGTTTTTCAATTTCCAAACGTTTTCCTCTTAAAATAAATGCAATGGTAGGATCTTCAATTTGGTCAATAGGTATGTTGTAGAGTTTGCGCTTTTCTAATTCTGGATCCAAGGATATCAACCTGTATTTAAAAGTGGGTGTTTTTTCGAAATTATTTTCTTGAAATTTCTCCCATTCTTCATTACTATTTACAGGAGTTGTTCTTAACAAGAAGAACATACCAGAACTTATTTCAGCCAGATCTTCATCCGCTTTTTGGGTGATTTCATCCAAATGGGTTTTTCCAAGCATAAGATAATTTTTAAAATCATCGGCATTTTGGATTCTAATAAATTCATAAGCTGCCCGTTTTACAGTTTCTGAAAAAACCGCATAAAATTCCCTAAAAAAAAGTGAATACAATTCGTTAGTATCGGCATTTTTGTAAAGAACTGGAACTGAAATTCCTAAAATTAGGGTTCCTGTTTTTTTTGACATTTCGTCATTCAACAAAGGTTCAAGATGTTCGGGATGTCTTTCCTTTTGCACATGCGTACTGCTTGAAATATTTGGATAGGCAGCATTTAAAGACTCAAACCCTTTTTTTAAAGCGTTTAATGTGCCTGGTTCTTTTACTTTAGGGCCTCTTATTGTAAATTCACTAGATTTTAAATCCTTGTCTGGCCAAAATTCTAGAATTAAAAAGGTTGCGAATTTTTGCTCCATGATAATGCGGATAGCCTCTATTAAATGAGTGAGGTTTAGGGTTTCATCTGCTATTAAATAAGATGCCTGCGTTTTTATCAATCGAGAAAAATATACATCTAACATGTTAAATCTGTAAATACAGATAAACGGCAACAACTTATCTATATGAAGAATGCCATTTTTTGGCAATTTTTGATTAATAGGATTCTTAGAATCCAAGTTTTCGCAAATCCTGTCCACAATCTCAGAATCGATATGGTTTTCTTTAATCATTTATTTGAATATTTTTTATAATTCTCCATGGCATTTTGTGGCAGTAAAATATTGAGTTGCTTTTCTACCGATGTCACAATTTCTGGAAATATAATCTGTTCGCTTTCATTGCAATACACTTTTCCTATTTCGGTAGCCAACACCAGTGTGTTTTTGAAATTTTGTGTGATATATTTTAAAAAATAACCGTTACCCTGAAAGGTATCGTTAATTTTTGAAGTAGATTTAATACCGTCAGGAAATGAGATTTTTGAAAGGCTTAATCGCCATTTTTCAATCGCTTCTTCAAAACGTGTGGCATCAAGATTGGAGGTTCCCAAATTCCAAGTTGGCACTTCTCTATCCCAACGTTTCCAGTTGTAACTATGCATATCATAAACCGTACAAAACCCAAATTTTGATTCCAAAGTTTCAATGAGTGTATGCACCACTTTGTAAAAATTGGTATGCTTTCTCAGGCTTTTGTCTTTCATCTTTTCTGATAGCGGATTGTGCCAAAGTTCTTTTCCCCAAGCGGTGTCAAAAACAGCTTCTTCTGGGCTGCGATTTAAATCGTATTCAAAACGGGAATCGCGACCTGCAATAACTATTGGGTGCGATTTAATCATGTTTTTAGTTTCAGGATCTTCCTCATACCAGCGCTCATATTCCGAATGGATGCAATTGGACCAAAGTTCTTTCCTAAATTGATGACCGTCATGTATTGCAGCACATGCATAAGGAACTAACTTCTCAATCTTTATGGTAAACGAATAATCTGAAGCTACAGCTTCAAAAATTTCTTCATTCTTTATTTTAGTTATTATGTCTTTAAGTGCTAATTTTTCCATTGAAAAAAATTTTATTTCTTCAAATTAAGAAATTTTTAGTTATTCAGAAACTAAACTTCCCCATTCAGTCCAAGAACCATCATATACCGCGATGTTTTCATATCCTGAAATAGTAGCTCCTAAAGCCAAAATACAAGCCGTTATACCAGAACCACAAGAAAAAATAATAGGCTCTTCTTTTTTAGCTATTGATTGAAATTTTGCCTCTATCACTTTTTTTGAAAGCAATTGATTATTTTTTAACAAATCTTCAAAAGGAAAATTAACCGAATTTGGTATGGTTCCCATACGCAAGCCAACTCTAGGTTCTGGTTCTATACTTTTAAACCGCCCTTCAGAACGAGCATCGATAATGGTATGGGTTTTTGTTTCTGAAGCCTGTTTAACATCATCATAAAACTTCATAAAACCTAGTTTGTAATGCGCCTCAAAGTCTCCTTTAACTCCAGTAAAATAGCTTTTACCCTCTGTTATATATCCTGCTTTTATCCATTCTGGCAATCCACCATTTAAAACTGCTACATTATCATGCCCCATAGCTTTAAACATCCACCAAACTCGGGCACTTGAATAAATTCCTTTATCATCATACACCACAATCGCACTGTTTTTATTAATACCTAAAGCCTGTGCTTCTAAAGTGAACTTCTCTTCCGATGGAAACGTAGTAGGGAACGGTGCAGATTCATTACTAAACGCTGTTTTTAAATCAAAAAAACGTGTTTTTGGTATTTGAAATTCAATAGAATCAATTTTAGGATTGACTATTTTCTTTATAGAACCATCTAATACAACTAAATTTTCAGCATCTAAATGGTCATTTAACCAAGACACTGAAACAACTGGAGATGTGATTGAAATTTTGCTCATTAATTACCTATGTTTTATATTAAGAATCTAAATCAAAAGTTTCGGTTGGATCTTTCTCGTCTTTGTAATTCAGCATATTTTCACCATCGGCAATTATAGAACAAACCGTGGCATCGCCTGTTACATTTACTACGGTTCTGAACATATCTAAAATTCTGTCCACAGGAAAAATAATAGCTATCCAAGCTGGATTTAAACCCACAGAATTTAAAACGATGATAAGCATAACCAAACCTGCACTTGGCACAGCGGCAGATCCAATAGATGCCAAAGTAGTGGTTAAAACCACCGTTATTTGCTGACCAATGGTTAAATCTATCATGTGCATTTGAGCTAAAAATATAACCGCAACTGCTTGATACAAACTGGTACCATCCATATTTACGGTAGCACCAATAGGCAACACAAAACTGCTTACTTTTTTATCTACACCCAAATTTTGCTCCACACATTCCATAGTTACCGGAAGTGTTGCAGCACTACTAGAGGTTGAAAACGCCAAGGTTTGTGCTGGCCCCATAGCTTTAAAAAAGCCCAAATACGGAATCTTTTTAACAAACAACTTTAATATGGTTGGGTATACTACAAAAATCATAAGCAACAATCCGATTAAAACGGTTAATGAATACCAACTTAATCCTTTAAAAATTTCGATCACTTTACCCATATCGTCACCCGCCATTTTACTAACTACACCTGCCAATAAAGCAAATACGAAAAAAGGAGCTCCTTGCATTACCAAATCCACCATTTTTAAAAACACTTCATTTATGCCGTCAACCAAAACTAATACGGGTTGCGATTTGTCGTTTGGTATGAATAATAAGCAGATTCCAAAAAACAAGGCAAAAAAGATGATTTGCAACATCAATCCATTATTAGAAAGAGATGCAAAGAAATTCTCTGGCACAATATCAACCAATGGTTGTAAAGGCGAGACGCTTTGTTGTTTATTAGCTTTTTCGAGCTTATCTGAAACCGAAGCTTCTTTTAATTCTGATTTTGATAATTCGGATATTTCTTGGGCACGCTCAAAAAACGCAGGGTCTTTTAAATAATTGATACCATCTTTTACCTCATGACCTTCGGAAGATGACCAAATTTCGTAACTAATTCTGTTATCAATTCTGCTTTGTTCATCAATTAATTTACCTGGTTTTATCACATTTACCAAAACCAAACCTAATGAAATTGCCATTATCGTGGTAACAAGGTAAATACCCAAGGTTTTACCTCCCATTCTTCCTAAGCTTTTAGGATCTCCAATATTAGCTACGCCTCCAATAATAGAAAAAAGCACCAATGGAATTGCTATAAGTTTTAATAAATTTATGAAAATGGTACCAAAAGGGTCTATCCAATTTATTGTAAATGCACTCCAACCTAATGTACTTGAAAGTAATGCCCATATAATACCGAGGGTCATTCCTATTAATATTTTCCAGTGTAGTGCGAGTTTTTTCATAAGCCTCTCCTAACCTCTCCAAAGGAGAGGGATTGTTTTTAGTTGATTATTGAATTTTGAAGCAAGATAAGAATTTAAACTAAGTTGTGAATGAATAAAACTTACTGCTTTATCTAGCTGTATATTTTCCTTCAATCCAACAAAATGCCCCTAATTGCCAATTTTCAACAGAATCTTTTGACGATACTTCTAGAACATTATTAATCTTTTGTATTTTTAAATGATGCTTTGATTCATATACTTCACCTTTATCAGAAAACACAAAACCTTCAAATGTATTCTCCTTAGATTTATATAGAACGCCTTCAAAATCGGGGACAGCACAATTTTCATTGGCAATCATTAAGCTTATTTTTATTGTATTCGCATCTACATAAATTACTTCTAAATCGTTGGTTTTACTGTAATAATTTAGGCCTTTATCCTCAAGAGATAATTTTAGTTTATTTTTTAATGTAGAATAAGCATATTTTAATTCAATATGTGGTGTCATACTCTTTATAGCATTTGGAAGACTACACTCTTCTATAACTTGCAAATAATCATCATACAAAGCAAACTCCTCAAAATCAGCATTATTTTTACAGTTAATGTAATATTCATGAACCCAATTATATTCATCTAAATTAATCTCGTTGGTTTTTAGCAATTCCTTCAGTTCATTCAATTGTCCATCAAATTGGTTGCTTTTATCGGTAATTAATTGTTCTTTGAATTGGTATAAGTCTATAATGTGGTTAAGTTCCAAGTATTCACCTGTTTTTGTGTTGTAGTTAAAATACGATACCCAGTTCGTACAGTACGCAGCGCAACCTTCTGTTTGGATATTTAGTGACAGTAAATTGTTTTGATTATAAGTAACATTGAAATCTATATACCCTATTTGATCTCCAATCCATTGCGTAAGCGTTTCTCTTACTGATAAATTTGGAGCTTCATCAAAGGTGTATCTATTCTTTAAATCAAAATTTATTAACGAATCTATTTTGATGTTACCTGTATTAATTATTGGATAAATTAACTTATCAGTTGAAGATTTGTTTTTTTCGTAGGGCGCCAAGAACAACGTATCTACTTTAACACTTTGAGAAAAGGAGTTCAAACAAATAAATAGCACTAAGTAACGCAGATTTTTCATTTCTGAACTAGCTGTAAATATGATGGGTCTAAGATAGGAAAGCTACCTTTATTCTAAACACAAACACTACAGATAATTTAGCCCCGATTGAAGCGGCATCCTTTTTTGTGCTAAACGAAAAGTGGCTTGAAACACAAATTAAAATGCACACAACTACTATGATGAGATACTGAAACAAGTTCAGCACAAGAAAGATATAGCCGAAAGCGGGAATAGCTTCTAACTATACATTTTATTACGTAAGTAAAAATCGGCCAAAACCAATGCTGCCATAGCTTCTACAATGGGTACGGCACGTGGAACTACACAAGGGTCGTGACGCCCCTTACCGTGCATAACCACGACTTTTCCTTCTTTGTCTATGGTTTCGTATTCTTGAATTAGGGTTGCTACGGGTTTGAACGCGACGTTAAAGTAGATATCCATACCGTTGCTAATGCCTCCTTGTACGCCACCTGAATAGTTGGTTTTTGTGGTACCATCGGTATTAAATGCATCGTTATGTTGGCTTCCCAACATGGTACAACCTTTAAAACCGCTGCCATATTCAAAACCTTTTACGGCGTTTATGGATAACATGGCTTTACCTAAATCGGCATGCAATTTATCGAAAACAGGTTCTCCTAAACCGATTGGCACATTTTTAATAACACAGGTTACAATACCACCAACGGTATCACCTTTTCCACGAACTTCTTTAATATACGTTTCCATGGTTGCTGCCATAGCGGCATCGGGGCAACGTACTATATTGGATTCTATTTGGGTTAAATCTAACTCGTTATGTGGTTTATCTAATTTTAAAGTTCCCACTCCAGACACGTATGCATAAAACTCAATGCCTTTAAGCATTTGTTTAGCAACGGCACCGGCAACTACACGACATGCGGTTTCGCGTGCTGAACTACGTCCGCCACCACGGTAATCTCTAAAACCGTATTTTTTATCGTACACATAATCGGCATGACTTGGCCGGTAACTATCTTTTATATGGGTGTAATCGTGTGATTTTTGATTGGTGTTTTCTATCACAAAACCAATAGAAGTTCCTGTGGTTTTTCCTTCGAAAATACCTGAATGAAACTGAACAACATCGGGTTCTTTACGCTGTGTAACAATAGACGATTGTCCTGGTTTTCTTCTGTCTAATTCTTGTTGAATGGCTTCTAAATCTAATTCAATTCCAGATGGGCAACCATCAATAACACCGCCCAAAGCAGGCCCATGAGATTCGCCATAAGTTGTTAGAGTAAATAGTTTTCCAAAAGAATTCCCAGCCATAATTAAAATTTTCAGCTAAAATAAATCATTTTTTAGAAATCAAAGGTACTAAATGAGTAATTCGTGAAACGTAAAACGTGAAATGCCAATTAACATTAAATGTAATTCGTAATTCGTAATTCATCAATCGTAATTACATAGCATAACATTTGTTTAACAATATGCTCATATTTAAATAATTATGAGATAATGATTAAGTAATACAGAACCTTGTATTTTACAATAACTAAATGAAACTTTTGAGAATTAAACGTAAAATAGAACTTGCCGTAATATCAGATGTACACTTGGGCACGCATGGTTGTCACGCAAAACACCTACTTAATTACCTAAGCAGTATAGAACCAAAAAAGCTTATTTTAAATGGCGATATTGTAGATGCTTGGCAATTCCGAAAACGTTATTTCCCAAAATCGCATTTAAAGGTTATAAAAAAAATCATGAATATGGCTGCCGATGGTGTAGAGGTTATTTACATTACAGGCAACCACGACGAAATGCTTCGTAAATTTACAGGAAACACCATTGGAAACATATCCATTGTAGATAAATTGGCATTGGATTTACATGGAAAAAAGGCGTGGTTTTTTCATGGAGATGTATTCGATGTTTCTATTCAAAATGCCAAATGGCTAGCTAAATTGGGAGATTATGGTTATAGGGCGCTAACCCAACTTAACCGCCTTGTGAATTGGTATTTGGAACGCAGAGGAAAAGAGCGCTACTCTTTATCCGATAAAGTTAAAAACGATGCAAAAAATGCTGAAAAACGCATTAAAAAATTCGAAAAAGTAATTTCAGATCTAGCCATTGAAAATGCCTATGATTATGTGGTTTGCGGCCATATACACCATCCAAAAATGGCATATATTGAAAACAAACACGGTACCACTATGTATTTGAATTCAGGCGATTGGGTTGAAAATTTTACCGCCTTAGAATACCAATTTAAACGTTGGAAGGTTTACCATTACAACAAAGACAAACTCTCCCCTTTTTTTGTAGATGAAGATTTTGAAAACATGGAGTTTAGAGACTTAATTGCTGCCATTACTATTGTAGAACAGCATGAGAAGAAAGCTAAATAATGTTTATTCGTTGATTTGTTTAATTGTTAACAACTTGATACTGCGACTGAGACTGTAAACTAAACCAAAGCTTCTCGTAAAATTGTCACTGGGTGTTTTGCTTCACGCTGGGTACCATCTTTAATTTGATGTCTGCAACTGGTTCCATTGGCCGAAATAATGGTATCGCTTGATGCTTTTCTAATAGCTGGAAATAAGGTTTGTTCACCCACGTTCATACTGACGTCGTAATGTTCTTTTTCATACCCAAAACTTCCTGCCATTCCACAACAACCACTTGATATAAGAGTGACTTTGTAGTTTTTTGGTAAATTCAAAACATCGAAACTAGACAATTGGTTGCTAAATGATTTTTGATGGCAATGCCCATGAAATTTAATGGTTTTTGCTTCTGAAGTAAATTGATCTGAAGTAATATTACCTAATTTTATTTCATGTTGAATAAATTCTTCTATTAAAAACGTGTGTTTTGCTATCGCTTCTGCGGAAGTTCTATCGTCTGCTAATCTTAAATATTCATCTTTAAAAGTCAAAATAGCTGATGGTTCAATGCCTATTAAAGGTGTTTCATTAGAAATTAAATTCTTGAAAATTGAAACATTTTTATTGGCAACCTCTTTAGCTTGTTCCAATAAACCTTTTGATATAAATGCACGACCAGATTCTGCACTTTCAACCATCTTCACATCGTAATTTAATGCAGTTAAAAGTTGAATGGCGTCCATTCCAATAGGGGTATCTAAATAGTTTAAAAACTCGTCATTAAACAAATAAATCGTTTTTATATATTCTTTTTTAACTTCTTGTTTTTTAATACTTTGAAACTCTTTAATTAAACTCTTATTTGATATTAAAGGCAATTGTCTTTCTTTAGCAATTCCAAATGATTTTTTTAAAATGGAAGATGTAAAACCATTAGAAAACATAAAGTTTGATAGCTTCGGAAAGGCACTTCCATAACGGTTCAACGTATTATTATATGCAAACAATTTGGTGCGTAATGATACGCCATTTGCTTTTTGATATTGGTATAAAAATTCTGCTTTTAAACTCGCTACATCTACACTACTTGGGCATTCACTGGCGCAGGCTTTACAACTTAAACACAAATCGAAAACCACTTTTAATTCCTCATGATCGAACTTATTAGCTTTATTAGAATTGGTTAAAAATTCACGCAATGCATTGGCGCGTGCTCGTGTAGTATCTTTTTCGTTTCGGGTTGCTCTATAACTTGGGCACATGGTACCACCAAATTCCGGGAGTTTTCTACAATCGCCAGAACCATTGCATTTTTCGGCTTCACGCAGAATACCTTGGGAATGTGAAAAATCGAGCATGGTTTCAATTTCGGGTTCTACCCTATCTGGAACATATCGCAATGATTTATCCATAGGAAATGCATCTACAATTTTACCTGGATTGAAAATATTATGGGCATCAAAAGCCGATTTTATTCGCTTCAAAATTTGGTAATTGGCTTCACCAATCATAAACGGAATAAATTCAGCACGTACAATACCATCGCCGTGTTCTCCACTCATAGAACCACCATATTTTTTAACTAAATGGGCAACATCGGTAGTTATTTTTCTAAATAACACCACGTCTTCCGATTTTTTTAAATTCAAAATAGGACGTAAATGCAGCTCACCAGCCCCAGCATGCGCGTAATAAATTGCTTCTTGGTTATAACCTTTCATCAATGCCGAAAACTCAGCTATGTAATTAGCTAAATCTGCTACCGTTACAGCGGTATCTTCAATGCAGGGGTGCGATTTTTTATCACCAATAATATTACCCAATAAACCCAATCCGGCACTGCGCAGGTTATTTGCTTTATTTATTTCATCACCTTCAAGTAATGGAAATGCATAACTTAACCCGGAAGCTTCAATAGAATTTACTAAGTTTTGAGCTAAAATAGCAGCTTCTTTTTTTGTAAATGCTCTTACTTCACACATTAAAATGGCTTTGGGATCCCCCTGAATAAAACTTCTGTTTTCTTGTTGTGTCTTATTATGCTTTGTACAATCTAAAATGGTTTTATCCATCATTTCACAATTGTACAAATTATGATGCATAACAGGTTCTACCGCATTTAAACAGGCTTCAATGCTTGTAAAATGTGCCGCCACCATAACGGCTTCCTGTGGTGGTAACTTATCTAATTTTAAAGTGATTTGTGTTGTAAATGCCAATGTGCCTTCGCTTCCCGATAGTAACTTACACATATTAAATTTTTCAGAAGTATTAGAAAACACATCCGATTTTATTAATTCATCAATAGCATACCCAGTATTTCTTCGGTGTATTTCTGGTTTTGGAAAGTTTTCAATAATCTGATTTTGAACAGCTTCAGATTCAAGTTCTTTATAAATAGTTTCATAAATTTCTCCCTCCAAAGTTTCTAAAGTAGTTTTCTTTTGAAATGCTTCAGAGCTTATTTCATTAAAAACCACTTCACTACCATCACTTAAAATGGTATGCATTTCAATTACTTTGTCACGGGTTACTCCGTATTGAATGGAGGTTGTTCCTGATGAATTGTTCCCAACCATTCCACCAATCATACAGCGATTGGATGTAGATGTATTTGGGCTAAACCACAATCCGAATGGTTTTAAATAGTTATTTAAAGCATCGCGCACAACACCCGGTTGCACCGTAACAGTTTGATTTTTTTCATTAACATCTAAAATTTTGGTGAAGTATTTTGAAACATCCACCACAATACCTTCTCCAACGCATTGACCTGCAAGCGATGTTCCTGCGGTTCTTGGTATCAATGAGGTGTTATGTTTTTCCGCAAACTGAATAAGTTGTTTAATATCTTCATCATTTTTTGGGTACGCGACGGCTAATGGCAACATTCTAAACGCAGAAGCATCCGTGGCATATATCGATTTTATTAAATCGTCATAGAATAATTCACCGGATAATTTTTCGCTTAGTGTCTGTAAATGTGATGTTAACGACATAATTCAATAAAAATGTTTAAAAACTAATGAGATGTTAAATATAAATACAATTTTGACGTTATTTTTGTTAATTCAAATTGGATTATTAAAAATAATCTTTTGCTAAAAAACAATCGTATATAACAAAACAAAAAAATGACATTTATGAAGAAATTACTTTTATTTTCACTGGTTTTATTAGGTTTCGGCTTTGCATCAAACGCTCAAGACGTTTCAAAAAATGCTATTGGTTTACGTTTAGGGGACAGCAACGGTGTTGGAGCTGAAGTATCATACCAACGGGCGTTGGGTGATATGAACCGTTTAGAAGTAGATTTAGGTTGGAGAGACAGTAAATATTATGATGGTTTTAAACTTGTTGGTTTATACCAATGGGTTTGGAATATTGAAGGAGATTTTAACTGGTATGCTGGTGTTGGCGGTGGTTTAGCTTCGTTTGATCATTATAGAAAAAACTATGATGATTATGATAACAACACTTTTATATTTGCTGCAGGTGATATTGGGATTGAATATAATTTCAATATTCCGTTATTAATTTCTTTGGATTTTAGACCTGAAATTGGTTTTGGACCTAGAGACTATGACAACAATGATTTAGATTTTGATATTGGATTAGGTATTAGATACCAATTCTAAAAAAAGTATTTTTAAAGATAAAGAGTTTCAATTTGCAACATATTTTATTTAAAACATAATCAATATTTAGCTATAATCTTTTTAGAAACCAAATTATTTTTTCGTTTATATTAAAGAATTATTTAATTACTTTTGGTTGTATTTTCTGAATAAAACAATTAATTAAACATTAACAACTAACATTAATACAATTTTAAAACATGAAAAAAATCACATTATTTTTGGCTTTATTTGCTTTCGGATTTACTTTTGCTCAAGCTCCCTTAGAAGAAGGTGGTTTACAATTAAACGCTGGTGTTGGAGCTACTGGCTGGGGTGCCTCAGTTTATGGAGGTGTTGAATATGGATTGTTGCCAGATATTACTATTGGTGCTGAAGCATCCTACCATTCTTATAACCACGATTATTTTGGTTCTAGTTATGATTACAAAAGTAATATCATAGGAATTCAAGCTAATGGAAGTTATCATTTTAATGAATTACTTCAAATCCCTAGTGAATTTGATGTATATGCTGGTGCTAACTTGAATTATTTCTCTTGGACTACAAAAGTAAATGGTGAAAAAGTAAATAGTTATAATGGTGAAGATAATTTTGGTTTAGGATTACATGCAGGTGGTCGTTATTTCTTTACTGATAATTTTGGAGTTAATGTACAAGTGGGTGGTGGAAATGTTTTCAGCGGAATTAAAGCAGGAATCACTTATATATTTTAAAAACTTCTTTTTATAAAAAAAAGGGTGTTTTACAAATTTGTAAAACACCCTTTTTTTATTTTTTGTATTTATATTTTATAGTACTAAACACTTTGCTAGAGTATCCTGATAAATAGCTTCATATTGTGGTACAATAGTATGTAAATCGTATTTCTCAGCGGTTTTTCTAGCATTCACTTTAAAAGTTTCTAATCGCTTTTTATCACTTAAAATATACAGAGCATTTTTTGTCATATCTGCAATATCTCCAACATCACTTAAAAATCCCGAAACGCCGTGAATATTTACTTCTGGAATACCACCTGTATTACTTGATATAACAGGAACACCCGATGCCATAGCTTCTAAAGCTGCCAATCCAAAACTTTCAGTTTGAGATGGTAATAAAAACAAATCGCTATAACATAATATTTTATCAATTTCATTACTCTTTCCGAAGAAAATAACTTTATCTAAAATACCTAATTCCTGACAACGTAATTCTATGCGTTCACGTTCTGGCCCTTCACCAATAAGCATCAGCTTTGCAGGCATTTCTTTTTGAATGTTATAAAATATGCTAATAACATCTTGTGATCGCTTTACAGGACGTAAATTACTAATGTGTGTTATTATTTTTTCATTTTCATTCGCCATCATACCGCGTTGGCAATCGGTAAATTTATGATTATATTTATCTAAATCAATAAAATTAGACACCACATGAATATCATTTTTAATGTCGAATAAACGCAACGTATCATCTTTTAAACTCTGTGACACTGCTGTTACTGCATCAGACTTGTTAATACTGAATGTTACTGCTGGCTTATAAAACGGATGACTACCAACAAGTGTGATATCTGTTCCATGTAAAGTAGTTACAATAGGCATTAAAATACCTTCTTCTTGGAGCATTTTTTTAGCCATATACGCCGCATAAGCATGGGGAATAGCATAATGCACATGTAAAATTTCAATTTTATGAAGTTTTACCATATCCACCAACTTACTCGATAAAGCTAACTCGTAGGGTTGGTAATGAAATAATGGATATTCTGGAACATTAACCTCATGATAATGCACATTATTACTCAATAACTCTAACCTAACTGGTTGGTTGTAGGTGATGAAATGAATTTCATGACCGCGTTTAGAAAGTTCTAAACCTAACTCGGTTGCTACCACACCACTACCTCCAAAAGTAGGATAACATACTATGCCTATTTTCATATTTTTTTAGTTGAAAAGTTATAAAGTTAAAAAGTTGTATGGTTTAGATAATCAACTTTAAAACTTTTTAACTTTAAGTACTTTATTCTTTAATTATCGCTTCATAAATTAAGCGTTGTATATCTGTTCTAATATTTTCCTTTAAAAGCAAATTTTGTGTAGCACTTGGGTACGTTCTATTCGCTAAAAACACATAAACTATTTCTTCCTCGGGATCTGCCCACGCATAAGTTCCTGTAAAACCAGAGTGACCAAAACTATTTAATGACACGCAGCCACATGTTGGACCATCTTCACCTAATTGTGGTTTATCGAAACCAATACCTCTTCTGTTTCCTTTATCACAATAGTAACACGTGTTAAACAAATCGAGTGTTTCTGATTTAAAATAACGCTTTCCGCCATAAAATCCTTTTTGCAAATACATTTGCATAATTTTAGCAACATCATTGGCATTACTAAATATTCCTGCATGCCCACCAATTCCATTTTGCATGGCAGCTCCCATATCGTGCACATAACCATGTACTTCTTGAAATCTGTAATAATCATCAATTTCCGTTGGAACTATTTTTGTATTACTTATTTTATGATACGGATTGTACATAGTATAGTTAGCGCCTAACGATTTATAAAAATGTTCTTCTACAAGAAAATCTAATGTTCTATCGTAATAGTTCTCAATATATTTCTTTAAAATGAAATATGGAAAATCACTATATCTATATTGTGTTCTACTTAATAAATCTGAATCTCTAATGATTTTTTGAATAGAATCTGGATAATCTGATCGTAAATATAAATTATTGGCTACTTCAATATTAAACTTTTCACTGCGTTCCTTTCTATAATATTTATCACTTGGGCGTTTTGTAGCACTGTCTAAAGTATGTGCATAAAAAGGTTCCCATGGCCTTAGTCGGGCATAATGTGATAACATTGCTTTTAATGTGGTATTTGCTTTGTTTGAATTCTTATAACTAGGTAAAATTTGAGAAAGCTTTGTATTTAAATTAACTTCACCCTTTTCCACCAATTCCATAAGTAAAGGTAAAGTTGCCAGAATTTTAGTTAACGATGCAACATCATAAATATCATCAAATTCTACTGGTTCATTTCCTGAATAGGTATGTTTTCCAAAACTTTTATTATAAATTACTTTTCCTTTTCTTGCTACCAATAATTGAATTCCTGGTGTCATCTTACCATTGATGGCTTTTAGAGCTAATGAATCGATTTTATTTAATTTTTTAGAATCCATTCCCACACGTTCTGGAACCGTGTAACTTAAACGCAGTATGGCATTGTTTTGAATACCATCACCCGCTTTAAAATATTTCCCAATAGAAACCGGTAAAGTGCCTTTTGATGCGATAGCCCCAAAAATGATTTGTGCCGATTTTTCTTGAGCTATTTTACTGTTTTGATAACTTACCACAATACTTTCAATATTTGCAATTGAAGTTAGGTCTGAAAGCGCGTATGGTTTAACAAATACGTCTAAAACTACTTTGTGGGTTTTCGCAATTTCATAGAGCCATGTCAATTCTGTACTAGTAAACTGATAGGATTTCCAAGGATTTTGATTTGAACGGTGCAAACCAATAACAACCGTATTGTAATCTTGAAGTTTTGCCATTAAATCTTCTAAAGTTTCTCCTTGAATTTCATGTACTTTGGCGTACTTTTTAAGTTCGTTTAAAAACACGGTACCATCATCATCACCCATTTTAACGTATGCAATTGTTTTTTCTTCAAGATGGCGAAATGGCAATAAATCCTGTTTATTTTTAACAATAGTGATGGCATTTTCTAATAATTCTTCATATAAAATGTCATCTTTTAATCTATTTAAATCGGTTGACAAATTATTCAAACCAACTGGTTCATACTTATTTAAACCAACTTTATATTTTGCTTGTAGAATTTTTTTAACTGAAAGTTCTAAATGTGCTTCACTAATCTCTCCATTATTATAAGCTTCTACAATTTTTGAAATACCAACAGCTACATTTTCAGACATTAACATCACATCATTCCCTGCTTTAAAAGCAGCTAAATCTATACTTCCAGCTTCTTTAAAATCGGCAGCACCTTTCATATCCAAGGCATCAGTAAAAATGAGTCCTTGAAAGCCTAATTTCTCTTTTAATATATCCGTTACAATATGTTTTGACAATGAGGAAGGAAAGCCAGACGGTTCTAAACTTGGCACTTTTAAATGCGCTACCATTACACTAGCTAAACCTTCGTTTATTAATTTTCTATAAGGATACAATTCTATGGAATCGATACGCTTTTCATTAAAACTAATAGTTGGTAAGGTTTTATGCGAATCTTGATCGGTATCCCCATGCCCAGGAAAATGTTTCGCGCTTGCCAAAACACCAGCACCTTGCATACCTTTCATAAAGGCCAATGCTTTTTCGGTTACATTGTCTCTATCTTCACCAAACGAACGATTTCCTATAATGGGGTTTAACGGGTTAGTGTTAATATCAACCACAGGCGCAAAATTAAAATGAACCCCTAAACGCTTACAATGTTCACCTATTTGTTTGCCAGTTTGTTCGATTAAGTTGTTATCGTTTATGGCTCCAAGCGTCATGTTCCAAGGAAAAGCGTAGGTATTATTTAAACGCATGCTCAAACCCCATTCAGCATCCATACCTACTAACAGCGGAATTTTAGAAAGCGATTGCAATTCATTATTTAATGCTGCTTGTTTGTCGGGTGTTCCAAGAGAATAAATTAAGCCTCCAATGTGATGCGTTCTAATCAAATCTACCAACTTGTTTTTTGTTGCTTGATCTTGATTAGACATTACTTGAACCATATATAACTGCCCAACTTTTTCTTCTAAAGACAAGGATTTATATACACTGTCTACCCATTTTTTTTGCGCTTCCATATCTCTGGAAGCCAAAGGGTTATTGTGTATTTGAGCAAAGCCTGAGAATGATATATATAGAGAAAGTACCGTTAATAATATTTGACGCATATTTGAGGATTAATTTAGCAAGTGAACATAGTATTTTATTACTACATAAATAACCATGCCAAAATACTACTTTTAAAAAGAAGTTGAAAAGACTTTATGATAGATTTATAAAGAAAGTAATGAACTATTTGGCTTCTTTTTAATAAAACAAGCCAAATAGTTTTTTATGAATGGATTTCTTTTATTTAATCCAATAAATCGATGTGTCTATCGTGGTAGCCTAATAAATACAAAACACCATCTAAACCAATACTTGAAATAGAACTTTGGGCATTGTCTTTAACTTTAGGTTTTGCATGAAACGCAATGCCTAAACCAGCTAAATTAAGCATCGGTAAATCGTTGGCACCATCACCAACAGCTATAGTTTGACTGATATCAATACCTTCTTTTAAGGCAATTTCTTTAAGATATTCTGCTTTTTTATTACCATCTACAATATCACCAAGGTAGCCGCCCGTTAAAACACCATCCTTAATTTCCAATTGATTGGCATATACATAATCCATCCCTAATTCTTTTTGTAAATAGTGACCGAAATAGGTAAATCCACCAGACAAAATTGCGGTTTTAAATCCATAACTTTTTAAAGTGGTCATAAGTCTTCTAGCTCCTTTTGTAAGAGGCAAATTAACAGCCACTTCATGCAATACTTCTTCTGATAGTCCTTTTAGAAGCTTCATACGTCTAATAAAACTTTCGCTAAAGTCTATTTCACCTTGCATAGCCAATTCTGTAATGGCTTTTACTTCATCGCCAACACCAGCTAATTCTGCTAGTTTATCAATAACTTCAGCTTGAATAAGGGTGGAATCCATATCGAAACACACCAAACGGCGGTTTCTTCTGTAAATATTATCTTCTTGAAATGCAATATCAACATCCAAATCCCTTGAAATTTGCATGAATTTTAAGGTAAACTCGCGTTTATCATCAATATGCCCTCTAATGGACAATTGAATACAAGCTCTAGGATATTCTTCTTTTTTTACAAGCGAGGTTCTTCCTGTTAATCGTTTTATAGAATCGATATTCAGGTTCTTTTGCGAAATAATTTCAGTGACTTGCGATATTTGTTGTGCTGTTAACTTTTCACCTAAAATGGTTACAATGTAGCGGTCTTTACCTTGAAGCCCCACCCATTTTTCGTAATTTTCAAGTGAAATTGGAGTGAATTTTGCTTTTATACCTAGTTCATACGATTTAAAAAGCAAATCTTTTAAAACGGCTGCCGATTTTGAACCTGCATGAATTTCAAATAAAATACCTAAGGATAAGGTGTCGTGAATGTTTGCTTGACCAATGTCTAATACTTTTGCTTTGTATTCTGCTAAAACACTTGTTAAACTAGCAGTTAAACCTGGTTTATCTTGTCCAGAGATATTTAATAGGAAAATTTCCTTAGCCATAATTTACTATTTAAGCTGTAAAATTGATTATTGTATTTGAAATATGAAAGCTTTTCTGTTTAAATTTTGAAGATTTACTTAACAAATCGACTATGCCAACTCTCGCTTGCAGGAACTTCCCAATTTTCATTAAACTCGGCAATATTGGAAACTAAATTATTAAAAACGATGGTGTTTTTTGAAACAGCTTTATCTTTTGCCATTTGTTTAAAATCGGTAAGTGTTTTGTATGCTATAAAATCGCCTTGTTTGTAGGAAACATTCATTTTATCCATCAAATCAACATTATAATCTTTTTCTAATTGCTGAATAAAACGAACAGATGAATCAATGGAACAACCCGTTGCTTTGTTTAGGTTTTGATTGATGCCTATGACGATGAATCTTTTGTATTTAATTAAATAGCCCGATTGTAAATCACTTCCATGTGCTGTCCAATTTTCAATAAATACATCCAATTTTGACTGTATCTCTTCTATTTCTTCTTCAGAAAAAGAACGATTGGCTTGATATATCCAAACTCGTGATTCTTCCGGTAATGTTTTAAAATCTACTAACATGATTTAATTTAAGATTTTTGATTTACGACTGACGTTTTAAGCTATTGCCTAATTTATAAATCTTGGGCATTGGCAATTAATTCGGCAATATCCATAACAGGTACCTCGGCTTCTTTATCTTTGGCTTTGACCCCATCGGTCATCATGGTATTACAGAACGGGCATCCCGCTGCAATAATTTCTGGTTGTACTTCCAAAGCTTGTTCGGTACGCTCTACATTTACGTCTTTATTTCCTTTTTCTGGTTCTTTAAACATTTGAGCGCCTCCTGCTCCGCAACATAACCCAGTGCGCTTGCAGTTTTTCATTTCTACCAATTCCGCTTCTAATTTTTTAATTAAATCGCGTGGTGCTTCATATACATTATTGGCACGACCTAGGTAACAAGGATCGTGAAAGGTGATACGTTTTCCTTTAAATTCGCCACCTTCAACAGTTAAACGCCCATCGTCCAATAAGGTTTTTAAAAACTGTGTGTGGTGCATGACCTCATAGTTTCCACCTAATTCAGGATATTCGTTTTTTATGGTATTAAAACAATGCGGACAAGCGGTTACTATCTTTTTTACTTCGTAAGCGTTTAAAACTTCTATGTTTGTTACGGCTTGCATTTGAAACAAAAATTCGTTTCCAGCGCGTTTTGCAGGATCACCAGTACAGCTTTCTTCGGTTCCTAAAACAGCAAATTCTACTTTGGCTTTATTTAATAGTTTAACAAAAGCTTTGGTTATTTTTTTGGCTCTATCGTCAAAACTACCAGCACAACCCACCCAAAACAATACTTCAGGTTGCTTTCCTTCTGCCATAAATTCTGCCATGGTTGGCACTTTTAGTAATTCGCTCATGTTCTATTTTTTTTTGCGTTAGGGATTGAGGCATTGTTGGAGCTCTCCCGATTTTTTCATCGGGAAGCGACTGCCGAAAGCCCGACCCTTGGGTAACGCCCAAATTATTTTATTATTCGTTTTTCCAGTTTAATCGGTCCATTTGGTTGTATGGCCACGGCGCACCGTTGTTTTCAATATTGCTCATCATGTTATTTAATTCTACGGGGGCAGCGGACTGTTCCATAACCAAATATCGACGCATATCCATGATGATTGAAAGCGGATCGATGCTTACAGGACACGCTTCTACACAGGCATTACACGAGGTACATGCCCACAATTCTTCTCTGGTGATATAATTATCTAGAAGTTGTTTCCCGTCTTCCTTGAACTCTCCTTTGTTGGCGTCTATATTTTTACCTACTTCCTCTAAACGGTCGCGGGTATCCATCATGATTTTTCGTGGCGATAGTTTTTTACCTGTTTGGTTTGCAGGACATTCGCTGGTGCAACGTCCGCACTCGGTACAGGTATAGGCATTTAAAAGCTGTACCCAATTTAAATCTTTCACGTCGCTGGCTCCAAATTTGGCTGGCATAGCATTTTCGGCGCCTTCAGCAGGTGCCGCAAATGGATCGACATTGGGGTCCATCATCATTTTTACTTCTTTGGTAACTGCTTCTAAATTATCAAGCTGCCCCTTTGGTTTCAATTTTCCAAAATAAGTGTTTGGAAAAGCCAATAAAATATGAAGATGCTTAGAAAAATACAAATAATTCAAAAACACTAAAATACCCATGATATGAAGCCACCAAGCAGTTCTTTCTACTGCATGAAGTGCGTTTTCTGACAGCCCATTAAACCATGGTGCTATATGTTGACTTATGATATTGCACGTATTGATACTCTGGAAATGGGTATCGGTGGCATTCATAACCAAAAACAAGGTCATTAAAACCATTTCAAAATACAAGATGAAATTACCATCGTTTTTAGGCCAACTGGTCATTTCGCTTTTCCAGAAACGTGCTAATTTGATAATATTTCTACGTATCCAAAAAATAATAACGGAGATTAAAACTAAAATAGCCAACACTTCAAAAGCACCTATTAAAAAACCGTAAACAGGTTCTGGAAGTACTGATAAACCGATGCGATGTGTACCAAAAATACCATCGATAATAATTTCTAATACTTCAATATTGATGATAATGAAGCCTAAATAAACCACAATATGCAAAAAGCCAGCGATGGGGCGACGCACCATTTTACTTTGCCCTAAAGCTATCATTGCCATGTTTTTCCAACGTTGTGATTTGTTATCACTAACATCTACATCATGACCTAATTTGATATTACGGGTAAGTTTTTTTACGTTTTTTACGAAAAAACCAACACCTATACCAAGTAATATTACAAAGATTATATTTGGTAAATATGCCATGCGTATTTATTTAGTTTCTTCTTGATACGGAATTTCTTTTTTAGATAATATTCTAAAATAACGTTTTGGGTGCAATTTTATATCACGCAGCAATTCTTCCATCTCCTTTGTTGCTCCATCAAGATTGTTATACAATCCTTCATCTTTTAGTAACTTTCCTAAAGAACCTTCGCCTTTATCTAGAGTTGTTAATATGGTATTTAATTTGGTGATGGCGCTATTTAAATTTTCAACCGTTGCCCCAACGTTAGCGTCTTTTAAATCGGCAGAAAGTAAAGCTAAATCACTACTTATCGTTTTAAATTTCTCTAGTATGGCCGTTATGTTTTTATCATTATTGGATATAACCGCATTTACAGAATTTGATGTGGTTTTAAATGACTTTAAGGTGTGATTTAATTCTTCAATGGTACGTTTTAAACCAGCATCTGAATTATCATTAACCAATCTATTGATACTTGACATTAACGTATCAGTCGATTTTAAAGTAGAATCTAAATTATCAGTAACTCCTGAAAAGTTTTTAGAAAGATTGGTTACTAAGCCAAATTCAACTTCAGATGGCAATACATCACCGGGTTTTGCTTGTTCACCTTCATTACTAATAAGTATGGCTAGTGCATTCCCTCCCATTAAGCCGGTTTCATACATTCTAATAACACTGTTTTTGGAAAATTTTAATTTCTCGCTTACAGTAAATGCAACTCTTGTTTTTCCCGTATCGTAGTTGTATGAGATGTCTTCAATTTTTCCAACCGAATTGCCCATAACGGTAACTGGCGACGATTTACTTAATGAATTATAATCAAATTCAGTGTAAAAAACATCGGTGGGTTCAAATATATTATTTCCTTTTAGGTAATTAAATCCAAAAATAAAAAGTGCAATTCCTGATAATACTAATATGCCTGTTTTAACTTCTTTTGATATCTTCAAAGTAAATAGAGTAAATGTTAGAAGTACAAATTTAAAATAAATTTAAAAAGAACCTCTTTAATTGGCAGTTGTTTTTATGGCTTCTTCCTCTAATATTTTTGTGGTATTGTAATCGGAGGTATTGCCATAAAAGTACTTGAACAGATTTCCTTCTTTTTCTCTGGTAATATTTTTAAGTCCTTTAAAATTATTGGGTTTTGGCTCTATGGCTCTTGTGGTGGCAGCTATTTGCACTTTGAATGTTATGGAACTAGCTACAGACTTTATTACTTGCGATATTTTAGGCACTTCAATAGTTTCGGGTGTTTTTACATCTGGTGTATCATCGTAAAAAACAAAATCATTTACATTGCCATCTAAAGTATGTTTATACTCCAAAATAGCACTGGTTATGGAATTGGACATATCTTTTTGTCCTTTTGGTGAATTCAAATACGCACCTTCTTCCCTATTTGTTAAAAAACCAACTTCTACCAATACACTAGGCATCACGGTTTGGTGCAATACAATAAATCCTGCTTGTTTAACACCTCTGTTGGTTCGTTTTAATTTATTTGTGAATCTATTTTGAATTAAACTTGCCAACATTATGCTTTGGTCCAGATATTCTTCTTGACTTATTAATATGCTCATTACAGATTCGGGGGAGTTGGGGTCGAACCCTTTATATTTCTTTTCATAATCATCTTCAAGAAAAATTACCGAGTTTTCCTTTTTGGCAACTTCAAAATTGGTTTCGTTCCTGTGGGTTCCAAGTACAAAGGTTTCCGTACCATGTGCATCCGATTTATGCGCATTACAGTGAATGGATACAAACAAATCGGCTTTAGCTTTGTTGGCTATTTGCCCTCTTTCAAATAAATCTACAAATACATCGGTCTTTCTAGTGTAAACCACTTTTATATTCGGGTTTGCCTCCAATTGTTTCCCAACATCTAAAGCAATATTTAATGAAATTTCACTTTCCTTATAGCCATTTCCTTTATTACCGTGGTCGTGACCTCCATGACCTGCATCTAAAACCACAATAAATTTAGCTTCTGGCTTTTCTTGATCAGCTTTAGTAAATGAAGAAAATGTTAATACTATTATAAATAATACGAAAAGTAATATTTTAGGCGTTTTCATGGAATAAATCATTTTTGACATAAATCGGTAACTCATAAACATTAACTATAATTATCACATTATATTTTATTTTGACAATTAATAGCTCACAAACATTTTAACGATTAAAAAACTTGGTTTATTATTTAATTTAAGTAGCACCAAGTTTAATTTAAAATTTTAATTGAATAATAAATTAATCACAGAAAAATATATGTAATTTTGGCTTTTCAAAAATCGAGCCATACTTTTACAAAAATACATTTAAAAGCGTTGCACACAAACAACTTTAAAATACTTTTTACACTAAGTTTTACAATGTTTATTAACATGTTAAGCTTTGCACAAGACATCCCTAAAGGCGGTATTCCTATTGACAGAAATGTAAAAGACAGCATTGTTGATAATGTTGATAGTTTGCTTGTTCCGCAAATTGCTGAAAAAGAACAAGATTCTACATTAAAAGATTCCATTAAACCTAAAAAGGAACTTTTAGAACATACCGTAAAATACCATGCTACTGATTATACCAAGTTTAACCAAAAAGAACATAAACTGTATTTATATAATGAAGCCACTATAGATTATGGCGACATGAATATAGCTGCTGGTAATATAACCATAGATTATACAAAAAACACCGTGTATGCTAAAGGTATTACAGATTCTATTGGTACTTATTCCCAAAAGCCTGTTTTTACACAAGGTGCCAATGTGGTAGAGCCCGACTCGATCGTTTTTAACACAAAAACAAAAAAAGCACTTATTTACAACTCTAAAACCGAACAAGGTGATGGTACCGTTATTGCATCGTTAACTAAAAAAGAAAACGATTCTGTTTACTTTTTAAAGAACGCCAAATATACAACTGCCGAAGATTTAGATGACCCCGAGTATTATATCCGCTTATTAAAAGCTAAAATTGTACCCGGAAAAAAAATAGTAACAGGAGCTGCAGGATTGTACATTTATGATATTCCAACCCCTGTTTGGCTGCCATTTAGTTTCTTTCCGCAGTCCGACAAACAAACCTCTGGTATTATCATCCCTAGTTTTGGTGAACAAAACGACCGTGGCTACTTTTTACAAAATGGAGGTTATTATTTAGCACTTAGCGAATATTTTGATTTAACACTTTTGGGCGATTACTATACCAACGGAAGTTATGGGTTTAGTAGTGAAAGTACTTATGCTAAACGTTATAAATTTAGAGGAAATCTAAGTTTGAGGTATGAAAGCTTAATTAACAGCGAACGTGGTTTTCCTGATTATTCTAAATCTACCGTTTACAATATTCGTTGGTCGCACAGTCAAGATACTAAAGCGAATCCGAATTCCCGTTTTTCTGCCTCCGTCAACTTAGGGAGCAGTAGGTACTACCAAACATCTGTAAATCAATTAAATACGGGTGCGTTTTTAAATAACACGTTATCATCTTCCATCTCTTACTCAAAGACATTTCAAGGTGAATTACAACCTAATATTAGTTTAACGGCTACCCATTCCCAAAACACAAACACACAAGTGATTAATATGACGCTTCCTACGTTTCAAGGAAGCATTGGTAGAATATATCCGTTTGCATCAAAAACTGGTACAAAAAAAGGAATCATTCAAAACATCAACCTTCAATATAGTGTGCGAGGTGAAAATAGAATTACCACGACCGATGAATTTTTCTTCAAAAAAGAAATGTTTGATGATGCCGTTGCAGGATTTCAACATTCCATTCCTCTTACTACTAATTTTAAATTATTTAAATATTTTAGTTTAAGTGCTAGTAGTAATTTTAATGAAGTTTGGACATTTAAAACCATTGAAAAATCATACGACACCACTGAAAGAGAGGTTGTAACTAAAGATGTAAACGGTTTTGATGCCTTTAGAACCTATAATTTCAGTACCAGTTTAGGAAGTACAGTTTATGGTATGTTTAACTTTGAAAAAGAAGGAAAAGACCCTAAAATTCAAGCTATTCGTCACGTTATGAGACCCTCGGTAAGCTATAATATTAATCCAGCTTTCGATAAATATTATGATACTTATGAAGTTGTAAGTGCCGACGGTTTAACTACAAGTGACGTGTCATACACGCGTTTTGAGGAAAGCATTTTTGGACAACCTGGTAATAATTTCTCAAGTTCTATTGGCCTTTCGCTTTCAAACAATCTTGAAGCTAAAGTGCGCGATAGGGATACTACGGCTACCGAATCTAAAAAAATTATCTTATTAAACAATTTAAACTTTTCAACCTCTTACAACGTTGCGGGCGACTCTTTACAATGGAGTCCTGTTAGTATGAGTGGGGGTACGCAACTTTTCGACAATAAAATGAGCATTAACTTTGGTGCTACGTTAGACCCCTATGCGTTGGACAATAATAATAGAAGAATTAACACTTTCAATATTGATAACGGTGGAAGCCTTTTTAGGTTAACAAGTGCCAACTTAACTACAAGCTGGTCTTTATCTAGTAAAGAAGGTGGTAAAAAAGACGAGAACAAAAGAGGTATTGAAGAAAATTTAAGAAGTGGCGGACGTGATGATGATTTATTCGGAATTTCAGAAGATTTTGCTAATCAGCAAAAAAACAGAGAAGAAGAACCCGATGAAGAAGAAAAACCCAGTGAATTTTATCATTTTAGCATACCTTGGAACTTAAGAATTGCATATGCTGTAAATTATTCCAATTCAACCCGACAGAACGAAATATCATCGCATTCACTAATGTTTTCGGGCGATATTAAATTATCCGACAAATGGTCTATTGGAGCCTCTTCTGGTTACGATTTAAAAAATGCCGGATTCACCTATACCCAACTACGTTTTGAACGCGATTTAATGAGCTGGCGCATGAATTTTAGTTGGGTGCCTTTTAGTGATCGTAGTTCTTGGAATTTCTTTATTGGAATAAAATCGAATATGCTAAAAGATTTAAAGTACGAGAAACGAAATCAACCAGATATACAACTATAGCTTATTGTCTATTGTCTATTGTCTATTGCCTATTGAAAATTAAAAACAACTCCGTATGAAAAAAATCATTACAACACCAAATGCACCTGCTCCTATTGGTCCTTATAATCAAGCTATTTTAAGCGGAAACACCTTATACACTTCTGGGCAAATTGCCATTGACCCAAAAACCAACGCACTTGTTTTAGGTGATATTGAAACTGAAACAAAACAAGTGATGCATAACTTAAAAGCTGTTTTGGAAGCTGCAAATATGACATTTGAACACGTTGTAAAATCATCAATATTCATTAGCAATATGGATGATTTTGCAAAAATTAACGCGGTGTATGGCAGTTTTTTTGATGAAGCTAGTGCGCCTGCGCGCGAAACCGTTCAAGTGGCACGTTTACCAAAAAATGTAAACGTTGAAATTAGCGTGATTGCTGTAAAGTAATTTAAAAAAAAACCAGCTCTTATTTTGAGTATTTTATTAATAACTCTTTCAGTTGCGCAACCTCAATAGGTTTTGGCAAAAATTCATCTATTCCAGCTAGTTTTGCGTTTAGTATATCTTCTTCAAAAGCACTTGCAGATACTGCAATAATTGGTGTTTTTAAATCTGAATATTTTTCTGTTGCTTTTATGGCTTTTGTAGCTTCATAACCATCCATATCTGGCATATAAATATCCATAAAAATCATATCGAAATCTAAAATCTTATACAAATCAACCGCTTCTAGACCATTTTTGGCAAACGTACAATCCGCACCTTGTTGTTCTAACAAAAATTTAATTACTTTTTGATTCATTCTGTTATCTTCAGCAACCAAAACACTAAACTTTTTTAATAACACAGGTTTTAAAATTTCATCTTCAGTATTTATGCCCAGTGTTTTTTTAAGTTGTAGACTAAAATAAAAAGTAGAACCTTCGTTTTCTTTACTTTCCAATTTTAATTCACCTCCCATCAATTTTACAAGTTGATGTGAAATGGAAAGCCCAATACCACCACCTCTATAATCTCTTCCTTCTGTTGTATTAAATGCCTTAGAATCTTCAAAAAATTGCTTTACTTTTTCAGGATTCAAACCAATACCCGTGTCTTTAATATAGAATGTTACAATTTGATCATCATCTATACTTACGGTTTGATCTACAATTACTGTTATTTTTCCGGAGTTTGTAAACTTTATAGCGTTGTTAATTAAATTGATAAGGACTTGTTGAATACGCAAAGAATCGCCCAAAAGAGAAAATTTACTTTTCTCACCTACTAAAAATTTATACTCAAATTGCAGGCCTTTTTCCCAAGCCTGAAATTCAAATACTTTGAAAAGGTGTGACAAATCAGATTTTAAATCGAGGGCCAATAAATTAATGCTTACATTGCCCTTATCCACATCTTCATTATCTGTAACCATGTTTACAAGCTGCAATAAGTGCTTTGAAGAATATTCAGCAATTTCAACCTGTGCTATTTGGTCCTCATCTAAATGAGTTTGTTTCAACATGTTGAGCATACCCAATATAGTACTAAGTGGAGTACGTATTTCGTAACTCATATTAGAAATATATACAGATTTATAATCGGCTAATTTATTGGCATCATCCAGATTAAATTTAAGCTCCTTAATTCTAGTATTTAAATTTGAAATTCTAACCTCATTCCTTAATTGATTTTTAAAAAAATATTGCAACACAAAAATTAGAGCAATTACAAATCCTAATAAAATCAAAACGAGAATGTCTGTATTTATTTTTTTCTCCAGAAAAAAGTATACTAACAATAAAACAACAGCTATTGAAGAAAAAATAATAATGGATAATATTTTCTTTACTCGAATAGATTTAAGAAATGATATAGGAAATTTCATAAAATTAGCGCACTTTTAACAAACTTATCCATAATTATATTAATATACAAAAGTAATACAGCTTTTAATTTTTATAAATTATTTTGTTTTATTTAACTTTATAAAATACTTTTAAAACGACCATAATCTCAATGATACATGCGCATAGAATATGATATAAAATTAGGCTTCAAGGATGTGATGATTCGTCCAAAACGATCTACTCTTAAAAGTCGATCTGAAGTGAGTTTAGAACGCGATTTCAAATTTTTACACAGTCCGTTTTCATGGACAGGAATCCCTATTATAGCAGCCAATATGGATACCGTTGGCACGTTTGAAATGGCGAAATCACTATCAAAAAAACAACTTTTTACTGCTATACATAAACATTATTCCATTGCCGATTGGAATATATTTGCATCAAACTTACCCGAGGGTATTGAAAATTATATAGCCGTTAGTACCGGAATTAGCAAAAAGGATTCTGAACATTTAGCGTCCGTATTCAAATTCAATCCTTATCTAAAATTCATTTGCATTGATGTTGCCAATGGCTATTCTGAACATTTTGCAGATTTTGTAAAAGAAACCAGAACATTATATCCTGATAAAGTAATTATTGCGGGAAATGTTGTTACTGGCGAAATGGTTGAAGAATTGTTATTATCTGGTGCCGATATTGTTAAAGTGGGTATTGGCCCTGGTTCTGTTTGTACCACACGCATTAAAACAGGCGTTGGGTATCCGCAGCTTTCTGCCATAATAGAATGTGCCGATGCTGCTCATGGTTTGGGCGGACAAATAATTAGCGATGGCGGTTGCTCCATTCCGGGTGATATTGCCAAAGCATTTGGTGCTGGTGCCGATTTTGTAATGCTTGGTGGGATGCTTGCTGGCCATACCGAAAGTGGCGGAGAACACGTTGAAAAACAAGGAAAACCGTATCGGAAATTTTATGGTATGAGTTCTACCACCGCCATGGAAAAACATATTGGCGGTGTTGCCGATTATAGAGCAAGCGAGGGCAAAACAGTAGAAGTTCCTTATAGAGGTGATGTTGAAAACACGTTGCAAGATATACTAGGAGGTTTAAGAAGTACCTGTACTTATGTTGGTGCCAAACGTTTAAAAGAACTAACAAAGCGAACCACATTTATAAGAGTTAATGAACAAGAAAATAGAGTTTATACAAAATAATTAATATATTAACCAAAATTAAAGGTATATCTTTCAGTATGAAGCAAATTATTACATTCGGAGAAGTTTTGATGCGTTTATCTCCAGAGGGAAACAAAAAATTTATACAAGCTAATTTATTGGAATTTTATTTTGGTGGTACTGAAGTAAATGTGGGCATCTCTATTGCTAATTTTGGTGAAAAAGTAAAGCACATTAGTTGTGTGTCTAATGATTTTGTTGGTGATACTGCCATTAAGTATATACAAAAATTTGGAGTTAGCACCTCTGCCATTGTACGTTCGGATAAACCTTTAGGTGTTTATTTTCTTGAAGTTGGGGCTGTAATGCGACCAAGTGCTATTTCTTACAATCGCTCCCATTCTTCGTTTTCTGATATTAAACCAAATATGGTAAATTGGGAAGGTATTTTAAGAAAAGGGAAATGGATCCATTGGACAGGCATTACTCCTGCCCTTAGCAAAGGGGCGTACGACACCCTAAAAGCAGGTCTTATTATAGCCAAAAAACATGGAATCACTGTTAGTGCCGATCCCACCTACCGCAATGGTTTATGGAAATATGGTGAAAATGCCAAAGATGTTTTAATAGATTTACTTACCTATTCTACCATTTTTATTGGTGGCATTAATGAAATAAATGAAGTTTTAGATACCAAATACGAATATTCCAATGATGATTTTATTGAAGCAAGTAAAGCGTTAATGGTTAAATTTCCTTCCATTGAAAAGGTTTTCGATAAAATACGAACTCCAATAAACGCCTCGTGGCACAAAATTAGAGCCAGAATGTGGAATGGAAAAGAGTTTAGGGAAACCAGTGATTTTGACATTACTCACATTATTGATAGAATTGGTACAGGTGATGCCTTTGCCGCTGGATTAATTTATGGTTTACAAGAATTTGACGATTATAAATCCATGGAATTTGCAAGTGCTGCATGCGCATTAAAACACACTTATGAAGGTGATGTTAACTACGCAACAGTACCCGAAGTAATGGGGATTTTAGATGGGAATATTTCTGGTAGATTCAATAGATAGGGGTTTTAGTTTACACCTTTTACCTGCATCTTTAATGTATATATAGATTTGCGAGCCGTGATAAAAAGTATGTTTCTTTTTTTACCGGCAAAACAAACATTTGAAGGTTTTTCGGGTACTTCTATCTCACTAATTAAGGCTCCTTTAGCGTTATATACCCATACTTTTCCTGAGGTAAGATAAATATTTCCTTTGGCATCAATGGTCATTCCATCACTACCATGTGGTGCAAAAAAGGTTTTATTAGCTAAAGTTCCATCTTCAGTTATATCATATTTCCATATTTTATTATCTCCATTATCTGCAACATAAAGTGTTTTCCCATCAGGTGTCCCTATAATACCGTTCGGTTTTACAAAATCAGAAATCACAAGTTTTATATGTCCTTCTGAATCTAGTGAATAGACGCCCTGTACGTCTTGTATTTGTTTATGGTCTTCGGCCCAGTAGGTTCTATGGTAATACGGATCGGTGAAGTAGATAGTTTCATTTGGGGCAATCCATAAATCGTTTGGTGCGTTTAAATGCTTACCTTCAAAGTCTTGAAAAATAACATTCATTTTTTTGTTTTCATCAAAATAGACTAATTGATTATTTTCATCGGCGCAGGCAACAAGCTGTCCTTTTGAATTAAAATACATACCATTGGATCGTCCTGTTCCTTGTAAATAAAGTGAAACACCTTTTTTTTCATCCCAAATATGAATCTTATCATTAGGCTGATCGGTAAAATATACGTTACCATTTTTGGCCACCGCTGGGCCTTCTGTAAAAAGAAAACCAGTTCCAGCCATTTCTACATGAGCATTTTGTTTAAATAATTTATCCTTTTTTTGACCATGTGTGGAAGCCATAAAAAAAATGATCACAAAAAATAAAAACAAAAAATCGAGTTTTTTCATAAAATATCCATTTCAAATTAAAAGATTAAAAATACATATAATAAGGTAAAACATTGTTTCTAATAGAAGATGTATGAATAAAAACCTGTTTTTTAACCGTAATACTATTAATAATACTTTATTTTTTTACCATTAAATATGTGATTATAATAGTTTAAAATTGTTATTCTATTATTATTACAAAATTGCTCTTAGTTATTATTTTTTTAATAATTAGTGCTCAGTTATTTGTAAATTAGAGTTTATAAAATAACTTTCTTTTCAATTAAAACAGTAATTTGCATTGTTTCTAACACCTTTATTTAAATGGCATTAAAAATTGTAATTTCACATAAAACACTTTACAAATACGATCGTTCGGTATCATTATCCCCTCATATTTTCAGGCTTCGACCCGCGCCTCATAGCAGAACTCCCATAGAAGCGTACTCTTTAAAAATTAAGCCTGAAAATCAATTTTTCAACTGGCAACAGGATCCTTTTGGCAACTATTTAGCCCGAGTTATTTTTCCTGAGAAAACTAAGGAGTTATCTATTGAGGTTGAGATTATAGCCGATTTAAAAACCATCAATCCTTTTGATTTTTTTGTTGAAGAATATGCCGAAGAAATTCCATTTAAATATGATGCCATCACAAAAAAAGAACTTCTTCCCTATCTAGAAGTCACCGAAAATGGAGAACTTTTAAAAAACTTCCTAAAAACCATAGCTAAAACACCTAGAAAAACCATTTATTTTTTGATTGATATCAATAGAAAAATATATGAGTATCTTAAATATAATATTCGATTAGATCCGGGTGTACAAAACTGTGAAGAAACCTTAAAACTAAAAAGCGGTTCTTGTCGTGATTATGCTTGGTTATTTGTGCAAACTTTACGCCACTTAGGTTTTGGTGCGCGCTTTGTATCAGGTTATTTAGTACAGTTAAAATCGGATGAAAAATCACTGGACGGTCCATCAGGCCCTGAAGAAGATTTTACCGATTTACATGCTTGGGCAGAAGTATACATCCCAGGTGCTGGCTGGATAGGTTTTGATGCCACTTCTGGTTTATTGGCTGGTGAAGGACATATTCCATTGGCATGTACACCGTCTTTTGAAAGTGCTGCCCCAGTATCTGGAATGAGCGATGTTTGCGAAACCGAATTCTTTTTTGAAAATTCAGTAAAACGAATTTTTGAATCGCCCAGAGTTACCAAACCTTACACCGAAGAACAATGGGATGCCATAAACGCACTGGGTTATGAAGTTGAAAAAGATTTGGTAAAAGGCGATGTTAGGCTTACAATGGGGGGCGAACCTACCTTTATTTCCATTGACGATATGGAAAGTGAAGAATGGAACACAGAAGCCGATGGCGACCACAAACGAGACCTTGCAAAAAACCTAGCAGCTAGATTATATGATGAATTTAGCGAAAATGGCATCATTCACCAAGCACAAGGAAAATGGTATCCTGGTGAGCCTTTACCAAGATGGAATATTGAATTATGTTGGCGAAAAGATGGTAAAGCCATGTGGAGAAACAGAAATAAGGATTTATTCTGCTTGTTTGCCAAAAACACAAAATTAGCACCAGATTCAGATAAGCTATTTTTAGAAACGTTAACAACTTTTCTAGGCATTACAGATAAAACCATTAAACCTGTATATGAAGATAGTTTCTACTTTCTTTGGGAAGAGGGCAAATTACCAATAGATATTGACCCGACTCAAGAAGACGGCAATATGCTGGTTAAAAACAAGCTAAAAGAAATTTTAAAAAATGGTACTACAAAGCCTGTGGGGTATGTAGTTCCTATTAACAATTATAAAAATAAATGGTTCACTTGTAATTGGACTTTTAGGCGTAAACACATTTTTTTAATACCTGGTAATTCCCCTATAGGTTTGAGATTACCACTTGGTTCGCTTTTAAGAGAGCCTGAGCAACAAGATTTCCCAATATATGAACCAGATCAATTTTCAAAACAAGAAGAATTACCACAATATTTCTATTCTGTTTTAGTTAGACGTGAAAAATTTCTAAAGAATAAATTAGATAATTTAAATGAGGATTATTTTATTAGAACAGCATTATGTGCTGAAATTAGAGATGAAAAACTTCATTTATTTTTGCCGCCTACCGATTCAGCCGAAGTATTTTTAAACCTGATTGCTTCCATTGAAGCCACTTCCAGTTTATTAAGTATTCCCGTAATTTTAGAAGGTTATAGCGCTCCTAAAGATAATCGCTTGGAATCTTTAAAAATAACTCCAGATCCTGGGGTTATTGAAATTAATGTGCATCCGTCTAAAAATTGGTCAGAGCTTACAAACACCACATTCAAACTATATGACCATGCTAAACATGCACGTTTAGGCACCGAAAAATTTATGCTCGATGGTAAGCATACGGGTACAGGTGGTGGTAACCACGTTACTTTAGGCGGTACCTCGCCTGCCGATAGTCCGTTACTACGTAAACCCAGTTTATTGCGCAGTTTGTTAACTTTTTGGCAACACCACCCAGGACTTTCCTATTTGTTTTCCGGTGCTTTTATTGGCGCTACCAGTCAAGCGCCAAGAATAGATGAAGCGCGCATGGAAAATTTATATGAATTGGAAATTGCATTCAGCCAAATACCTAAAAATGGCGACGTGCCTTTTTGGTTAACCGATAGGTTATTCCGCCATTTATTAACAGATTTAACAGGAAATACGCACCGTGCAGAATTCTGTATCGATAAATTATACTCACCCGATTCATCTTCTGGACGTTTAGGTATTTTAGAATTGCGTGCTTTTGATATGCCCCCACATCCACGCATGAGCTTGATGCAAAATTTATTGGTTCGAACGTTGGTTGCTTGGTTCTGGAAAACACCTTATGAACACAATTTAGTGCGTTGGGGTACCGAATTGCACGACAAATTCCTAACGGAACATTATGTAAGAGAAGATATTAAGGATATTGTAGACCAACTTAATAAAGCTGGATATCCGTTTAAAGAAGATTGGTTTAATCCTTTTTTTGAATTCAGATTTCCGCTTCATGGTATGGTTGAAATCAATAATATCCATTTAGAACTACGAGCTGCCATAGAACCTTGGAACGTTTTAGGTGAAGAAATGACTGGAGGCGGAACTGCCAGATATGTAGATTCTTCTGTAGAACGTGTTCAAGTTAAAGTGTCGCACTTTATTGAAGAGCGTTATGTACTTACTTGCAACGGTATTAAAGTACACTTAAATAGTACGGGGGTTAAAGGTGAATATGTTGCTGCAATTCGCTATAAAGCTTGGAACCCACATTCATCATTACACCCAACCATTGGTGTAGATACGCCTTTGGTTTTCGATATTATTGATACTTGGAATAAACATTCTATTGGTGGTTGCACCTATTTTGTGAATCACCCGGGTGGCCGTTCGTATGAAACCTATCCTGTAAATAGTTATGAAGCAGAATCAAGACGTATCAATCGTTTTTGGGAACAAGGGCATACACAAGGTGATATTACTGAAGTTGAGAAAATTACGCAAGATGACAACAATTCCGACAGAGACTTAAAAAAATCTGAAGCTTCCAAAAAATTTAATTATAAAGAATTACCAATTAATTTCGAATTTCCTTATACCTTAGACCTCAGAAAAAAATAACCGATTGATGCCGATTGATAATAACACGCTTTTTAAAAATTATTTTTCCGATTTTAAGAATTATGATGAAGTTCTAAAATCCAATATGTCCGTGAATCCCAATTGGGACAAACTACTCAATAATATTACCGAAATGGGTGCCGATACCTTAATCTCGAAGCAAAATGAGATGGATTGGTTAATGGATGAAAACGGTGTTACCTATAACGTTTATAACGACCCCAAAGGCATGCACCGTGCTTGGGAGTTAAATATTGTGCCTTTTCTTATTCATGAAAAAGAATGGGAAACAGTTGAAAAAGGCATCAAACAACGCTCAGAGTTATTGAATTTAATTTTAAAAGATGTTTATGGTGAGCGCGAACTTATTAAAAATGGCATCATTCCGCCCGAAGTTATTTTTGCTCACCGTGGCTTTTTAAGACAATGCGACCAAATTCAATATAAAACAGCAAAGGATCTATTAATATATTCTGCCGATTTAGCACGTGGTCCCGATGGCCGTATGTGGGTGGTAAACGACAGAACCCAAGCACCATCAGGTATGGGCTATGCTTTGGAAAACAGGTTTTCAACCAGTAGAATATTACCAGATATTTTCAAAGATATCTATGTAAAACAACCTTCGCATTTCTTTTTCGATTTCAATCAAATGCTCATCGAAGCAGCGCCACAAAATAAGGAGAACCCCAATATTGTTATCCTTACTCCCGGTCCGTTAAACGAAACCTATTTCGAGCATGCCTATATGTCGTCATTCTTAGGCTATCCCTTAGTAACAGGAAACGATTTGGTGGTACGAAGCGGAAAAGTTTGGATGAAATCTTTAAAAGAACTGAAGCAAGTTGATGTTATTTTAAGACGTGTAGATGATGTGTTTATGGATCCTTTAGAGCTTCGTGAAGACTCTTATTTAGGAGTTGCTGGTTTGCTGGATGTAGTTAGGCAACAACAAGTAACTATTGTAAACCCTATTGGTAGTGGCGTTTTAGAAAACTCGGGGTTAATCCCGTTTATGAATGCTATTTGCCAATACTTTTTAAAGGAAGATTTAATTTTACCACAAATAGCTTCGTGGTGGTGCGGACAAAAAAAGGAACGCACTTATGTTTTAAACAACCTAACCAATTTGGTTGTAAAACGCATAGACCGTTCCAACAGAGAAAGCATCTTTTTCTGTGAATTTTTAAAACCAAATCAGTTAGAAGAGTTAAAACAGGAAATTCTAACCAACCCCTATAATTTTGTAGCTCAAGAAAAAATATCCTTTTCAACAGCACCCGATTTTGTAAATGGCAAACTCGAACCCCGTAAAGTGATGTGCAGAACATTTTCCATTGCGCATAAAGATGGCTATTCGGTAATGCCAGGGGGTTTAGTACGAGTAGCCCCTGAACGTGAAAATTTATTCGTATCAAACCAACGTGGTGGCGTTAGTAAAGATTTTTGGATCGTTACAGATGAACACCAAACCAACATTCAAAATTATTCGTGGGATGATAGTTGTAGAATTTCCATTTCAGGCATCAACGATTTACCCAGCAATACCGCCGAAAATTTATATTGGTCTGGTAGGTATTTAGGCAGAGCCTTGCTTACTGCTCGATTTTTACGCACCGTACTCAACAAGATGAGCAGCGAACAATACAACAAACAAATAACGGAATCTGAAAGTTTACTTAATTTATTTCAGTCGGTTACAAATATTACCTCTACATTTCCTGGTTTTATAGGTGAAGAAGGCGAAGAAGCTCTAGAAGATCCATTAAAAGAAATTTTGTCTTTAATGATGGATGCCGATAGGATGGGAAGTTTTGCGCAAACACTTTCCAGTTTTAATAATTCATATTATTCGCTTCGAAATTTATGGTCTAAAGACATGTGGCGTGTTTTTGATGGCATCCAAAAAATTTGGAAACGTTTTGAAGTTGAGGATGATAAAACATCTACCCCTGCCCTTATAAAAGTTCTGGACAGAATTATTACCAGACTCATCGCTTTTATGGGGCTTATTGAAGAAAGTATTCTGGTTGATCAAGGTTTGCTTTTATATTTTATTGGTTTACAAACCGAACAAGCCACTATGAATATTGCCAAATGCCGTTCGCTTTTAGTAATAAACCATAGAGAACAACCCCAGTACGACATTTTGGAAGCTTTATTAACCAGCCATGAGAGTTTAAATATTTACCGCTACAGTTACCGTTCGTATTTAAGCATTGAAAATGTTATCAACCTTATTCTATTGGACACCGAATATCCAAAATCGCTAACCTATCAGCTTAGACGCATTCAAAAAGATATTGATCGGTTACCCCATTCGGAAGTCACTGGAAAAGCAACCGACTGCCAAAAATATATTTCTGAAGCTAATTTTAAAATTAAAAGTTTAAATATAGATGCGCTTTTAGTATTGGATCCAGATGGTGTTATCAGACAAAATTTAGATGATGCTTTAGCTGAATTAAGCGATTTGCTGCATAAAATGAATTTATCCATATCGGACACTTATTTCAATCATGCGTACCAGCAAACACAATTGGTTAATCAAAATTTCCCTCTTTAATTTATGGAGTTTACAGTATCACATACTACCAGTTATGAATATGAAAGTGGTGTTACCTTTTGCCATAACATTGCTACGTTAAAACCAAAAAGTATTGTAGGGCAAACTTTATTGGATTATCAACTTATAATTAGCCCTACTCCTGCTGAAATAACGGAGCGTTTGGATTTTTTCGGGAATACCATCACCCGTTTTTCTATTCAACAACATCATACAGAACTTAAAGTAACTGCGCTAAGTAAAATTTTAAGAGATAGCAGTTTACAACCCGATATTGAATCTTCTGCCACTGGAAAAACCATCACTTTAGAAACAGCGTTAGAAAGTTTAAAAACGAATTCACCAGAGCATATTGATGAGAAACAATTCATTTTAGAGTCTATTTTTATAGCGAAAATTTCACCAGAAATGAAGGCTTATGCCGAAGTATCCTTTAAACCAAACAGACCCATTTTTGAAGCTGCTTATGAGTTGATGCAACGTATTTACACCGAATTTGAATTCGATTCAGAATTTAGCACCATTGCAACGCCACTTCACGAGGTCATGAAAGAGAAAAAAGGCGTGTGTCAAGATTTTGCACAAATTGCCATTGCCTGTGTGCGTTCTATAGGATTACCTGCACGTTACGTAAGTGGTTATATTGAAACGTTGCCACCTCCTGGAAAAGAAAAATTGGTTGGCACCGATGCATCGCATGCGTGGTTTTCGGTTTATATACCTACGTTTGGTTGGGTAGATTTTGACCCCACCAACAACCAAATACCAAAAAACCAACACATAACCGTATCGTGGGGACGCGATTATTATGATGTACCACCGCTAAAAGGTGTTATTTACAGTACTGGTAAAAATAAGATGAAGGTGGCTGTGGATATCAGGCCAGCTGTTTAGGAAGGTTTGAATTGTTTGAAATAGGACTATTTTAAAAACTATAACATATTTTTCAAGTCTTGTCTTCCAACTATGGTCATAATTTCTACAATACCATTATTAACTCTGTAATATATACTATCAGAACCACAAACACAGCATCTATAACCTTCTCTCATAAAATCGACTGATTCAAATCAAAACGGGTTTTCATATATGATATCAAAATACACAAAGAAATAGTTAAAATATTTATCTGCTTGAATTTCTCCAAATTTTTTAACTCCATAATGATGAATTCTTATTAAGTCTTACTAGCTACACGACTTAATTAGTATTTAGCCATTAAGTAAAGCCTTTGATTTCGCTAAAATTTGATCTTTACTATCATTCGTAAATCCACTATTCTCAGCTTTTTCCAATTTAGAATTTATCCAATCAATATGTTGATGCTGTTTTCTAGCTTGTCTTATCAAATCGTTTACAACTTCGCTTTTACTAGCATATTCTTTATTTTCCACTTGAGATTTTAACCATTCATCATTTGGTTGCGTTAATGAAATACTTTGTCTTGCCATGAGGTGCGTTTTTGATGAAAATTTACACCAAAAAAAATAGGTTTTCAAAATTTTTAAACTTATAGTTACATTAAACCTACTTGATTTTCCTTAGTACTTTTCAAATCTATTTAAGGATGAAAAAGTGATTTATATTTAAATTTATTTATATAGGTTTTGTGGGAAAAAATTTCTAAATTCGTTCAACTACTAATATTAAACATTAGAACAATTTAATATCAGCTACCTATAAACAAGCCGTAAAATATACATTTACATCTTAATGAAAGAAAATTTTAAAATAATTGGCGAATGGTTCTTACCAAATCAAAAAAACAGAATTCATGGAACATTAAATTACGAAAAAAACGGCAAAACAACTCTTGAATTATATGGAAGTTTAACCTCTGATAATATTCCAGAATTAGAAACTCATGAAATAATACTTGGAATATCAAGTAAGAATAAAGAGTTAACACTTTCAGGCTGCTATATGACAAACTATGAAAGTGCAACTTTTGTTCGAGGAAAAGAGGGAGCAAAAAGTTCTGTAACTTATTTAATATCTTATATTTTTATTGGTATACACGTTTCTAGAAATGACGAATTAATATTTGATAACATCTCATCCGAAATATTCAATCTTTACCAATGGTTAGGAATTAGTGGCTTCAAAAAAAATGAACTTTACTCTAAAAAGATTAAAAATAACGAATATTGTATTGAATATAAATTACCTGAATCAATAGAATTTGAAATAGACAAAACATATTCTGGTAAATTTAGTTTTAGCGTGAATTACCTGGGCTTTTCTAATCATCATGGAAATCAACAAATTAGTCAACAAGTACAATTTCAAATTTGCTCTAAAAATGAAATTAATTTTCTTGAACTTATAAAAAAAGTTAATAGATTTAAGAATTTTTTACTTTTAGCACTTTACAGAAATACAAGTATTTTATCTTTAAAATTGAAAGGAGAAAGCCATAAGGAAATTTTAGCAGATGGTAGACAATTCAAGAAGCGCATAGAATTATTTTTTTCAACATTTCATTCTGAAAATTATGACAGACCTATATCATTCCGAGAAATGATTTTTAGTTATCAAGATATAGATTACAAATTCCCAGAATTAATTAAAAACTGGTATTCAAATTACGATTTACTAGAACCTGCCTTCAACCTACTTTTTGAACAATTTTATCAAGTTTCAAAATTCAATGAAAATTCTTTCTTAAACCTTGCTCAATCTGCTGAAACATTCCACGCTAGAATTCATAATCACACAAAAATTCCAAGAGAAAAATATAAGATTATGAAAAAAGAAATATTAAAGACAACTGATTATAAATATCATAAATGGCTTAATGAGCAATTCAATTTTGGAAATAATCTTAATTTACATTTGAGACTTAAGGAAATCACAGAAAAATACTCAAATGACGTAATTGATGAAATAATTTCTGATAAAGACGAATTCATTTTTCAAGTAAAACATTCCAGAAATTATTATACACATTATTCAAATAGTAGTAAAAGAAATGCTCTTAAAGAAAGTGATTTAAATTATTTGTCTGAAAAATTAAAGTTACTACTCGTTTGTGCTTTTCTTATGGAGTCAGGTTTTAAAAAAAAAGAATTATCAACATTATTGGATAATGTTAAATGGATACTTTTTAACCATTTAGCAAATTGGAGTAAAAAAAACGAATAAGTTAACCTACGATAATTTATAATTAATTGTTTAGCTATAAACTAATTTTATTTCAACAACTATTTAAATTTTTCCGCCAACAGATCCCTTTTCACTCAGTGTTAACTCATAAATAAAATCAGGGTTTAAACCAACTTCTTTTCGGTGCGACACGTATAAAATAGCAGTATCGGTTTCTTTGGCTATTTTATTTATAAGTTCGGAGAATAGTTTGGCATCAGAGTCGTCGAGTCCGTTAGTGGGCTCGTCTAAAATAAGCAATGGTGGGTGTTTTACCATGGCCCTGGCTATTAATACCAAGCGTTGGTGCCCTTTTGATAAGTCTAAAAAACTTTGTTTTCTAATAGCGTACATTTGCAACACGTGCAGCCATTGCTCGGTGATTTTAATTTGCTCGTTGGTAGGTGTTTTATACAAGCCTACCGTATCAAAAAAACCGGAAACTATCATATTCCCTATAGAATCCAAGCGTTTAAAACCTCGTAACATTTCTGAAGAAAAATAACCGATTTTCTTTTTAATATCCCAAACGCTCTCTCCACTACCCTTTTTTACTCCAAATAAAATAATATCTTGTCCGTATGCTTTGGGATTGTCGCCATAAATCATACTCAACATAGTGCTTTTTCCCGAACCGTTGGCACCTATTAATTGCCAAAATTCGCCACGCTTTATTTCCCAAGAAATATCGGTAATAATAGGACGTTCTTGATAAGACACTGATACCTTATTAAACTTTACCAAGGGATTGATTTTTTCTGAAATGGGACGGTACGGTTGTGGTAAGGCCTCCACAAACCGCATATTTTGATTGGTTTGTGAAGTTTCCTTTAGATTGAATTCAACCAGCGTTTTATCTTGAAGTTTATAAGTTTTGGTTATAAATTGTAAAATATCATCTTTTCTATTTGTAATTTGAATGATTTGGGTTTCATTACTTAAATCTGAAAACGTTTTTTCTATATCGGCTTGTTTTGCTACATCAAGATTGCCAAAAACATTATCGGCAATAATATAATCGGGCTTTTGTAAAATGATATGGTTTAACAAGGCCTTTTTTCGTTCGCCTTCAGAAGAATGCAGCAAACTGTTTTTTGTTTCTGTACGCACATCAAAATGCCCATGAATGATTTCTTCATCAATAAATTTATTCAAGCTTATTTCAGAAAAAAGACCGTGTTTTAAATCTTTCAACTCTTTAAAAATAGCTCCAGAAATGATTTGTTCTATTAGCTGAAGTTTATCATCATTATTGCTAATGTAAATGGCTATATGGTTTTTCAATGGGTTTGTTTTTTTTGGGTTCTAAACTAATAAATTTAATTTTAAAACTACCACCTCATAAAAAGACCTCACAGGTTTTAAAAACCTGTGAGGTCTGATAATCTAATCATCAAAAAAAATATTTCGATTTAAAAATTTAGATTTATAAGTTTTTAGTATGATAAGCAACCAAACCTTCAATAGGTCTGCGTTCAAAATTACCAACTGTAAAGCCCATTTCCTTAGCTACGGCTTTAATTTCATCTTGTGCAAAATAAGCAATAGAGCCTGCAAAATGTACAGGAACGGTTTTAAGTTCCTCTTTATATTGCATGATGTAATTTTTAACAAAAATGCGAATGCCTTCTTTAATCATTTCAACAATATATTCTGAATCTTTGTTTAAAAACATAAATTCTGCAAAATTTGCTAAATACGCGTTTGGATTTGGCTGTTTGTATATGTTGTATTTAACATAATCGGCTTCCATGTTATATTTGCTACCAAATGCTACTTTAATATTTTCGGGCATCAGGTTGAAATAATAATCTCTAATCAACTGTTTTCCATAATAATTTCCTGAAGCATCGTCCATTAAAATATAGCCTAAAGACTGAACTTTTTGGTGCAACTTGGTACCATCATAATAACTACAATTAGAACCTGTTCCTAAAATACAAACAACTGCAGCCTCCGTATCGTGACTAATAGTGCCGTAAACAGCTGCCAAAGTATCTTCTTCAACTTTAACCATAGCTGTTGGAAACACTTCTACCAAGGCATTTTTTACAATTTCTTTACCACGCTCTGTACCACAACCCGCACCGTAAAAAAACACGTGCGTTACTTCTTTTCTGTGGGCTTTTAAGTTTGGATTCTTTTTAATTAGTTTTTTTAGCTTTTCCTGTTTTAAGATTTCAGGATTAAGACCTTTTGTTCGCAACTTCTCTAAAAGTTGTTTGCCATTATTATCTACTGCAATCCAATCACTTTTTGTGGAGCCACTATCAACAATTAAAATCATGAGTTTTCTAAATAAAAAAACTCCACAGACTTTGTTTTAAAACAATAAATCTGTGGAGTTCATAATTAATATTCTTTTCTTAAATTATATTTTACTAATATATTGAGCAAGGTCAACTAATTTAGTTGAATAACCAAACTCATTATCGTACCAAGATACTAATTTAAAGAAATTATCATTAAGAGCAATACTTGCGTCTGCATCAAAAATACTTGTCATAGATTCTGAAACGAAATCTTGAGATACTACAGCTTCTTCAGTATAACCTAAAACACCTTTTAAATCGCCAGATTCTGAAGCTTTTTTCAATACTGCTTTCACTTCATCCCAAGATGCAGATTTTTCAGTTCTAACAGTTAAATCTACTACAGATACATCTGGAGTTGGAACTCTAAATGCCATACCTGTAAGTTTTCCGTTTAATTCTGGAATTACTTTACCTACTGCTTTTGCAGCTCCTGTAGATGAAGGAATGATGTTTGCTAATGCACTACGACCACCTCTCCAGTCTTTCTTAGAAGGACCATCAACAGTTAATTGTGTTGCAGTTGTAGCGTGAACCGTAGTCATTAAACCTTCGATAATTCCGAAGTTATCGTTAATAACTTTAGCTAAAGGCGCTAAACAGTTTGTAGTACAAGATGCGTTTGATACAATAGTATCTTTAGCAGTGATTTTTTTGTTGTTTACACCCATTACAAACATTGGCGCATCAGCCGATGGTGCAGAAATTGCTACTTTTTTAGCACCTGCAGTAATGTGTTTTTGAGCTCCTTCTAAAGTTGTGAAGATACCAGTACAATCCAATACTACTTCTGCTCCAACAGCATCCCATTTTAAATCTTCTGGGTTACGTTCTGCAGTAATTCTTATTTCGTTTCCGTTAACAACTAAATTACCATTTTTTACTTCAACGGTTCCATTAAAACGTCCGTGTACAGAATCATATTTTAATAAATATGCTAAATGTTCTACATCTAGTAAATCGTTGATTCCTACTATTTCGATTTCTGGTCTGCTTGCAGCTACTCTAAAAGCAATTCTACCTATTCTACCAAATCCGTTAATTCCTAATTTTAATTTTGACATAATCGTGTTTATAAATGTTAAGTGCTCATGATATCTGAGACACGCAATAATTCTAAATTTATTTTTGTTTTTCCTTTAATGGCTTTTTCCAATGGGGTTAGTTCCATTTTACTATTTAGCAAACCAACCATGTAATTTGTTTTACCTTCTAATAAAGATTCCACTGCTTTAACACCCATTCTACTTGCTAAAACGCGATCGAAACATGATGGTGCACCACCACGTTGCATGTGCCCAAGCACTGATACACGTACATCGTAACCCTCTAAATTTTCATCAACAAAGTCTTTTAGCTCGAAAATGTTTTTTCCTATTTTATCACCTTCAGCAACAATAACAATGCTTGATGTTTTTCCTGACTTTCTACTTCTATTTAAGGAATCTACCAACCTATCCATTCCTAAATCTTCTTCAGGAATTAAAATTTCTTCGGCACCACCTGCTATACCGGCATTTAATGCTATATGGCCCACATCGCGACCCATAACTTCTACAAAGAAAAGTCTGTTATGTGAACTTGCAGTATCTCTAATTTTATCTATGGCATCAACTACGGTATTAAGTGCGGTATCAAAACCTAAAGTGTGGGTTGTTCCAACAATATCATTATCAATAGTACCAGGAATACCCATAACAGGAAAGCCGAACTCTTGATTGAATATCATGGCGCCTGTAAATGTTCCATCTCCTCCAATAGCTACTAATGCATCAATATTTGCTTCAACTAATTTTGCAAATGCTTTTTCCCTACCTTCTTTTGTTCTAAATTCTTTTGAACGTGCTGATTTTAAGAAAGTTCCTCCTTTATTTATGATGCCCTTTACACTTCTAGCAGTCATTTTTTCGAAATCGCCTTCTATTAAACCTTCATACCCGCGATATACCCCAAAACACTCTATTTCATGATAAGCACATGTTCTAACTACAGCACGTATAGCTGCATTCATCCCCGGAGAATCGCCTCCAGATGTTAAAACGGCAATTCTTTTAATTGTTTTTGACATTAAATTTTAATTTTTCAAAGGTAAAATTACTAAACAAAAACCATATATCTATAGCATTTACCCTATTTTAATGCACATATTAAACTATAACGTTTTAGTTTGCAAAAAAAATAGTGAAGAATTATAAACCCACTTCTTTTTATATAAAAATGTGCAATTTATTCTTTTGAAGAAGTCTTCATTTTCATATAATCGGGAAATACACTCGCTTCTTTTTCGGTTTCTTTTTCAATAGTAATTTCTTCTTCCTTTTTAGCATTTCTAAAAAAGTTTTGTATTAGCTCTTTAAACGTATCAAAATCTACACTATATGAAAGCCCGATACCTTGGGTGTAGCCTATTTTTTCGCCAAAATTTTGAATACTGTTTTCTCTATTGAATACATTGGCAGTTAAAGTACCTTCGTCATTTAATAAAAAATTGATTTCCACATCGCCTGCAATAACAGTTTCAGTAGCTGCACCTCCAACGGGCACTCCTACTTTACCATTGATAAGTATGCGGTCGCTAATTTGGGTTTGTAAGGTAACACCAAATCGGTCATCAGTTTGGTAGTCTGGTTGGTTTTGACCCGCTTCATAGTTCAACCCTATATTAAGTTTACTATCGCCTGTTGTAAAAATGCCATTAATGATGCCATTTAATCGTTCGGCAATGGTACCCGAAAAATTAAGTTCGCTTAAACCTCTTGAAAAAGATCCTGTAGATAATAAGTACAAGGCTTGGTTTTGTTTATCGTTATCAGATTCCAAACGGTATTGCAACTCCGATTTTATAGTGGAGCTTACGGTAGGGAATCTAAAATCGTAAAGTGGCGTTGGACGCTCTAAATCGCCTGTTAAAGTGATATCCAGCTCTACAGGGATGCTTCTATTAATAGGATTGTCCAGTAATGGCGATGGGTTTGTTTGGGTTTTATAGGTAGCGCGCATATTCAATTCGGCGTTAAGCGGATCGCCTTCCCAAGCAATGGTACCACCGGGTTGTACTGTAAATTCCTTTTGAATTAGACCGCCATAGGCGAAATTATAAACCCCTTCAAATACCGAGAAATCTCCCCACATATTGAATTTTCCATTGGTATTGATTTCAACCAATAAGCCCCCACGACCACGACCTTTTAAGGAGTGTCCTGAATTTTTATCAATAATAATTTCAACTTCGGCATCTTCGGTTACATCCAAATCAAAATCCAGCTCCAGCCCTCGTATTTCGTTAAACACAACTTCTTTACCTAACCTTCGGGCTTCTTTTTCTTCTTTTGTGATGAAATGTATATAGGAGTTATCTCCAAAAGACTCGGTATCACTTAACGGAATTTTAAAAACAGTTCCAGATTTTGTTTCACCAATAACGCTAATTACCAATTGGTCTGTTGGCCCTGAAATACTTGCCCTACCACCAATAAAACCTGTTCCGTAGTATAAAGCGTCTTCGGTTTCTTTGGTGTCTAAAATCAATAGTCTGGGTGTGTTTAATCTTAAATCTAGGCTCCATTTTGAAAAGTTAACATGGCTTATAGAACCGTTTATCTGTCCTTTTGATTTTTGCTTTGTATCGGTAATTTGAATTCTGTTAAAAATAAAACTCTGGTTTTTAAGTGACACCGAAGAATTATTGGCAAATTGATAATCTACATTTAAATAAGGAACGCCAAAACCACCATTATCTAAACTTAAGCTACCATTTATATCAGGTTTCCTTAAATTTCCTATTACATTCACCTTTCCGGTAGCTAAACCGCGTATGTTTGATAATACATTTTGTAAAAAAGGGTTTAAGGGCTTCAAATTAAAGTCGTTAAGCTCCAAATCTACATTTATATTAGATTGTTTTCCGTTTACAGTGATATCGCCAAGTGCCCTAAAGGATTTATGAACATCATTTTTAATGGTAACATCTACATTGTAATTGGTTAAATTTTGATTCCCTTTTATATTGGCATCAAACGAACCTAATTCGAAATCGTTCACCTTAAAATCATCAATCACAATATTTGAATTAGGCAAATAACTTCCATTTTTTTGCAATAAATCCAGCTTACCATTAACCCTACCTGCTAATTTTAAACTGTCAATTTCTGGAACTATTTTAGCTAAATCGACATTTTTGAAATCCAGCTTTAAGTCTTTTTGTGTGGAATCTTTTATAAAGCCCGAAAATTTAATTTCTTCATCTTGGTGGTTTATAGCCAGCTTGTCTATATTAAATTTTGTGAAGGTATTATTGAACGAAATTTTATTGAATTTATCCTTCTTTTCGTTAATATACCATGTATTATCCTTTATGGTAACATCCGATTTTTTAAATCCAATAACCGACTCTTTCTCTTTATTGATGGTATGATAGAAGCTTAAGTTGAAAATATCATTGTTGCGTTTTCCGCCTCTAAACTCCGAACGCATAAATAAGGTATCGTTTACCGTAACATTAATTAAACTGAATTTGGAAACGTTGTAATACTTTGTATTTAAGCTATCTACCTCTACATAAGTGTTAAAAAGCGGATTGCTATTATCAACCTGAAGCTCAATATTGTTGGCAAAATAATCAAGCAATTTTATTTGTGGCGATTTAAAAGTGAGCTTAAATTGTCTTTGATCGTTTTCAACACGCCCTTTTATATAGGTGTTTTTTCCAAGTTCGATTTCTGGATAGAAAACTTCAACTATTTTATTATAAATTTTGAAATTGAAATCGATGTTTTGATTGGTTTTTATTTTATGCGGAATGTAATTGGTATAAATATGCCCTAATGAATTTTCGAATAGTTTTTTTATATCATTAACAACAAAACGGCCTTTAAGTTCCCCTTCAATTACATCGGGCGATTTTATTTCTATAAAGCGAATATCCTCTTCAAATCTGGACGTTAAATCTAATTTATCAAAATAATACGTGTCATTTTGGTTTTTATAAACTGTATTTTCAAAAGAAATTTTTCCGTAGGCATCATCAAGCGTGCTACTGTTCATGTTCATTTTAACTTTACTGCTAAACTGGGACAAACTATCTTTCTTTATAAAATTTAGAGCGTTTAAATTGGCATAATCTACATGGGCTTCAAAATCATATTTTTTAACTTTTTCAGAAAAATCTACAAGTCCTAAAAAGTTCAATCTTAAATTTTTATCGTTTGCAATTAAATTTCCGTCAAAAATTTTATTCCTAACATTTCCAATAACTTTAATTTCTGAGTAGTTATATTTATTGAATTCTATTTCATACACATCACCTTTTACTTGGGTGTTCAAATTTTGAGCAGTAAAACCATATCCTTTTACATCAAAATTTAAAGATGCCTTTCCAACTGTTGGGTCGTTAAGAAAAGCGCCTAAATCAAAACTTTCAAAAGCAACCTTACCATTGTATGATGCATTGTCGATATCGTTAATTTTTGATATTTGTAAGTTGGAATCTACATAACCCAATTCGGTATCAATTTGAATATTAGCATCAACGGTTGATGCGGTTACCTGGGAATTACCAACAATGGTAAATTTTCCTAGCTTATCAAACGAAGAAGGGATCGACGCTCCTAAAATATTGGGCAACAAACCTTTTAAATCTTTATATGTGGAAGATAAATTTCTGAAATTTCCATTCATATAGAAATTCCCTTCTTCCTTGTTAAACAGGTTCTTAAAAAGTATGTCGCCATCAACAACCGTGTTGTTTCCTGTATTTAATTTTAGATTGGTGGTTTGTAAATTATTTAAAGTTCCAGATAAATCAACGCTTAACTCAACCGATTGATTGTTTCCAAATTCATTATAAAACACATTAATTTCATCTACAAATACATTAGAATTATTAAAACTGGCGGTTACCAAAACCTTATCGGTAAAATATTGCAAATCTTCTCTTATATACGAAAACTTCAAATCGCCTTTTAATCTGGAGTGCTGGGTTTTAGCATCTAAATTAGCAAAGGTCATATCGGTAAGCGTGTATGCAAAATCGGTCATCATATTTTTCATAACCAATCCTCTGCTATCTTTAAAAGCTAGGGTGTTTATTCGGGCGCTAACATCACTTCCATTAATTAAAAAATTGGTAGCATTTATGTTTAGCTTCGTAAATTCAAGTAGTTTTGAGGTCTCCCTGTTTTCATCAAGAAGTCTAAATGTTCCATTATAAATAGAAACATCACTAGAAGATAATAAAAAGGTGCTGGGGCTTTTTCGTGGGTTATCATCTTCAAATTTATGCACAAAAACATCCAAATTTGTTTCCGATTCGCCTTTATGGGTTTTAATATTAAAAACTAAATCTTCAATATCAATATCCCCAAAAGTCAATTTCCCATTAATTAAATTATTGATGCTTATAATGGAGGTGTTTAATTCTGCAATACCAATAAGTGTATCTTTCTTATAATCTTCTATATAAATATCCTTAAGTTCCACATCGCCATTAAACTGTAAGCTAACTTTATTAATATTTATGTTGGTTTTAAATTCGTCGTTCAATCGCTTTGTGGCATATTTACCAAGGCTGGTTTGAACAGAAGGAATAGAAAGTACCAGCACCAAAATGATGAAAAGTAGCAGTAAGATACCTGCTATTTTATATGCTATTTTGAAGGCTTTTTTGATGCTTTTTTAAATTATGGATTTATTGAGAACGCTTAACATTTCCTTAGTCAAATTCTACCTATAAATTATTGATTAAAGTAAATTATACAATCTGTATTTTTACTTCAATTAAAAAATATATTTAAGTAGTTTTGCAATTACGGATAAAAGTACTGTATTAGACTTTAATTCTGTTTCAAAATTAACAATTATTATGCCTAAATTTTACTAATGGCTTCACAAAATATTTATATTCTAGGAATTGAGTCATCTTGCGATGACACAGCGGCTTCTGTAATGCACAACGGACGCATTTTAAGCAATATTGTTGCCAACCAAAAAATACACGAAGAATACGGTGGTGTGGTGCCCGAATTGGCATCTAGGGCGCACCAACAAAACATAGTTCCGGTGGTGGCGCAAGCTTTAAAAAAAGCCAACATAACTAAAGATCAATTGCATGCTATTGCGTTTACACGAGGCCCTGGGCTTATGGGTTCTTTATTGGTAGGAACATCATTTGCTAAATCGCTGGCTTACGGGTTAGATATTCCACTTATTGACGTTAACCACATGCAAGGGCATATATTGGCACATTTTATAGATGAAGATGGGTTTGAAAAACCACCTTTTCCCTTTTTGGCTATGACCATTTCGGGTGGTCACACACAAATTGTGATGGTTGACAACTATTTTGATATGACCGTTATAGGTGAAACTATTGATGATGCCGTTGGTGAAGCTTTTGATAAAAGTGGAAAAATTCTTGGTTTAGGCTACCCAGCAGGACCAGAAATTGACAAACGTGCCAAATTAGGAAACCCTAAAGCCTTTAAATTTACCAAACCCAAAGTAGATGGATTGAATTTTAGTTTTTCGGGTTTAAAAACCGCTATTCTATACTTCATTCAGAATGAAACCAAAGCGAACCCCAATTTTATTGAAGAGAATCTGAACGATATTTGTGCTTCCATTCAATACACCATTATTGGTATTTTAATTGATAAATTGAAGCTGGCATCTAAGCAAACGGGGATTAAACATATTGCTATTGGTGGTGGTGTTTCGGCAAATTCGGGCATTCGACAAGCTTTAAAAGATGGCGAACAAAAATTTGGATGGACTACCTATGTGCCCAAATTTGAATTCACTACCGATAATGCTGCTATGATTGCCATTGTAGGTCACCTAAAATATTTGGATGGTGAGTTTGCCGAACAGAATGTGGCTGCTTCGGCACGGTTGAAGATATAAAAGAATGAAATATTCAAAAACGTATTTCTGGTTTGTATTCACTGCTGTAATAATTTTTATTATTGGTATGTTTTATAAAACCAGTGAAGATGTGATTGTTTTAAATAATCATGATACGTACTTTGTGATTTCAAATTTCGATGCTTCTATAATTTTTGCTTCCATATTTGCTTTAATAGGTTTTATTTATTGGATTTTGAGTAAAACAAGTTTAAAACTAAACACTTTATTATCTAAAATCCATTCAATTGCAAGCATTTCTTGTGTTATTATGTTTAGTATCGGCATATTTTATTATAACAAAATTAAAACCGAAAATGAATTTCCGTTGTTCAATGATACCATAGACAACCATTCTTTTATCACTTTATCTTTTATTATTTTTTCTTTTATTCAAATGCTATTCATTACCAATTTATGTACTTCAATATTAGCACATTTCTACTTTAACAATAGAACTAAAAAGTTGTAAACAATCTATTCTTAAAAACTTATTTTCTTTCTATTTAAATTTTCCGACAATAACTTTAAATTTGAGGTTAAATTTAAACCCAAAATCATGATTAAACACCTACTTTTCGCAGCAATCCTTAGCGGTTCTGCTTTTTTGAATGCCCAAAATTTAATTGAAAACGAATTAGAATTTATTGAAACCCCCGAACAGATTAGTGAGTATCTCGCATTAAAAAAATCAAACGACAATAAATTGCTTACTTTTAATGAAGAAAAACACAAAACCATACTAGCTAAAGAACTTTTAGAGCTTAATACTGGAAGTATGAAAACAGTAAAAACAAGCTATGAAAGAATAATTTATAAAGTAGTAGAAAAAACAAAAAAAACATATTACAGAGTTTCATATATTTATTTAGATGGAACAAAATATGAAAACATAGAACACTTAAACAACTTAAGATCCGTATTGATTAACGAGTATAAAAATAGTAATGCCCCTTTCGATTTTTTAGCGAAACGCTATTCCATGGATGACCATGCCAATAAAGGCGGAGATACTGGTTGGTTTATAGAAGGAGATTTTGAACCCGAATTTGAAAATGAAATTATCAACGGGAACCATAGTTTTAATGACGTTTTCACTGTTGATATTCCAGAAAAAAACAATTACTATATTATTCTAAAAACTTTTGAACCTAAAGATATTACCGAAATCAAAGTTTTAAAAATTGTAGATGCTATAAACTAATGCAACTTTTTTACAATCCAGACATTACCGAAAACACCACCCAATTTTCTTTTGAAAAAGAAGAAAGCAAGCATATTGTAAAAGTGCTTCGTAAATCGGTTGGTGATACTTTGCATATTACAAACGGTAATGGCTGGTTGTTTGATGCCGAAATTACCATTCCAAATATTAACAAATGTGTTGCTAATATTATTTCAAAATCTAAACAGCAAAAACACAACTATCATTTGCATTTGGCGGTAGCGCCTACCAAAATGAACGACCGCTATGAATGGTTTTTGGAAAAAGCTACCGAAATTGGTATTGATAGCATCACCCCTATTATTTGCGACCACAGCGAACGAAAGGTTATAAAACCCGAACGCTATGAGAAAATTTTACAATCGGCCATGAAACAATCGTTGAGTTGTTTTATGCCGAAACTTAATGAGGCCATCAATTTTAAAGACTTTATAAAACAAGATTTTGAAGGCGATTTATTTATTGCACATTGTGAAGAAACCGATAGAAAATCGTTAAAACAACAACTAAAACCCAATCAAAACATTACCATTTTAATTGGACCTGAAGGCGATTTTAGCACCAAAGAAATTGAATGGGCACTTAAAAACAAGTTTATTCCCGTAACTTTGGGTGAAACCAGACTACGCACTGAAACTGCTGCTATTGTAGCGTGCCACAGCGTTGCATTTATAAATGAGTAATATGAAAAAAGCCGTTTTACTTTTAACTTTCAACTTGCTACTTTTAACTTTATCTGCCCAAGAAATAGCCCTAGTTAAATACAAAGGTGGTGGCGATTGGTATGCAAACCCAACAGCTTTACGTAACTTAATTGCCTTTTGCAACAACAATATAGGCACCAAAATAAACCCCAAACCGCAAGATGTAGAAGTGGGGAGTTCTGATATTTTTCAGTTTCCTTTTTTACATATGACGGGACATGGCAATGTGTTTTTTAGTGATAACGATGCCGAAAACCTTCGGAATTATTTAATATCTGGTGGTTTTTTACATATTGATGATAATTACGGGTTTCAACCTTACATAAGCAAAGAACTTAAAAAAGTATTTCCTGATAAGGAATTGGTAGAACTACCTTCAACCCACGCTATTTTTAATACAGCGTTTAAATTCCCCAACGGATTGCCTAAAATACATGAACACGATGGCAAGCGCCCGCAAGCTTTTGGAATTTATTTTGAAGACCGCTTGGTGTTAATTTTTACTTTTGAAAGCGATTTGGGCGATGGTTGGGAAGACCCCGAAGTACACAACGACCCCGTCGATGTTAGGGAAAAAGCCTTAAAAATGGGCGCAAATATTGTTAAATATGCGTTTGAAAATTGAAACGATTTACGATTTTTGATTTACGATTAAACAAATCAACTCATAAACAAATAAACACCTAAATTCCCTTGCAACTCACCCACTACAATACCCATTTTAACAAACGTACTTTCCCTATAATATTAGTGTGCGATCATGTAACCAACGCGCCAAACATTGGTAGTTTGTTTAGAATTTCGGATGCATTTGGTGTTGAAAAATTGATGCTTTGTGGTGCTGGCATTACTTTGGGACGAAAAATAACCAAAACATCGAGAGCTACCGAAAAAGTAGTGGATTTTGAAATTTGCGATGAGGCTTTAAGTATTGTCGACCGTTTGAAGAATGAGGGCTACCAAGTTATATCGCTAGAAATTACTTCTAGCAGCAAACCTATACACACATTAAAGTTTTCAGCAGAAAAACCTATGGTTTTGGTAATTGGTGATGAAAATTTTGGAGTTTCCGAGGCTATTCTAAATATATCGGATGTGTTGGTACATATTGATATGTTCGGGCAAAACAGCAGCATGAACGTGGTGCAAGCCACCAACATTGCGCTTTATGAAATGACTAAGCAGATTATGTAGCTTTGTCAGGTCGAGCGCAGTCGAGACCTATTAAAATCACGAATTGAAAAAACCTCTCGACTGCGCTCGAGGGGACATTATTAGTTTCATTGAAATTTTAACTAAACAACATCAATTCCAACCCAAATCAAATTGCTTTTTTAAACTATTTTACCAATACCTTTTTCTCAAAACTACTTTTTGGCGCTTCGCACAGTGAACATTCGTAGGTTTCTGGAAGACTATCAAATGTTGTGTTGGGTGCTATGTTTTGAGTAATATCGCCATACACTTCATTATAAATAGTTAGGCAATCTTTACACTGGTACACTTTTTCTTCGGTGGTTTCCTTTATGGCATCTTTTGTAGAAACAACCTCGCGTTCGGTTCCTAATTGTTCAAAATACAACTGGCTTAATTCCATTAACAACCCAGGCAATTCTACCTTATCTACATCCTGAACATGCATGATGTATTCGCATGTGTTGGGATCGAAATTTTTGGCGTACAACAGATTGTAGGTATCTCGAATTACAAAATCGCTTAGGGCTTCTGGTTTTTTGTTTTTTTCTACAACAATAGACGTGAAATGATAGGCGCTACTGGCGTAATTGGTGAGTCCGAATGTTAAACCATAGGTACTGATATCGTTTTGGTCGAAATTGGTTACCAAGTATTTTTTAAGGTTTAAAGCATCTTTATCGTTCACCGGTAAATGCCAATTCAATTCCAACATGGAATGGCGTACATTGATACCGAATTTACCTAAAAACTTTTCCCACTGCAATTTAGCTTGCAACGGAATACCCTTTACAATAAAGGATTTCCATGGGGTAATGGATATTTTACCTATTTTATTTTCGGCACACAACTCGCACATGGCTTTTAAGAATGTTAGGTCGTAGCGGTTGTTTCTCCAATACAATCCTAACCAATATTTATCGCCAATGCGGTTCATCCCTTCGTAATATGGAAATGGGTAAAATGGCACCTCCAAGGGTTTATCAACCGTTCTGTTGTTGGTATCGATGGCATCACTTACCAATTCAAAAATGGTTTCAACGTTTTCTGGCTCTTCTTGTAACATGTTTTCAATGGCCAACTCTACCTTATCCAAATCCCAGCTGTAAATAAGCGCCGGATACATAACCGTTTTTTTCCATTCTGGAAGACGGATGTATAAATACCAATAGTCTTCATGCTCTGAAGCTATAAAATTGATATGCCCCGTAAACAAGGGTACTAAACGCTGTTTGGGGTCGGTAACATTTACGCGTAGTTTCAGTTCGTGTTTGAATTGCTCTAAAATGTACAAATACCTATCACTAGTAAGCCATGAGGTACTTGGAAAAATATCTGAAGACACGTATGAAGACACCATATTTTCAGTACGCACCTGATTGGGCGCCACAATTTGAAGCTTATCAAAACTTCTTAGCTTTTCTATATCAACAGGTTCTGGAAAAATAATGTCTTGTCTAGATCCAAATGAAATGGTATCTAAACCCAAACTTTCGGCAGCTTCACAAATGTATTTTAATTCTCCCGGAGACAATACACCGCCATTAACTATCAATCTACACGATTCCTTCATGCTAATACCTTTGTGTTATTTAAAATTTCCCTAACCTCTGTTTTACAACTTCCGCAGCCCAAACCAGCGCCTGTTTTATTGCACAGTTCGGTAAAGTTTGTACATCCACCTTTGATGGCTTCTTCTATATTTCCTGCGCCTACCTGACTGCACGAGCATACCAACTTACCAATTACTGGCACATCGTTGGAAGCACCTCGTAATAAGGTATTTCGCTTGTCGGACATTTCAATTTTGCTCTCAATCATGGTTTTGAATTCGGCAAACTCATTTTTGTCGCCCATTAAAACCGCACCAATCAATAAATCGTCTTTAACGATGCATTTTTTGTAATAACGTTTTGAAATATCGGTGAAAATAACTTCTTCATAAGAATCGTCATTATCAGGTACATCTATATTCCCAATACTACAAAGGTTTAAGTCGTTGAATTTTAAAATATTCATTAAAACCGAACCATTGTAAGCACAACTGATATCGCCCGCAATAAAGTTTGCCAAAATGTTTGCTTGCTCTTCTGCTGCCGAGGTAATTCCGAATAACTGATTGTTAAATTCGGCAATTTCTCCAATGGCGAAAATATCTGGATTGGAGGATTGCAAATGCTGATTTACCTTAACCCCACGACTGCAAACAATACCATTTTCTCTAGCAATTTCTATATTAGGAATCGTTCCAATAGCATACACAATGGCATTGGCAGTTATGAACTTTCCACTTTTTAAGGTGATGTTCAATTCACCGGTTTCATCATCATCAAATACCGTACTTACCTCATTATCAAAGTAAATTTGAATACCGCGTTCCTGTACATCTAAAGCCAATAATTTACTGGAAACTTTATCCAATTGACGCTCCATCAATCTGGAAGCACGTTGTATGATGGTAATTTTTACGTTTTTATGTTTCATGGCCGCTGCCAACTCCAAACCTAACAAACCACCACCAACAATAACCACATGTTGTTCTTCTGGTGGCAACCCAGTGGCATCTAAATAGGCTTTAAACCTATCGGCGTCACTTTTATTACGCATGGTAAAACGACCCGGTAAATCTATTTGAACATCTTTAGGAATGAACGCACGACTACCCGTTGCCAAAATAAGCTTATTGAATGTATGTTGGTCGCCATTAGTATCCGTCACTACTTTATTTTCAGAATCAATTTTCTGGATAGAGGTTTCAGGATATACCTTTATATTAAGCTTACCTAATTCCTTTTGTTTAATTTTAAGAAGTTGTTCCCAAGAAAGTTCTTCGGTAACATATTCAGGTAATAATACCCTGTTATAAAATAAATTAGGTTCTTTTGAAAATACATGAATTTCATCAACCTCGTTATATTCCCTATAATTTTGAACAAACCTGAAAGCAGCAGCTCCTGCCCCAACAATGATTATTTTTTCAACAGGTTTTTTATATTTTGAAACCGATACACGCGTAAATTTAAAATCCGGTTCTTTAGATGTAGGATCGATGTGCGTGTTGGTTAAATTGTTAGCTCTGTTTAGGTCGCTTTGCAATTGTTTTCCCCAATGCATTGGTAAAAACACGCAACCTTTTACAATGTTTTCGGTAACTTTTGCACGTACACGAACAACACCGTTTTCACTTTTAATTTCGGTAATATCGCCATCTTTAACCTTATTCAAATAGGCATCAACAGGATTGATTTCCAATACAGGTGTTGGGTAATGTGTTTTTAAACGCGATACCTTACCCGTTTTGGTCATGGTGTGCCACTGGTCGCGCACCCTACCCGTTGTTAAAACCAGAGGATACTCTTCATTGGGTTTTAATGAGGTATTTTCAATACTGGTTGCCACATTAAATATGGCTTTTTGAGAAGGTGTATAGAATTTTTTTTCTTGAAAAAGCCTTGGGGTTCCTGTATGGCGGTACTCGGGTACAGGCCATTGGAAGGTGCCCTCACCTTTCAATCTATCATAATTTAGAAAAGAAACATCAATTTTTGTTCCTTTTGTCATTGATGCATATTCATCATAAATTTCTTCGGCACTGTTGAAATTAAAACCACGGAAGCCCATACGTTGCGCAAAATCGCAGAAAATCTCCACATCGGGTCTTGCTTCACCCGGTGCATTGATTTCTTTTGGCAAATAGGAAATACGACGCTCAGAATTTGTCATCGTACCTTCTTTTTCCAACCAACCAGCAGCAGGAAGTACCAAATCGGCATAAGCTACGGTATCGGATTTATATGAAATATCTTGAACCACCACAAACTTTGCGTTTTTCATGGCGCGTTCAATACGGTGCGTATTTGGTAAACTCACCAACGGATTGGTGCAAGCAATCCAAACGGCTTTTAATTTTCCAGATTCTAAAGCATCAAACATTTCGGTAGCCGTTAAACCCGGTTTTGGTGAAATTTTATCAACGCCCCAAAATTGTGCTACTTCCCTGCGGTGTTCTTCATTCATCAAATCTTTATGAACCGCTAGTAAATTGGCCATACCTCCTACTTCGCGTCCGCCCATAGCATTGGGCTGTCCCGTTAACGAAAAAGGTCCTGAACCCGGTTTACCAACCTGACCCGTAATTAACGATAAATTCAACAAGGCCGTATTTTTATCGGTACCCACCACACTTTGGTTAAGCCCCATAGCCCACATGCTTATAAAGCCTTTTGAAAGCCCTATAATATCGGCTGCTTTTCGAATATCCGATTCTGGTACGCCGCATATTCTTGAAGCATCTTTTATAGACGTTGCAAAAATTTGTTCTTTATAAGCTGTAAATCCTTCGGTATGGTTTTTAATAAAATCATCGTCAATCAAGCCGCGTTTGAACAAACATCTACCAATGGCATTGTAAAGAATAACATCGGTTCCTGGAATTAATTGCAGGTGTAAATCGGCAAAATTTGCTGAATCGGTTTTACGCGGATCGACCACAATGATTTTTACATCGGGGTTTTTCTCTTTATGCTGTTCGATGCGTCTGAAAAGAATGGGATGGCACCATGCTGGATTTGCACCTGTAATTAAAAAACAATCGGCTAATTCGATGTCTTCATAAGACACCGGCACGCTATCTTCACCAAAAGTTTTTTTATAACCAACCACTGCCGAACTCATACACAAACGCGAGTTGGTATCAATATTATTCGTTCCTAAAAACCCTTTTGTAAGCTTGTTGGCAATGTAATATTCTTCGGTTAAACTTTGTCCGGACACATAAAACGCCACACTATCAGGACCATGTTTTTTTATAATGGATTTAAAAACGCTGGCAGCACGATCTAAAGCATCGTCCCAACTAACACGTTCGCGAGGGTGCGAACGGCTCCAACGCATTTCGGGATATAAAATTCTATCGGAAGTATCGTTAACCACGTAATGTAAATTCATGCCTTTGGAACAAAGCATGCCTCTGTTTACTGGGTGGTCTTTATCGCCTTCAACAAAAACCTTATCATTATTGTCTTTTTTAACAATGATGCCGCAACCAACCCCACAATACGAACACGTAGTTTTTACTTCCTTTTTTATCATTTATACGAGTGATTTAATACGAATTAAGACAATTTAACAACACCAAACAAGCTTCCTATTTATTATTACTAATACGATAAAAAGCCTGTTTCATTTTTTAAAATATATAAATTTAATATTAATAATCTGCTTTTACGGTAATCAATTTAGGATTCGCTTCTAATGCATCTTCCCTAACCACTTCTTCTTCTTTGGTTGAAAAACGAATGGCTAATGAAAGGACTCCTGCTAAAACCACTATAAAACCAATAATAAAATAACCACTGGAAACGGCACTTGAAGCTGCTGCAGATTGTGCAGATTTCATAACCTCTTCACCCAATCCTTCACTAGAAACAATGGCAGCTTTTTCAGCTACGGCCGATTTAGATTTTAGCAACATAGCCGCTAAAAAAGCACCCACATTTCCTCCGGCACCCACAATACCTGAAACCGAGCCAATCGCTTTTTTATTTATAAACGGCACCACCGAAAATGTAGCACCTTCTGCCATTTGTACCGTTAAACTGAACATGATTAAAAACATGATTCCGAAAACAATACTTGTGGTAGTTGAGAACGTTATAAGCATGATCCCTTCTAAGGATAAAATGGCTGCCAAAAACAATACACGACCACGTAAACCTTTAAGTTTCCCAAATTTATCGCCAAAGAAACCTCCTAAAGTACGGGCAAAAATATTCATTAAAGCGAACGACAATACAATGTTTCCTGCAGTAAGCCTACTTAGTTGAAAGGTGTTTTGTAAATAATCGTCCATAGTACCATAAACCGTAAGTTCTATACCAAAACAAGCGGCATATACAAAGAAAAGTATCCATGTTCTGTAATCTTTTATAACGGTTGAAAAACCAACTTTATCTTTTTTAGTTGTGATGGTTTCACCAGACTCTCTTAAATCTTTAAAGTTTCCTTCAGGGGTATCTTGTGTAAAAAAGTAATATACAAGTCCCATTAAAAAACAAACAGCACCAGCAACAACCATGGAATATCTCCAAGCTTCGGCATCGGCAACCCCAAAACTTACAACAGCTGCTGCAATTAATGGCATCCCTAAACGGTTAGCACCACCACCTAAATTACCCCATCCTGCCGAGGTAGCATTGGCTGTTCCCACTACATTAGGCGCAAACATTAAAGAAGTGTGTACTTGGGTAATTACAAAAGATGCCCCAATAAAACCAATAAATAATCTACATATTAAAAACTGAAGCGGTGTTTGTACCAAACCACATGCAATAACCGGAATAGCACCAAGGGTTAACAACCAAGTATAACATAAACGTGGCCCGTATTTATCACATAATTTTCCAATAAGTAATCTAGCAAACACGGTTCCTGAAACTGCTAAAATAATGGAGTTCCATTTTTGTGTTGGTGTTAAACCTAAATCTTTAACAACATCGGGCATAAACGGTACAATACCAAACCATGCAAAGAAACACATGAAGAATGATATAGACGTGATCCAAAACGTACGAGTTGGAATGGATTTTAAGTTTAATAAATTAAATTTTGTAGCCTTAAGAGATTGTGAAGTTTTCATAATAAGTATATTTATACGTACAAAACTAAGTATATTTACTTAATTATACGTAGTTAATACGTATTATTTGATAATTAATATGAGGTTGATAATTTTTGAAGTTGGTTTTTGAAGAATTGATAAAAAAAAAGTATTTCTAAGCTTTGTAAATAATAAAACAGCAATTAAAGTTGAAAGAATTTTTGATGAAAATTGTTTTTATAAACACATATTTCAATAGGAAGATTGCCCAATTTTACTTAAAAGAAGTAAAATTCGCAATCATGCTATTTGATAAACTTTTGATTAATAGATGGCAAAAATTCAGAATGGAAATATAAACATTTAACATAGAAAGGCATGTTCGTTATTCAGACCTCACAGGTTTTAAAAACCTGTGAGGTCTTGATTATCCTGAAAATTATTGAAAAACGTGATACAAAATGCACCACAATACTAACTAAACCAACTCAAACTCCTTAGCCTTATTACTTAGTTCCATAAGGTTTTTAACGTCTAGTTTTTTCATTAAGTTAAAACGGTGTACTTCGGCAGTGCGCTTGCTTGTACGTCATCCTATGTTTGTAGAATGAAAGTTCTTTGAATAATGAGTAAATTTATTTTCAACAGAAGATAGAGAAAGATAAAAGCTAAGTCCTGTCATTGGTCTTAAAGGCTGTTCGCAATGCTAGTTCCTTTCTCTCTCTGCTTTGAACTTG
>NZ_JAGJCB010000002.1 GCF_017814435.1 Mariniflexile gromovii | reverse complement strand
AATGTCCATGCGACCAATTGAACTTAAACTCAATCCACACGTCATCATCCATCCCCATGGTTTCAACGGTTTTACGCGTCAATTTTTCGGCGGATACACTAACTGTACCACCATTTACCAATCCAGCTGACAACGGGGCTCTATATATTAATCTTGCCTTTCTGTTTGCAGCCTTTAATCCTGCAATAAGTGAACGGTCTGCCCAATCCCTTCTTTTTTCAGAAGTCATACCTCCCATACGCTCACCTAACGTAATTCCTATGCCTGTAAGGTTTTCATAGGTATTTAGGGTAAGGGTCACCATTTCACGCGTATAATCCTCAATATTTTGATTGGTGTCACCTTCTCCAAAATGACCATTTCCGGCTTCTGAGGAATAATTGCCTCCTCCATATTCCTTTGAAAACAACTCAGGCAAAAAAATATTCCAGTTTACTATATAGGTATCAATACCTCTGTCTTTTGCCATTTTAAAAAGACTTTTCCAGAACACCTCCCACTCTGCCATTTCCTCATCACTAAACGGTGATGCTTTTGGAAAGGTTTTCGATTTTACCATGTACATATAGGGATGCATATTCCACAAGGTGAGGGCGTTAAATTTGTTTTCTAGCATCATATCTAAAAAAGACTCCCAATATTTAAGATCTTTACATGTTTCAACATGCGTACTTAAATGCTCCCCACTTCGGTAAGAATACCACGGAAGATTGTATTTAATAGCCCTAAAATCATGATGCGCGGTAATGGATTTTTCTTTAATGTCGTTCCAACTTGCACCACTAGTCAATTGCTCCTTTATATCAAGCAGCCCATATAAAAGTCCGCGATGACATTCTGAAGATAGTGTTACAACTTCATTAGATTTAGAAATAGTAAAGCCATCATTCTTCTCTACATCTAAGTCTTTTTGGTTTTCTATTTCTAATTTTATATTTGCATGTGATGGATCTTTGGTAATTTGAAAGCTGCTTCCTTGAGCTATTATCGTCTCTTTAAATTTCATGACCCCAAAATCCAATTCACTTAAAATGTTTTCATCGGCATATAGGATAACACTATTTACAGGTTTTTCTTTACAACCTAAAAAGATTGCTATTAACAAAATGGTTATTAACTGCTTCATTTGATTGATTATTAAATGTTTGAATAAGATTTCAATTGAATGTAATGTACTTCTATAAATAGTGAAAAAATGTAATTTTAATTACCTCCTAATTTTATAACTATTTTATGAAAAAATATATAAATCATAATTCATTATATATAAATTATAGCCTATTCTGGTAAGAATTCCGATGACCTAAAATGCTTATCCACGTGAATTAGTTACATAAATCTCTAAGGCCTACAATTTTCGGAAGAGTAAAGTTTTATTACATTAACTATATAGAAAGAAATCCCCTATATTAAATTGTGGTTGTCTTTCATTTCGTATAATAATTTACCTTGTGGCTTGATCTCCCAAAATGCGTACCGTCCTATATGCTACAACGCTTTAAGGCAGAAAATGAATTCTCGGACAGGGACTCTGACAAAGCCTTTAATCGTTGTGAAAAGTTCTATGAGGAAGCCCGAATCTTAGGTGACGAACATTTGGCACAGCTCAAGGAAATCCATTGTAACACACCTGTATCTGAATTCTTAAAATCACGCTAATGAAAAGAAAAAACAAACTAAAGGCAATCGAAAAGAACATTCAAAATTTTCCTGGTATATCTACGGAATCCTATGGAAACAGAATAAGGAAAACCATAGGATTCGAAGTGTTGGATCACGAGGACATCACCAGCAGCATTTCTGCGCTCTTGGAAGTTTGCTATTATGCCTTGGATGGCAATGAAAGTTTTATATCTCCAAAGCATCAAAATAAAAATCCAATATCCAGTGTTACTAAGGTGATTGAAATAATCATTGATTTATTACCGCATGACCAAATGTTCTGCTTGGATAGAATAGAACAAATTGTTGCAAAAAAGAAAAACGTTCAAACAAATAAACAATTTTGAATAAAACCTCAATACGGTTTAATCTAAAACAAAAAAATCATTTACTTATTATATCTTGAGCGTTTTCCTTTTCCTCTTTAATCATAGCAGTAGATAACCATAAGGAAAAAGAAACTCTCCATGAACAGGCATAATGGCTCCTTACCATATCATTTACTTCCCATAGCGCCCTCGCTGTTACCTTTTCCAAAGCTTTCCAACTTAAAATTTGGAGCTCATAAAGATTTATAAAAAGAGCGAAGTATGAGCCTGATTATGCAATCTGTTGAGAACCAAATTTTATAGCTTTCTTTGGACAAGTCACAAGCTGATTGGAATAATAAATATGCCATTTCTAAATTATAATAGAAACTAAAACTGCGGGTTGGCTAAAAATATTGGTTATGGTATTTTAGGTTTTATAAAAAAAGTTACTAAAATGCCATAACTGATATTGCGCGGAACTGTAAGCTCTTATTTTTTTAGAATGAGTTTTCCGAGTGAAAGAAAAAATATGTGCTGGAAGTGGGACGTTTGAACACCTTAATAATTACATTTATCATTAATTCCTTTTAAAATAGCGCTTAAAATGGCTTGAACATCTTCAATAGTTTTATTCATTTTTTGGGATAATATAATTTCGGGGTTTTGAGCTTTTTGTTTATTGGTAATACTTGTAACCAATATACTGACAATAGTGTGCTTTAGCAGTTCATTTTGGTTTATTATAGGTGTCATTTTTCGACCAATTATTCTTGCAGCTACAATTTGAGTATTAAAATCATCATCATCAAACAAATCCAAATGGTTTGTATAAGCTTCCTCTTCATACAACTGCCATGCATGTTGCAATAAAAAAGAGATATCTTCTATATCTTTTGCCCTAAGATCAGGTTTATCTTCCCAAGAAATTAATTTTAGTATTATTAAACCTTCTACTGGTGATACTGGGAGTGTATAATTTTCCTCAGAAATTTTTACACTTTCAATATGCTGTCCCACTTCTTTAAAACCCAATACTGATAATGATAATTCTCTGTCAATGAAATTAACAGTATATTCCTGTTCTATTTCACCGTAGGGCATTAAATCTAAAACAGTATTCGTTTCATCGAAGACTAACCTGTAGGCATCATCTGTTGTCCTAAAGCCTTTGTTACATAAGGAATCGAATATGGCTTGATACACATCAAAATCTGGCACCATTACTGCGAAGTCAATATCTGCCGTACCCCTTGTGGGTTTTATACCTTGTTTATATAATTGCACATCTCTAGCATTTGCTCCGATTAAGTAATAAACAATACCATGTTTAGAAAAAACAGACTCCAAGATAGCGTAGACTTTTGCGTGATGTGCAAATGAATATTGCTTATAAGTTTGGTTTGATGTACTCATTATATATTAACTGTGCTGCTTCAATATTTCTAGAATTATTACTATGTATTAACTGTGCGTATATGATTAAGGGATGCACTACATTCTTGTTGTTTAGATTTATAACCCTATCAATGGGGTAACTATCTATCCAAAATGGAGTATATAAGGTTATTTCTCCTTTGATATCTGGAACAAGTTTTAATTGTGTTAAAATCTCTGATTTTTTCCTATTAGTAAACAATGTAAAGACTTCTGGATTGAGATAATTAGTTATTAATGCAGCAGCTGGTTCACCCGCCCAAAGCGCATCGGTATCTAGAAATTGCTTATCCCAATTACCTTTGAGTTGTTTTGAAAAAGTGTATTTACCGATTTTGTTTCCAGGTAATATTTTTTCATTAAATACTGCAATCCATTTATCAAGCAGTTCTTCTCTTCTTACTAGTTGATATTTTTTATCATTATTCCACTTTACCACAAAGCCTTCATCGAGCAAAGCTGTAATACATTTGCTTACACTGCCCAAGGAAACTTTACTAGCAAGAGATAGATAGCGCTGGGTCTCATTTATTTGCTCTGGTTTTCTAAGAAGTTGAAATATAATTTGCCCTGAGGTTTGTGTTAATAAATGTGAATAATCAGTATAATAGGGTTTTGCATTTCCTTGCTCTACATAAATTTTTAAGTGCTCTAAATTTATATAAGCATTACCAAAACTGTCGATGTAGTTTATCTTTTTTTCTTTAAGTATATTTTTTGACTTTGGAGTAATATATTTTGATGCGACCAAAAGCGACAAATTTTGACTTCTTTTCTTTTCAAAAGCAGGAATATTTTGAGGTCTTACTTCATTTTTTGTTTCTACATAAATACTTTCGTTATTTAAAGTATAGATACTTTCTTTTTTTTCATCGTCATAACTCTGATAATCAACTTCAATTGAGAAGTCTAACATATCAAAGAATTCATTTATATGGACAAAATCAACCATTGTGTTCAATTTTTGTGAATGTTCATGTAACATGAACATTCAAATATAATGAACATTCTTCTATTAAGGAAGTGAAATGTTCTTTTTGTTCATTTTTAAACACTGTTCATGTAACATGAACGAAAACTTTGTCTGAACAAAAGTTTACCAAAACAACGAACATTCTCAAATGAAGATTTATAGTCCTAAACTACTCATACGCTTCATAGTATCAAAAAAAGCTTAATAAAACGCATCGTCCTTTGCATACAAACGATATATTGGAGAATTATTTTTTAAAAGGGATGATTATCCCCGTAGGGAATGGTCTAATTCAAAAAAATGAAGTTAGAAGCTAAAATTCCAGATATAATGCAATATTTCGAAGAACAGGCGATGCAAGAAAGAGCTAATGATATTGAACGTGAATTACGAAGAGCAGAACAACAACGCCAACAACAAATAGAAGAAGAAATAAAACAAATTAGGAAAAACGAAATTGAAAAATTTAATCAACTGCTTGAGAATTCTACACGTTATAGAAAAGCAGAAGAACTAAGGGCTTTCATTACTGCAAAAAGAGAGAATGCCCTCAGGAATAATAATCTAGATGCATCTTTAGAAAATTGGATAGAATGGGCAAACGCTAAAGCAGATTGGCTTGATCCAATTATATCAAAAAAGGATGAATCTTTAGGAGAATATGACGATTATAAATGATAAACTAGTAGGTCAATAAAATAAAATGTCATAAAAAGAAACAACGATACGCAAAACGAACCATTTGCTGAGAGATTTTGTTAAAAAATGTTAAATTTTACGCTGTTTGCAAATTGTTTGCAAATAAAAAGGCTTTAAAGAGTTAAACCTCTGTAAAGCCTTGATTTTACTAGTGGTCCCACCTGGGCTCGAACCAGGGACCACCTGATTATGAGTCAGGTGCTCTAACCAACTGAGCTATAGGACCGATTCGTATATGCTACTGTATAAAATACGGTTTCATTCCGAAATTGGCTGCGAATTTAATACTAATTTTAAAACTCCGCAAGAAAATTATTCTTTTAAACTAATTTCTTGGCACAACTCTATAAGAACACCATTGGTGGTTTTAGGGTGCAAGAAAACAACTAGCTTATTATCAGCTCCTTTTTTAGGTATTTCGTTTAAAACTACAAAGCCTTCATCGGTTAATCTTTTTACCTCAGCTTCAATATCATCAACATCAAAAGCAATGTGATGGATGCCTTCACCCTTTTTAGCTATAAACTTGGCAATGGCGCTATCTTCATTAGTTGCTTCTAAAAGTTCAATTTTATGGGTTCCTAGTTTAAAAAAAGATGTTTTTACCCCTTCACTTTCTACGGTTTCGGTTTTAAAACTTGCTGTACCTAGCAGTTTAGCAAACAATTCATTGGAATTTTCAAGGTTTTTAACGGCTATCCCTATGTGTTCAATTTTTTTCATTTATTAACTTTTTTGTCCTTCCCTCGAAGGAGGAAATCTCTTTTTTATTGTTCCCACGACAGTGAGAATCTTTATACTGCTTAATCCCGTTATAGTAAGATACAAATTTTGCTACCCAAAAGTAAGATAATCTTTAAATAACCGCTATTTTTGCATTCTAAACCTATAAGAGGTATAAAAATGAGTAACGTAGAGGAAAGTCAAAGACAAAAAAAAATAGGATCGGTTTTACAACGCGATTTAGTTGAAGTTTTACAAGGCGCTGCTACCCAAGGCGGTATGCATGGCATATTAATATCGGTATCTAAAGTTAAGGTTACAGTCGATTTAGGCGTAGCTAAAGTGTATTTAAGTATATTTCCCAACGATAAGGCCAAAGAATTGTTGGTAGGAATTAAATCGAACACACCATTAATTAGACACGAATTGGCACAACGTACCAAAAACCAATTGCGCCGTATGCCTAATTTAGAATTTTTTATAGACGATTCTTTAGAGTATATCGACCAAATAGACAAATCTTTAAAAGGACAAGAAAACCCAATTAAAGACCCTTCTATTTTAGACCCAAGAAAAAAATCTTAATCAAAATTTGAACGTCCCATTATATATAGCAAAACGTTATTTACGCTCAAAAAGCAGTAACAATGCTATTAATTTTATTACCATTATAGCCATAATTGGCGTTATTCTGGGTTCTGCGTCTTTATTTATTGTGCTTTCTGGCTTTTCGGGTTTAAAAGATTTTACACTTCAGTTTTCTAGCATCATAGATCCTGACTTAAAAGCTGAAACCGCAAAAGGAAAATCATTTATTCTAACAGATTCTGATGTTAGCAAACTAGATAAACTAAGCGGCATTGCCCACTATTCCAAAATAGTTGAAGAACGCGTTATCGTGGCATCACATGAAAAGAACACCATTGCTACCATTAAAGGTGTTGATGAACGTTTTAAGCAAGTGGTTGATTTTGATTCGGTTATTGAACATGGTAATTGGATAGAACCAAATTCGAGACAAATTATAGTAGGTTGGGGTATTGCCAACACATTATCGTTAGGTATTTTAGATTTTACAAACCCAATAAACGTTTACGTTCCTAAACCGGGCAGAGGCCAAATAACCGCTATAAATAATGCCTTTAATAGTGTAAAAGTTATCAATACGGGTGTGTTTTTTATTAATGAAAAACTAAACGACACCTATGTTTTTGCCCCTATAGAATTGGCACAAAACCTTCTAAATTACGAACCCAACCAAATAAACGCCATAGAATTTAAACTTAAGGACGGTGTTGATGAAACCCTTGCCAAAGAACAAATTCAGTCTATATTGGGCGATAAAGTAGTTTTAAAAAACCGCGCACAATTAAACGATGCGCTTTATAAAATGCTTAATACCGAAAATTTAGTCGTTTACTTAATATTTACCCTGGTTTTAATTATTGCTTTTTTTAATGTAATAGGATCGTTAATTATGATGATGCTAGACAAAAAACGAAGCCTAAACACATTATTTAATATAGGTGTAACCGTAAGGGATATTCGCAGGATTTTCTTTTACCAAGGCAGTTTAATGAGTGTTGTGGGAGGTTTTATAGGCTTGCTAATAAGCCTAGTGATTGTATTTCTGCAAAAAACATTTTCGTTGGTTATGATAACACCATCGCTCGCCTACCCCGTAAACATTAAAATTGAAAACTTATTTATTGTGTATGTAACTATTTCCGTTTTGGGCATTATTGCTTCAAAAATTGCATCGGTACGGGTTACAAAAAGCTTGGTAGAAGAATCGCATTAATTTGGGCAAGTTGCCATGAAAAATGGCAAACAGGCTTTCCGTTATACCTTTTTGCTTTTAGTGGTTAAAAAGGATACCGCTACAAATGCGAAGCATTCACGAATTCCAAATTATTAAAATAATATGCATAGGAATCCTTCTTGCAAACCAACCCGAAATAGTATAGTTAAAACCTAAAATCATCATTTTTTGGCTTGTTTTCAAGACCTCACAGGTTTTAAAAACCTGTGAGGTCTGTACATCGTACTCTCACAAACCTTAAGTTTAAGATAAAACCATTGGATAGCCCGCAAAAGCGATAGAAGTGGATAGCTTTTGGCGAGGCGCGCATCGAGCCAAAACTAGTAATGGATAGCGCGGTGGCTTGCCATTTGCCCAAAAACTACTCGGTAAATTGGTAATCGGCAAACTGCTCAAGAACCTCATCAAAGGCTGCAAAAACACCTTCCGGTTGGTCGCTGGTTACCATTTTTGTGCGTAATTCCTTAAAATGCGGAATATTTTTAAAGTAATTGGTGTAATGGCGACGGGTTTCGAAAACACCCAAGGTTTCGCCTTTCCAATCGATAGCCATTTGTAAGTGCCTGCGAGCAGCTTCCACACGTTCTTCTATAGAAATGGGTGCTAAATGTTCGCCTGTATTAAAAAAGTGTTTTACTTGTTTAAAAAACCAAGGGTTGCCAATGCTGGCGCGCCCAATCATGCAGCCATCCAATCCGTATGCATCGCGCATTTCCATGGCTTTTTCGGGCGAGTCTACATCGCCATTTCCAAATACGGGAATGTGCATGCGTGGGTTGTTTTTTACTTGGGCAATGGGTTTCCAATCGGCACTACCCTTATACATTTGTGCGCGGGTACGCCCGTGGATAGCGATGGCTTTACAGCCAACATCTTGCAAACGTTCGGCCACTTCCAGGATTCTTATGGAATCGTGGTCCCAACCCAAACGGGTTTTTACGGTTATGGGTATGTTGGTGCGTTTTACCATTTCTGCGGTAAGTTGCTCCATTAAACACACGTCTTTTAAAATACCGGCACCGGCACCTTTGCTCACTACTTTTTTTACGGGGCAACCAAAATTGATATCGATGATGTCTGGTTTAGATTCTGCCACAATATCTATGGTTTGCAGCATGCTATCTAAATTGGCTCCAAAAATTTGAATGCCAACAGGTCGTTCTTTTTCATAAATATCCAATTTCATAACGCTTTTGGCAGCGTTACGAATTAAACCTTCGCTCGATACGAATTCGGTATAAACAACATCGGCACCTTGTTCTTTGCATAAGGCACGGAATGGTGGATCGCTTACATCTTCCATGGGTGCTAAAAGCAATGGAAAATCGGGAAGTTCTATGTTGTCTATTTTTACCACGTTTTTTATTTTGGACTGCAAAATTAGTGTTTTTTGTTTAAACTAAACAACATAGGCTGTCATCAAAAACAAAACCAATCATTTGTATGTTAGTTCTTAACAATCTTTTTTACAATAACCTGACCTGTATTTGTGGTCATTTTAATTAAATAAATACCTTTACTAAAAGGGCTCATATCAATAGTTTTGTTGGTGCTTGAGTGAAGTTGCGATAGTTTGCTGTCGTAAATCTCAACCAAGATGACTTCTGGGTTTTGAATAGTTAAACTATTTATTACCGGGTTTGGATATAAGAAAACGTCTTCAGGTGTGTCTATAAGACGGATTGATAAACTAGCATCATTCGTTGAAAAAGACATTAATTTGGCATAATCTGAAATAAAGCTTTGCGAGAACGATTCTGAAGTTACAAAATATCTATTTTCATTTACAAATGTGATGGCTTCGACCTGTTCGAAACCAAATGAAGATAAGGAGGTTTGTGTATTTGTTCCAGAAAACACATTGTTACCATTAAAATTAGCGCAAACCCAAATAAATGGTTGCAAAAAACTTGTATAGCCTATCAAATACAGTTTTCCTGTAAATGGGTTATAAGTACCGCCAGTAATTAATCCGCCGCTATTTAAACTGGCTGCCAAAGGCGTTAATTGATAACTGCCGGGAGATTTAGGAACAAGATATGCTTTGGTATTGTTATTTACCCAATTTTTACTGAATATAATTAAATGGGTAGCATCAAAAGAAACAAGCGCTTCGGCATCCCATTCGGTAGTATTTGGGCTGGAAGCTGTAAAATTGGTTTGATTGGCATAACTAAAAGCGATGGTTTCTGCGGTAACCGATGTGGAACTTAAATAATCGTTTTTACTTAATTTATATATTTTTAAATCGGTTCTGTTTCCGCTAACATTGTTTCCAATATCGCCAATATAAATATAGGTATCGTCTTGGGTTATGTCTTCCCAATCCACATTGGTAGCGTTAGTAATGGTTACCGTTCGGGTTATTTGTCCAGAAATAGTATCTAGTTCGTACAGTTTATTTTCGCCACCAGAATCGTTATGTGTAATTAATTTACCATTAAAAAATATAGCTCCAGAAGATTCGCTTAATGTGCTTGGTAAAGCTAATTTTTCTGCAGGATTTATTATTTGGGCGTTAACATTAAATATACCTAAAACAAAAATGAATAATAATGTTATTAATTTCATAATTCTTAGTTATTTAGAAGTCACAAATTTAGCTAAAAAATAACCATTGCAAATTCCTTTTGAACCCATACTTTTTGGTTACCACATAAACATGCATCTTGTTTTAGAGTATTTGGCATTTTTTGTGGCTTTTAGATATTATGTTTTTTTGCGGAAAGGTCGAGTGGATGCTATTTCTTCAATGAATAGGTTGTCCATTATTCTTGGGGCAGCCATTGGTGCTTTAATTGGCTCTCGATTGGTTGGTTTATTGGAAAACCCACTGATTGCATTTTCTAAAGAAAACATGTTTCAACTGTTAAACACCAAAACCATTATGGGCGGTTTGTTTGGGGGTTTATTGGGCGTTGAATTGGCTAAAAAAATGATTGGTGAAACACAATCGTCTGGCGATTTGTTTGTGTTTCCTATTATTTTGGGCATTTTTATTGGTAGAATTGGTTGCTTTTTATCGGGCATTAACGAGTTTACTTATGGTAGTGAAACCACCTCGGTTTTTGGGATGGATTTGGGCGATGGGCTGTTTAGGCATCCTACTTCGCTGTACGAATTGGTGTTTTTGGTGTTTTTGTTTTTTACTTTGAAATATATAAAGAACCTTGTTGATTTAAAAAATGGCGATTTGTTTAAAATTTTTATGCTGTGTTATTTCGGATTTCGGTTTTTTATCGAGTTTTTGAAGCCTAATGTTTTTTATATATTCGGACTAAGCAGTATTCAAATATTATGCATAATTTGTTGCCTGTATTACCACAAGTTTATTGTTAGACTGATACTTGGGAAGGCGCGTTAGGGGTTGCAGTGGAAAGCCCACAGCGAGGTACGAGCGAGGACTTGCAACGGAAAGCCCGACCTTTAGGTAACGCCCAAATTATTTAAAAAATTAAAAATATGCCCGTTAGGAACTACACCTATTACGATTTTACGTTAAGCTTGTGCCCCGAGTGTTTGCGACGTGTTGATGCCAAAATTGTGTTTGAAAATGGTAACGTGTACATGCTGAAACGCTGTAACGAACATGGTAATAGCAAGGTGTTGATTGCCGATGATATTGAGTATTACAAAAATATACGCAACTACAATAAACCCAGCGAAACGCCTTATACATTTAATACCAAAACACATTATGGTTGCCCCTATGACTGTGGTTTGTGTCCAGACCATGAGCAACATAGCTGCTTAACGGTTGTAGAAGTTACGGACCGTTGTAATTTAACTTGCCCAACCTGTTATGCGGGTTCCTCACCCACCTATGGAAGACACCGCACTTTAGAGGAGGTTAAGAACATGCTGGATACCATAGTGAAGAATGAAAAAGAGCCCGATGTGGTACAGATTAGCGGTGGTGAGCCCACTATACACCCGCAGTTTTGGGAAATTTTGGATTACGCAAAAACACTACCCATTCGGCATGTAATGTTGAACACCAACGGCATTAAAATTGCAAAGGATATCGCTTTCGCGGAAAAACTAAAAACTTATGCACCCGATTTTGAAATTTATTTACAGTTTGATTCGTTTGAAGATAGCGTATTGCAAGAACTTCGTGGCGCCGATTTAAGCGATATAAGAATGAAAGCGCTTGACCATTTGAATGCTGTAAACCTATCCACCACTTTGGTGGTGACACTTCAAAAAGGGTTAAACGATGGCGAAATTGGCAAAATAATAGACTTTGCGTTACAACAAAAATGTGTGCGTGGGGTGACGTTTCAACCCACTCAAATTGCGGGACGATTGGAGCATTTTAATCCTGAAACCGATAGGATGACGCTTACCGAAGTGCGCCGAAAAATTTTGGAGCAATCCCCTATTTTTAATCCGGATGATTTACTTCCTGTGCCTTGCAACCCCGATGCATTGGTGATGGGCTATGCCTTGAAATTGGGTGGCGACGTGTTTCCGTTAACGCGCTACATTAACCCAAACGATTTGTTGGATAACAGTAAAAACACCATTATCTATGAGCAAGACGACCAACTTAAAGGAAAAATGATTGAACTTTTTAGTACTGGAAATTCGGTGGAAGTAGCCGAAGAAAACCTAAAAAGCATTATGTGTTGTTTGCCAAATATTGATGCCCCTAACTTAGGTTATGATAATTTATTTCGTATTATTATCATGCAATTTATTGATGCTTATAACTTTGATGTGCGTGCCATAAAAAAATCGTGTGTACACATTGTAGATAAAGATTATAAAATAATTCCTTTTGAAACCATGAATTTGTTTTATAGGGATGATAAAAAAACCCTTTTAGAAGAACTTAGAAACGAGATACGCGCATGAATTTATTGATAGAATCTGATGCTTTAGGTCAAGCCATTTTGCTCATGTTAATTTTTATGATAGGAGTGCCTATTGTTCTTTTTATCGCTGGGTTGATTACTTATACTAAAAACAAAAAAAGAGGTAAAACTATTTTAATTATTGCAACCATATATTCTTTAATTAGCGCAGGTGTTTGTGGAGGCTTTATGATTTAAAACCTACTCTATGATTTTATTAGAAGGCAATATGAATTTAGATGGCATATTTATTTTAATATTTGCCATTATGTTTGGTCCAGCAATACTACTAGCTATAATTGGTGCCACACTTTTTAGAAAAAACAAAAAAGCAGCAAAAGTTTTATTTATTCTTGCAGTGGTTTATATAATTATTAGCCTAGGTATTTGTGGAAGCATGATGGTGTAACCATGTTTATTTTTCAATAGTATAAGTAGCATGCACTACCACAGGAATACCGGTAGCCGTTATACCTTCTAAACTTACTTTTATATTGGTTTCTACTTCTGTATTGTAATAACTTGCTTCAGAAACACCTGTTGCGTCCGGATGCATGTATGGGTTCCAGTAAACAGTATTCCTAACCTTTTCTCTATTATCCAATTCTAATGATGGTTTTTCGGAGTTGAATGAATAAAACTCACGTGCATTATAAAACCCTTCAATTTGTTGTTTTAAAGAATGAAATACTTTTTTGGATGAATCGTAATCTCCCGTACCTTTTAAAGTAATGGATATAACACCATTTCGTGCTTGGTTACCGTATATCATGGTAGAAACAGCACTGTTGTCATATTCTATTTTAATGACATCATCAACCATAATATTTCTTACATAATCAAGTACCATTAATGCTCCTTCATAATCTGGATCTGGGTCTAATATACGGGTTTGATTAACTACAATAAGAGCAGGTTCTGTGTTTCTACTGAATTTAATGGACTCGGTAGTATTAAGATCAAGAGTAGGGATAGCATATTTCAACAATTCAAAAATATCTGCAAAACTAGGCGATTCTTCATCTATAACATACCCTCTAAATAAATCACTATTCATGTTTTCTACAGTCCTGGGCTTTTTTGCAATAACTTCAACCTCATCCAATACATTTTCAGGTGCAACACCGTTCATCACATATTTTTTGTAAACTTGCTTTTTTACAAAATCGATTTGTGTTGAATCTATAGGTGTGCTTTTTTTAAAATCGACCACCATGGGTTTTTTATTAAGGGTATCCAACTCAATCATGCCTTCACTTTTTCCTTTGTCATTTTTAGAGTTTAAATACATGGTGGTTTTTCCTAAAAAAGCCAAATCTTTAAACTTAAAGGTTCCGTTGGCATCGGTTATGGTATTAAGTCCGTTCATACCGCTTTTACTAAACAATGTTAAAGAAACGGTGTTGTTTTCTTCGGGTCTATTTCCAAACAGCTTTTTAACCCTACCTGAAATGGTAAAACCTTTTTCTGTTTCATAAGCTAAAGAATCGTTTACTTTAGGAAGTTTTTTCCATAAAAAATCGCGCCAACCTTGTGTTAACAGCAATAAATCGAGGTGCTCTAATCTTTTTGGATTGGTTGCATCAAAATAATAACTTGGGTTATACACTTCCCCTCTAATATCAGACTCCATTAAAAAGTACGAACTAATAGTGGTACCATAATTTTTGGCATTTTTCACACCATTTAAGTCGGTGCAACTTAATGAATAACTTGCTGGTACCGATACACCTGTTTTGGTTTTGGACGTTACGTGAACCGTTACTTTTTCCGAAGGTTTATACTGTTTTTTATCGGTAGTTAGTGCAACTTCTAAGTCCTGTTCCTTATCAATATAAACCAAACGTTCGCTTTGTGGTTTTAAATAAGCATCATATAATGTTACTTGGCTAATACCTTCGGGAAAATCGGTTTCAGGTAATTCGAATGATAAAGTCGTTTCTTTTAATAATTGTGTGCCTTCTAAATAAGAAACGCCTCTTGTTGTGCAAACTAATGTCACTGGAGCATCCGGATGTTGCTGTAAGGTTTCTTCGTTGGTTTTTATGGTTACAACATTGGTGTTATTTATTTTTTTTAAACTTAACAAATAACCAGTGTCAATTACTTTAGGAAGCGGCGCCTCTATTTCAGTTCCATCTGAAATTGAAACTTCAGCATGATACTGTTTTCCTTTTAGTGGTTTTAGCTGAAATTTTCCCATCCCATCATGAAGGCTTCCAAAAAAAGTGACCAATTCACCTGAGGCATCTAAAATTTTGCCTTGTACCGTAATGGGCATGCCATGAGCATCAACCGCTTTAAAAGCCACAACACTTTCAATATTGTTTACAAGTGAACCGCCTTCGGGAAAAAACTGAACATCAAATGTCTTTTGAACCGTTTTAACAGGTTTTGCTTCTGTTTCTAAAGGTGCAGATTCACTAGCGGTTTCTTTTGATTTCTTGTCAAAAACATCAATAACTGTAATCTCTTTTTTAAAGACAAAATCGTTGCCAAAATTTCGAATATAATTTGTGTAAGCCCTTATTTGATACACCCCGGCTTTAAAGCCCACGGAATCGGTTAATTTAAAATCGCCATGACCCAATCCATCTACTAATTGCGTTTTATTCTGAACCATTATTTTAGAATCGGACGAAACTAATTCTACGTACAAAATATTGCTATCGCTATAAAGTAAGTTGTTATAAGCAAAAACCGAATAAGCTTTGTACCATAACGATTCGCCTAGCGTATAGGTGGTTCTATCGGTATGTAGATATACTTTTTCAATTTTAGGAATCGACTTTTTTTCCTGTGCAGATAATAAGATTGTCGTGGAAAAAAATACTAAAAAACACTTTAATAATGGTTTCGTAATTCTGTTTAATGGATGCAGCATTTAAAAATTGAGGTTAATTTAGTTTAGATATTATTTGACACACATGAGCATAAGACTCTAAAAATAGATAAAAGTTTAATTTCTTTTAGAAAAAACATCAAAATAGTACTACAAATTTAATGCCAACAAATCGTTATTTGAATTTAAAATGTACATTTATATCAAATAGTATAATTTACATGTTTGCAATCTTTCAGCCTCATTTAAAAACATCTATATTTGCAAATTAAATTAGGATAGAATTTCCTTTATGAAGAATATTAGAAACTTTTGCATTATTGCACATATAGACCACGGTAAGAGTACTTTGGCAGACCGTTTATTGGATTTTACAGGTTCGGTTACCGAGCGCGAAAAACAAAACCAATTACTCGATAATATGGATTTGGAACGCGAACGCGGTATTACCATTAAGTCGCACGCCATACAAATGGACTATACCTATAAAGGGGAACAATATGTTTTAAACCTGATAGACACACCGGGTCACGTCGATTTTTCATATGAAGTTTCACGTTCTATCGCTGCTTGCGAAGGCGCTTTACTTATTGTAGATGCGGCACAAAGTATACAAGCACAAACCATTTCCAACCTGTATTTAGCATTGGAAAACGATTTGGAAATTATTCCTGTTCTTAATAAGGTAGATTTACCAAGTGCAAATCCTGAAGAAGTAACCGATGATATTGTTGATTTATTAGGATGCAAACCCGAAGATGTTATTCACGCCAGTGGAAAAACAGGTTTTGGTGTCGATAATATTTTAGCTGCGGTTATTGAGCGTATTCCAGCACCTAAAGGCGACCCCAATGCACCGCTTCAAGCATTGATTTTCGATTCGGTTTATAACACGTTTAGAGGTATTGAAACCTATTTTAGGGTTTTTAATGGTGAAATTAAAAAAGGGCAAAAAATAAAATTCGTTGCGACCGATAATGAATATTATGCAGATGAAGTAGGTACCCTAAAACTAACCCAAGTTGCAAAACAATCGGTTAAAACAGGTGATGTAGGTTATTTGATAACAGGTATTAAAACCGCTAAAGAAGTAAAAGTAGGTGATACCATTACCGATTTTGCAAACCCAACCACCAATATTGTTGAAGGTTTTGAGGACGTAAAGCCCATGGTTTTTGCAGGTATTTATCCTGTTGATACTGAAGATTACGAAGAACTACGTAGCTCGATGGAAAAACTGCAACTCAACGATGCTTCTTTGGTATTTACGCCTGAAAGTTCGGCGGCATTAGGTTTTGGTTTCCGTTGCGGATTCCTTGGCATGCTTCACATGGAAATTATCCAAGAACGTTTAGAACGTGAGTTTGATATGACCGTGATTACTACTGTACCCAACGTATCGTACCACGCATTTACAAACAAAAACCCAGACGAGGCTTTTATTGTAAACAACCCATCCGATTTACCAGATCCTTCCACCATAAACCGTGTTGAAGAACCTTATATTAAAGCAACCATTATAACAAAATCAGATTTTATTGGCAATGTAATGTCGTTGTGTATTGAAAAACGTGGTATTGTTACCAATCAAACCTATTTAACAACAGAACGTGTTGAATTATCTTTTGAAATGCCTTTGGCTGAAATTGTATTCGATTTTTATGATCGATTGAAAACTGTTTCAAAAGGGTATGCCTCGTTTGATTATCATCCTATAGGGATGAAAGTTTCTAAATTGGTACGTTTGGATATTTTATTGAATGCACAACCTGTTGATGCACTTTCGGCTTTAATACATGCTGATAATGCACAAAACATTGGTAAAAAAATGTGCGAAAAACTGAAAGAGTTAATTCCACGTCAGCAATTCGATATTCCTATTCAAGCGGCTATTGGTGCTAAAATTATTTCTCGCGAAACCATTAAAGCACTACGTAAAGATGTAACCGCTAAATGTTATGGTGGTGATATTTCGCGTAAACGTAAACTTTTAGAAAAACAGAAAAAAGGTAAAAAACGTATGCGTCAAGTTGGTAACGTAGAAATACCTCAGCAGGCGTTTATGGCTGTTTTAAAATTGAATGATTAAAAAATACCTGGTTTTTATTAGTTTTATCTAAATACCAGAAAGCTTTAAACCTTTTCAAAGACTTGAAATAATAATAAATCTTAACATTTATTTGAATGATTGCTATTATTTCAAGTCTTAATTTGAAATTTATTATTGAATATTTCGCTTAATTAGCAATCCTCAATAATTTCTTCAAAAATAAATTTCCCCCAAAATATTGCATAATATTTTTGTAAGTTTATAAACAAAGCAAAATATTAATGACAATTATTCATATAAGCGCAGAATGCTATCCGGTTGCCAAAGTAGGAGGACTAGCCGATGTTGTTGGGGCTTTACCTAAATATCAGAACAGCTCTAACGTATCGTCGCAGGTTATCATGCCTTTCTACGACAATAAGTTTACCAAGGAAAATGTGTTTACTACCATATATAGTAACCACATTACATTAGGAAATAACCATGTAGATTTTAATGTTTTAACACTAAAAGAAAAACCTTTAGATTTTGATGTCTTTTTTATAGACGTCCCTGAATTACTATTTAAAGAATACGTGTATTCTTTTGATGACACCGAACGTTTTCTTGCATTTCAAATAGCGGCACTCGATTGGATGCTAACTTGGGAAAAATACCCGGATATTATACATTGTCACGACCACCACACAGGCCTCATCCCTTTTATGCTTCAAGAAAGTTATAAATATGAAGCTTTTAGAAAAATACCGAACGTACTTACCATTCACAATGCACAATACCAAGGGTGGTTTTCACATATAAAAGTGGGGCTCATACCTGCATTCAATTTCAATCATGTTGGTATATTGGATTGGGGTGGCGTTATAAACCCCTTAGCTGCTGCCATAAAATGTGCATGGCGTGTTACTACCGTTTCACCTAGCTATATGGAAGAATTAAAATTGGCCGCCAACGGATTGGAAAGCTTATTAAGTGCCGAAAGTGCCAAATGTTCTGGTATATTAAATGGTATTGATACCGATGTATGGAACCCAGAAACCGACCATTATATTGTAAAAAATTACACCATACAAACAGTTGCTGAAGGAGCCGAAGCCAATAAACAATATTTGTGCAACCTTTTTAATTTAGATTTTGAAAAACCTTTATTTGCCTTTATTGGTAGACTGGTTGAAGAAAAAGGCTCTGATTTATTTCCAGATACATTTAAAGTAGCTCTTGAAAAAAACAACCTTAATATATTATTGTTAGGCTCTGGTAATAATTTTGTTGAAGAACAGCTAGAAAGCCTAAAAAAAGATTATATTGGTACATACAACGCTTTTATAGGCTACGACGAAAAACTATCGCACATTATTTATGCAGGTGCCGATTTTTTACTCATGCCTTCGCGCGTAGAACCTTGTGGTTTGAACCAAATGTATGCGTTACGCTATGGCACCATTCCAATTGTTAGAAGCATCGGCGGTTTAAAAGATACTGTTACAGATATTTCCAAAGAAAATGGCTTCGGAATTTGTCATGATAATGTTTCGGTTTTAGAAATAACCAACGCTATAGATAGAGGTGTAGACCTGTATCAAAAGCAATCAGAATACAAAAACATACAACATCGTATCATGGAAATAGACCATTCATGGCATGTTTCGGCACAAGAATACATAAATTTATATAAATCCATAAACTAACTAATTATGATTAACAACAAGGTTTTAGCCATCATATTGGGTGGTGGCCAAGGTTCTAGACTACATCCACTAACAGAAGAACGTTCAAAACCAGCTGTTCCAATAGCGGGTAAATACAGGTTAGTAGATATCCCTATTTCAAATTGTATCAATTCAGACATAAAGCGCATGTTTGTATTAACGCAATTTAATTCGGCTTCTTTAAATCGTCATATTAAAGACACCTATCATTTTAGTTTTTTTAGTAGCGCATTTGTTGATGTACTTGCAGCGGAACAAACACCAGGAAACAAAGGATGGTTTCAAGGAACTGCCGATGCCGTTCGCCAAAGCATGCACCACTTTTTAAGACATGACTTTGATTATGCTTTAATCTTATCAGGAGACCAATTATACCAAATGGACTACGATAAAATGATTGAGGCCCACGAAAAAAGCAACGCAGCCATTTCAATTGCTACCATTCCTGTAAACGCTAAAGATGCTACTGGTTTTGGAATATTAAGAGCAAATGATGAAAACGTTATAACCTCTTTTATAGAGAAACCAGATGCCAGTTTATTGCCCGAATGGACTTCAGAAGTTAGTAAAGATATGAAAAAAGAAGGCAGAAACTATCTAGCCTCTATGGGTATTTATATTTTTAACAGAGAGCTTTTGGTAGAATTAATGAGCGACCAAAAAACCATCGATTTTGGTAAAGAAATCATTCCACAATCTATAGAAAAACACAAAACATTAAGTTTTCAATATGAAGGCTATTGGACTGATATAGGTAATATCGATTCGTTTTTTGAAGCAAATATTGGTTTAACCGATGATATCCCAAAATTTGATTTATATGATAAAACAAAACGAATATATACCCGTGCGCGTATGCTGCCTACTACAAAATTGGCCGGATCCACTTTAGAAAAAACGGTAATTGCAGAGGGTTGTTTGATTGCTGCAGCAAAAATTGAGCAATCGGTAATAGGTATTCGTTCTAGAATTGGTAAAGAATCAACCGTAATAAAAACCTATATGATGGGTAGCGACTATTACGAAACACTTCTAGAAATTGAACAAAAGAAAATAAACATTTTAATGGGAATTGGCGAACGCTGTTTTATTAAAAATGCCATTCTAGACAAAAACTGCCGCATTGGAGATGATGTAAGAATTAATGGAGGTAGCCATTTAAAAGATACAGAAACAGACACTTATGCAATTAAAGACGGCATTGTAGTAATTAAAAAAGGAGCAACTATTCCAAACGGATTTTTAATATAATATGGCACAAGTAAAAGTTTATAGTCTATTTACAGACTTCGATATTAACCTTTTTAAAGCAGGTAAACACTATAGGCTTTATGAAAAATTTGGGTCTCATATTACCACGGTTGATGGTATTGATGGTACTTATTTTGCTGTTTGGGCACCAAGTGCCAAACAAGTTTCAGTAATAGGCGATTTTAATTATTGGACAGAAGGTGAGCACCAGTTAAATGTACGTTGGGACAGCAGTGGTATTTGGGAAGGGTTTATACCGTTGGTAGGTAAAGGCAATATCTATAAATACAAAATTGAAAGCCATAACAATGGCATAAAAACCGAAAAGGCCGACCCTTACGCGCGCCGTTGTGAGCATCCACCAAAAACAGCTTCCATTATCTGGGACGATAAATACAAGTGGAAGGATACCGACTGGATGAAAAAGCGTAAAAAACATAACGCTTTAGATGCCCCTTATTCGGTATATGAAGTACATTTAGGCTCTTGGAAACGCCATATAGAAGAAGATCGTTTTTTATCCTATTACGAATTGGCAGACGATTTGGTAAACTATGTAAAAGACATGAACTTTACCCACGTCGAGCTCATGCCCATTATGGAATATCCATACGACCCCTCTTGGGGCTACCAGCTAACAGGATATTTTGCACCCACCTCGCGCTTTGGTTACCCAGAGGAATTTAAGTATTTAGTTGATAAATTACATCAAAACGATATTGGTATTATACTAGATTGGGTACCCTCCCACTTTCCTGAAGACGCCCATGGCTTAGGCTTTTTTGATGGCTCTTGCCTATACGAGCATCCTGATAGACGTAAAGGCTATCACCAGGATTGGAAAAGTTTAATTTTCAATTATGAAAGAAACGAAGTAAAATCCTTTTTGATAAGTAATGCCGCGTTTTGGATGGATCAATACCATGCCGATGCGTTACGTGTGGATGCCGTTGCCTCTATGCTATTTTTAGATTATTCTAGAGAAGATGGCGAATGGGAACCGAATATTTATGGTGGTAGAGAAAACCTTGCCGCTATTGAATTCCTTAAAGAATTAAACCAAGAAATTTATGCCTCTTTCCCGGATACACAAACCATTGCTGAAGAGTCTACCGCATTTCCAGGTGTTTCAAAACCTGTGTTTTTAGGTGGTTTAGGCTTTGGAATGAAGTGGATGATGGGTTGGATGCATGATACCCTTGAATACTTCAGAAAAGACCCAATTTATAGAAAATACCATCAAAACGATATCACCTTTAGTTTAGCCTATGTATTCTCTGAGAATTTTATGCTTCCTCTTTCGCACGACGAAGTGGTATATGGCAAAAACTCCATTTTAGGCAGAATGCCAGGTGATGAATGGCAACGTTTTGCAAACCTTAGGCTTTTATACGGCTATATGTTTACGCATCCTGGAACTAAATTATTGTTTATGGGTGGTGAATTTGGTCAATACAACGAATGGAATTTTCAAGAAAGCTTGGATTGGAACCTGTTGGATTATGAACCTCACAGAAACTTTCAAAATTATTATAAAACCATCAATGGGCTTTACAAATCAACTCCTGCTCTATTTGAAAAAGCATTTTCAGGTGAAGGTTTTGAATGGATTAGTTATGACGATCACGAAAATTGTGTTATTTCATACATTCGAAAAGGAAACGACGCAAAAGAAAATGTGGTGGTAGTTTGTAACTTAACCCCTGCCGTTAGAGAAAACTATAAAATAGGACTTCCCACAAATGGAAAACTAATTGAAATATTCAATAGCGATTCTAAGGAATTTGGTGGTGTTGGTGTTTCAAACACAAAAGAAATAACCATTAAAAAACGGGCTTGGAATGGTAAATCATATTCTGCAGAAATCATCCTTCCACCATTAGCTATAACAATTTTTAAGTTTAAATAACAAAATCCCATTGAGATTTATTAAAATAACTCCTTGCAATATTACGCATTATGTAATATTGCAAGGAGTTTTTTAGTAAAAACTGGCCGTTTACATGCTTAGAATTTAGTATTTTGGCTCTTTTAATTATTAGCTTTTATTTATGATATTAAATACCGAATTAGAATATAAAGGGAATCTGTTCCCATCAAAAATAATTTCCTACAAAAAAAACCTAGACACTTTATCATTTACCTCTGAAAACAATGTTATTTTGCAAGTTACCGTGCAACGCGATAGTATTTTAAGATTTAGATATACTACAACAGGTGTATTTGAAAAAGACTTTTCATACGCTATAACTAAATACGCGAGTAGAGGATACAATTTTCTGGAAGTAACCGAAGAAGACGATAAATATATTATTACCACTTCAAAGCTTATTTGCCACATCGCAAAAGTTGATATGCGAACGGCTCTTTATGATGCTAAAGACAAAACACTTATTTGTGAAGATGAGTTAGGTTTCCATTGGGAAGAAAGTTATGAGTTTGGTGGCGATATTGTAAAAATGTCCAAAACCGCTCAAGAAGGTGAAAGTTATTATGGATTGGGAGATAAACCTGTTGATAACAACCTAAAAGGGAAACGTTTTGAAAATTGGGTAACCGACTCTTATGCTTATGGAAAAAATACCGACCCTATTTATAAAGCCATTCCGTTTTATACCGGGTTGCATCACAAAAAATCTTACGGGATTTTCTTTGACAATACTTTCCGTACTTTTTTCGATTTTTGTCATGAACGTAGAAACATTACAAGTTTTTGGGCACAAGGTGGCGAAATGAATTATTATTTCATTTATGGCCCTCAAATGGCCGATGTTGTTTCCATATACACCGATTTAACAGGGAAACCACACGAATTACCAGCATTATGGACCTTAGGGTACCACCAATGTAAATGGAGTTATTATCCAGAGTCTAAAGTAAAAGAAATCACAAGTAAGTTTAGAGAACTACAAATACCATGCGATGCTATTTATTTAGATATCGACTATATGGAAGGTTTTAGATGCTTTACTTGGAGTAAAGAATACTTTCCAGATCCTAAAAAAATGGTTAAGGAATTGGCCGATGATGGTTTTAAAACCATCGTCATCATAGATCCAGGAATTAAAATAGATAAAGATTACTCGGTTTACCAAGAAGGATTGGAAAAAGATTATTTCTGTAAACGTGCCGATGGGCCGTACATGAAAGGAAAAGTATGGCCTGGGGAGTGTTATTTCCCAGATTTTACAAACCCAGAAGTGCGTGAATGGTGGTCTGATTTATTTAGAGAGCTTGTTGAAGACATAGGTGTTAAAGGTGTATGGAACGATATGAATGAGCCTGCCGTTATGGATGTACCTGGTAAAACATTCCCTAACGATGTTAGACACGATTATGACGGAAACCAATGCAGCCACAGAAAAGCGCATAACGTTTATGGTATGCAAATGGCTAGAGCCACCTATCAGGGACTTAAAAAATTCGCTTACCCTAAGAGACCTTTTGTTATTACAAGAGCCGCATATTCGGGTACACAACGTTACACCTCTAGCTGGACGGGTGATAACGTAGCTTCTTGGGAACATTTAACCATTGCCAACATACAAGCGCAACGTATGTGTATGTCTGGATTTTCGTTTATAGGTTCTGATATTGGCGGATTTGCCGAACAACCAAATGGCGAATTATACGCTCGTTGGATACAATTAGGGATATTCCACCCGTTTTGTAGAACACACTCCTCTGGAGACCATGGCGACCAAGAACCTTGGGCTTTTGGCAATAACATCACAGATATTGTTAGAAAATTTATTGAAATTAGGTATCAATTACTGCCTTACTTGTACACGGCTTTCTGGAGATACGCCAACGAAGGCATTCCTATTTTAAAATCACTGGTTTTGTACGACCAAAGTGATGCCCATACCCATTATAGAAACGACGAGTTTATTTTTGGCGAAAAAATATTAGCATGCCCAATTACTGAGCCTAATGCTAAAGGAAGACGTATGTATTTCCCTGTTGGAAATTGGTATAATTTCTGGACGGATGAAGTATTTGAAGGCGGACAAGAACTTTGGGTTGATGCCGATCTAGATAGTATGCCTATCTTCCTTAAAGAAGGTGCTATTATTCCTAAATACCCTATTCAACAATTTGTAGGAGAAAAACCTTTGGATGAACTTATTTTGGATGTTTACTATAAAGCAGGCGAAGAAACATCCCAGGTTTTTGAAGATGCCCAAGATGGATACGATTACATTAAAGGTAGATACAGCCTTAGAAACTTTAAACTTGTTGGTAAAGAAAATACCGTAATTATTCAACAGTTCAAATCGGGTAAATACACGACGCCTTACGAAACTTTGAAGATTATATTCCACGGCTTACCGTTTGAAATATCGAAAATTCAAATTGATAATGAAGAGGCTTTATTTGAAGATGTAAAACTTAATGGCGACAATACCATTGTTGTTAGTAAAGAGTTCACAGAACTTCATATTATAGCATAGATAATTTACATACCTCGTTTAGGTTTACTAGAAAAAGGCTTACCAAGATATACTAACTTGTAGCCTTTTTCTATTTTATCTATAGCCTTATTATACGACGAAATTATTTCCAAAACACCTCGTTTGTCTTTTACCAATAATGGAATGATGTCCTCATCATGATTCGTGATTTCAATCAATTCATCATAATGCCCTTTACTGTTTAGCTCTATTTCATGGATTTCTGGATATTTTCTAGCTACTTCGGTTAACGATATAAAATTATCAGTATGCGAAAACAACCCTTCCCTTGGGCTATTGTCTGGATTATACATTTCATCAACCGTAATAAGTCTGTATGAACCTGTTTCGCCAAATTGTTCAGAAAACTTTTTAATGGCATAATCATTAATATCGGCACTTCCCGTTAATGCCATTAAAAATCCAACATCGTTAAGCTCTATATTGTCCTCCAAGGTATCGGAATATATATCGGTATTGATAGCCTCCAATCCTGCTTCTTGTGCCAATTGAATGTTATTCTGGTTACTATCAATTAAAACAACATGACGACCATTATCTTCTAAATAGCGTGCAATAAGTCTGGAAAATTGAGAAGCCCCAACCATCAAAATACCTTCAGAGCGTTTTAAAAACACGCCTAACAGTCTTGCAAACGGACGTGCTGTAGTGGCGTTTAACAATACCGTTCCTAAAACAATCATAAACACCAATGGTGTTATGTATTCAGCGCCTTCCACACCTTGTTTAATTAATTTACTTCCAAAAAGCGATGCGATACCTGCCGCTACAATTCCACGCGGTCCTACCCAACTTATGAATACTTTTTCATTAAACCTTAACGTAGACCCGATGGTACATAAAAAAACACTGAGTGGCCTAATAACAAAAACAACCACAGCGAAAAGCGCTACGGTTTTCCATGTATAAAGCAGCATTAAATCATCAATATTGATGTTGGCTGCAAGCAAAATAAATAAAATGGAAATGAGCAGAATACTTAACGATTCTTTAAAATACAGCAGTTCTTTTATATTTTCCAATTTACCGTTCCCTAGCACCATACCCATAACTACAACAGCCAATAAACCAGATTCGTGCGCAAATATTTCAGATTCAACAAAAACCAATAACACCGTTGATAACGATACTACATTTAAAAGGTAATGAGGAATAAAGTTTCTGTTAATGGCAAAAGCTAAAGCATGAGCAAAAGTAAACCCAAAGGTAGTTCCAAAAAGTACAATTTTTCCAAACTCAACCAATGCGGTTCTGGTAAAGCCACTATCGCCCTCTACACTAATAAACTCAAACACCAATACGGCAACCAATGCTCCAATGGGGTCTATTAAGATGCTTTCCCATTTTAAAACAGTTGATACATCTTTTTTAAGAGGAATGTTTCTTAAAATGGGGGTTATAACCGTTGGCCCAGTAACAATTACCAAACCTGCAAACAAAAATGAAAGATCTAAATCTAAATCGAATAGTAGATGCGCTGTAATTCCAGCAGAAAAGAACGTAATGGTAGAGCCTAATGTAATTAATTTAGTAATAACAGGCCCAACATTATTTATTTCTGAACGCTTTAAGGTTAAACCTCCCTCAAAAAGAATAATACTAATGGCCAAAGACACAAAATAGAACAATCCATCTCCGGGAAACAACCCTTTTTTACCATTCCAAACGGGTTCTATCCATTTGCTTCCATCTGCATTTATATAAGCTGCCGCTATAGGACCTACTAGTAAACCTATTAAAATTAAGGGTAAAATAGCGGGAATTTTAAATTTCCAAGCGACCCACTGAGCCAAAATACCCAAAATAATAATACCTGCTAGTTCTACCATAAACTGAATTTTGGGGTTAAAATACTAATTTTTATTCTATTTAAAATACCTACAAGCAATGAAGGCATCGCTTTTTAGGTATTACAAACTACCCCAACCCTTTAAGTATATTTTATTATTTTATGGTATGCATTAATGTTGTTTTGATAAAATAAACTTTCATTTTTAAAGATTAAAAACTAAGAAATAAAGGATATACAGGTAAGCTGCAAGTCAAACAATTAATTCATTTACCGTTTTCCTTAGATTCAGATAAATAATAAAGTCTTTTCAGGCTTTTTTTAAGAAGTGTAAATCTATAAATGCCTATTACTAGAAAAAGCGCACTAAAAAAAAGGGATATGAAAGCTAAGTATTTAAAATTCGGAAAAATTTCAAGTTGAAAAAAAGCAATACCACCAAGTAATAAATAAAGTGAAGAACGAATGTATGAAAGCAACGTACGTTCATTTGCCAATCGGGTACGTTCAATGGCAAGATAATCTCTCAGAATAACTTCTTCATCAGGCTTAAAGTCACGCCCGAAGCGCAAAAGCTTCATTTTTTTTATTTTTAAAGGCGTTTCGATAATGTGCTTTATAGACATTTTAAAAATTATTTTTATAAATCTAATTGAAATTTTAAAGGTTTCAAAAGAATGTTTATTTAAATTATTCTAATCAAATGTTAAAAAAATCCAATAAATTTAATGATTTTGAACTTATCAATTACGTTTTTAGTAATTTGCAAGACATTTTTTCTATAAAAGCCCTAAATGCAATTATATCCCATAGAATCTGGCAATTTTAAACTCGATGGTGGCGCCATGTTTGGTGTAGTACCAAAATCGTTGTGGCAAAAAACAAATCCTGCCGATGCCAATAATATGATTGACATTGCAGCCCGTTGTTTGCTTATTGAAGAAGGCAATCGGCTTATTTTAATTGATACGGGTATGGGCAACAAACAATCGAGCAAGTTTTTTGGCTACTATAACCTTTGGGGCAATCATAGCATCGATAACTCCCTTAAAAAATACGGTTTTCATCGTGATGATATTACCGATGTGTTTATGACGCATTTACACTTTGACCATTGCGGTGGCAGTGTTCAATGGAACAAAGATGAAACTGGTTACGAACCTGCCTTTAAAAACGCCTATTTTTGGAGCAATAAAGACCACTGGTTGTGGGCTACCCAACCCAATAACCGCGAAAAGGCCTCCTTCTTAACAGAAAATATTTTGCCAATGCAGGAAAGTGGCCAACTTAAATTCACAGCCATCCCAAAGGGCGATACCTTAATAAATTCTGAACTTGGTTTCGATATTTTTTTTGCCAACGGACATACCGATAAGCAAATGATTCCCCTTATAAAATACAAAGACAAAACCATTGCTTTTATGGCCGATTTATTGCCAACCGTTGGGCATATACCCTTGCCATACGTAATGGGTTACGATACCAGACCGCTTTTAACACTAGACGAAAAAGAAAAATTTCTCAATACCGCTGCTTCCAATAATTATTATTTATTTTTAGAACACGATGCCCATAACGAAATTATAACTGTGACTAAAACCGAAAAAGGTGTCAGATTAAAAGACATCCATACTTCTCAAGATATATTTCAATAAAAGAGTGACTAATTCAAAAACAAACAAATGAAAACAATTAAAACAATAATGCTTTCGGCACTTGTGGCCGTATTATTTTCTGGCTGTGGAGGAACGGCCAATATTCTGTCTACACCTGTTGAAAACATAGACAATACGCCTTTGAAAGTTTCAGAATTAACTGAAAAAGAAAAACACAACTGGGGGCATTTAGATTTGGTAAAAGACACCATCCCAGGTATGAGTGTAGACAAAGCCTATACAGAACTTATTAAAAACAAAAAAGGAAACACCGTTATTGTTGCTGTAATAGATTCAGGAATCGATATTGACCATGAAGATTTAAACGACGTTATTTGGACCAACAAAGGGGAAATTCCAAACAATGGAAAAGACGACGATAATAACGGTTACATTGATGATGTACACGGTTGGAATTTTTTAGGTGATGGTTATAATGAACAATTGGAATATGTACGCATACTGGCAAGCGGAGATACTACTAATCCCGATTATGCTGAAGCCGAAGCACTTTACAAGGAAGAATACCAAAAATGGTTAGGTAGAAAAACACAATACGACCAGATTTATCAACAAATAAAATCGGCTGATGATGCCATCTCTAAACATTTAGGGAAAAAAGATTATACAAAACAAGAGGTGAAGGCAATTAAAACCGAAGACCAAACACTTCTTCAAGCTACACAAGTTGCAAATTATATGTTTAACAATGGTATGGATTCTATGGCTGATGCTTTAAAGGAAATTACCGAAGGTTTAGAAAGCATTAACGACCGTTTAAACTACAACTTAAATAAAGACTTTAATGGGCGTGTAAATGGTGATGACCCTAATAACATGAACAACAAATTTTATGGTAACGGAAACGTAAAACCTGTAAAGAAATCTGAAAGTCATGGTACACATGTTGCTGGTATTATTGCTGCAGAACGCAACAATGGTAAAGGTGCTAACGGTGTTGCTAACAACGTGAAAATTATGAGCATCAGAGCCGTTCCTAATGGCGATGAATACGATAAAGATGTGGCTTTAGCCATTCGTTATGCTGTAGATAATGGCGCTAAAGTAATAAATGGTAGTTTCGGAAAAAGTTTTTCACCACATAGCGATTGGGTACGTGATGCTATTAAATATGCAAGCGATAAAGACGTGGTTTTTGTACATGCTGCAGGAAATGATAGTAAAAATGTAGATGTTGAATCTAATTTCCCTGATGATAATATCAACGGTCAAGAAATATCCAACTCCTACATTAGAGTGGGTGCTTTAGAGCCTAAATATGGTTCTAATATTGTTGCTAGTTTTTCTAATTACGGAAAACAAAATGTTGACATTTTTGCACCAGGGGCCAAAGTATATTCTACAACCCCAGAAAACGAATATGATACTAAAGGAGGTACTTCCATGGCTGCACCTGCAGTTGCTGGTATTGCGGCGTTAATTCGTTCATATTACCCAAAATTAACGGCGGCTCAAGTAAAACAAATTATTATGGATTCTGGTTTAGCCATTAAAACAAAAGTTGTTGTTGGTGGTGATACAAGCAATGTAAAACCATTTGCTGATATTGTAAAATCAGGAAAAATAGCCAATGCTTATAATGCCTTAATTATGGCTGCTCAAATGGCTAATTAACATAAAATCTAAAGCGATAAAAAGCTGAAAATATTTTAGTTTCTAAAAACTATTACATTCTGAAAATAGATTCTGAAATAATTTCAGGATCTATTTTTTATTATTTTAAAACCGTTTATAATACAAAACAATACCTACAAACAGATGAAACAATTTTTAATTTCTATATTAATCATTTTGGTGTTCTGTTCGTGTAATAGTGCACAAACTGTTACAGCACCCGCTACACCTAAAACCCCTACCACCTCATGTTATTGGCAACAACATGTTGATTATAAAATGGACATTGATATGGATGTAAACACCTATCAATACAAAGGCAAACAAACCTTGGTGTACACCAATAACTCACCCGATGTTTTAAACCGTGTGTATTATCACTTATATTTTAATGCTTTTCAACCGGGTAGCGAAATGGACGTTCGTTCCCGTACCATAGCAGACCCAGACCCGAGAGTAGGAGATCGCATTAGCAAACTACATCCAAACGAAATTGGTTACATCAAAGTAAATTCGTTAAAACAAAACGGTAAAACCATTAAGCACGAAACCGTTGGAACCGTTTTAGAGGTAGATTTAGCAAAACCAATTCAACCAGGTGAAAGTGTTACCTTTGATATGGATTTTGATGGCCAAGTACCCCTACAAATCCGTCGTTCGGGTAGGAATAGTAAAGAAGGTGTGGCATTATCAATGACCCAATGGTATCCTAAATTAGCAGAATACGATTTTGAAGGTTGGCATGCCGACCCGTACATTGGTCGCGAATTTCATGGGGTATGGGGCGATTTTGATGTGAAAATCACCATTGATAAAAGCTATATTTTAGGCGGTACAGGTTATTTGCAAAATCCAAACAACATAGGTTATGGTTATGAAACCGGCACTGTAAACAGACCGAACACCGATAAATTAACATGGCATTTTGTTGCTCCTAAAGTACACGATTTTACGTGGGCTGCAGACCCAAATTATATTCACGATACGATGCAAGTGCCTAATGGTCCAATGCTCCATTTCTTCTACATAAACACGCTTTCAGAAGAACACAAAAATAACTGGAAAAAAATGCAACCTAAAACGGTAGAACTGATGCAATATTTCAGTGAAGAAATAGGCAAGTATCCATACAACCAATACTCGGTCATTCAAGGGGGCGATGGCGGTATGGAATATGCAATGTGTACGTTAATTACCGGAGAAAGACGCTACGGAAGTTTAGTAGGTGTAACAGCGCATGAATTGGCTCACACTTGGTTTCAATTTTTATTGGCAACCAACGAAGCGAAACATGAATGGATGGACGAAGGCTTCACTAGCTATATAAGCGATTTAGCTATGAACAAAATCATGAAGGAAGGGAAAGTTAACCCTACCGAGGATGCTTACAAATCTTATTTGGCTTTAGCAAAATCAGGAGTTGAACAGCCACTTACCACACATGCGGACAGATACAATTTTAACAGTACCTATAGCGCTTCTGCCTATAATAAAGGGGAAGTATTTATAGCACAACTAGGCTACGTTATAGGTGACGAAAACTTAAAGGAAACCATTAAAAAATATTTTGAAGATTTTGCCTTTAAACACCCGAAGCCGTTGGATATCATTCGAACTGCAGAAAAAGTTTCGGGATTAGAACTCGATTGGTATTTAACCGATTTTGCACAAACCACCAACACCATCGATTATGGCGTAAAAACCATTGAAGGCAACACCATTACCTTAGAACGCATTGGCTTAATGCCCATGCCTATTGATGTAACGGTAACCTACACTGATGGTAAAACCGAAGATTTTTATATCCCATTACAAATGATGCGTGGTGAAAAACCAACAACAGCAACCCTAATAAACGATTGGGCTTGGGCGTACCCCACTTATATTTTTACCACTAAAAAAGCGGTTAAAAGCGTTGAAATAGACCCAAAAAATTTAATGGCAGATATTGAAAAAGGGAATAATAAAAAGTAATTTTTTTTTAAATAATTTTCAAAATTTAAAAAACCTCTTTATGAAAATAAAGGGGTTTTTTATTTGTGAGAATAACTTGACTTTGTCGTGGAAAAATTATAAATTCGTTTTACATCGAATATAATTCATCATAATGTAATCATATTCGCTTTACGTTTCAAAACATAAACTCGCATCTGAAGTATGAATACAAAAAACAAATTCTTTCTTTTATTCTTTTTATCAGCTTATTCCCTTTTCTCTCAAGATGTAGACATGGATATTCATGGTTATTCAAAAGTTATAAACACCCCTGAAATGCAACAAAACGAATTATATGTTAAATTAAAAGAGTGGTTAGCCTTAAATTATAAATCTGCAAATAATGTTATTCAATTAGACACGAAAGAAAAAATTATTGTAAAAGGAAATTTCTCATATTTCAGTAAAACTTTTAATAATGATATTGTATTTGCACATACTTTAATTTTTTCAATAAAAGATTTTAAGACTAAAATAGAACTTATTATTCCTGAAAAAGTCATTTCGACTATTGTTTATGGTCAAAATATTGAAACATTTATTTTAGAAGAAGAATTAAAAAATACTGTCACATACGATGTCTTAGTAAAAAGATTTTCTGATAGTTATAAAGAATCAAATGGTAATGAAAAAAAGTTGAACAAAGCATTAGAAAAAAATTCACAAACACTCAAAACTAAAACACTTCCTTTCAAAAAAGAGCTTTCTGATAATCTTAATAAAAAAGTTCAAGACCTATATCAAAGCATTGAAAAATTTATTTTTAAAACTGATGAATGGTAAAATTAACGTTTTAAAACACCTGCTATAAAAGCATTACGTCTGACCTTTTCCTTCGAATGTCATCGTAGCTGAAATAAATTTCAGCCATTATGCTATCTTAGCCATAACGCTAAACAAATTTTTCAAAAACCTCATCCACTACTAAAATTTCTCTTCATTCCACATTAAGGACTCCTCATTTACTAATATTCTAAATTATTGAAATCCTAAATACTTCACATTACTTCACCAAACACATTAAAATAATCATCACTTTCTTTGCCAATTCAAACATTAATCGTAATATTGCAATATAATAATACTATGCTATGGGATTAACCAAAACAGAAATGTTTACCGATGTACAAAACGAAATCGCTCTATTTGCTAAAGTTTTTGGGCATCCTGCCAGAGTTGCCATTTTAGAACACCTTTTTAAAATTAACACCTGTGTTTGTGGCGATTTAGTAAGTGAAATTGGTTTGGCTCAACCTACCATTTCGCAACATTTAAAGGAGTTAAAACAATTAGGACTTATAAAAGGCAATGTAGAAGGCACCAGTGTTTGCTATTGTATACACACCGAAAACTGGACTAAAATGAAAGAAGTGATGCTTAAATTTTTAGATCAAGACCTTCAAAACACAAGTTGTTGTTAAAAAAAAATTTACAACCATTCATCGTATAATCGCAATAAACAAATATAAAAATTATGATACTATCAGAAGTTAAATCAGCATTAAAACAATTGAACCAAATAGCATTTCAATTGCCTAACGGAACTTTAGTTCCTAATCATTTTCATGTAACAGAAATTGGAAAAATTACCAAAAAATTTATCGATTGTGGCGGTACACTTCGCGAAGAAACCGTTGTAAACTTTCAACTTTGGAATGCCAACGATTATGACCATAGGCTGCATCCTGAAAAACTATTACACATTATAGAACTTTCAGAAAAAGTACTAAGCATCGAAGATTTAGAAATTGAAGTAGAGTATCAAGGTCAAACTATTGAAAAATTCGGACTTGATTTTAACGGAGAAAATTTCTTATTGACTACTAAAAAAACAGACTGTTTAGCAAAAGAAAACTGCGGAATTCCTGTTGCAAAACCAAAATTAAAAATGGCCGATTTAACAGATCAACCTTGTTGCACACCAGACGGAAATTGTTGCTAAAAAATATTCAAAAAACGATTATCAAACAAAGCCGCCAAGGCGCAAAGAATTAATAGAATAAATGAAACTTTGCGTCTTCGCGACTTAGCGAGAACCAAAAAACACATTCAAGAACATGATAACAACTCAAACCAACCTGTTTACAGAAATAAATAAAACCATTCAAGGTTTAAATCCAGAAACTATTGCAAAGGAACGTAAAGAAGTTTTACAACCTTTAATAGATTTTATCCAGCAAAAAAACGCCAAAGGAGAAGCCATCAGGATCAACTTCATTTGTACACACAATTCACGTAGAAGTCATTTATCTCAGGTTTGGGCTCAAACCATGGCAAATTTTTTCAACATAAAAAATGTGCTTTGCTATTCTGGCGGAACAGAAGCTACGGCATTATTTCCCGTGGTTGCAAAAACCTTGGAAAATACTGGTTTTAAAGTATTGACTATTTCAGAAGGCAAAAACCCTATTTATGCTATAAAATATGCTGAAAATGAGCATCCAATCATTGGTTTTTCCAAAAAATTGGATGATGCTTTCAATCCAAATTCTGAATTTGCAGCCATCATGACTTGCGATTCTGCCAATGAAGCATGCCCGTTTGTTCCAGGCGCTGAAAAAAGAATTCCCATTACTTTTGAAGATCCAAAAGCATTCGACAATACCCCGATTCAGCTTGAAAAATATAACGAAAGAAGTTTGCAAATAGCAACCGAACTTTTTTATGTATTCTCACAAATAAAAGCATAACATGGCAGCAAAAAAATTAAGTTTTTTAGATAAAAACCTAACCTTATGGATTTTTATTGCCATGGCAATAGGTGTTGGTTTGGGCTATTTTATTCCCACATTTCCAAACATTATAAATTCATTCAACTCGGGTACCACAAACATTCCCATTGCCATTGGATTGATATTAATGATGTATCCGCCATTGGCAAAAGTGAATTATAAACTATTACCAAAAGTTTTTAAAAACACCAAAATTGTAGGTGTGTCTTTGCTTCTAAACTGGATCATTGGTCCCGTTTTAATGTTCTTTTTAGCCATACTTTTTCTGCAAGATTATCCAGAATATATGGTTGGGCTAATTTTAATAGGGTTGGCACGTTGCATAGCCATGGTACTGGTTTGGAACGATTTAGCCGAAGGAAGCAGCGAGTATGGTGCTGGTTTGGTGGCATTAAACAGTATTTTCCAAGTATTCGCTTATAGCTTTTATGCTTGGATTTTTATAACCGTACTTCCCCCATATTTTGGGTTTGAAGGTGCTATTGTTGATATTTCTATCGCCACCATTGCTGAAAGTGTTGCTATTTATTTAGGCATTCCGTTTTTAATGGGACTTTTAAGTCGCGTTGTTTTAGTAAAATTAAAAGGTGAAAATTGGTATACAAACAAATTCATTCCTACCATTTCACCCATCACTTTAATTGCGCTTTTGTTTACAATAGTGGTCATGTTTTCATTAAAAGGTGAATTGATTGTACAAATCCCCATGGATGTTTTAATTATTGCTGTTCCTTTGCTTATCTATTTCACCATTATGTTCCTTATTGGTTTTTTCTTTACCAAAGCCGCTGGAGCAGAATACGATAAAACCACAGCAGTAGCATTTACAGCTGCTGGCAACAATTTTGAATTGGCCATAGCTGTTGCCATTGCCGTTTTTGGACTTAATTCTGGGCAAGCTTTTACGGGTGTTATTGGCCCCTTAGTGGAAGTACCCGCTTTAATTTTATTGGTAAGAGTTTCTTTTTGGCTTAAGAAAAAATACTACGGAAAAGTCAAAGTTCAAACTGTTCAAACCGATTAAATCCGGTTTCTGATTTCAACAAAAAATTCCAAAAAATCACTTATTTACTAAGTGATTTTTTTATTTGATTACCTTTGAAGTTTTAAAACAAGTTGCCTTGAAATTTACCTTCAACAAAAAAGAAAAACTAAAAAGCAAAAAACTCATCGAGCAATTGTTTGCTGAAGGCAAATCGGTATCGGTTTTTCCACTGCGTTTGGTGTATTTGCCAGCCGTTTTTGATGATGGTGTTTTGGTGAAAACGGGCGTTTCTGTTAGTAAACGGTATTTTAAAACAGCGGTTGATAGAAACCGTATAAAACGCTTGATGCGAGAATCTTACAGATTGAATAAAGCAGTTCATTTTAACAATTTAACAACATCGTATGCGTTTATGATTTTGTACATTGGTAAAGAGAAACTAACTTTAACTGAAATGGAAACCAGAATGAAGCAACTTTTTGAAAAATTTTCAAAGAAAGTTTCCGAAGAAAAAATTAATTAGCAATGAAGAATTTACTAAAGAAAAGAATCATAATCCCTGTTATAGCTTGTACGCTGTTTTTAACCACTACGGCATTTAGAAACGATTTTTTTGAAATAGCGAAGCAAATTGAAATTTTCACCACGCTTTTCAAAGAACTTAACATGAATTATGTAGATGAAACAAACCCTGGAAATTTAATGGATACCGCCATTAAAAGCATGTTAGCCGATTTGGACCCATACACCAACTTTATGAATGAACAAGATGTTGAAGCAGCTAGGATTAACAATACAGGCGATTATACAGGCATTGGCGCGAAAGTAAAGACCCTAAAAGATAAATTAGTCATTGTGGAGCCGTACAAAAATTATCCTGCCGATAAAGCGGGTTTAAAAGCAGGCGACGAAATTATAAAAGTTGGCAACACCCTTATTGAAACCTTCAAAGATGACGCTGGTGAATTACTTAAAGGGGCTACCGACACCGCTGTAGAAGTAACTTACAAACGCCAAGGAAAAACCCAAACAGCTACCATAAAACGTGCTGAAGTAGAGATAAAAGCCGTACCCCATTTTTCTATGGTGAATGCTAAAACGGGTTATATCGTGTTAAGTCGTTTTAATGATAAAGCATCTGCCGAAACCAATTATGCACTTCGCGATTTAAAAGCTCAAGGTGCCGAACGCATAATTTTAGATCTTCGAGGAAACCCTGGAGGCTTACTTAACGAAGCTATTAACATTGTGAATCTTTTTATACCTAAAGGGCAACTGGTGGTAACTACAAAATCGAAAGTTAAAAAATACAATAAAACCTATTTTACCCAAAACGACCCCATTGATACTGAAATTCCATTGGTTGTTTTAATTGATGAAGGTAGCGCCTCGGCAAGTGAAATTGTTTCGGGTGCTTTGCAAGATCTAGATCGTGCGGTAATAGTTGGCTCTAGAAGTTTTGGAAAAGGCTTGGTGCAACGCCCAAAAGAATTGGTGTACGGTACACAGGTTAAAATTACCATTTCACGTTATTACACCCCGTCTGGAAGGTGCATTCAAGCATTGGATTATTGGCATAGAAATGAACAAGGTGAAGCTGTTCGAGTAAAACAAGAAAACTACAACGAGTTCAAAACAAAAAAAGGTAGAAAAGTGTTTGATGGCGGGGGCGTTTTCCCCGACGTGAGTATTTCGGCTTCAAAAAATTCATCTATCATCAACGCTATTGTTAATAACGATTTAATTTTTAATTATGCTACCAATTACTATTACAATCATGATGTAAAAGATGTGAATAATTTAAAACTTACCGACGCCGATTTTTCAAATTTCAAAAACTATTTAAAAACAAATAATTTTTCATTCGTAACCGAAACAGAAAAGGCCTTAAGCAAAGCTTTGGAAGCCGCTAAAAATGATGATTTGGATGATAATATCCAAAATGACTACAATACGCTAATTTCAAATTTAAACAAATCAAAATCTGGCGTTATAGACGAAAACAAAACCTATTTACTACAGTTATTAACCGAAGAGATTGTGAAACGTTATGCGTACCGCGAAGGGTTGTACGATTACTTCAAAATTCATGATGCTGAAATTAAAAAAGCCACCGAAGTACTTTCCAGTCCAACCACATATAATGGCTATTTGAAATAAAAAACGGTGTTTTTCAACCTATTCAATAAGTCGTTAATCTTAAATATTTAGCTGTTTTAAACATAATTCATTTAAAATACTATATTTATAGTCAGTTCCATTATCCTACTATGAATAAACTGTTTATTTTATTATTAATAACACTTCATTCTACATTTGTTTTTTCCCAAAAAGAATTAACACATGAAGTTTATTTTGATACCGATAAATACGAAATTCCTTCAACCGAAGAAAGCCGCTTATTACTTTTTATATCCAACCTAGCCGATATTGATATAGAATCCATTTCCATTTTTGGTTTTTGTGATGATATTGGTGCCGATTCTTATAATCTAAAACTATCGCAACAACGTGCCAATGCTATTAAAACCATCTTTTCAAATAATGAAATTAGTGAAGATTTGATAAGCAATGTGGATGGTAAAGGCAAAATTTTATTAAAAATTGTTGAAGAAAAAGATGTTGTAAAAATTAGGGGCTTGAACCGAAAAGTTGAAATTATAGTTAAGCCAAAACCTCCTAAAGTTGTTGAAATTAAAGAAGAAATAAAAGTTGAAGAACCAAAAAAGAAAGAAACACAAGAAATTTTAAAAGGAGAACTTAAAGTAGGCGATAAAATAATTTTTGATACCATTTTGTTTAAAACCGGTTATAGCCAAATAATGCCAGAATCTAAAAAAACGCTGGAGGCTATTGCAAAAGTTTTAGTAGAAAGAAAAGATGTGTATTTCACTATTCAAGGGCATGTTTGCTGTACACAAAATACTCGGGATGCTGTAGATAGAAAAACGAAACTACGCAACCTATCGGAAGCCCGTGCAGAATATATTTACGAATATTTTGCAAAAAAAGGAGTTGACAAAAAGCGCATGCGCCATATTGGTTTACGCCGAAAATTTCCACTTGGTGGCGACCCAAAATTTGACCGTCGCGTAGAAATTGTTATTACCTATGTGGGTAAATAAAACATACATAGTTGGCCTTTTTTTAATACTTTCTAACTCTGTTGGTTTCTCTCAAAATACATTCATTCCTGATGCTAATTTTGAACAAGCTTTAATAGATTTAGGTTATGATACTGCCCCTTTGGATAATTTTGTACCCACAGCCAACATTAGTAGCATCACCAATTTAGATGTTTCTTTAAAAAATATTTCGGACTTAACAGGTATTGAAGATTTTGTTGGTTTAACCGTTTTAGATTGCTCAGACAACTTTATTAGTAGTTTAAATGTTTCTCAAAACACGAAATTATCACAATTTTTCTGCAGCAATAACCAATTAGCAATTCTAGACATCTCAAACTTAATCGATTTAAATATTTTTTGGTGTGATAACAACCAATTATCAAACTTAAATGTAACCCAAAATACCCAATTAATATCATTGGTGTGCAATACAAATCAATTATCAACATTAGATGTTTCAAAAAACACAAACTTGAATATTCTTATTTGTGAAAACAATCAACTATCAAGTATTGATATAACCAAAAACAGTAAGTTGAGCCGTTTTCATTGCGGAAATAATTTCATTAGCAACTTAGACATTTCAAAAAATTTGAGTTTAGTTTTTTTGTCGTGCGAAAACAATCAACTATCCATTTTAAATACCGAGGTTAACAATACGTTATCAACTGTGAATTGTAACAATAATAAGCTTGATGAATTGGATTTTTCTAAAAATTCCAATCTTACAATTTTAAATTGCAGCACAAACCAATTGTGTAGACTGAATGTTAAAAACGGGAATAATGCGAACGCCAACGTAAATTTTAGCAACAATATAAATTTGAATTGTGTGGTGGTTGATAACCCTTCAAACATACCCACAAACTGGATGTCTAATAGCTTTGTAAACTATGTAACATCCCAAACACAATGCAATGATTTTGTGAATATAGATACCCTAAATAACGTTGTTACAAACACATCTTACACGTTGCCTGCTCTTACTTATGGTAATTATTTTACTGAATCTGGTGGTAACGGAACACCTTTATTTGCAGGTGATAGCATAACAACGACACAAAATATTTATATTTACAATACATCTATTTGCGCCACAAATGAAAGTTATTTTAAGGTTTTAATTATTATTGAAGATTATTTCATTCCAAAATTTTTCACTCCTAATAATGATGGTAAACACGATTTTTGGAAGGTTGAAGATTTTAAAAACACCATTAAAACCATTACTATTTTTGACCGTAACGGAAAGCTTTTAAAACAGTTGCCAGCAAATTCAACGGGTTGGAACGGAAGTTTTAGAGGACAACCATTAGCTTCAAACGATTATTGGTATGCTATTACCTTAAACACAGGCGAAACCATTAAAGGGCATTTTACTTTGAAGAGGTAACAAAAGGCGGCTAGTTTTTATAAAAAATCTCGCGAAGCGAGTCGCACAAAATTTTTAATATTATGCTTTAATCATAGCAATATGCGGAATATCATCTTCTAAATATTCATCGCCAACTTCAATAAAACCACAGTTGTTGTAAAAAGATTTTAAATGCGCTTGCGCGGAAATTTTTATTTTTTTCTCTTTAAAATGTGTTTCAACAGCTTCAATAGAAACCTTCATAATATCATAACCATATTTAAATGCGCGTTCATTTTTAGCTACAACAACCCTACCTATACTGGCAAATTCAAAATAATCACCTGGTTTAAAAACACGTGTATAAGCCACTATTTTTTCATTTTTAAAACCTAAAACATGTAATGCCTTTTCATCTTTACCATCAATGTCTTGATATACACAATCTTGCTCAACCACAAAAACCTCACTTCTAAGTTGTAAAATTCTATAAAGTTCATGAAGACTTAATTCTGAAAAAGTTTTTACTTGAATTTTCAACATTGTTTTAAAGAATAAATTACCAGAATTATGTTTCTATCTACAATATAAACAAATCAACGAAGAACAAATTAACAGATTCCTGCTTTCGCATGAATTTTAATCTTGAACAATAATTTCTTTAGGATCGTTTTTATTGAATTCTGGTTGAATGGTTACATGATTGATGTTGTATTTTTCATGTAATACAGTTTCTATGCTTCGTAAAATAATGTCAAATTCTGAAATTGAAACATCTTCCTTTAAATCTAGATGCGCTTCTAAATGCAATTCATAATCGCTTAAATTCCAAATATGTACATGATGTAGCTTTTTAACTTTTGGTAAAGCATCAATAGTTTCAACCAATACTTGAATGTTTATGTTTTCTGGCGTAAACAACATAAGCATTTTAGTAGATGTTTTTAACAAATCGTAACCCACCCAAATTAAATACAGTGCAATTAAAAAAGTAAGTACGCTATCTACCCAAAACATTTGAAAATACTTCATTAACAAACCTCCAATAAGTACCGCAATACTTGCTAACATATCGGTTAATAAATGTACATAAGCAGATTTTACATTAATGTTGTGTTCGGAATCCTTTTTTAACAACAATACACTAACACCATTAAAAATAATAGCTAACAGCGCTAACCAAATAACTAAATTAGATTCTATTACTTGCGGGTTTTTAAAGCGTTCAATAGCTTCTTTTATTAAAATTAGAGCAACAATTATTAAAGTAGAAGCATTTACAAAAGCCGCTAAAATTTCAGCACGTTTATAGCCAAAGGTTTTATTTTCAGATGCTTGCTTTTTTGAAATTCTTGAAGCTACATAACTTACTATAAGCGAAAGAACATCGCTAAAATTATGTAAAGCATCACTTAATAGAGATAAACTCCCAGAAATTAAACCACCTACTACTTGAGCTGCAGTAATAAGCGTATTTAAAAGAATAGAAACCATAAGGTTTTTATTCTTCTTATCATGATGATGTGTATGATTATGGGAGTGGTTATGCGCCATTTAGCAAGAAACCGGAATTTTATCTATGCGTTTTTGGTGTCTTCCTCCTTCAAAATCAGTACTTAAAAAAACATCAACCATTTCTATAACTTGTTGAACCGCTGTAAAGCGTGCCGGAATACATAAAATATTAGCATTATTATGGCTTCTAATTAAATGTACAATTTCTTTGTTCCAACATAAACCTGCGCGTATTTTTTGGTGTTTATTAGCCGTTATGGCAACACCGTTGGCACTACCACAAAGTAAAATACCAAAGTCTACTTTTTTATTAGCCACATCTTCAGCAACTGGATGTACAAAATCGGCATAATCTACACTATCATTAGTATCGGTACCGTAATTATTAACAGTATAACCTTTTGATTCTAAATGTTTTAAAATAGCGAATTTATAATCAGTACCTGCATGGTCGTTTCCTATAGCAATTTTCATTTTATTTTTATTTTTTACAACTTATACAAAGGTAATAATTATAAACCATGTGTATTATAGTATTCATTACTTGTTAATAAGTGTTTATAATTTTTTAAAATTAAAATATTGTAAATCCATTTATTTTTCCAATCAAAAACAGAAAGATTATTACCAAAAATTTAACTCATTTTTTTTATTCAAGTTGTAAGCTTTCAAAAGGACGTATATAAACATCATTTTTAAAAAAAATTTCAATAATTAACAGTGTTTTTAAGTTGTTAACAACTGTTCATATAAAATATAAATGACTTAAAAATGAACCTTTTAAATTAATATAACATGTTAATTAAGTTTTAATAGAATGTAAATTAATTGTAATCAAAATAAAATTTAAAAAAGTTATACCGCTATTAACAAGCAATCATAATCATCATTTAATTTTTTAAATTTTAAAAAGAAAATAATAGTATTATATATAATGTGGATAAGTACATTTTAACTTAGCATAACATTAAAAAAATACTATTTAATTTATTAATCGTAGCTTTGTATAAAATAAATAGCAAACCTTCTCCTAAAATAAAGCTATTTAATAACAGAATTTCCAGTATCTTAGGAAATGAATATGATTACAAAAATTAAATGACAAGAAAGAAAAAAGGGAAATCCAAAAAAAGTATTTCCAACCTCACAAATACTATTTTAAGTATTTTAAAAAAAGATAGAAACCAGAGTTTTAACTATAAACAAATTGCTGCTAAATTAGATGTAAATGATGCTAGCAGCAGAAATCAAATTATAAAAAAATTAGCTGAACTTGCTGTAAAAAAAGAAATTGAAGAAGTAGAACGCGGCAAGTTTAAAGCTGTAATTACTACCGAATACCATACCGGAATTTTAGATTTATCAGGAAAAGGAACCGGTTATATTATTTGTGAAGATTTTGATGATGATGTATTTATAGCATCAAACAATATAAATAAAGCTTTAAATGGTGATGAAGTAGAGTTTTACGTTTATAAACGTCGCCATCGAGGTAAGTTAGAAGGCGAAATTACCCAGGTTTTAAAACGTGAAAAAAGTGAATACGTTGGTACTATTCAAATTCATGAGAAAAAGAATTTTGCCTTTGTAGTAGCCGATAGCAATAAAATGTACAAAGATATTTTTGTACCTATCAATAAAATAAATAAGGCCGAAGATGGCGATAAGGTATTGGTAAAACTTGAAGATTGGCCAGAAAATGCCGATTCTCCTTATGGAAAAGTGGTTCAAGTTCTTGGTAAGCCAGGAGACCATAATACTGAAATCCATTCTATTTTAGCTGAATATGGCTTGCCTTACGAATTTCCGCATGAAGTTGAAGATTTTGCCAATAAAATAGATACGTCTATAACGAAGGAAGAAATTGCAAAGCGTCGTGATATGCGTCAAGATTTAACCTTTACCATCGATCCAAAAGATGCCAAAGATTTTGATGATGCGCTTTCTTTTAAAGTATTGAAAAATGGTTTGTATGAAATAGGCATTCATATTGCCGATGTATCGCATTATCTTCAAGAAGGTACTGTGTTGGATGATGAAGCTTATGAGCGTGCTACATCCATTTATTTGGTAGATAGGGTAGTACCTATGCTTCCAGAAGTATTATCGAATAATGCTTGTTCTTTGCGCCCACATGAAGAGAAATTAACCTTTTCTGCGGTGTTTCAAATGAATGATAAATGTGAGATTAAAAACGAATGGTATGGTAGAACGGTAACGTATAGCGATGCACGTTTTTCTTATGAAGAAGCTCAAGTCATTATAGAACAAAATATAGGCTTAAAGGCATTAGAAAGCTCTCAATTAGATAATATAGATACGACCATTCCAAAAGAAGTATCCCTTACAGGAGAAACATATAACACTTCAGAAGATATTGCTACAGCCATTTTAAAAATGGATGCATTGGCTAAAAAAATGCGTGCAAAGCGCATGATTTCTGGCGCTATTTCGTTTGATAAAGTTGAAGTAAAGTTCGATTTAGATGAAAATGCAAACCCTGTAGGCGTGTTTTTTAAAACCAGTAAAGATGCCAATAAACTTATTGAAGAATTTATGTTATTGGCCAACCGAAAAGTATCGGAATTTGTTGGTAAAAAAGAACCTAAAAAGACCTTTGTTTACAGAATTCATGATGAACCAGACGATAGTAAACTAGCCAATTTACAAGGGATTGTTTCAAAATTTGGGTATAAATTAAATTTTAAAGATCGTAAAACAACATCGGCTTCACTTAACTTTTTACTAAAAGAAGTAAATGGAAAAAAGGAACAAAATTTAGTAGATACGTTGGCAATCCGAAGCATGAGTAAAGCGGAGTATTCTACACATAATATTGGGCATTACGGGTTGGCGTTCGATTATTATAGTCATTTTACATCGCCCATTCGTCGTTATCCCGATGTGATGGCACATCGCTTGTTGCAGCATTATTTAGAGGGTGGAAAATCGGCAAATGAAGATATTTACGAAGAAAAGTGCAACCATTCCAGTAACATGGAAAATTTGGCCACCAAAGCAGAACGCGATTCTATAAAATACATGCAAATTAAATTCATGCAAGATCATAAAGATGAAGATTTTGTAGGTGTTATTTCGGGGGTGACCGATTGGGGCATTTATGTTGAAATTATTTCGAATAAGTGTGAAGGTATGGTAAGCGTTCGCGATATGAAAGACGATCATTATGCATTCGATCAAGAACAATATGCCATGGTAGGCAGAAATAATAAAATCATGTACCAATTGGGTGATGAAGTTATTGTAAAAGTTAAAAATACCGATTTAGTTAAAAAGCACCTGGATTTCAACTTAATAGGAAAAAACGAATAATTTGCACCTGCAAGATAACCTGCAAGGTTTCTAAAACCTTGTAGGTTTAATAAAATATTATTTAGTTTCTACTATGTCAGGTCGAGCGCAGTCGAGACCTCATTATTACTTTAGTTAAAGAAAAAAATATTCTTAATTAAAAGTTAACTAAGGAATAATTATTGATTAATCACGTTTAATCAAAAAAGTATAAAATGAAATATATATTCTTACTAGTAGCTACATTAATATCTGGAGTTACTATAGCTCAAAAACAAATTGAAAAAACAGTTGGAGAATTTAATGAACTTAAAGTTTACGATTTAATAGAAGTTGAATTGGTAAAATCCAACGAAAACAAAGCTATTATTACAGGAAGTAATACAGAAAAAGTAGTTATAAATAACAAAAACGGAACATTAAAAATTAAAATGACTATTGGCGAAACTTTTGATGGCAATAACACTAAAGTAATTTTACATTATACATCTTTAGATATTATTGATACTAATGAAGGATCAAAAGTAACAGGAAAGGATAGTATCAAGCAGTTTGAGATAGATTTAAGAGCCCAAGAAGGAGGAAGCATCCAAATCCCATTAGACGTTACTTATACCATCGTAAAAGCTGTAACAGGTGGAAAAATAAAAACATCTGGTCATTCAAAATCTCAAAAGGTATCTCTTTTAACAGGAGGAATATATGATGGAGAAATGCTTGAAACCGATAAAACAGATGTATCTATAAATGCAGCTGGTGAAGCTCGTGTAAAAGCATCAAAACAGGTAGATGTAAAAATTAGGGCAGGAGGTGATGTTTATATTTATGGAAAACCGGAAACTATTAATGAAACTACCGTGTTAGGTGGTAGAGTTAAAAAAATGGAATAGTAATAGTTATAACTTAATTTAAAAAAGCAATACTTAGGTATTGCTTTTTTTATTTTGCTTTTTTAAAGTATCTATACGATTACCTATACAAAAACAGTTTTGTCTTTAAATTTTAGTACATTAGTATTACTATAAATCTTTACTTGATTTAATGCCAATTAAACAACTACCCATATTATTCATCCTCTTTTTTTGCGTATTAGTAAATGGGCAAGAGCATCCGCCAATACAAATATTTACGCCAAATGAATACGGTGGAGAGAATCAGAATTGGTCCATTTCACAATCTAAAGAAAAGCATATTTATGTAGCCAATAATAAAGGCTTATTGGTGTTTAATGGAGCTAAATGGGTACTATACAACTCACCAAACCAAACCATTGTTAGATCTGTTAATGTTATTGACGAGTTAATTTATACAGGATGTTATAGAGAGTTTGGTTTTTGGAAAAAAAATAGTTTAGGAATTTTAAATTATACATCTCTATCATCAAAACTTAAAATATCATTTTTAGAGGATGAAGAAATATGGAACATCATTCATGTTGATGATTTTATTCTGTTTCAATCGCTAAAGCGTATTTACGTTTACAACCAAAGAGATGATACATGTTCTATTATAAGTTCTAACACCGTTCTTTATAAAGTATTTAAAATTAATGAAGGCGTTTATTTTCAAAAAACAAAAGAAGGTGTTTTCGAAATTGTTAATGGTAAAGCACGTTTAGTTAGCAATCACCCTATTTTGAAAGAAAATTTACTGGTTAATATTTTCAACCACCAAGGGAATTTACTATTTCAAACGGAAGATAATGGTTTTTACATTTTCAAAGATAATACGCTTATAAAATGGGACATTTCAGCAAATGAAGTTCTTTTAAATGATAGAATTTATAGCAGTATTAAGTTGAAGGACCAAAGTTTTATTCTTGGAACTATTTCAAATGGTATTTTACATGTAACTTCAGATGGCGATATTGAACATTACATCAATCAAAATAATGGATTAAGTAACAACACGGTACTTTCGGTGTTTGAAGATGTAGATAATAATGTATGGTTAGGTTTAGAAAACGGTATTAATTGTATTAACCTTAGTTCGCCATTTACCATTTACAATGGAGAAAAAGGGAAAATAGGTTCGGTAAATACCTCTATTTTATTCAATAATTATTTATACATAGGAACCAATCAAGGCTTATTCTACAAAGAAATAAATTCTGATAATCAATTTAAATTAGTACCTGGTACCCAAGGTGCTGTTTGGTGTTTAACCAATATAGACAATACACTTTTTTGTGGAAATAATTCTGGAACTTTTATAATTAATGGTGCACAGGCACAGTTTATTTCAGATATACAGGGTACATGGAACATAAAAACCATTTCAAAAAATAATAAGCTACTGCTTCAAGGTAACTATAACGGTTTAAATATTCTTGAAAACAAACATGGACAATGGGTGTTTAAAAATAAAATTGAAGGTTTTGATATTTCCAGTCGCTATTTTGAAATACTTAATGGTACAGATGTGTTTGTTAGCCATGAGTATAAAGGGGTGTTTAAAGTAAAGTTGGATGCTAATTATACAAAGGCTATCTCTGTTTTAAAGGACACTTCTGTGGCTCAAGGCCTTAAAACAAGCTTAATTAAGTATCATAACCAATTATTATACACACAAAAGGAAGGTGTTTTTAAGTATGATGAAATAAAAAATAGGTTTGTAAGAGATTCTATTTTAAGCGGATTGTTTCTAAAAGAACAATTTACTTCAGGTAAATTAGTATTCATTAAAGAAACCAATACACTTTGGTCTTTTTCGTTACATGACATTAGTTATTTTGCACCTTTTAAACTTAGTAACAGTTATAAAATAAATAAAATCCCATTACCAAGTTCCTTAAGAAATGATGTATCAGGTTATGAAAACATATCGTATATAAACAATAATAAATACCTGTACGGTAATACATTAGGTTATATAATAATAGATTTAGATAAACTTAATGAAAAACCTCATAAAGTAAATATAGATCTAATTTCAAAAGGTTATTATAAAAAGAACAGCTTTAAAACGGAATTTTTGGATCCTTCAACAAAAGGTATTTTTAAGAATAACGAAAACAATTTAGAGTTTAATTTTAGTGTACCAGAATACGATAAATATTTAGAAGCAGAATATCAATATAAGTTAGAGGGTATCTATAATTTTTGGAGCAAATGGTCAACACAATCCAATGCATTATTTGAAAATTTACCATTTGGTGAATACACGTTTTATGTAAAATCTAGAATAGGTAATGACGTTTCAGAAAATATAGAAAGTTATAGCTTTAAAATAGATCCTCCTTGGTATTTAACCAAAGTTATGTTTGGTGTCTATTTTATTTTGGTGGCATTGTTTTCTTTGTTTATGCATACTGTTTATAAACGCTATTATAGAAAGCAACGCGAAAAATTGCTTTACAAAACACAGCGTGATTTAGAATTGAAGGAATTAGAGAATAAGCAACAATTAATGCGCTTTAATAATGAAAATTTAAGACAGGATATTGATAACAAAAACAGAGAGTTGGCAATATCTACTATGAGCTTAATTAAGAAAAATGAATTCTTAAATAACATTAAGAGCGAACTGCAAAAAGCCCAAGACCAGAAAAGTTTAAAAAGTGTTATAAAAATTATTGATAAAAATTTAAATAATACGGACGATTGGCATGCTTTTGAAGAAGCCTTCAATAATGCAGACCAGGATTTCCTTAAAAAGATTAAATCTGAACATCCATCACTAACTTCTAATGATTTAAGACTTTGCGCCTACCTTCGTTTAAATCTTTCTTCAAAAGAAATTGCACCACTACTTAATATTTCATCTAGAAGTGTAGAGGTAAAACGCTATAGATTGCGAAAAAAAATGGATTTACCCCATGAATCGAGTTTAACAGATTATATTTTAGAAATCTAACAACACTACAAAACTTCATTTTACCTATACAACACCACAACATTAAGGTTTTTTGGCTGTTCGATATTTTAAATTATAAAGTGAATTACATATTAAAACCACTACAAATTTAAGATTATCATAAAAAATTCATTTGTTTTTTGAATTGTATGTTTTTTGTATAGGCTTAATATTAGAATTCCATAATATATATAGCTAGTTTTACTTAAACTAAAATTAAACTAAATTAATATGAGACAAACCTTTTTTAAAATTCTTTGCTTTTTCTTTTTTGCATACTCAGGTGCGCAAAATTTTGATATTAGCGGAACTGTCCAGGACAATACAGGATTTCCAATTGCTGGAGTTAATGTACTTGTTAAAAACACTACTAAAGGAGCTGTAACCGATTTTGATGGTAATTTTACAATTACCGATGTAAAAAAAGGATCTACGCTCACATTCAGTTACATTGGTTATGTAACTAAAGAAATAGTTGTGACAAGTAGTACAAAGTTATCTATTCAACTTGAAGAAGATTTAGCAAAACTGGATGAAATAGTTGTTATAGGTTATGGTACACAAACTAAAAAAGAGATTACAGGTGCTGTAAGCGTTGTTGGCGCAGAAACTATTGATGCACTTAAACCAACACGTATAGAACAAGCTTTACAAGGTCAGGTAGCAGGGGTTAACATTACCTCACAGTCTGGTACGCCTGGTGGTGGTTCTACAATTAGTATTAGAGGTGTTTCTACCAATGGGGATAGCCGCCCTTTAATATTGGTGGATGGCAACGTTATTGAAGACCTAAGTGTTATTAACCCTAACGATATTGAAAGCATGAACATACTTAAAGATGCTACTGCAGGTATCTATGGGGTAAGGGCTGCTAATGGGGTTATACTTATTACTACTAAAACTGGACGCAAAGAGATGCCGTTAACAGTGGAGTATAATGCCTACGGAGGCTTCCAGCAAACCACTCGAAAAATACCTGTTTTAAACGCTACCGAATATGCCTTATTGGCTAATGAAGCATCAGTTGCTGGAGGGGGGTCGTTATTATATACAGATGTTTCTTCATTAGGAGTAGGAACAGATTGGCAAGACCAAGTTTTTAAAAATGCTTTTATTATGAATCATAATATACTTTTTAAAGGTGGTGGAAAAAAATCTTCTTATTCTTATAGTGGATCTTTTTTAACGCAAGATGGTATTGTTGGAGGAACTGATTCAAATTTCACACGTTTTACAAATAATGCCAGTTATAGTTTAGATTTCTTAGAAAATTTTAAATTCACATCAGGGCTTACTTTAATGCGTACCAATAAAAATAATCTTCCAGAAAACTCTAATGCTTCGGTGCTTTTCAATGCCTTAAATATGGCGCCTACTTTTTCTATAACAGATGAAAATGGTAATTATACAAAAGCAGAAGGTTTAGGGGCAGAAGTTATTAACCCTTTAGCACAAATAGACGATACCTATGATAAAGGTAAGGTTACCAAATTAAGTGGAAACGCAGGATTATCATACAACTTCTTAGATCATTTTACGGCACAGTCCAATATACAGTTTAATTATGCCGAGGTAAGTTCCCACGTTTTTAACCCTATTGCAAATTTTGGTAGCGGAAAAGTTTTTAATGTGGATAGAAGTAGTGTATTTGAAGGATTAAATTACTTCAGAGATTATACGTTTGACGCTTTTGTTAAATATGAAAACAAAATTAACGATATTCATAATATCAATGTGCTTTTAGGAACATCGGTTTTTAAAACAACAGGTGAATTTACAGGAGCAACAGGTTTTGATATTATCAATAATAGCTATGCAAATGCCAGTTTAGATCTAGCTTCAGATATTGAAAATATAAACAGGTTTACTGGTAGAAACGCTACTTTTGATTCTAGATTACTATCCTATTTTACAAGATTACAATACGATTATAAGGGTAAATACTTACTTTCAGCAGTAGTAAGACGTGATGGTTCTACAAAATTTGGACCTAATAATAGGTTTGGTATTTTCCCTTCAGCATCTGTTGGTTGGGTAGCTTCCGATGAAGAATTTCTTAAAGATAATAAGGTTTTTAACCTATTAAAACTGAGAGCTTCTTATGGTATTCTTGGTAATGACAGAATTGGTGATTACAGATATATTTCACTTTTAAGCAGAGGAAGTAATTATTTTTTCAACAATGTTGAAACCATTGGAACTGCAAGTGGAGGCATTGCAAACCCAGAAATTAAATGGGAAAAGCAAAAAACTTTGGATATAGGTTTAGATATGAGATTGTTGGACAACAAAGTAGATATCACAACCGATTATTTTAAAAGAAGAACAGAAGATTTATTAGTGGCGCCAGAAGTATCAGGCTTGTTAGGAGTAGGTGGTGCACCTTTTGTAAATGGAGGTGTTGTTGAAAACACAGGACTTGAATTTGCAATTGGATATTCAGATAGATTCTCAGATAATTTCAAATTTAGTGTTAAGTATAATGTTACCTATATTAAAAACGAAGTTATTTCCGTAAATACAAATACAGGGGTTTTAACAGGTGGTTCGTTTGGTATCGGGCAACCGGCACCATCAAGAATGGAAGCTGGTTTTCCAATAGGATATTTTTATGGTTACCAAACCGCAGGGGTTTTTCAAAATCAAGCTGAAATAGATGCTTCACCAGTTGGGGATATTGCACCACAACCAGGCGATTTAAAGTTTGTTGATCAAAATTTAGATGGCGTTATAAACTTAGATGATAAGGTTGATATTGGTAACCCACTACCAGATGCAACTATGGGTTTAAACCTTTCGTTAGATTATAAAAATTTCGATTTTGCAGCTTATGCTTTTGCGTCTGTAGGGAACGATATTGTTCGTAATTATGAAAACAATAATATTTTAACCAATAGTACTATTAATCGTTTAAACCGTTGGTCTGGTGAAGGCTCAACAAATTCATCGCCAAGAGTAACAGGAGGTGCAACATCTAATACATTATTTTCAGATTACTATGTAGAAGATGGTTCTTTTATACGTCTTCAAAATGTACAATTAGGATACACATTTTCAGATAAAGCTCTTGAGAGTTTAAAAATCAGCAAATTACGTTTGTATGTTTCTGGAAGTAATTTATTAACCCTTACAAAATATACTGGTTTCGATCCTACGGCTTCTTCCGGAGCGCCATTAGGTGGTGGTATAGATCAAGGTTTCTATCCAAGTGCCAAAACATTTTTATTAGGGCTAAACGTAAAATTTTAATTAGAAATTATGAAAAATATAAAAATAAAAAGTAGTCTTTTTTTATTGGTATTTGTAACGTTGTTTTCATGTGCAGACGATTTTATAGATGTTAAATCTCAAGACGAAAATTCAGAAGACTTTTTCAATACAGAAGCAGATTATCAATCGGCATTAGTTGCTGCTTATGATATGTTACAAGCAACAGCTGAACAGTTTCAAACTGCCGAAATAGCTTCAGATAATACCTTATGTGGTGGACAAGATGCTAATGATACTCCTGGAAAACAGGAAATTGATGACATGATTCATACACCAGTAAATGCACAGTTAAGAAATATTTGGACATGGATGTACACAGGTGTTAACCGTGCCAATTATATTATGGAATTTCAAAACAAAATAGATTTTCCTAATAAAACAAGTGTTATTGCACAAGCTCGTTTTTTAAGAGCATTTTATTATGCAGAATTGGTAAAATGGTTTGGCGACGTACCATTGGCTATAGATAAAAGAATTCAATTTGGAGAACAATTTAGTATTGATAGAACTCCAAAAGCGGATGTTTATGCATTGATTGAGCAAGATTTAATTTTTGCAGCAGCCAATTTACCGTATGTTCAAAATGAAACAGGAAGAATTACCAAAGGAGCAGCTCAAGCACTATTGGGTAAAGCGTATTTGTATCAAAACAAATTTCAAGAAGCTGGGACAGTACTAGAAGATTTAATCGCTAATGGGCCTTATGATTTGTTGTCTTCAGCGGAAGCAGTAAATATGTTTGAAAATAACTACGAAAATAATATAGAATCTGTTTTTGAAATCCAGTATTCTGATAAAAATGGTGGAAGCTATGATTGTTTTTATTGTCTTGATGGAAATTATGCTGTTGGATTTAATGGCATAAGAAGTTATGATGGACCTCTTTACGATTTTGGATACAGCTTTAATGTGCCTGTTCAAGATGCTGTTGATGCTTTTGAACCAGGAGATATCCGTTTGGAGTATTCTATACTGGATATTGTAAAATGGGCTGAAGAAACAGGTGCTACATATACCGAAGGGTACGAGCATACAGGCTATTATAACTTAAAATATATAGCGCGTAAAGGCGATTTAAACCAACCAGATGCGGCGCTTACAAACCCTAACAATTTTCGTGTCATTCGCTTTGCAGATGTATTGTTAATGGCTGCTGAAGCTTTAAATAGAGGTAGTATTAGTGATGATAGAGCAAAAATTTATTTAAATAGGGTAAGAAAACGTGCTTTTAATGATGAGTTGCATAATGTAACAACTTCAGGTGCAAACTTAACCAACGATATTTATAAAGAACGTCGTGTAGAATTTGTTGGTGAAGGGCTTCGTTTCTTCGATTTAGTTCGAACAGGTAAAGCCGTAGGGACCATTCCAGGTTTTCAATCAAATAAACATGAGCTTTTCCCAATTCCTATTCAAGAAATAGAATTGTCTGGAAATAGGTGGTCACAAAACCCAGGATACACAAACTAAAAACTTATAATTATGAAAAAAATTAAATATATATTAATTAATTGTCTGGCATTATTGATACTTTTTAGTTGTAATAAAGAGGATGATAATTTCGATTATTTAGATAGCGCAACAGCTCCAGCAAATGTGTCTGCTTCATTTCAAATAACCCAAGATAATACAGGGGTTGTAACCATAACACCTAATGGAGAAGGTGCGGTTTCCTATAATATAACGTATGGCGACGGTACCGCGGAATCGGTAATAGTTAAGCAAGGAGCGAATACACAGCATGTTTATGCCGAAGGTTCTTATACGGTAAAAATAGAAGCTACTGGTATTACTGGATTAAAAAGTGAGGTGGAAAAGGAGCTTATAGTGTCTTTTAGAGCACCAGAAAATTTGGAAGTAAATGCGGAAATAGATAGTTCTAACCCATTTGTGTTAAAGGTGTCTGCTACTGCAGATTATGCAACTTATTTCCTTGTGTATTTTGATACATCAAACCCCGATGAAGAACCTACACATTTAGATAACGGCGCATCAGTTAGTTTTGAATACCCTGCAGTTGGCGATTATACCATTAAAGTGGTTGCATTAAGTGGTGGTGTATCCACTACAGAAAAAACAGAAGTAATAACCATTGCTAAACCAACGGAATTACCAATCGATTTTGAAATTTTTGATGCAAGTGCGTTTATTGGGTTTGGCGGTGCTTCAGCAGCTGTTGTAGATAATCCAGATACTAACGGAAACACTTCTTCTAAAGTTGGGAAAATAGTAAAAGGAGGTCCAGAAACTTGGGCAGGAAATGTTATTACTACATCGGCACCTATCGATTTTTCTACTAAGAAATTCATTAAAATGAAAGTTTGGTCTCCAAGAGCTGGTGGAAAAATGATATTGAAATTAGAGAATTTAACGGACGGTAGTATCAACAAAGAAGTTGAAGTTACAACTGTAGGAAACGGGGCTTGGGAAGAGGTTGTATTTGATTTAAGTACTATTGATGTAAGTAAAACATATCAAAAACTTGTAATGTTTTTTGATATTGGAACTATTGGAACTGGAGGTGCAAACTGGACATTCTATATTGATGACATTAAACAGTTTGATGGTGTAACAGGACCGTCTATTTTTCCAATAAATTTTGAAGCGCCATATCAATTGAGCTCTTTTGATGGAGGAGATATTTCTGTAATAACAAATCCTCAAACAACAGGAAATTCTTCAGGTATGGTATCTAAATTGGTTAAAAATGCAGGTCAAGTTTGGGCAGGTTCTAAAATTACTGTAGACACGCCTTTTTCTATAGATAACAGTACTACAGTTACAGCTAAAGTATGGTCTCCAAGAGTAGGCTTAAATTTACTTATGAAGTTTGAAGATGCAACGGGATGGCCTAATACTAAAGCTACAAATGAAATTACGGCTACCACAACCAAAGCAAATGCATGGGAGGAATTAACATTTACTTTAACTGGTGTTGATGCTGCTGTTGATTATGTTAATCTTGTATTGATAATGGACAATGGTACATCAGGCGATGGATCTGCAAATTATACTATTTATGTTGATGATATTTCAGTAGTTTCATTTCTAGATTTCGAACCGCAACAAGCTTTAAGTAGCTTTGATGGTGGCGCTATTTCCGTAATAGCAAATCCTTATACAACTGGTAATTCATCAAGTATGGTGGCTAAATTGGTTAAAGACGCTGGTCAAGTATGGGCAGGCTCTAAAATTACAGTCACTACGCCTTTTCCAATAGATAATAGTACAACTATTACTGCTAAAGTATGGTCCCCACGGGTTGGCTTAAATTTGCTTATGAAGTTTGAAGATGCTACTGGATGGCCAAATACTAAAGCTACAAATGAAATTACGGCTACTACAACCAAAGCAAATGCTTGGGAAGAATTAAGTTTTACTTTAACAGGGGTTGATGCTGCTGTTGATTACGTAAATCTTGTATTAATAATGGACAATGGTACAGCAGGCGATGGTTCTGCAAATTATACCATATACATTGATGATATTCAAAATTAAAAAAAGAAAAACATGAAAAACTTTAAATATATAACAGGAGTATTCCTTACGTTTTTGATGCTATTTACTAGCTGTCAAGATGATAATGTGGAATTTGGAGATTTAACAGCCCCAACAAACATAAGTGTTGAAGTATTATATGCAGATGGAGATCAGTTTGTTTCCCAAGGCCCTGGTGATGGTACTGGTGTTGTTAATTTTGTAGCACAGGCAGATAATGCTATCTCATATCAATTTGTATATAATGGATCTGTAAGCAGCGCCCCAGGCGGAAAGAAGGGTTATAGTTTTGCTGTTTTAGGACTTAATACATATTCTGTAACCGTATTGGCTTTTGGCAGAGGTGGTGTTTCGTCAAGCAAAACCATAGAAGTTGAAGTATTATCAACCTATTCACCTCCCGCAGATTTGTTAACCATGTTAACAGCCAATAGTTCAAGAACTTGGAGAATAAAAGCAGAAGCTAAACCTCACTTTGGTTTAGGGCCTGTTGTTGCTGTAACAAATGCGAAACAACTCAAAGAAGAAGTTGATGGATTTGAATATTATAGTGCAGGAGCTAATGAAAAAGCAGGAACTGGCATGTACGATGACAGATATACTTTTAATATAGATGGTACGTTTACTGCGGTAACTAACGGAACTGTTTTTGGTCGTGAAGTTTTAATTAATGAATTAGGGGGTTCTGGCGGAACTACAGACGGAGCAGATATTTTAAATTATACTTATAATGATTATACTGCACAGTGGTCTTTAACTGCACCAGGCGGTATCGAAACTATTAGTTTAACAGGTTTAGCTTTTGTAGGGTATTATACGGGCGGAAATCATCAATATATTATCTATAGTCGTTCAGAAAATGAAATGGTTTTAACTACTACAGACGGAAATAATGGATTTAATTGGTGGTTTACTTTAGTGCCAGAGTAAAAGAGTTAATTAATAGCAATAAGAAGGGAGATTTCGCATCTCCCTCTTTTTTACAATCAAGAAATTTAAATAGATAAAATGATAAAAAACATGCTTTATATCATTCACATATGCTTTTTTATAATATTGTCATGCTCTAGTAGTGGTGATGAACCAAAAAATGAAGAACCTCAAGTTATCATACCTACCAACTTAGTAATGCAAATAACTATTACTGGAGCAGATAGCAGTAATATCAATGGCGATGGGTCTGGTTTTATAACGTGTAATGCTACAGCAACAAATGCTGTTTCTTATGGCTTTAGAGTAGGTAGTGATGCTGAAGTAAAAAATACAACAGGCACATTTAATTACATATGTACTAAAGAAGGTTTAAGCGATTATATTATAACTGTATTTGCTTACTCAAGTACAGGTAATACCATTAGCGATTTTAAAAAAATAACGGTATTTGTTGCAGAAAAAGGACCACAACTAATCTGGTCCGATGAGTTTGATGGCACAGGATCTCCAGATGCCACAAAGTGGGGTTATGATATTGGTAATGGTACTAATGGATGGGGAAATGGTGAAAAGCAACATTATACAAATAGAATAGACAATGTTAAAGTTGAAAATGGTGTTTTAAAAATTATAGCAAAAAAGGAAAGTTATCAAGGTTTTCAATATACCTCTACCAGACTATTAACCAAAGGTAAATTCGATTTTACATACGGCAGAGTTGATGTTAGGGCTAAATTACCAACAGGAACCGGTACATGGCCAGCTATTTGGATGTTGGGCGCTAATATTGACGCCGTTGGGTGGCCTGCATGCGGAGAAATAGATATTATGGAACATTGGGGACATAACCCAACCAAAATATCAAGTGCTACACACACACCATCGTGTTCAGGTGGTTGTGCAAATACGCAAGTGGGAGAGACCACAATAACCGATTATGCAACCGCATACCATGTGTATAGCGTTGAATGGTCATCAAACGAACTTAAGTTTTTTATAGACAACGTTTATAAGTACAGCTATAAACCATCGGTTATAAACAGTAGTACTTGGCCATATAATGCAGCACAATTTTTAATTCTTAATGTAGCCATGGGAGGTAGTTGGTTTACTATCGACCCTAATTTTACAGAGTCTGTAATGGAGGTGGATTACGTTAGGGTATATCAATAATTATGAAAAAAAACAATCTTAATAGTTTACTTATTGTTGTTCTTTTAGTGGCAACGGTATCATGTAAAGAGAAAAAGGAAGCTTTATATAGCTCAAATAATTCTAATGATGTAATAGAAAAGAAAGTTTCAGAATTACTATCAAAAATGACACTCGAAGAAAAAATTGGTCAAATGAATCAATATAATGGCTTTTGGGATGTTACGGGGCCAACGCCATCCACAGGCGATGCTTCTAAAAAATATGAGCATTTAAAGAAGGGTTATGTAGGGTCTATGCTTAATGTAACAGGTGTAGATGAGGTAAGGGCAGTGCAAAGAATAGCTGTGGAAGAAACCAGATTGGGCATTCCATTAATTATAGGTTTTGATGTGATTCATGGTTATGAAACTTTAAGTCCCATTCCATTAGCTGAAGCTGCTAGTTGGGATTTAGAAGCCATTAAAAGATCTTCTGAAGTAGCTGCTAAAGAAGCGGCAGCAGCAGGTATTAATTGGACGTTTGCACCTATGGTAGATATCTCTAGAGATGCGCGTTGGGGACGCGTTATGGAAGGTGCAGGTGAAGACACTTACTTAGGAAGTAAAATAGCTATAGCTCGAGTTAAAGGCTTTCAAGGTGACGATTTAGCATCCCCTGAAACCATTGCTGCATGCGCTAAACATTGGGCGGGTTATGGTTTTGCCGAATCGGGTAGAGATTATAATACCGTTGATGTAGGCACCTCAACATTAAATAACATCATTTTTCCACCATTTAAGGCCGCTACCGATGCTGGTGTACGAACCTTTATGAATTCTTTTAACGAATTAAATGGTATTCCTGCAACAGGAAATGCTTTTTTACAGCGTGATATTTTAAAAGGAAAATGGGGTTTTACCGGTTTTGTGGTCTCAGATTGGGGTTCTATCAACGAAATGATTGCCCATGGGCATGCTAAAAATAAAAAACATGCTGCTGAATTGGCATCGAATGCTGGTTCAGATATGGATATGGAATCATATGCCTATGTAGATGAATTGGCAAATTTGGTAAAAGAAGGTCGTGTTCAAGAAGCGCTTATAGATGATGCTGTAAAACGTATTTTAAGAGTAAAATTTGAACTTGGGTTATTTGATGATCCTTATAAATATTGCAACAAAGAAACTGAAAAACAAGTGATAGGAAGTCAAGAAATTCAAGATGCTGTATTAGATATGGCTAAAAAGTCAATTGTACTTCTTAAAAATGAAAATAAGCTGTTACCACTTAAAAAAGAAGGACAAAAAATAGCGTTGATAGGTGCTTTAGCGGCCGATAAAACAAGTCCTTTAGGTAGTTGGAGGTTAGCAACAAAAGACAGTACCGCTATCTCAGTGCTTGAAGGCATGCAAGACTATACAGGCAATATATTAACTTATGCTAAAGGAGCCGATTTAACATTGGGGCAAACCGTATTTCCCTTAGAGTTAATAATTAATACTACAGATAAAAGCGAGTTTCCCGAAGCAATTCAAACCGCTAAAACAGCCGATGTTGTAGTCATGGTTTTGGGTGAACACGGTTTCCATAGTGGCGAAGCACGTAGTAGAACAGATTTAGGTTTGCCAGGTGTACAACAGGAACTTTTAGAAGCAATTTATAAAGTGAACAAAAACATTGTTTTAGTTTTAAACAATGGACGTCCATTAACAATTCCTTGGGCAGATGCGCATATTCCTGCCATTGTTGAAGCATGGCAATTAGGTACTAAAAGTGGTAACGCCATTGCTCAAGTTTTGTATGGCGATTATAACCCGAGTGGAAAATTACCCATGACGTTTCCAAGAAGCGTAGGGCAAATACCAATTTATTACAATTATAAAAATACAGGAAGGCCAGTTATTCCTGCACCAAACGAAGTGTTTTGGTCGCATTATACCGATGAAAGTAATACGCCTCTATATCCTTTTGGGCATGGGTTAAGCTACACCACATTTTCATATAATAATCTTTTAGTTGAAAAGATTTCTAGTGAAGCAGTGAAAGTTTCCGTGAAGGTAAAAAATACGGGAAGCGTTACAGGTAAAGAAGTTGTTCAGCTTTATATAAGAGACTTGTTTGGAAGTATTACCAGACCTGTAAAAGAATTAAAAGGCTTTGAAATGGTTTCTTTGGAACCAAATCAAGAAGTTACGGTAAGTTTCAATCTTACAAAACAAGAATTGGGATTTTTTAATAATGAGGGCGAATTTATTTTGGAACCAGGAGATTTTAAAGTATTTGTTGGGGGTAGTTCTGCAGCAAATTTAGAGGCTGATTTTAAAATTTAACTATAAAAAGAATTTCATAAATTTAGTTTAATTTGTTTGTTGTTTAAAAGGTGTGTTTTAGTTTAACACACCTTTTTTTCTTTACTTTGTAGTAAACCCTCATATAATTCTATGTTAGATGATATTTTAGCTGCTATTCCTTTCGGAATTATTTTAGCCTTTACCATTGGGCCTGTTTTTTTTGTGCTGCTTGAAACCAGCGCAACAAAAGGCTTTAAAAGTGCGCTAATTTTCGATTGTGGTGTTATGTTGGCAGATATTCTATTCATTATAGTGGCCTTTTTTAGCACCAGTAAATTGCTCGAATCTATAAAAGACGATCCTAGTTTTTTAATTTTTGGAGGTGTTTTGTTAGTAACTTATGGGTTTATTTCCTTCATTAAAACATCAAAATCGTTTCGAGAAATTCTGAGGGAATATCATAAAATTGAAATCAAAAAAGGCTACGGTAAGCTTTTTTTAAAAGGATTTCTGCTCAACTTTATTAATATAGGTGTGTTATTAGGTTGGGTAGCATTTATAGTGATAGCAAATTCAATTACCAGCTCCAATGATGGTGTCGTGGTATTTTTGAGCACTATTTTAGCAGTCTATTTTTTAGTCGATTTGGTTAAAATAGTGGTCGCTAAAAAGCTTAAGAGCAGGTTAACACCGCGTATTATATTCAAAACAAAAAAAATAATTGCTTTGGTTATTTTAGGTTTTGGAGTTTTACTTTTAGTTCAAGGTTTTTTTCCAAAGGAAAAAGAACTTTTAAAGGAGAAATTAGAAAAAATAAGTCCCTTAAAATAAAAAAAGCTTCTGAATCTACCAGAAGCTTTTTTTGAGGTGTCGAGCGGATTCGAACCGCTGTAGCAGCTTTTGCAGAGCTGAGCCTAGCCACTCGGCCACGACACCTTAATTGTGCTGCAAATTTAAAAAAAATTAAGACTTTACAACATTTTAAATCATTTTTTACGTTTATCAGTCATCTTTATGGTTACTTTTTCAACATCACCACCTATAGGAGGGTTCAATTTACTAACCCAAACCGTTGCTTTTTTTACTAATTTATCTTCTTTAAAGATACGATTTAAAATACGTTTTGCAACCGTTTCAAGCAAATGAGAAGGTATGCCCATTTCTTCTTTTATAATGCGGTTTAAAAACACATAGTCCACAGTATCAGTAAGTTTATCTGTTTTTGAAGATTTTTGTAAATTAGCTTCAACTTTTAAATCTACACGATATTCACTACCTATTTTAGTTTCTTCTTTTAAGCATCCATGATGCGAAAATAGGCGGATGTTTTCAACTTTTATAATTCCCATGTTAGGTGGTTTTAAGTCGGTAAAATTACCTAATTTTGCACAATATTTTTTGTTTAATTACCTATTGCGATACATTTTTATGTCTGAAGAAAGAAAATCACTAAACTTTTTAGAGCAAATTATAGAAGAAGATTTGGCAAACGGCATGCCAAAAAACAAATTACGTTTTCGTTTTCCTCCAGAACCAAATGGGTATTTGCATATTGGACATACCAAAGCCATTGGCATTAGTTTTGGTTTGGGTGAAAAGTATAATGCACCTGTAAATCTTCGTTTTGATGATACCAATCCCGCAAAGGAAGAGCAAGAATATGTAGATGCCATTAAAGAAGATGTAGCATGGCTAGGTTATAAATGGGATAAAGAATTATTTTCTTCAGATTACTTCCAACAGCTTTATGATTGGGCTATTTTATTTATAAAAGAAGGAAAGGCGTATGTAGATTCGCAAACAAGTGAAGCTATGGCCGAACAAAAAGGAACTCCCACACAACCTGGGGTAGATGGTCCTTTTAGAAATAGAACTGTAGCCGAAAATTTAGATTTGTTTGAACGTATGAAAGCGGGCGAATTTGAAGAAGGCGAACATATTTTACGTGCAAAAATAGATATGCAGCATCCCAACATGTTGATGCGCGACCCCATTATGTACCGTATTTTAAAGAAGCATCACCATAGAACAGGTAATGATTGGTGTATTTACCCCATGTACGATTGGACCCATGGTGAAAGCGATTATATCGAGCAAATTTCACATTCATTGTGTTCGTTGGAATTTAAACCTCACAGAGAGCTTTACGATTGGTTTTTAGACCAAGTAGTAGACGAAACCTTAGTTAGGCCTAAGCAACGTGAGTTTGCACGTTTAAACTTAAGCTACACTATTATGAGTAAGCGTAAGCTGCTTAAACTGGTTGAGGATGGGATTGTAAACGGATGGGACGACCCCCGTATGCCAACCATTTCTGGTTTGCGTCGCAGAGGTTATACCCCAAATGCACTAAGAAAATTTGTTGAAACTGTTGGTGTTGCCAAACGCGATAACGTTATTGATGTATCGCTTTTAGAATTTTGTATTCGTGAAGATTTGAATAAAACAGCGCCTCGTGTTATGGCTGTTTTAGATCCTGTTAAATTGGTTATTACTAACTACCCTGAAGGAAAAGAAGAATGGTTGGAAGCTGAAAACAACCAAGAAGACGAAAGTGCAGGTTTTAGAAAAGTACCATTTTCACGAGAACTTTATATTGAAAAAGAAGACTTTAAAGAACAAGCAGGCAGTAAATTTTTCAGACTTAAATTGGGTGGCGAAGTTCGTTTAAAAAATGCCTTCATCATCAAAGCAGAATCTGTTGTAAAGGATGCAAATGGAAACATTTTAGAAATACACTGTACCTATTCTGAAGATACATCCAAAAAAGTTAAAGGGACACTGCATTGGGTATCTATAAAACACGCTATCAAAGCAGAAGTTAGGGAATACGATCGTTTGTTTATGGATGAAGCGCCAGATAGCCATCAAGATAAAGATTTCATGGCGTTTTTAAATCCTGAATCTTTAAAAATTATTGAAGCGTATGTAGAGCCAAGTTTGTTAGAAGCTAAAGTAGGAGAGCGGTTCCAGTTTCAACGTTTAGGATATTTTAATGTGGATAACGATTCTTCTTCAAATAAATTAATATTTAATAAAACAGTAGGATTAAGAGACTCTTGGGAGAAACGAAAACCTGTAGAAAACGCCAACAAGAACCAAAATAAACCACAAAATAATGCATCGCAATCACAGCGCAAAGCCATTGATGTGATTCAGCAATTAGGTAAAAAATACACCAATTTACCAGAAGCAAAACAACTTAAAGCAAAAGAAGAAATTCAAGAACTTGCCAAAGATGTTAGTTATGATGAGTTGAAACCACTTTTCAATACCGCTGCTAAAAAAGTAGGAACACGTATTGCTACCATGATTGTTTTAGGTGTATTAATAAAAAATGGTTTGGAAATAAATGACGAAGTGAATGATTTTATAAACAAAGCCCTAGAAGATTCAAGCACTATTTTGGTTGAAGAAGCAAATACGCTTGTGTAGTTTGTTTTTCAAATAACTAAAAATGAAGCACATATTATTATTTTAACTATATTTATAATCTAACTTTTTAACTAAATTTATTATGGATTTTTTTAATATTTATGCAGTTTTAGCCTCAGCAGTTTCGGCATTACTTGTTGGATTTATTTGGTATCACCCAAAAGTATTTGGTAACGCTTGGATGCAAGCAGCCGACATGACCGAAAAAAAAATGAAAGGAGCAAACATGGCCAAAATTTTTGGTTTGGCATTCCTTTTTGCTTTTATATTAGCAACCGCATTACCGGGAATTGTTATTCATCAAATGGGGGCTTTTAGTTTAATAGGAGGAGATCCAGCAAATGCTTTACCTTCATACGAAGCTTTTATGGTAGACTATTCAGAGTCTTTTAGAACCTTTAAACATGGTGTTTTTCACGGTGTCTTAACGGGTATTTTTATTGCTTTGCCTATTTTGGGCACCAATGCTTTATTTGAACGCAAAAGCGCCAAATACATCTTTATTAACGCTGGTTATTGGATAGTAACACTTGGTATTATGGGTGGTATTATTTGTGCTTGGAAATAATTTTTGTAAACTTTTAATATAATCAAAGACTGAAGTGTTTTAACTTCGGTCTTTTTTATACTCAAATTTGAAATCATTTAGAATTTATCATTCGGTTGCCAACCTTCCACCTTCATGGGATGGCGTTGTTGAACATGATATTTTTTTACAAACTTCATATTTAAAAGCTGTAGAAGAAGCATCGCCCAATAATATCCAATTTTTTTTTGTTGGAATTTTTAATGATGATGTTTTAGTTGGGGTTGCAATTATTCAACGTGTTCAGCTGTATTTAAAAGATATGTTCAGAGCCATAAATGTATCTTGTGTAAAAGAGTTTTTTCGCGATGTGGTTTCAAAAGTACTAAAAGGCAATGTTTTGGTGGTCGGAAACTTAACGCATACCGGACAACATGGTGTGTTTTTTCAAAAGGAAAACATAACTCAAGCTACTTATTTGGAATTGGTTTATAAAGCTTTGGAAGCTATCAAAAACCATATAAAAACAAATCAGAATAAAACCATACGCGCCATCATGTTTAAAGATTATTTTTTAGATGATACTATTCATTTGGAAACTAATTTTTTCAACACGAACAAGCTTCATAAGGTTACGGTTCAACCCAATATGGTATTGAAGATAGAAGCAAATTGGTTAAGTTTTAACGATTATTTAAATGAACTCAATAAGAAGTACAAAAGTCGCTATAAAACAGCCAGGAAAAAGCTAAATGGTATTACGTGTTCAGAATTGGATTTAGAGGCCATTAAAACCAATTCAAATAGGTTACACGCACTTTATTTAAACGTATCTAACAATGCCAAGTTTAATACGTTTATACTGCCTGAAAATCATTTTTACAGCCTTAAACGTTATTTACAAGATAATTTTAAAGTTTTTGGATATTATTTAGATGAAGAACTGATTGGTTTTTTCACTTTAATACAGAATGAACAACACCTTGAAACATATTTTTTAGGTTATGATGAAGCGCATCAATACAAGAACCAGCTGTATTTAAATATGCTATACAGCATGTTGGAGTTTGGTATTATTAATCATTTTGAAACCATAGTTTATGCCAGAACCGCCATGGAAATAAAAAGTTCGGTAGGGGCAAAGGCTAAACCCATGTTTGTTTATATGAAGCATACCAATAGTTTTATGAATGCTGTATTGAAACAGCTATTCGGCTTAATGAACCCAAAACAAGACTGGGAAGAGCGACACCCATTTAAAAGTTAAGGCTTTTCGTAAAGAGAGAATAATTTTTATAAATCGTTTTATTTTAGTAATTTAAGTGTTTCATTAAATAGGAATAAAATGAAGGCTAAACTGCTTATGGAAATATCGAATATTACCCAGGAAATTGAAACCGATTATCCTGAATTATATCAATATTTAGATGAAAACCCAATGACGATTCCCAGTGAAGATAATTTGAATGTTGATGATAAATCGCTAAAAAATTATTTAGAAACTTTAAAAACAATGCTTAAAAAATATAAAGAAGAGCATCCATAAAAAAGCCTCATAACTATGTATGAGGCTTTTTTGTTACAGGTTATAAATGTTATTCTTTATTCTTTTTCTCCTTAGCTTCTTTCATGGCTTCACCAATTTGGTTACTGGCTGTAAAACTTGCAAGCATTTCGTTAAGCATATTACTCCCTGCCTGTGGCGAATTTGGCATCAATATTAAATTACTATTTGTATGTTGACCAATAGATTGAAGTGTATCGTAATGTTGAGTTACAACTATTAGGGCAGAGGCTTCTTGTGAGTTTATTCCAACTTTGTTCAACACTAAAACGGATTCTTCTAAACCACGTGCAATTTCACGACGTTGGTCTGCAATACCTTGTCCTTGTAAACGTTTGCTTTCGGCTTCCGCTTTCGCTTTTTCAACTATTAAAATACGCGCAGCATCACCTTCGTATTGTGCAGCAGTTTTTTCTCTATCGGCAGCATTAATACGGTTCATAGCTTCTTTTACTTGAGGATCGGGGTCAATATCCGTTACAAGTGTTTTAATGATATCAAAACCATAATCAAGCATGGCATCGTTCAATTCTGCTTTTACCGCTAATGCAATATCATCTTTTTTCACAAAAACATCATCCAATTTCATTTTTGGCACTTCGGCACGTACCACATCAAATACATAACTGGTTATTTGGTCGTGTGGATAGTCTAACTTATAAAAGGCATCGTACACTTTTTCGGATAAAACACGGTATTGTACAGATACTTTTAAGCGAACAAATACATCATCTAAAGTTTTAGTTTCTACTATAACATCTAATTGCTGAATTTTTAAACTTAATCTGCCAGCAATTCTGTCTATTAAAGGGATTTTTAGTTGAAATCCAGAATGACGAATACTTTGAAATTTACCAAATCGCTCTATAACAGCAGCCGTTTGCTGCTTGACGGTAAAAACGAATGATATAAATAAAAGGACACCAAGTACGATGTAGGGGATTGAATAAATGCTCATGATACGTTGTTTTTAAATGGTTAAAAAAATGATAGTTGTTATTTTAATTTATATTTGTTTAGAAATAGACCCTTAAATATACAATGAATAATTCTCAACTTGTTTATTAGTAGCTTTATTACTATGTTTTGTTACAAATAGTTTTTGAAAATGAGGTAAATTACGGGATAACCAAAAGTATCACGTATGATTTTTTTTTAATTTGAAGAGTCAAAATGAACCATAAAAATCCTTGAAACCTAGTAAGAAGCTTGTTGGTAAATGGCTGGTGCTAAAAAATAAACAAAAAATAATTAAATGAAAAGAAGAACATTTATAGAAACAACACTTAAAGGATCTGCTTTATTGGCAACATCCAGTTTATGGTCTTGTGCTGCTTTTGGTAAACAACCGGAAGCCGCTTTTATAGATCGCATTTTACCCGCTCCAAAAGGTGGTGGATTTCGTGATGATAATTATTGGATTTGGGGTTCGTCTGTAGTAAAAGGTGAAGATGGTAAATACCATATGTTCGCTTCCAGATGGTCTAAAGATGTTGGTTTTGGTGCATGGGTAACTAATTCTGAAGTGGTTCGTGCCGTGGCAGACACACCCGTTGGGCCTTATGTATTTCAAGAAGTCGTGTTACCTGTGCGTGGAAAGGAATTTTTTGATGGCATGTGCACCCACAACCCAAGAATTATTAAATACAAAGACAAGTATTTGTTATACCATTTTGGAACCACATACAATTTTCCACAGCCTAATAAGGAAAACCCAAAATTTTCTAGTGAAAATTGGAACGAAGCTTGGATGAATAAACGCATTGGTTTAGCCATTAGCGACTCGGTTTTTGGCCCTTGGGAACGTGTTGACAAGCCCGTTATTGAACCTAGACCGGGGCATTGGGATGCTTCCATTACATCCAATCCAGCACCAGCGGTAGACCCGAAAACGGGAAAAATATTGCTTATGTATAAATCTTCTGCTACATCCAAACCACCATTATTGTTAGGGGTTTCTATGGCCGATAGTCCACGAGGGGAATATAAAAGATTAAGTGAAGAACCTGTTTTTAGGTTTGAAACACCAGGAAAAGAGCATGTAGATGTTGAAGATCCATTTATCTGGTGGGCAGGCGATAAATATGAAGCGGTTATAAAAGACCGTTCTGGTGAAATTTGTGGTGAAGAAGGTGGTGGCATACATGTGTGGTCCAAAGACGGAGTGAAATGGCATTTGTACGACCAAGTAAAAGCCTATAGCCGTAATATTTTATGGGATGATGGTACTACAACGCATCAAAACCATTTTGAACGTCCTTTTGTTTTAATTGAAGACGGCAAGCCAACCCATTTATTTGCTGCAGTTGGCAGTGGTCCTGAAGCATGGAAATTTGAAAATACGTGGAATATGGTTATTCCTTTGAAACACTAATAAAAAAGCCCTAAACTAAAATTTAGGGCTTTTTTATTATAGTCTTTATGAAGTTTAAATTGTGGAAACCAAAGCTTCTATACGCTTCACAGTTTCAGCTTTTCCAATCATATACATTATATCAAAAACATCGGGTCCTTGTAAAGCACCAACCAATGCAATTCGTAAAGGCATCATGACTTGCCCAAAACCAATATTATTAGCGGTTATCCAGCCTTTAATTTCTGTTTGTAGGGTTTCTGTTGAAAAATTTTCAATACCATTTATAATCGCTTTTATTGAGGCCATTATATCCGCTGTATTCTCTTTTAATGCTTTTTTGGTAGCTTTTTCGTCGAATGATTTTGGTGCTTCAAAAAAGTAAGCGCTCAACTCCCAAAAATCTGATATAAACGTAGCACGTTCTTTAATCATGCCTATAACAATAGAGATATAGTTTACGTCAATGTCATGAGACCCTTCGACTGCGCTCAGGGTGACATTTTCATCCACAATGGGTTTAAACAATTCTGCTAAAGCATCATTACTTTGCTCTTGCATGTAGTGGTGGTTAAACCATTTAATTTTATCCGGATCAAAACGTGCACCAGATTTGTTTACACGCTCTAGTTCAAAAGCAGCTATCAATTCTTTTAAACTAAAAATTTCTTGTTCGGTTCCAGGGTTCCATCCTAAGAAAGCCAAAAAGTTTATCATGGCTTCAGGAAAATAACCATCTTCTTTATAGCCTCTAGAAACTTCATAGGTAACAGGGTCGGACCATTGTAAAGGGAAGACAGGGAAACCTAATTTATCGCCATCGCGTTTGCTTAATTTTCCTTTTCCTGTTGGTTTTAAAATTAATGGTAAATGTGCAAATTCAGGAGCTTCCCAACCAAAGGCTTTGTATAATTGGTAGTGTAATGCTAAACTTGGTAACCATTCTTCACCACGAATCACATGGGTTATTTCCATTAAATGGTCGTCTACAATGTTCGCTAAATGGTAAGTGGGCATACCATCACTTTTAAATAAAACCTTATCATCTAAAATATTGGTATCAATTTTAATATCGCCACGTATGATATCTTTTAGGTGTAACGTTTCGTCTTGCGGACTTTTAAAACGGATAACATATTCGTCGCCTGCATCCAATTTAGCTTGTACTTCTTCCGCGCTAAGCGATAATGAATTGCTCAATTTTAAGCGGTTGTGCCAGTTGTAAATAAAGGTTTTTCCTTTTGCTTCGTGGTCTGTTCTATGAAAATCCAAATCTTCAGCCGTGTCAAAAGCATAATAGGCGTTGCCAGATGCAATTAATTCATCGGCATATTGTTTGTACAAATGCTTGCGTTCGCTTTGTCTGTACGGGCCAAATTTTTCATTCTTGTTAATTCCTTCATCAAACGGAATACCGCACCAATTTAAGGCATCAATAATGTATTGTTCGGCACCTTCAACGTATCTGTTTTGGTCGGTATCTTCAATTCTTAAAATAAAAGTACCTTGATGTTTTTTAGCAAATAAATAGTTGAATAACGCCGTACGAACACCTCCAATATGAAGTGGTCCTGTTGGGCTGGGTGCAAAACGCACACGAACTTTTTTGGTCATGTTTTGTAATTTTGCTGCAAAGATACAATTAACACATTATTATAAACGCTGTAAAAAATAAAATTGTAGTTTAGTAGGTTAATTATACAGATGCAAAGCAATTTTAAAAATATACAAAACAAATTAGAAGCATTCATTAAAAGGTATTATACCAATGAGTTGCTTAAAGGCGCTATTTTATTTTTCGCCATAGGCTTGTTGTATTTTTTATTCACCCTGTTTATCGAACATGTTTTATGGCTAAACACAACGGCAAGAACCTTGTTGTTTTGGTTGTTTGTATTGGTGGAATTTGGCTTGCTCATCAAATTTATTTTTATTCCATTGGCGAAGCTTTTTAAACTTCAGAAGGGGATTGATTACGAAGAAGCATCAAGAATAATAGGGCACCATTTTCCTGAAGTGAATGATAAACTGTTGAATGTTCTGCAGTTGCATCAAAACCCATTACAATCGGAATTGCTTTTGGCTAGTATTGAGCAAAAATCCATAGAGCTTCATCCCATTCCGTTTAAGTTGGCTGTCAATTTTAAAAGGAATCTTCAGTATTTAAAGTATGCAGCCATACCTGTTGTAATTCTTTTGGCCACTTTTGTTTTTGGTAATACGAGTTGGTTTAGTAATAGTTTGGAACGCGTAACACATTACAAAACGGCTTATGAGCCACCGGCACCGTTTCAATTTTTTGTGGTGAACAATCATTTGAATGCTATAGAAAACAAAGATTTTAAATTGATAGTTAAAACGGCGGGCGATGTTATACCAGAGAATGCTGAAATAATTTATAACAACGAAACCTATTTTTTAAAGCAAACAGGTATTGGGGAGTTTGAATATGTGTTTTCACAACCAAAAGAAGCTATAGAATTTCAACTCACTTCAAACAATGTTACTTCCAAACCATATACCATTGAAGTAGTGGAAGTGCCATCTTTATTAAGTTTTGAAATGGTTTTGGATTATCCAAACTACACCAAAAAGCAAGACGAAGTTTTAAAAAGCACAGGTAATGCCATTATACCAGAAGGTACTTATATTACTTGGCGTTTAAAAACAAAAGCAACCAAAAAAGTGCAGTTGTTTACAAAAGATACCGTGAATTTTTCTATGGAAAATGATGGTGTTTTTGAAACTTCAAAACGTGTTTTCAATAATTTGCAGTACAGTTTAAGCACCAGTAACAATCAGTTAAAAAATTATGAGACCTTATCTTTTAATTTGAATGTGGTAAAAGATGAATACCCAAACATCAATTTAAAAGTAAAGACCGATAGCCTCGATTTGCAAACACTTTATTTCCATGGGCAGGTAAGTGATGATTATGGCTTTAGCAAATTGCAATTGGTTTATTATCCATCAGAAGATGAAACCCAGAAGAAAGTAGAGACCATTACGGTTTCAAATTCCAATGTTTCAGAGTTTATTACAGCGTTTCCTAATAACTTGAAGGTTAAAGAAGGCGTTTCGTATGAATTATACTTTCAAATATTTGATAATGATGAAGTTAACAAGTATAAAAGCTCTAAAAGTAATGTGTTCACCTATAGAAAGCGCACAAAAGAAGAAGAAGTGGCCAAACAGTTGAATGCACAGAGTGAATCTATAAAAGATTTCAATAAATCTTTAAAGAAGTTTGATGAGCAGGAAAAACAATTGGAGCAATTGTCTAGAACCCAAAAGGAAAAATCGAATCTAAATTTTAATGATAAAAAGAAATTGGAAACTTTTTTACAGCGTCAGAAACAGCAAGATGAAATGATGAAAAATTTCAACAAAAAGTTAAAGGACAATTTGGAAGAGTTCGAAAAGGATAACAAAGAAAAAGACCAATTCAAAGAAGATTTAAAAGAGCGTTTAAAGGCCAACGAAGAGCAGTTAAAACAAGATGAAAAACTTTTAGAAGAACTTCAAAAACTTCAGGAAAAAATAAACAAAGACGAGCTAACAAAAAAGCTTGATGAACTTGCAAAACAAAACAAGAACAAGAAGCGAAGTTTAGAGCAGCTTTTAGAATTAACAAAACGTTTTTATGTTGAAAAGAAATTAGATAAACTTACAGAAGATTTGGAACAACTAGCCAAAGACCAAGAAAAATTATCGAACGAACCAGAAGACAAAAACACCAAAGAAAAACAAGATGCATTGAATAAGGATTTTGAAGAATTTCAAAAGCAATTGGACAATCTAAAGAAAGAAGGAGACGCTTTAAAAAAGCCTATTAAAATTCCGCAAGATAATTTAGAGGAAAACGAAATCAAAAAGGAACAACAAAAGGCCTCAGAAGAATTGAAAAAGGAGGAAAACAATCCTTCTCCAAACAATGGTGAAAGCAAGAAGAACGCACAGCAAAGCCAAAAAAAGGCAGCTCAAAAAATGAAGAAATTAAGCCAACAAATGCAAAGTGCTATGCAAGCTGGAGGTGGTGAACAAATGCAAGAAGATGTTGAAATGCTCCGTCAGGTTTTAGACAATGTTTTGCTTTTTTCTTTTGATGAAGAAAAGCTTATGAAGCAATTTCAAACCGTAGAGGAGAACCACAATAAGTATGCCTCTTTACTAAAGAAACAAAACAGTTTACGTGAACATTTTGAGCATATCGATGATAGTTTATTTGCGTTATCGCTTCGTCAACCAAAACTTTCAGAAGAAGTGAATAAGCAAATTACAGATGTGTATTATAACATAGATAAAGCGTTGGGTTGGTTTGCTGAAAACCAAATACACCAAGGGGTTTCCAATCAGCAATTCACCATTACAGCTGCCAATAATTTATCAAATTTTTTAAGCGATGTTTTGGATAACATGCAAGAGAATTTAAGCATGTCTGCTGGTAAGGGTGGACAGGGTGAAATGCAACTTCCTGATATTATTATGAGTCAAGAGCAGCTAAACAAAATGATGGAAGAAGGTTTGAAAAAGGGTAAAGAAGGTAAGCCTAAAGATGAAGGAGAAGGAAAAAAGGAAGGTGAAAAAGGCAAAGAAGGAGATAAAGGTAAGAATGGTGATAAACCAGGGCAAGATAAAAACGGCAACAAGAGCGGAGGCGAAGGGGAAGGAAACAATGAGGAGTTAAATGGTTTGTTGTATCAAATTTATCAAGAGCAGCAACAACTGCGAAATGCTTTAGAAGAAAAGCTTGCTAAAGAAGGCATGTCTGGTAATGCATCTTCCTTGCTTAGAAAAATGGAAGAGGTAGAATTGGATTTGTTGAACAAAGGTTTTACGAATCAAACGCTTCAAAAGATGATGGATTTAAAGCATCAATTATTAAAATTGGAGAATGCATCCTTTCAACAAGGTGAAGATAATAAGCGTGAATCTCAAACCAACAATAAGAATTTTGATAACAATTCAAACAACCAAATACCTACTGCTAAGCAATATTTTAACACCACTGAAATATTGAACAAACAAACACTACCTTTGCAGCCAGTTTACAAGAAGAAAGTTCAAAAGTATTTTAAGCAGAATAATGATTAATTTTAATTACGAAACAAAGTTTTTATTAGAAGACGAGCAGCGTATTGGTTCGTGGATTTCCGATGTTATCAAAGCAGAAGGTTGTGTTTTGGAAGAGGTCAATTACATCTTTTGTGATGATGATTATTTGCATAAATTAAATGTTGAGTTTCTAAATCACGACACCTTGACCGATATTATTAGCTTTGATTACTCTGTTGGAAAAAATATTCAGGGCGATATTTTCATTTCTGTTGAAAGAGTATTAGATAACGCTAAAGACTTTAATGTTGCTTTTGAAGAGGAGCTAAACCGTGTCATCGTTCATGGCGTGTTGCATTATTGTGGTTACAAAGACAAGTCGATAGCAGATGAAAAGCTAATGCGCGAAAAGGAAAACCACTACTTAAAACAACTAGCTTAATATTCGCTAAATCAGTGTATATTTGCAAATTCAAAATTTAAAAAATTACATTGTTCCACGTGGAACATATAAAAAAATATAGTTATGTTTAATGATGTTTATGATGTTATAGTTGTTGGTGCTGGTCATGCAGGTAGCGAAGCTGCCGCCGCTGCCGCCAATATGGGAAGTAAAACATTACTTATTACAATGAACCTTCAGAACATTGCTCAAATGTCTTGCAACCCTGCTATGGGAGGCATTGCTAAAGGGCAAATTGTTAGAGAAATTGATGCGCTTGGGGGTTACTCAGGTATAGTGTCCGATACCTCTGCCATACAGTTTAAAATGCTTAATAAATCTAAAGGACCTGCTATGTGGAGTCCGAGAGTGCAAAGTGACCGAATGCGTTTTGCAGAAGACTGGAGGCTAATGTTGGAAGGAACGCCAAATTTAGATTTTTACCAAGAAATGGTTTCTGGTTTGTTAGTAAAGAACAATCAAGTTGTTGGTGTAAAAACATCATTAGGTGTTGAGATAAAAGGGAAGTCTGTGGTCTTAACTAACGGTACTTTTTTAAACGGATTAATACATATTGGCGATAAGAATTTTGGTGGAGGTAGAGCAGGAGAAAAGGCCGCTACGGGTATTACCGAGCAACTGGTAAGTTTAGGTTTTGAATCGGGCAGAATGAAAACAGGAACACCACCACGAGTTGATGGACGTTCACTAGATTATTCAAAAATGATCGAACAACCTGGTGATGAAAGCCCTGAAAAGTTTTCATATTTAGATGTTACTAAACCGCTCCAAAACCAACGTTCTTGTCACATGACTTATACCAGTGAATTGGTGCACGATTTACTTCGTGAAGGCTTTGATAGATCGCCTATGTTTAATGGAAGAATAAAAAGCTTGGGACCGCGTTATTGTCCGTCTATTGAAGATAAAATCAATCGATTTGCTGATAAAGACAGGCACCAATTATTTGTAGAGCCGGAAGGATGGAACACCTGTGAGGTTTACGTTAATGGTTTTTCTACGTCACTTCCCGAAGATGTGCAGTTTAAAGCATTGCGTTCTGTGGTTGGTTTTGAAAACGTCAAATTTTTTAGACCAGGTTATGCTATAGAGTACGATTATTTTCCGCCAACGCAATTAAAGCACACACTAGAAACAAAGCTTGTAGAAGGGTTGTATTTCGCTGGTCAAATTAATGGGACTACTGGTTATGAAGAAGCGGCATCTCAAGGTTTGATGGCTGGTATCAATGCGAGTTTAAAAGTTCAAGAAAAAGAAGCTTTCACCTTAAAAAGAGATGAGGCTTATATAGGTGTTTTGATTGATGATTTGATTACCAAAGGTACGGATGAGCCTTATAGAATGTTTACCTCTAGAGCAGAGTATAGAACATTGTTGCGTCAAGATAATGCCGATTTAAGGTTAACACCCAAAGGTTTTGAAATAGGTTTAGCTACCGAAAAACGTTTACGAAGAATGGAGCAAAAGCATGAAGAAGCTGAAAAATTTGTAAAGTTTTTTGCTGAAACAAGTGTAAAACCAGAAGATGCCAATCCTGTGCTGGAAGCTAAAGAATCATCGCCTATTAAACAATCGGATAAGATGTTTAAGATTTTTTCAAGACCTAATATTACGATTGACGATATGCGCCAATTCGAATCGGTTGAAGCATATATCAATAATAATAATCTAGATAATGAAGTGGTAGAACAGGCTGAAATTCAAATTAAATATTCAGGCTATATTTCTAAAGAAAAGAATAACGCCGATAAATTAAGTAGGCTAGAGTACGTTAAAATACCAAAGGATTTTGATTATTCTCAAATTAAATCCATGAGTTTTGAAGCGCGCGAGAAACTTAAAAAAATACAACCAGCAACGGTGTCTCAAGCTTCAAGAATTAGTGGTGTTTCTCCTAATGATATTTCCGTATTGTTGGTTTATATGGGAAGATAAGCTTAAAGTAATAATCTAAATTATAATTAATTTTTTCAGACGTTCCACGTGGAACGTCTGAAAATTTGAATAAATATTCGTGAAATCGTGACAAAAGAAAATCTAAAATCACCTTTCTTAAAAGTAAAAGATCATTCGGTTTCTGGTGAAATTTTTGAGCTGTTCGAAAACATGGAATATGGTTTTTTAGAAACCTTGCCACAGCCTGCTGCAGATAAACTACCCGAATATTATAAAAGTGAAGATTACATTTCGCATACCGATTCTAAAAGAAACCTGTTTGAGTATGCTTACCATTTGGTTAGAAAAATTTCATTAAAACAAAAACTGAAATTGATTAATGGTTTTGCTTCTGCTGAAAAATCACTGTTAGATATAGGTTGTGGAACAGGTGATTTTTTACTGGAAGCAAAAAAGAACCATTGGAGTGTTTTTGGTATTGAACCAAATGATGAAGCTCGATTGATAGCAAACATAAAAACCGATAATGCGGTTTACAATACCAATAAGCTTTTAAAATTCGAACCCGAAAGTTTTGATGTTATTACCCTTTGGCATGTATTGGAGCATTTGCCAAATTTAGAAGAACAGGTTCAAACTTTTAAAAAACTTTTAAAACCTAAAGGAACTTTAATAATTGCAGTGCCAAATTATAAAAGTTACGATGCTGAATATTATAAAGAATTTTGGGCAGCTTTTGATGTACCCAGACATCTTTGGCATTTTAATAGAAATTCCATTTCAAAATTAGTTTCAAAAATGTCTATGGAAGTAATAAAAACAAAACCCATGTATTTTGATGCGCTTTATGTAAGCCTTCTTTCTGAAAAATATAAAAAAGGTAAAATGAATTTTTTAAAAGGCTTTTGGATTGGAATGCGTTCAAATTTAAAATCTCTGTCCACAAAAGAGGCTTCTTCGTTAATTTATATCATAAAAAACAGCTAAAATTGAATTTTAAGGTCTTAAAGCCGTTTTTAAGCTACGAAACAAGCAATCACCCTGCTAATTCCTGAAAATCGATTTAAACGCAGATATGAAGCTTGTTTTTGATAAGATATTATTATAAAATCTTATGCAAACTATAAATTATAGCTATATGATAAAATCAAACAAATTTTACTCTAACTTCTATTTTACTTTATTACTTTTGTTCGACTTATAAATTTTAAAAAATGAAAAACATATTTTACGTTATAGTATTAGCGTTGGCATTTACTTCTTGCCAAAAACAAGCAAAAATTGGATTTGTAGATAATGGTACTGTTATAAACGATTATCAAGAGAAAAAAGATGTTGAAGCAAAGTTTCAAGCAAAAGAAGAAGCTTTTAGAAAAAAAGCCGATAGCGTTGGAAAAGAATTTCAATTGGAAGTTCAAGATGCTCAAATTACTGCACAAAAATCTTCTCAAGCAAAAGCTCAAGAGTTAATGGGGGGCTTGCAACAAAAACAACAATTGCTTCAACAAAAAATGCAAATGGAGCAACAACAATTACAACGAGATTATCAAACAGAAATCGATTCTGTAATTAGCAAAGTTAAAAAACACGTTAAAGAATACGGAAAAAATAACGGATACACTTATATTTTAGGAACAAGCGATGCAGCTGCTACCGTTATGTACGGTGCTGAAGATAATGATTTAACAAAGGTTATTTTAGAAGGCTTAAATAAAGAGTATAAAAAGTAATAACTATCTGTTATACAGCATGTTAAACCCTGAAAATTATTTTTTTTCAGGGTTTTTTTATTATATATAATTACTCTGCTTTTTTATACAACACCCCCATCATTTTATTGGCTAATTATATTTATGGCTATGTAATCTAGCAATTTGTCGAATAAACTGTAAAAACTTACATCTATTAAACCCGTATTCCTACTTTAGGAGTTTAAATTCAGTTTATATGAAAAACTTCTACGTATTTTTATTATTAGTATTAATAGTAAATATTTCACAAGCTCAAATTGTTAATATTCCAGACGCCAATTTTAAAGCTAGATTACTGAGCCATAACAATATAATAGACACTAATGGAGATGGTGAGATCCAGATAAATGAGGCTGGGAATTTTAATGGCCCACTCTATCTAGGCAATCAGTTTGGTGATTTGGATGAAATTAAAATTAAGGATTTAACAGGTATTGAAGCTTTTCTTAATATTACAGGTTTAAATTTCAGTTATAATTTGGTTAGTGAGGTAGATCTTAGTAAAAATACACTGTTAACAACTTTAAGCTGCAACGATAATCAATTACATTCACTAGATGTTAGTGAAAATTTACGATTAACATATTTAGTTTGTCAAAATAATAATATAACAAATATAGATATTAGTAAAAACACTTTATTAAGAACTTTTAATTGTAGCAGAAATAAAATTTCATCCTTAGATGTTAGTCATTTAAGTTTTTTGGAATCACTATCTTGTAGTATTAATGCTATAAAAAGGATTGATGTTAGCTCGAATACGAATTTAAGAATTTTTAGCTGTGACTACAATGAATTGACTAATTTGCTTTTAGACAATAATACTGGATTAGAGACCTTGATTTGTGGTTTTAATCCATTAACTAGTTTAGATGTGTCAAAGCTAACTATTCTTAAAAGTCTGCAGTTTGACAGAACGCTAGTTGAAAGTATTGATTTGAGCAAAAATACATTATTGGAGAGATTAATAACATACAACACACTTATAAAATCTCTTGATTTGACGGCCAATATAAAACTGAAAAATTTAGCTTTAGGAGACGGCCCATTAAAGACATTGGATTTAACTTCTACTCCAAATTTAATATCATTTACATGCAACAATAGTTATTTACTTAGCAGTGTTAACCTAAAAAATGTAAGCCCAACAGTATTGCGTTCACTCCATCTTATGAACAATCCAAACTTAAGAACCATTTGTGTTGATAATGTCGCATCATTTGAAACAAAATTTTCCTCTAATATAGATCCAAATGCAACATTTGTTGAAGATTGTAATATTACTTTACCATATAATACTGTTGAAGGAAACGTAGCTTATGATAACAATAATAATGGATGCGATGTTTTAGATATTAAAATCCCTAATATGTTGGTAGAAGCCACAGACGGGATTAATCAATTTTCCACATTAACCGATGCCAATGGAAATTATAGCTTATTTGTACTAAAAAACAGTTATGAAACCACATTGCCACAGTTTTTAACGCGTAATAATATTTCTCTAAATCCAGAAACAAGTACAAGTAATTTTACCGATTATGGAGAAAACACGACTGTTGATTTTTGTTCTAATTATAGCCAAAATGTAAATGATGTGAATATCGTTTTCATTCCTATATCAGAAATACAGCTTGGTGAGGAAGCAAAATATCAAATAGTCTATGAAAACTTAGGTTCTAGCACCAGTGAAGGAAGCATAACTTTACAGTTTGACGAAAATCTTGTAAGTTTCAATACTGCGAATCCAATCCATAATAATTCAACAGGAAACACAATTTCTTTTAGCTATAGTAATTTAAATCCGTTTGAAAAGCGAATTATTGATGTTTCCTTTAATATCATGAGTTCTGCTGTAATTAACGAAGGCGATAAGCTGAATTTTCAAACATCAATAACAGGCAATAATGCAGATGATTTTTTGATAGATAACACATATGTTTTAAATCAAATTGTAGATGGTATTTCATCAGGAAATAAGAAAGAAGTATTACAGGGAGCAGAAATTGTTATTGATGAAATTACCAATTACTTAGATTATATCATTCGTTTTCAAAATTTAGGCTCAACTATGGCTGAAAATATTGCCATTACTGATATTTTAAACAGAAATTTAGATTGGAACACCATCAATATTATCAATTCAAGTCATGATTTTAAAACGAGAATTACTAATAAAAATTTCGTTGAATTTGTATTTGAGAATATTAATCTTCCTGCAAAACAAAACGATGAAGAGGGAAGCAAAGCGTTTATTGCTTTTAGAGTAAAACCAACTGGTGATGTTATTGTGGGCAGTATTATTTCAGGTAAAACAGAAATCTTTTATGATTATATAGAAGCTTCTGGTAAAACTTCTGCAGCGTCAAAACCAATCATTGATTATAATGAGTCGCTTATTGTAAATACCGTTTCTACAAAAATTGTTGAGGGATCAACGTTGTCAATCACCCAAAATGATTTCAAGGAACAGGTTTTGTTATATCCAAACCCAACAACCAAAGATTTTGGTATTAAGGTTTTTAATGGCGTTACTGTAAAGAAAATTGTTGTTTACAGTGCAACAGGTAAACAATTATTTAAACAAACTAAAGATTTTGAAAATATTCAAATCAGTAGCTATACTTCCGGATTATATTTTGTTGAAATTGAAACAAGTAAAGGTGTTTTACATAAAAAAGTTATAAAGAAATAATAGGCTTATTCCGCTTTTTTATGCAACAACCGCGTCAATTTAATAGACAAATCGGTTAGAATAATTTTAGAGTTTCCGTTGCGTTCAATATGGTAAATGGCGTCTTGAAGTTCGTCGCTAATTTCCATAATGTTATTACCGTGTACAAAAGGCGCGAAATTTTCAAGTTTAAACTTTTCTGTTTTAGGTTCTAAGTAAACTAAGTCGGTTGCATTGTAGTTTAGCAACAAGGCTTGTCTAAAAAAATCTAAGCAGAAATTAAGAAATTGCTTTTGGGTTTCGCGTCCTGTTTTAGAGATATCCTCACTCCAGGAAATTAAATCGTGTATCGCAGCCTTGTTCCCTTTAGCTTTAAAAGCACTTCGTATCCAGAAAATAAACCAGGTTTCAAACTGTAAATCTTCAGAATCTTGATACACCAAATCGCAGGCTTTGTTGTAATTCCCATTCGATTGATGTGCAATTTTAGTCGCCGTTAAAGAGTCTAAACTATACTGTTTAATTAAGGCTTCTTTAATAACATTTTCTGCCAGGGGAGGGAAATGCAACACTTGGCAACGCGAACGTATTGTATTAATAATCTGTTCTTCATCTTCGGCAATTAAAATGAAAACAGTCTTGTTAGGCGGTTCTTCAATAAGTTTTAAAAGCTTGTTGGCAGCAGCAGTGTTCATTTTTTCAGCCATCCAAATCAGCATCACTTTATAACCACCTTCATAAGCTTTTAATGATAGTGCTTTTACAATATCCTGCGCCTCATCAACACCAATTTGTCCTTGTTTGTTATCAACACCAAGCAATTTATACCAATCGAATAAATTTCCGTAAGGCTGTTCTTTCAAAAGTTGGCGCCATTCTTCTAAATAATGACTAGAAACCGGATGGCTTTTAGCCTTATCACTGGTAGTAACCGGAAACGCAAAATGCAAATCGGGGTGCGAAATGTTGTTAAACTTCAAGTTACACGCCTCATTGCCCGTATTATTTTCCGCATTGGTGTTGCCACATAGTAAGTATTGTGCATAAGCAATGGCAATGGGCAAAGTGCCAGAGCCCTCAGGTCCCACAAACAATTGTGCATGCGGAATCCGCCCATTATCAACACTTTGCGTTAAATGGTTTTTAATATGGTCTTGTCCTAAAATTTCCGAGAATAGCATCGAACAAACCTACACAATTTTTGTTAGATGGTAAAGTACTAATTTCTGTTTGGGCGTTACCACAAGGGTCAGGCTATTCGTTTCTAGTTTTGGCTCGCTGCGCGTACTCGCCAAAAGCTATTCACTACTATCCTTAACGCAAAAGGCGTGTTCAATTAAAATTATTTTACAAGCTATATCGTTTTCGTTTAAAAACAGGTTTTGTAGCTGTTTTTAATTACTTACTTTTGTGAATCAAACACTTAAAAAATAAAATATTTATAAATATAATGAAGACTCTTAACGATTTTAATTTCGAAAACAAAAAAGCATTAATACGCGTAGATTTTAATGTGCCTTTAAATGAAAACTTTGAAGTAACCGATGCTACCAGAATTGTATCTGCAAAACCAACAATCATAAAAATTTTAGAAGATGGCGGAAGCTGTATTTTAATGTCGCATTTAGGGCGTCCAAAAGGTGTGCAAGATCAATTTTCATTACGTCACATTGTAAAAAATGTTGAAGATATTTTAGGTGTTGAAGTTAAGTTTGTAGACGCATGTATTGGTGAAAAAGCCGAAACAGCAGCAGCAAAATTACAACCAGGAGAGATTTTATTGTTAGAAAATCTTCGTTTCCACAAAGAAGAAGAAGCAGGCGATAAAGCGTTTGCAGAAAAATTATCAAAATTAGGCGATATTTATGTAAACGATGCTTTTGGAACTGCACACAGAGCGCATGCTTCCACTACTATTGTTGCAGAATTTTTCCCGAATAATAAATGCTTCGGTTATTTATTGGCTCAAGAAATTGAAAGCATCAACAAAGTATTAAAAGATGGCGAAAAACCTGTTTTGGCAGTACTTGGAGGCGCTAAAGTATCTTCAAAAATAACCATTATAGAAAACATTTTAGATGCTGTAGATCACTTAATAATTGGTGGTGGTATGGCCTTTACTTTTATAAAAGCTCAAGGAGGAAAAATTGGAAACTCTATTTGTGAAGACGATAAACAAGAATTAGCTTTAGAAATTTTAAAACAAGCCAAAGCTAAAAACGTTCAAGTTCACATTCCTGTTGACGTGATAGCTGCAGATGCGTTTAGTAACGATGCTAATACTCAGGTTGTTGATATTGATGCAATTCCAGATGGTTGGGAAGGTGTTGATGCGGGACCAAAATCTAGAAAGCAATTTCACGATGTTGTAATGGAATGTAAAACCATTCTTTGGAACGGTCCATTAGGTGTTTTCGAAATGGAAAGTTTTGCTGGAGGAACGATTGAATTAGGAAACTCGATTGCTGAAGCAACTAAAAACGGAGCCTTTTCTCTTGTTGGTGGTGGCGATTCTGTGGCTGCTGTAAAACAATTTGGTTTTGAAAACAAAGTAAGTTACGTGAGTACCGGAGGAGGTGCCATGTTAGAAAGTTTAGAAGGTATTGTTTTACCAGGAATTGCTGCAATTTTAGAGTAACAGTTCAGATTTTTATAAATTTTTGCCACAAATACTCAAGTAGTTTTCTATCTGTGTATTTGTGGCTTTTTTGTTAGAATAAAAAGAAAAATCCGATAAAATGGTAAATAAGGCACTGTTTTTGTAGGTTTTAATTCATATAAACTAAATTAAGTTTTTATTTTAAGCTAAAAAATACGATTTTAGCCATAATATCGTTCAATATAACCAAATGAATAGATTTATGACGTTTAGATTTTTTACCATAGTGTTCCTTTCCAGTTTTGCAATTTGTTTTTCGCAAGTAAAAGATTCTCTTGTAGTTACAGATGGAAAAAAAGAAACTTTAAAGCAAATTAATACTCAAAAAGACAGTCTTTTAATTAAAAAAGTAGAAGACAATTTGTTGGCGGCCGATTTTGACCAAAAATGGTTGGAAGAGCTATATAGCAACTCCCTTTACGATACCATCTACAATTCCATTACCGAACTCACTTTTGAAGAAGTAGATTATCCGGAGCTTTCAACAGAATTATTAAAATCCAGATTAGCAGATTTAAGTGCTAAAACACCTTTTAACGTTGAATATAATCCAGGTTTAGAAAGTGTTATTAAATCATATTTAAAAAACAGAAGAGGAAGTTTCCAAAAACTTATCAATTTAAGTGCATTTTATTTCCCTATGTTTGAACGTGAACTAGATAACCACGATTTACCACTTGAAATAAAATATCTAGCTATTGTAGAATCGGCATTAAAACCTAGAGCAAAATCTAGAGTAGGTGCAACAGGTTTATGGCAGTTTATGTATACCACAGGTAAAATGTATGGCTTAGATGTAAGCAGTTATGTTGATGAACGTAGCGACCCTATAAAATCTACCGAAGCCGCCGCAAAATATCTATCTAAGCTTTATGAAATTTTTGGTGATTGGGATTTGGCACTTGCCGCCTACAATTCAGGTCCAGGAAATGTTACCAAAGCCATCCGTCGTTCTGGTGGTTACCAGAATTATTGGAACATCAGGCATAATTTGCCACGTGAAACAGCAGGATACTTACCAGCTTTTTTAGCTACCATGTATATTTTTGAATATGCTGAAGAGCATGGGTTTACAAAACCAAAACCTGAAGTTGCCTTTTTTGAAACCGATACCATACGTGTGAAACAAATGATAACACTCGATCAAATATCCGAAGCTACAGGTGTGGAAATTGAAGAGTTACAGTTTTTAAATCCTTCATATAAATTGGATATTATTCCGGTTGTAAAAGGTGAAAATTACACGTTGCGTTTGCCCAGAACCGTTATCGGGGATTTTGTAACCAATGAAGAGCACATTTATGGGTTAGCTAAAGCTGAATTTGATAAACGGGAAAAACCAATGCCTCAATTATTTGATTCCAATACAAAAACAACGCATCGGGTAAGGTCTGGAGAATTTTTAGGTTTAATAGCCAGAAAATACAGTGTTCGGGTAAGCGATATAAAAAAGTGGAACGGTTTACGAAGCAATAACTTAAAAATAGGGCAGCGTTTAACTATTTACCCAAAAAACGCAACCGTATCAACTACATCTTCAACTAGTAAATCTACAACTTCTAAAGCTACTTCTGGTAGTTCAAAAATATATACAGTGCGAAGTGGCGACTCGTTATGGAGTATCTCGCAAAAATTTTCTGGAGTTTCTGTTCAAAATATTAAAGATTGGAACGGTATTAGTGGTAGTAAATTAAAACCAGGAATGAAACTTAAGGTATCTAAAAGTTAAAAGTTCCAAAAACCTAATTTAAATTATGCGAAATATTATTTTTTCAGCAGTTCTACTAGTACTATTTGTTTCATGTGGTAACAAAAAATCATCTGATGATAAATTGCTTTCAGATTCATCGGGAAACATAAACAACGTTTCGGTTGTTATAGATAACGAATTGTGGGATGGTAGCATAGGCGATGCTATTAGAAACATACTTACAGCTCCCATTTATGGATTACCGCAAGACGAACCCATGTTCACTATTAGCCAAATTCCACCATCGGTGTTTTCAGGATTTGTTACCAAAAACAGAACCATTTTAAAAATTGAAGTAAATAAAGAAGCTAGATTTGAAGCTTTAAACAATGTGTACGCACAACCTCAAAAAGTTATTGTGGTTTCAGGAAAATCTAGAGAGCAAATTATTGAAACCTTAAATGATAATGCTTCAAAAATAGTTAAAACGTTTAGAAGCGAGGAAATGGCTGAGCGTACCAGACAAATGGCAAAGTCGCCTCATAAATTCAGTTCCATTCAAAAAAAATTAGGGTTGACCATTCAATTTCCTTCAGTTTATAGGATAGCTAAAGAAACCGATAACTTCTTTTGGATTAGAAAAGACATCACTACGGGAACTACCAATTTAATGATCTTTGAAGTGCCTTATAACGCCATCAAAAGAAATGATAGTCTAGTAAGCCAAATAGTGAGGTTAAGGGATTCTATTGGAAAAGAATATATCAAGGGAAGGCAAGATGGAGAAATAAAACAGGACGGTGAAAAAATAGAGTCGTATATGACTACAGAAGGGGCTTATGCACCTTTTATATCTGAAACCATTGTAGATAATAAGCCTGCTATTGAAACTAAAGGCTTATGGGATTTAAAAGCAGATTTTATGGGCGGACCATTTATTAACTATGCCATTGAAGACAAAATAAATAAACGATGGGTAATTGTTGAAGGGTTTGCATTTGCACCCTCAGTTGAAAAGCGCGACTACATGTTAGAATTGGAAGCTATTATTAAATCGGTGAAAATAAATTAATACCAAACAACATAAAACAAAAAAGACCAACAGAAATGTTGGTCTTTTTTGTTTATTTATCAAAAGAAGATTTATTTTTTATCATCTTTTTTGTCGTCGTCTTTACTGGCATCTTTAAATTCCTTAATACCACTACCAAGACCTCTCATTAATTCAGGGATTTTCTTTCCTCCAAATAATAATAGAACTACCACAACAATTAGTACAATTTGCATTGGACCAATAGCTAGAAATATACCTAATGAAATCATAATTGCTAAATTTATTACGCAAAGTTAATAATTAAAGTTTAATAAAACCGTTTTGAGGATAACTTTAGCATAAAGCAAGCAGTCATGAAATAATTTTATTTAATTTTGTTTTACATGGAGACCAAGAAATCTGAAAAAAGAAAGATAAAACGGAAATTACTCGATAAGTACCGATTGGTAATACTTAACGAGCATACCTTTGAGGAGCGCTTATCCATTAAGCTAACACGCTTAAATGTATTTGTTTTAGCTTCCTTAACTGCCATTATTTTAATAGCGGGCACAACCATGCTTATTGCTTTTACACCGTTAAAAGAATATATTCCTGGGTATTCATCTGCAGCCTTAAAGAAAAAAGCAACAGAATTAAATTATAAAACCGATTCATTACAACAAGTAATAACCATGAACGATCGGTATTATGCATCTATAAAAAAGGTATTGCAAGGGGAAGTGAGCACCGTTGATTTTTCTAGAGATTCCATTATCCAAGCAGTGAAACTAGAAGCCAGTGAAGTAAATTTAAATCCAACTGCTGAAGATTCTATTTTAAGAGAAAAAGTAGATAAAGAAGATAAATATAACTTGTTTGAGTCGGCAACCTCTGCATCCAACTTTATCTTATTTCCGCCTGTAAATGGCACCATAAGCGAACCCTATAATGTGAAAAACAAACACTACGCGGTTGATGTTGTTGTAGCCAAGGGAACACCCATAAAAGCAACTGCCGATGGTACGGTAATATTTGCCGAATGGACAGCAAATACAGGTTATGTTGTAATTATTGAGCATAGTTATGGGTTAATTTCAGTTTATAAACACAACTCTGCCTTAACAAAAACCCAAGGAGATTTGGTGAAGGCAGGTGAAGTTATAGCATCCGGAGGAAATTCAGGCGAATTATCTACCGGCCCGCATTTGCATTTCGAGCTTTGGAACGATGGTTACCCCATAAACCCAACTAACTTTATAGATTTTAAATAAGATGATATCACTAAAATCGGCTTTAGCAAAACCCTTTGCCAAACGGGTGCATTATACCATTAAAAAGTGGGCAAAAAAACCATTTGAAACACAAGAAAAGGTGTTCCAAAACCTAATTTCAGAGGCAGCTAGTACCCAGTTTGGTAAGGACCACGATTTTATAAGCATCAATTCGCATCAAGATTTTGTGAAACGAGTACCAGTTAGAGATTATGAAGATTTAAAACCTTATGTAGAGCGTGTTGTTGCTGGTGAAGAAGATATTCTATGGAAAGGAAAACCCATTTATTTTGCTAAAACCTCGGGCACAACGTCGGGTTCAAAATACATTCCCATTACCAAAGAAAGTATGCCGTACCATGTAGAAGCGGCCAGAAATGCAATTTTAATGTACATTAAAGAAACCGGAAACAGCAAGTTTGTAGATGGTAAAATGATTTTTCTACAAGGAAGCCCTATTCTTAAAGAACAAAATGGCATTCAATTAGGGCGGCTTTCAGGTATTGTGGCCCATTATGTGCCTAAATATCTTCAAAAAAACAGATTGCCATCATGGGAAACCAATTGTATTGAAGATTGGGAAACCAAAGTAGATGCCATTGTAGATGAAACCCTTCCGGAGAATATGACCATTATTTCAGGCATTCCATCTTGGGTACAGATGTATTTTGAAAAGATTCAACAAAAAACAGGAAAAAAAGTAGGCGATGTTTTTAAAAATTTCAACCTATTTATTTTTGGAGGCGTTAATTATGAGCCCTATCGAGCCAAATTTGAAAACCTAATTGGAAGAAAAGTTGATAGTATAGAATTGTACCCAGCCAGTGAAGGTTTTTTTGCATTTCAAGATAAACAGCATGAAAAAGGCATGTTGCTTCAACTAAATTCTGGTATTTTTTATGAGTTTATTAAAGCAGATGAGTTTTTTAACGAAAACCCAAAACGAATTACCATTAAAGATGTAGAGGTTGGCGTAAATTATGTGATGATTATTTCAACAAATGCGGGTCTTTGGGCATATAATATTGGTGATACGGTAGAGTTTACTTCAACCAAACCATATCGCGTTATTGTTTCAGGGCGCATTAAGCATTTTATTTCGGCCTTTGGGGAACACGTTATTGGTAAAGAAGTAGAACAAGCCATGCAGGAAGCTGTTTTGGGTTCTAGTATTCAAATTTCAGAATTTACAGTGGCTCCTCAAATAAATCCAAAAGAAGGATTGCCATATCATGAATGGTTTGTTGAGTTTGAAAACGAACCTGATGACGTTTCGGCTTTGGCCAAAAAAATAGATGCATCACTTCAAAAGCAAAACAGCTATTATTTCGATTTAATTCAAGGCAAGGTTTTACAACCACTTAAAATAACGAAAGTAAAAAAGAGTGGGTTTCAAGAATATATGAAATCTGTTGGAAAATTAGGTGGACAAAACAAGCTGCCTAGACTGTCTAATGACAGAAAAATAGTTGAGGGTTTTCCGCACAGCAATTAAACAAAAAAGTAGTACATTTGCCCCGTTAAAAAAACAAGCATGAGCAACAAAAAACATCACGAAAGAACGCGAGCACAAGAAAGCTCGAATGCTATTGAGCGGATGTATGTTACCATGCGGCATTTATTCAATAGAGGCTTTTATAAACCTATGGGCATTTCGGGTGAAACGCTGCGTCAATCCTTATTGCTTTTACGACCAGAAATTTATGGCTCTATAGGTGAAGAAAAAGCTGAGTTGGAAGGCTTGCTTTACGTTATTGATAGGCTTCCCACTGGTATTGAAGAGTGTACGTTTATTAATTTAACGAGTGATGAGGGGTATTCCAACTCTCATTTCAAACCCATAATTCCAGAAAAAAGAAGGCGTAATTGCTATAGAATTGATGAAGAGCAAATGAATATTGAGATTACGCGCGGTCGATCTGAAATCTATGATATTTTAACGCACATCACTTTTATTTTTATTGAATCACATAAAATTAGCAATCGCGTTTTAATTGATGAAAGTGGGGCAACAACTAGAGATTGGACAAAACTAGAAAAAGCTGTTTCATCAAAAAAGAAATTAACCCAAGAGGAACGTGAAATAGCCATAACACATACGGCCAATATTTTAGGGCGTACTTTTAACGAGTTGCGTTCAGTTTATCAAGATTTTGCAACACCAACACAACCAGAGCGTTTGTTGCACATCGTATATTGGTTAGGTAAACTAGCCATTGAAGAACAAATAAGCAATAATAAGCGCACCGTTACTTTTAGTCCCGTTTTAAGAGAACGTCTCGGGCATCATATACATGGCGAAATTTGGGCAGACACTATTAAGGAAGTTCTATATAAAAATAAATTATTACAAAGACCCATACATATCATTAGCGCCAACATGCATAGTGTTATGAATACGCTTTTTGCACCAACAGCCTTAAAAACATCAGCTTCAAAAGATGCTTATAGTATTTATGAGTCTTTAAGTAAGAAAGAAAATAACGATTTACGTAGCAAAGTAACTAAAGAAGCGTTGCAAAACGGCATGATTTATATTGAAGATGCTTCGGGTACCAAGATTGATGTTCAAATTTTTGATACCAGCAAACTTGATGTCACGAAGTTGGATATTCAAGTTAATGAAAACCGGATAGCATCTGAAAAACCAGTAATTTTAGTAATGGACTATGCCTTTGGTGAACAAGCTTACGAAACTATAGATGAATTATTAAAACCTTATAAAATAAAAGGTAATAATATTCATTTAAACATAGATTCCATTTCCATTATGGGAAAAGCAGGTATTCTAGAAGGTGGTAAAGGCGACATCATGATACCGAAAGCTCATATTTTTGAAGGAACTGCCGATAATTACCCTTTTAAAAATGAACTTTCTAAACAAGATTTAGAAGGACATGGTGTTGATGTGTATGAAGGCACCATGATTACAGTTTTAGGAACATCGTTACAAAACAAAGACATTTTAAAATTCTTTTACAACTCTACCTGGCAAGTTATTGGTTTAGAAATGGAAGGTGCCCATTATCAAAAAGCCATACAAGCGGCATCTAAAGTAAGAGGAAGCATTAGTTCAGATGTTAAAGTTAGGTATGCTTATTACGCCAGCGACAACCCTTTAGAAACTGGAGCTACCTTAGCATCAGGGGGGTTAGGAACCACAGGTGTAAAACCAACCTATTTAATAACAAGAAAAATAATAGAACAAATATTTAATTAATAATACTTTTAATATGAGTAACGATTTACCAAAACCTCAGCAATCTGAAGAAGTAGATTTAGGGCAATTATTTAAGTTAATTGGAAATGCTTTTAGCAGGTTTTTTAATTTTATTGGTAGTATTTTTAAAGGGTTTTTTGGGATTATAATTTTGTTTTTGTTATTCATTCAAAAACATATTATAAAGTTTGCTATTGCGGGTGTTATTGGTTTAGCCATTGGAATTTATTTAGATGCTAGCAAACAAAGCAAATATGTTTCTACCATGGTATTGGAACCAAATTTTAACAGCGCCCAACAGTTATATAACAACATCAATTTTTATAATGAATTGGCTGAAGCAAAAGATTCCAGCGCTTTAGCTGAGGCTTTAAATATTTCCGAAAAAGAGGCTTTTTCTATAAAAGAATTTAGAGTAGAATCGTATTCAGATGAAAACCAAAAAGTAAAATCATTTGATCAATTTATTCGAAGTTTAGATACAACAACTCAAAAGGCAATAGATATGAAAGAATATCTAAACAATTTCAATTCTTTAGATGCCCGTTTTCATACCATAACTGTAATAGCTACTAACAATAATATTGCGAAAAAAATACAACCTTCCATTATTAATTCCATTTCTAGAAACGATTATTTTAATCTTCAAAAAGATATCAGTGATATTAATATCAAGTTACAAGACAGTCTTTACTATAAACAAATTGTTGAAATTGATTCTCTACAATTATTATATAAAAAGGTGATGCTTAAAGAAGCAGAGCGGGAACTAGGAGGTACTAATATTAGTTTCGGTGAAAATGGAGCAAAAGAAAACAAAGAACTTTCATTAATAAACAAAATGGAAGAATTAAAAACTAGTTTAGTAAACCTAAATGAAGAGAAGGCCAACAAATCTAGTATTTTAAATGTTATTTCTGATTTCCCCAATAAAGGTGTAGAAGATAAAAGTCTTTTAAAAAGTTATAAATTTATTATTCCATTTTTGTTTCTAATCATAATGTTAATGTTTTTTGCATTACTATCATTGAACACCTATCTTAAGAATTACAATAAACAGTAATTATGAAAATTCTGATTACAGGAGGTGCAGGTTTCATCGGTTCACATGTAGTAAGGTTATTTGTTGAAAAATACTCAAGCTATCACATGTTTAATTTAGATGCCCTTACATATGCTGGAAATTTAGAAAATTTGAAAGATATTGAAAACAACCCAAATTACACGTTCATAAAGGGAGATATTACAAACGAAACTTTTATAAATGAGCTATTTAATAAGCATAAATTTGATTCAATTATCCATTTAGCAGCGGAATCTCATGTGGATAGATCGATAAAAGATCCATTAGCTTTTGTAAAAACAAACGTTATAGGAACCATGATCCTTTTAAATGCTTTTAAGAATACTTGGAAAGATAATTTTGAAAACAAATTGGTTTACCATATTAGTACCGATGAGGTTTATGGCTCCTTAGGGCAAACAGGCTTATTTACCGAAACAACTCCTTACGACCCTAATTCACCGTATTCAGCTTCTAAAGCAAGCTCAGACCATTTTGTAAGAGCCTATGGAGAAACATATGGTATGCCATATGTAATAACAAACTGTTCTAATAATTATGGACAAAATCAATTTCCAGAAAAGTTAATTCCTTTATTTGTCAATAACATTATCAATAATAAACCGTTACCAGTTTATGGCGATGGGAATTATACTAGAGATTGGCTATATGTTAAAGATCATGCAGTTGCTATAGATTTGGTATTTCATGAAGGGAAAAACAATGAAACCTATAACATTGGCGGATTTAATGAATGGAAGAATATCGATTTAGTTAAACTGTTGTGCCAACAAATGGATGAAAAGCTTAACAGAGAAAAAGGAAGTTCAGAAAAGCTTATAATATACGTAAAAGACCGTCCTGGACACGATTTAAGATACGCTATTGATGCTTCAAAAATAAACAAGGAATTAGGTTGGAAACCATCAGTTACCTTTGAAGAAGGCTTAAATAAAACGATAGATTGGTATTTAAACAACAAAGCGTGGTTGCATAATGTAACTAGTGGAGCGTATCAATTGTACTATCAAAAACAATATAGTAATTAAATGAAGGGAATTATATTGGCAGGAGGTTCAGGAACACGTTTGCATCCACTAACAAAAGTGGTAAGTAAACAACTCATGCCTATTTATGATAAACCCATGATCTATTATCCGTTAACAACATTAATGTCGGCGGGAATCAGGGAAATTCTCATTATTTCAACTTCAAAAGATACACCAAGATTTAAAGAACTTTTAGGTGATGGTGAAGATTATGGTTGTACTTTTGAGTATGAAGTACAAGAACAACCCAACGGTTTAGCCGAAGCTTTTTTAATAGCTGAAAATTTTATAGGAACCGATAGTGTAGTACTTATTTTAGGTGATAATATATTTTATGGTTCTGGTTTAAACGAAACCTTGCAAGCTACTATTAATCCACATGGAGGCGTTATTTTTGCATACCATGTGCAAGACCCTCAACGCTATGGCGTGGTAGAATTTGACACGAATAATAACGTTATTTCTATTGAAGAAAAACCAGAAAGCCCAAAATCACACTTTGCTGTTCCTGGTATTTATTTTTATGATAATTCGGTAGTTGAAATAGCCAAAAGCATAAAACCAAGTAAACGTGGCGAACTAGAAATTACCGATGTTAATAAAGCATATTTAAAGCAAGGTACTTTAAAAGTTCAAATATTGGATAAAGGCACTGCTTGGTTAGATACAGGGACATTTACATCGCTTATGCAGGCGTCTCAGTTTGTACAAGTTATTGAAGAACGTCAAGGACAGAAAATAGGATGTATAGAAGAAGTGGCTTATAAAATGGGGTATATAAACAAATTGCAGTTGCATAAACTTGCAGAACCATTACTTAAAAGTGGTTATGGTGAATACCTTCAGCAACTATAAGAAGCATGATAATTGAAGAAACATATTTAAAAGGGTGCTTTGTTATTACACCCAAAGTATTTGAAGACGAAAGGGGGTATTTCTTTGAAAGTTTCAATAAAAGAATATTTGAATCTCAAACGGGAATCAAATCAAATTTTGTCCAAGACAATCAATCAAAATCACTAAAAGGTGTATTAAGAGGGCTTCATTTCCAAAAAGGAAAACATGCCCAAGCTAAACTAGTGCAAGTTTTAAAGGGTAAAGTGTTGGATGTTTGTGTTGACATTAGAAAAGATTCTTCAACTTTTGGAAAACACGTTTCACTTATATTAGACGACAAAGAAAAAAAGCAACTTTTTGTTCCAAAAGGGTTTGCCCACGGATTTGTGGTGTTGGAAGACGATACTATTTTTTCGTATAAATGTGATAATTTTTACAACAAAGAATCAGAAGGAGGCATTATATTTCACGATAAAGATTTGAATATAGATTGGAATTTTCCAAATGATGAACTCATTATTTCAGAAAAAGATCTTATACTTCCAACATTTAAAGCGTTAGGGTTACAATAGTTTTTTATGGAAAAATCAATATCAAGCGTTCAGCACGCAACAACTATTTTGGTAACAGGAGCCCATGGGCAACTAGGGCAAACCATAGAAGAATTATATTCTAAAAACGACGTTAATTTAGAGTTTGTTTTTGTTTCTAAAGAGAAGCTGGATATTACATTAAAAGGTCAGGTTAAGTCTTTTTTTAAGTCAAACAAGTTTGATTATTGTATAAATTGTGCTGCTTATACCAATGTAGAACAAGCCGAAAAAACTCCTGAAATAGCATATAAAATAAATGCAGAAGCAGTTAAAAATTTAGCAGAAGTTTGTAAAAATAGCAACACCGTTTTAATACACATATCAACCGATTATGTTTTTGATGGAGAAAAAAGTGGACCATATACAATAACCGATTTGCCAAATCCCATAAACGAATATGGTAAATCTAAACTATTAGGAGAGCAGTATATCCAAAGCACCATAGAAAAATATTTTATAATAAGGACCTCTTGGTTATATAGTAAAAAATACGGTAAAAACTTTTACAAATCAATACTAGAAAAGGCTAAAATTGAATACGAACTTTTTATTACTGATGAACAAATAGGGTGTCCAACAAACACGGTTAATTTATCTGGTTTTATATACCAAATAATTGTAAGCCAAAATAATAGTTTTGGTATTTATCATTTTAGTGATAAAAAAGCAGTAACGTGGTACGGTTTTGCAGAACAGATTTTAATTGAAAACGATGTATTAAAAAATATAAAACTTGTTAAAAGTAATAACTATCGTACTTTTGCAAGGCGCCCAAAAAATTCGATTTTATAAACTCGATATAGTTATAAATATATACAATGAAAAAGATAATTAATAAAACATCTAATGTTGTTTGGATGAATTTAAAAAAAATATTTAGTTTTTTTGGTTTTCAAATAAACAAGAATACTGAAAAAAGCAAAATTATTGAACTCATAAAATCCTTAAGACCTTATCAAACAAATATAGAGCTTATTAGAATGGGGAGTGTTACTGATGGAGGTTACTTGGTTCCTAATGATTTGGAAGGAATTAAAACTTGCTTCTCTCCTGGTGTAGATACTGAAAGTGGTTTTGAAATAGATTGTTTAAATAGAGGCATTCAAGTTTACATGGCAGACAACAGTGTTGAAAGACCAAATATAGATGCATCTAAATATGATTATAATTTTATAAAAAAGCATATTGGAACGACATCTAATGAAGATTTTATAACTTTTACTGATTGGTTACGGAGTAGTAATATAGAGCCAAATGAAGACCTACTAATGCAAATGGATATAGAAGGGGCAGAATATTTTACATTGTTATCAATAGATGAATTATTATTAAAACAGTTTAGAGTTATTTTACTGGAGTTTCATTTCCTTGAAAGATTATGGGATAAAGAGTTTTTTGCACTAGCAAGCTCTGTTTTTGAAAAACTTTTGAAAACACACACATGTGTGCATTTACATCCTAACAATTGCTCAAAAATATATAAGCATAAAAACGTTGAAATTCCTCCAGTTTTAGAATTTTCCTTTTTAAGAAATGATAGGATTACTTCTAAAACATTTATAGACCAGTTTCCCAATGTTCTAGATAAAGACAATTTGAATTATGAAAAGCCTGTAGTATTGCCTAAAAACTGGTATAAACACTAGCTTAAAATTAAAAACATTACTTTAATCTACAAGTAATTTTTAAATGACAAAAAAAATCGAAAATATCAAATCATTTATTTTATCTGGAAATGAACTGTCATTAAAAGTTAAAACAAATATGATTGGACTAATTTTAATAAAAGGATATAGTATTGCAATAAGTTTTTTATTAATTCCTATTTCTTTAAATATATTAGGAAATTATAAATATGGTCTTTGGATTACTATTTTTAACATGTTGTCTATGATGCAAATATTAGATGTTGGTATAGGAAATGGATTAAGAAATATGCTTACCACTGCGATTGTAAACAATAATTTTAAAAAAGCAAAAGAATATATAAGTACAGCGTATATTGTTATAGGGTTTTTGTCACTATTCTTATGCATTGTTTTTTTTATTCCATGGAATTATGTTAATTGGTCTAATATTTTTAATTCAGATTATTCATTAAACAGCGAATTAAGAAATCTTATTGGGATCACTTTCGTGCTAACGATCATTTCTTTCTTTTTTAATTTAATTAACATCATTTTATTAAGCCATCATAAGCCCGCCAAGGCATCAATGATTTATGCTTTTTCAAACACAATAATACTTACCTTGTTTTTTTTGTTTGAAAAAGAACTCAGAGACCATCTTTTTCTTATTGGGCTAATTTATTCTTTAGTTCCAATAGTTGTATTGTTTTTTGTTAGTATTCATTTGTTTTTGACAAAATATAATAATATAAGACCATCTTTTTCAAGTTTTAAAAAAAACAATATCAAAGGTCTTTTTTCAATTGGAGGAAAGTTTTTTATTATACAAGTTTCGATATTAATTATTTTTCAAACAGATGCACTTATTATTTCTCACTTTTTAAGCCCTTCTGATGTGACACCATACAACATAGTTTATAAATATTTTTCTATTCCCACCACAGTAATTACCATAATTTTAACTCCTTTGTGGGCGGCATACTGTGACGCTAACGAAAACAGCAATTATAAATGGATTAAGAAGGTTTTAAACTACCAGTTAAAAGGATTTGCTATTATTGTAGCAATTGTTTTTGTAATGTTACTAGTATCAAAACCATTAATATATTTTTGGTTAGGAAAAAACATAAACCTTTCTTTAACTTTGCTTTTTAGTACAGCACTGTTTACCATAATTAACATTTGGAATATTATGTTAGGTACTTTTCTTAATGGAATTGAGAGGATTAAAGTTCAATTAATTTCCAATGTAATTGGTTTAATAATAAACATACCGTTATCAATATTTCTAATTAAGCAATTTGGCTTAGGGGGAGTTTTATTAGCAACATCAATATCTTTATTGTTTTTTTCTTTTGGAGGTACTCGAGAAGTAATAAAGGTTGTTAAAGGATATGACACTCTAATATTAAATAAAAATGAAAAGATTAATAAATAGCATCATTTGGGTGTTTAGAAATTTTCTGAATATTTTTTCTGAATTATTTGCAATAGAACTGAAGACCTTTATTGTTTTACGATCTTTTACATTTAGAATAATTGGTATACACCTAGAAGGTAAATGTTTTATCGATAAGGGGTTTAGGTTTCTCAATCCAAAAAACATTTTTATTGGAAAAAACGTTGCTTTAGGACATTATAATAAAATATGGGCATTTAATAAGGTGTATATTGGAGATTACGTGCAATCTGCCATAGGGCTTACCATTATATCGGGGAGTCATAACAGTGGTGATTATAGTCCAATAACAGAAAATCAAGAGATTGTTATAGAGGGAGAAAATTGGATTGGTGCTAATGTAACAATATTGGGTGGTGTGACTGTAGGAAGGGGTACTATTATCGGTGCAGGATCTGTTGTTAATAAAAATTTACCTTCTTATTCTATATGTGTTGGTAATCCCTGTAAAGTTTTACGAAAAAGGGAACCTTCAAGACTTGTCGTTTCTCCTTTTGGAAAATATGAACCTAATTATTTTAGTGATGAAGGGATTTCTTAGAGATTTAAAAAATTTATCGGATGATTATAGAGCCGCTTACAAAAGAAAAAATTTGCTAAAAGGGGATTTACACAAGGTAAGGTTATCATCACACAGAGGAGTGTATAATGATTTCATTATAGACCAAACTCCAAATAGGGCTGGAATAATAGGCAACACAATTTATTACAATAGTATATTTTCCGATTTTGATTTTGTGATCAACAAACCGAATTTGGCGATAAACTACAAAAAAGAAGAAAGTTTTTTACTACATATAGAGCCGCCTTCATATATAAATAAGCTTGGATTATCTTCACCTCAAATTTTAGACAAATTCAATAAAATATATACTTCAGACCCTTATTTAATCGAAAAAAATAATGATCGATACATAGCATCGGCTCCATTTGTACATTGGCATTTAGGGTCAAACAGTCACATATGTAAAGTTAAGGACGAATATCTAATTGATTATGATTTTTTACTAAAAACAAATTACCCTAAAAAAACTGTAAATCTTTCTACAATTAATTCTAATTTAATGAATGTAGAAGGGCATAAAATTAGGGCAGAATTTTTAGAAAAGCTATGTAAAACAGATTACAATTTTAATCTTTATGGAGGAAATAAATGGTCTAAGTTTAGACAGTATATAGATAATGCTCCAAATGGCAAATGGTTTCCGTTCTCTCAAAGTAGATATATACTTGTTATAGAAAATGAAAGGGCGCCATTTTATTGGAGCGAGAAATTTTCAGATGCTCTTTTATGCTATGGCACACCTATTTATTATGGATGCACAAATATTTCAGATTATTTTCCTAAAGGAAGTTATTACCCTATAGATATTAATAGAAAAGACTGTATAGAAGAAATAATATCAGTAGTAGAAAGCGATTTTCATGAGAGGAATATGCCTCAATTAATGAAAGCTAGAGATTTAATTTTTGAAAAGTATAATATGTTTAGCTTTATGAATAAGGTGATTAATGAAAATTTATAAGATTTAAGAGAATGATAACTGTAGTTAATTTTGCTGATAAGAAATTTAGAGGAAAACAGAAATGGAGTAGTTTTACTGCTAAGGTTTTTGGAAAAGTAGATAGAGTAATTGAATATAGTCCTGAAGATATTGAAAAAAGTCAATGGGATTTACATGCTAGTTCCCTAAAATATTCTAAAGGATTTGGAAATTATTTTTGGAAACCATATTTAGTTAATAAAGCATTAAAAGAAGTAAAGGAAGGAGAATATTTACTTTCTGCAGATAGTGGTTCAATTTTCATTAAGAGTGTTTTGCCTCTTGTTAAGCACCTAGAAAAAAGCAAAAAAAACATTTTATGTTTTAGATTGTTGTTAATTGAAAAGCAATGGACAAAAAAAGATGCATTTATTTTGATGGATTGTGATAGTCCAGAGTATACAAACACTCCTCAAATCACTTCTACATTTGTATTAGTTAAAAAATGCAAAGAGTCTATTGATTTTATAAAAGATTGGGAAAAATATTCAAGAGATAGTAGAATTTTAAGTGATGACCCAAGTGTACTAGGAGCTGATTACCCTGAATTTATTCAGAACAGACATGACCAAACTATTTTAAGTTTACTCTCTAAAAAGCATGGGAATGTTTTAATTGAAGGAGATATGAGCGATTATGGCTGTTTTCCATATAGATATTTATTTGACGATAGACATATATATGATAAAGAAATGTTAGAAAACCCAAAAAATAATATTTTTAGAGGTACTGCTTTATCAAACAGGACAGAACACCCTTTATTTTACATTTGTAAGCACCTTGTTAGGTCTTTTTTCTATAAGTTTGGATTTAAACTTTAAAAGCAGAAAATTACTAATGTATTAAGGAAGTATTTTATAAAAGAAAATCAGCTGACACTAATATTGAAAGTTTTAAGCAATTTAAGTTCTTTCTAAGTAATAGAATATAAAACCAAATAAAGTGAATAAATATCACTAAAAATTTAATCATGAAATTTTCTATAATAACCGTGTGCTTTAATTCAGAAAAAACAATAAAAGATACTATAGAGTCTGTTTTAAACCAAACATATTCTAATATAGAATATATTATTATAGATGGTAATTCTAACGACACAACAGTTGAAATTATTAAATATTATGAAGTGAAATTTAATCAAAAAAACATTTCTTATAAGTGGATAAGTGAACCTGATAAAGGTATTTATGATGCCATGAATAAAGGTCTCTCAATGGCAAATGGAGACTTGATAGGAATAATAAATAGTGATGATTGGTTCGAGTTAGACGCCCTTTCACAGATATTAAAAGTAAAGCGGGATACATTGTTTTCTATTATATCGGGCAATAAGAACAAGGTTAACAATAAGAATAAGGTCTATAAAACGGTTGAAAATAAAAAGGATATAGAAAAATATATAGGAAGAATAATGCCACTTAATCACCCTGCTACATTTGTTGATAAAAGTGTCTACGAACAAATTGGGTTCTTTAATACTAATTACAAATTATCTGCAGATTATGAATTAATTTTCAGGGCTTATAGTGCTGGTGTCCAGTTTTTGTTTACAGACAAAGTAATTGTAAACATGAGGAATACAGGCGCTACACACTTAACGAAAAACCTTTTTATAACCGCCAAAGAAGATTTTGAAATTAGAAAAAACAATAAAGTAAAATTTGCGTATTTATACTATATTAAAAGATTGGTTTTTAATTATTTAGTGATTGTTAGGAGTAAATTAAAAAATTTATTTAACTTATTTTAATGATAAAAAAACTTTTTTTATTATTTATTTTTTTTGCGCCATTTACAAGTTTCTTTGCAATTTCATCTTGGTTAAGAATCCCCGTTGTTATTAATCAAGTATTGTTTGTTTTTTTGGTTTTAGGAGTTTTTATTCACGGCAAAGTAAGCCGAAAATGGATATTAAAAGAGGATTTGCTTCTTATAAGTCTATTATTCGTAGTTTGGTTAAGCTTTCTATTTGGTTTTAAAGAACAAAGAAGTTTTAATCATTCATTAGCTTACACTAACAGTATAGTTTTTTATTTTTTTGTATCAAAATATGTTATACAATTTTTAAATATTAAAGCTATAGAGGTATTGGCTGTTATATACAAATCATTCCTTTTATGTTCATTAATTATTATAATAGATTTTATAGGAATCAATTATTTTGATTTTAGCCTTAGACGCATTTATGCACCTGTAGTAGACGGAAAAATAAGCAACATGAATTATTTTATAAGGGGAGAAATGCTAAGTGTTGCGGGTGTGGCCGAAGAACCCGGACACATGGCTAATTTTTACAATATTTATTTTGGTTTATCACTTTGTTATATTTATCAAAAAAAATATGTTAAAAAATATAAATGGCTAATTGGTTTGTTCATTCTATCGCAGATAGCTTTATTTTCAAGTGCGGGGATAGCGTTGTCGATATTTGCTACAATATTAATATTTATAATAAATAAAATTGAGAAATTCTCAATAACAAAAATACAGTTAGCATGGATAGTAGGTTTACTTATGGTCTTTTTTCTAGGCTTAGTGATTCTTTTATCTTTTAAATCAGAAACTGAATTTAAGCAAATTAATTCAATAATTGACAAAATAACTTTCAGTGAAGAGGCAAATAAGGTCACTAAAGTTAGTTCTAGTGGACAAAGATTGTATCAATGGACAAGAGCATTATCAAATTTTGTAAAGCACCCAGTATTAGGAAATGGACCCGGGTATGGAGTTAACGAAGATACAGAAGGATATCTAAGTGTTTATTTTACTATTTTATCTGATGTAGGTCTGTTTGCTTTTCTCTTTTTCGTTTCATTTCAAACAATTTTGCTGATAAAAGTTATCAGACTTAAAAGAAACGTGAGGAGTTTTGTATTGTTTAGCCTAATTACATCATTTCTGCACTTAATTATTATTGCAGATTTTTATCAAGCACCACTTTGGATTTTATTTGTGCTCATACAACTTATATATAAAGAAAATAAATTACCAAACACATGAGAATAGTTCACGTTATAACGGCCTTTGGTATAGGAGGTGCTGAAAAACTTTTAGTTGAAGTTATAAATAGGCAGATAGTTAATCATGAAGTTTATTTGGTTTATTTAAAAAAAACAGACGAACTAATTTCCCTTTTGGATAAGCGAGTTAAAATAAAGAATATACCGTTGTCTATTTTTATTACTAAAAAAATAAGAAATTTTTACATATCTATAAACCCCGATATTATACATACACACCTTGGTCATGCCGATTTTTTTGGTATATGGAGTGCAAGAAATGTTAAAGCAAAAATTTTCTGTACTATGCATAATACTTACATTCAACAGAATATATTGGATAGGGTTTATTTTATGGTTTATAGAATCTTATTTACTAGGGTTGTTCCTAAAATTACAATAATATCCATCTCTAAAAGTGTTGAACAGCATGTTTTAAAAACCTTATGCGTATCAAAAGATCGATCTTTTGTTCTATTTAATGCCATACCTCCAAATGATTATTTTCAAGATCATAAAAAACAAAAAGATTTAGTAAATTCAAAAAAAACGCTCAACTTGTTATTTGTGGGTAGGCTGGTTAAACAGAAAGCTGTTCATACCTTATTACAAGCCATACGCATATTAAAAAATAAAGGATATAGAGATGTTATTAATGTTTTAATTGTTGGTGAAGGAGTATTAAGAGTTACATTGCAAAACTTATCTAAGGACCTCCAAATCGATGACATCGTAAAATTTGAAGGTGAAATAATGGCAGTTAATGAATATTATGATAATGCAGATGTTTTTATTTTACCCTCTATTTGGGAAGGTTTCGGTATTGTTATTTTAGAAGCATTTAGAGCTAAATTGGCAGTTATAGCAACTAATATAGAAGGCCCCTCGGAATTAATTACCGATAATTTTAATGGATTGCTATTTAAACCTAACGACTATGAAGAATTAGCTGAAAAAATTATATTGTTAATTGAAGACGAACTTTTAAGAATAAACTTGGCAAATAATGGTTACAAGACATTTAATGATCGGTTTAACATAAATAAGTATGTAGAATCTTTAAATGAATACTATGAGAACTAGTGAGATATTTAATAAAATAAGAAATGACTATAATTTAGATTTAACTTCTTTATTACTTTATTTGTTTATTTCTTTCTCTTTTTTAGATACATATAAATTAGCATTGCCATTTATTTTTGGTATCTTATTTTATCAAATTTTATTGGTCTATAAAAAAAAAATAGAAACCATGTGTTTTATAAATCAATGTTGGTACTTGTTAGTATTTTCATTGGTTTTTTTTCGAAGTGTACATACTATAATTTTGTTAATTATTATATTATTTATTTTATTGAATAAAAATAAATTAGAAAAAAGAAGTTTATCTTTAAGCTTAATTAAGTTTGAAGTTTACATTCTGGCTTTTTTTGTTTTAATTATTTTAAATAACTTATGTCACCAAAATTATTTAAAAGGAATTGATACTTTTTTGTATTTACTTTTGTACCCTATTTTATTTATAATCTTAAAGAAATTTCTTTTTCAAATATCATTAATAAAAACGATTAAAGTTTTTATAACTTCAGTACTAATTTCTCTTTTCTATCTTATAATTATAAATATACTTTATGCAGACAACCTTTTGGAAATAAATACCTACTTTTCAGATTTTCTAGATCTCACACATGTTTATTATGGCATGTTTTTAGGTTTAAGCTGTAGTTTTTTTATGTATTTTAAAACAAAAGGATTTATTTATGTTTCATCAAGATTTGATGTTTTGCTATACCTAATTTTTGTTTTTTTTATAATTTATATAGGGGCTAGAATATCATTTTTTGCTGTGGTTATTATTACACTCTTATCACTATATAAAACTAATAAATTGGCATGGTATAAAAAAATCACAATACTGTCAGCTTTATTTTTTGGAATACTTTTTTTAAGTCTTAAATTGTCACCTAGAATAAGCCATGGATTTGAATCTATGAATAACTTATACATATCTATTAATAAAAATGATAAACATGATTTAATCAATAACTCATGGGCTAATATAAATGAACGGTATTTGGTTTGGAGTTATTCTATCAAAGAGTTAAAATCGAATATTATTTATGGTATTGGAGTTAAAAATGTTAAAGATGTTATTAGCAATCAAATACTCAATGATGGTTACATTTATTATCAACCAAAAAACTCACATAACCAGTATTTGCATTTTTTATTAGGATTTGGGATTTTTGGGTTCATTTATTTTTTATATATAATTTATGTTTTTTTCAAAAAGGTGCCACAAGGAACATATTTTTTAGTATTTTTTTTAATAATAATGTTAACTGAATCTGTGTTGGTTCGCGTAAAAGGAATGTCGTTATTTTTTATCTTTATATTAATCTTTTCTTACAACAAGGCAAATAACATTTGTAAGGATAGGCTGCCCTTTCCAACTTGTTAATATTAACATCGTCTTTTATATTTGCAACCAAATAAAATTAAAAATTAGTGAGAAAAATTAAAGTAGCCCATGTCCTTTGTTCTACTTCTGGAGTTGCTGTTTATTTAGATCTAGCACTTAAGAATATGGAGTCCAATATTATCAATAATATTATTATTCACGGTAAACAAGAAAAGGGTATTGAATATTTAGATTCATCAGGAAAAGCGACGAAACAATTTTATATACCCATACAAAGAGAAATTAATATTTTTAAAGACCTAAAATGTATTTATCAAACCATTAAAATTTTAAAGAAAGAAAAACCAGATTTAATACATGCTCACAGTGCTAAAGGCGGTGTTATTTCAAGGATAGCATCATTATTTTATTCAATTAATGTTTTGCATACACCACATGCTTTTTCATATTTAAGTGCGCATTCTCCTGTTAAAAGATATTTATTTTTAAGTATTGAAAGAGTTTTAAAGAATTTTAATTCTATTCTATTAGCTACTTCTGAGTCTGAGTTAAAAAGAGGTATTGATGAAGTTGGTTATCAACCCCATAAAGCTTTTTTATTTAATAACTCTATTACAGAATTGGCTGTTGTGGATAATAATAGTACTGTTTCTTCTTTAGCTTACAATTTCTCTAAAGATTATATTTGTACTGTAGGTAGACCATCTTACCAAAAAAACATTGAGATGATGGTAGAAATTATTAAAAATGTAAAAGATCACATTCCCAATATACATTTAGTAGTTATGGGGCTGGGAGTAGTTAGTCCTAATTCCGAAAATGTCAAAATGTTAATATCTAAGCATAATTTAGAAAAGAATTTCACACTGATTGACTGGATTGAAAGAGAGAAAATTTTTGAAATTGTATCAAAATCGAAATTCTATCTTTCGACTTCTAGATATGAGGGGCTTCCTTATTCAATCATCGAAAGTTTATCTTTAAGAAAAGCTATAATTGCCACAGATTGTGATGGCAATAGGGATTTAGTTATTAATGATTTTAATGGATATCTTTTAAAAGAGAATCAATTAGATCAATTTAAAGAAAAAATAATAGAATTATATTACAATAACGAAACGCGAGAAAAATTTGAAAAAAATTCATTCCTGCTTTTTAAGGAAAAATTTGATATCTCTATTAATATTAGGAAATTGGAAAAAATTTATTTAAAACACGCAAAGTATACATAGACCTTTTTTAGATTATAACTATATTTGGCTTCAATAAAGAAGAGATCATTCTAGATGAAAGACAAAAAAAGAGGTTATTCAAATTTAGTCAGGCCTATATTACATTTAATTGATTTATTAATAATTTCAATATACTGTAATTATCTTTGGACAGATAAGTTAATTGATTTAGTTTTTATTCTTTCATTTTGGTTATTGCTTTCAGTTTTTTTTTCCTTCTATAATGTCTATAGATCTACAAAAGTAATTGAAATAATATCTCTTTTATTCAAACAACTATTGGTGTATGGATTAACAATCATGTCTTATTTTTATATTATAAGCTCTAATATTTATCCTAAGCAGTTTTTATTATCGTTTTTTTATTTTTTTATACTTTTTGCCGTTTGGAGAATAGTATTACATTTTCTTTTTATTAAATATAGATTAATTACAGGTAGTAATTTCAGGCAGGTTATTGTAATAGGATCAAATGAAGCTACAAAAAGACTTATCAATTTTTTTAATAATAATCAAGGTTATGGATACCATTACCAAGGATGCTTTACAGATAAGCATGAAAATAATAAGTTAGGTGATTTTAAAGATTGTTTTGCTTTCATGCTTAATAACAATGTCGATGAAATTTATTGCTCTGTTAAAGAATTATCAAATAATCAGATATCTCAATTAATTTTCTTTACTGAAAACAATTTAAAAACTATTAAGTTTATACCTGATAGCAAATATATTTTTACTAAAAAACTTAAATTTGAGAGTTATGATTTTATTCCAGTTCTCTCGCTTAGAGAGATACCATTAGATGTAAGTTTAAATAGAATAATTAAAAGAATTTTTGATATTGTTTTTTCTTTGCTTGTTATAGTCGGGTTTCTTTCATGGTTTACCCCTTTCTTAGCATTAGTTATAAAACTAGAATCAAAAGGATCAGTGTTCTTTAAACAACTAAGATATGGAGCCGATTTTAACCTGTTCGCTTGTTACAAGTTTCGCTCAATGAAAGCAAACAAGGACTCTGATAGATTACAAGCTTCAAAAAACGATATGCGAGTTACTAAAATTGGAAAGTTTATAAGGAAAACAAGCATAGATGAACTACCTCAATTTTATAATGTTTTGTTTGGTAATATGTCTGTTGTTGGTCCAAGACCGCTTTTATTAAGTCATACAGATGATTATAAAAACAAAATAAATAAATTTATGGTAAGACATGCAGTTAAGCCGGGAATTACTGGATTAGCCCAAGTAAGTGGATATAGAGGAAATATAGAAAAAGATTTAGATATGCAAAATAGAGTAAGATATGATATTTTTTATGTTGAAAACTGGTCTATATTTCTTGATCTAAAAATTATCATTCTAACAATTTTGAATATTTTTAAAGGAGAAGAAAAGGCATATTAATTGTTTTTAAAGAACTAAATTTTGAACATTTTAGATTTAATTTAGAAATTATAATTTTGAAAATAGAAACAATAACAATCAACATATGAAAAAAGTATTAATTACTGGGGCAGCAGGTTTCCTAGGTTCTCATCTATGTGATCGCTTCATTAAAGAAGGTTATAAGGTCATCGGAATGGACAACTTTATAACAGGTGATAAAAAGAATATTGCTCATTTATCAAATAACCCAAACTTTGATTTTATAGATCATGATGTTTCCGAATACGTAAAATTTGATGGAGAGTTAGACTATATACTTCATTTTGCATCACCCGCTAGTCCAATTGACTACTTAAAAATTCCCATTCAAACTCTTAAAGTCGGTTCATTGGGCACACATAACTTATTAGGATTGGCAAAAGCCAAAAGAGCTAGGATGCTTATAGCTTCTACTTCAGAAGTTTATGGTGACCCATTAGTTCATCCACAAACAGAAGATTACTATGGAAATGTAAACACTATAGGCCCACGCGGAGTATATGATGAAGCCAAACGTTTTCAAGAATCTATAACCATGGCATACCACAGATTTCATGGCGTTGAAACGCGAATTGTTCGTATATTTAATACCTATGGGCCAAGAATGAGACTAAATGACGGTCGCGTGATACCTGCTTTTATGGGACAAGCTCTAAGAGGAGAAGATTTAACCATTTTTGGAGATGGTTCTCAAACACGCTCTTTCTGTTACGTAGATGATCAAGTTGAGGGGATATACAGATTGTTATTAAGCGATTATGTTGAGCCTGTAAATATTGGTAATCCACACGAAATATCCATTAAAGATTTTGCAGAAGAAATTATAAAACTAACAGGAACAACCCAAAAAGTAATTTATCAAGATTTACCTGTTAACGATCCCATGCAAAGGCAACCAGATATAACGTTAGCCAAAAAGTTATTGGGCTGGGAACCAAAGGTTGATAGAGCGGAAGGTATGAAAATAACCTATGATTATTTTAAAAGTTTAACCGAAGAAGAACTTTATAAAAGCGAGCATAAAGATTTCTCTGGTTTTATCAATAAATAAAATCAGCTTATGGAATATAAACGCGGAAGATATTCATGGCTATTAAGACCCATATTAATTACATTTGATCTTATAGTTATAAATTTTTTCGCGTTTAATCTATTGAATTTTAATGACGAAAATTTATACTTTTTCCCATTAAAATTGCTAAACAATAAAAATTTGCTTTATGCCATTTATTCTACTATTCTGTGGCTTATATCAACCTATTTTTTAAATTTTTATAAAGTTTACAGGCATACATCTGCACTAAATATCTTATCAGTTTTATTCAGGCAATTTCTTACGTACTCAGTAATTGTATATGCGTTTTTAGGAGTATTTAGAAGTATAGACATATCTGCATTTGTAACCTTACGCTATTTATTATACTCATTTGCCGCAATTGGTTTGGTCAAAATGATTAGCTATTATATGCTTAAAACTTTTAGACGATACCTAAAAGGAAACTTAAGAAACGTTATAATAGTTGGCAGAGGAGAAAGTGCTGAAGAACTGATAAAAATTTTTAATACAAAGAAAGAACTTGGATACAACCTTAAAGGTGTTTTTGGGATTTTAAATGATAAAAACACCACTGGAACGATAGCTGAAAGTTTCAGTTATTTGGAAAATAATCAAAACATAGATGAAATATATTGTGCCATTGATGAACTATCAGAAAAAGAGGTAAATGAATATGTTAAGTATGCTAATATGCATCATTGCAATATTAAATTTGTACCCAATACATCTAAGCTTTTTACTAAACGGCTTCGCGCAGACTATTATGACTACATACCAGTTCTATCCATTGAAGAAGGTGTTTTAAATGATGATTTTAATAAATTTATAAAAAGAAGTTTTGATATTGTTTTTTCACTATTTATAATCGTTTTCATCCTGTCATGGCTTTCGGTCATTCTTTTTATCTTAATAAAACTTGAATCTAAAGGGCCTTTGTTTTATCGTCACAAAAGAAACGGAATTAACTACAAAGAATTTTATTGTTATAAATATAGGTCGTTAACGATCACAAACGAAGTTAAAGGCACTTATGTAAAGCAAAAAGATAGCAGAGTAACAACTATTGGGAAATTTTTACGTAAAACAAGCTTGGATGAGTTACCGCAATTTATAAATGTTTTAAAGGGAGATATGAGTGTTGTTGGCCCTAGACCTCATATGCTGTCTTATACCGATGCGTATTCAAAAAAAATAGACAAATACAACTTTATTTACAGGCATCATGTAAAACCAGGAATTACGGGTTTAGCACAGATAAAAGGATATAGGGGAGAAGTTGAAAACGATAAGGATATTATTAACAGGATAAAGTATGATATATTTTATATTGAAAACTGGTCGCTGTTATTAGATATTAAAATAATCATTCAAACGGTTATTAACCAACTAAAAGGCGAAGAAAAAGCATATTAATATTCCATTGAAGCCTTTAGTTTCTATCATAACGCCCATGTTTAACTCTGAAGCATTTATTTCAGAAACCATAAACAGTGTTATAAATCAAACCTATAAAAATTGGGAATTACTTTTGATTGATGATGGTTCAACAGACAAAACATTACAAATAGTTGCTCCATTTATTTCCCAAGATGCAAACATAAAGTTGCTTAAAAATCAAATGAATGCTGGTGCAGCCATTTCAAGAAACAAGGGTATTGAAGCATCGAATGGAAAATACATTGCTTTTTTAGATGGCGACGATGTATGGAAACCCCAAAAACTTCAAGTTCAAATAGAATTTATGGAAACCCATAATTGCGACGTTTCTTTTAGCAGTTATGAGCAAATAGGCGAAACAGGTAAACCGTTGAATAAATTCATAAAAGCGTTGCCAGAACTCACCTATCAAAAATATTTAAGAAGCAATTATATTGGCAACTTAACGGGTATGTTTAACGCAGAGATATTGGGCAAAATAACAGCGCCTAATCTGCGAAAACGACAAGATTGGGCTTTATGGCTATCGGCTATAAAAAAGTCCGGAAAACCCGCTAAAGGCATTCAAGAGTCGTTGGCGTATTATCGGGTTAGAAAAGATTCGATGTCTTCAAACAAAATCAACCTTTTAAAGCATAATTATTTGGTTTATAGAAAAGGTTTGGGGTTTTCAACTGTAAGATCAATGTTTTATATGTTAGTGTTTTTATACGAACACTTTTTTGTAAAATCAAAACAAGTTGTTTCTACAAATACGATTTAAATTGTTTTAATTTTCCTCTGGCAGAACGCTCTAAAGCTGTTTTTCTTTCAAATTCAACTGTTAAATTAGGCTCTAAATATTTGGAAATTGCAGCTTTAATGTTGTTTAATTTTTCTTCAGAAAGCTCGTAACTACTTGTATAGCTTATTTTAAACGTATCCAATGTTAACTGTTCAATTATAAACTCCTTTACGTTTCCATCATTTTCAATCACGGTTTTTGTAACGTAATAAAAACTTAAACCCGCTGCTTTTTTGCCGCTCGGTAACACAACAATATCGTTGGTTCTGCCAACCAAAGTTTCCAAAAGAGGTTTGTTTAGAGTGCTTTCTTTTGAAAGTTTACCAATATCGCCTAAATCATACCGAATAAACGGATGTGCTTTATTGTAAAGCGATGTAATTACAACACGACCTTCTTCACCATACGGCAAAACTCGATTGTTCTCATCTAAAATTTCAACATACAAATCTTCGGTATTTACAATCCATTCATTTTTGGTGTTTTGAAAAGCGATTAAACCCAATTCGGCAGCGCCATATTCATTTATAATTGGGATACCCAATTGTGTTTCTAAAAGAACTTTATCTTCTTCAAAAAGCATTTCAGAAGTCACGATGCATGCTTTTAAAGTGGGGCACATGGTGTTTAGAACCATGTTCTTTCGTTGTAAATATTTAGCGAATTGAACAATGGAACTGGTATAGCCATTAATATAATCGAACTTGGTATTTTTAAATATGTTCATGTTCTTTTCAAGTTGGGCATCACCTAAATCAAACACCGAAAACCGATATCGTTTACTTAAAAAATCTTTAAAACGTTCTTTATAATATCCCAATTTGTTTAAAGGAATACCATAAAAGCGGGCCTGTTTTGAGGTGTTAAAATCCAAATCAAACCAACGATATCTATCTATAAAACCCGCCCAAGTAAGTGCATGGCAGAATTTATCTTTGGCAAAAATAAAGGGGTCGCCAGAAGAACCAGAGGTTTTATTTATATAAACATTCTTTGTAGTAAATCCATCAGAAAGACGATGGTTCAAAGGTTGTTGTAAATGGCGTTTTGTCATTACCGGAATGCTGTTCCAATCTTTCGGATTAGCTTCTTTTGCAAACGTTTTATAGAACGGGTTGTGCGTTAAATGATAAGTAACAATGTCTTGTTTTTTAGCTTCAATATAGGTGCTTAATTCAGAATCATTTTTCTGCTGAATGGTTTCCAATACAGTTTTAGCCTTTTTAATAGGAAAGCCATTAATTTTTAAAGATATATTGAACAAATTCAAGAGAACACATAATTTTTGTAAAGTAAACAAAAAATATTCTTGAATTCGTGTCATTAATTTTATTTTTGTACTCGAAAAATCACTTTTAATGCTCTGCATTAAAAAAACATTAATTTGTCATTCCCATAAAAACGGGAATCTAAAAAAACAATACAATGAACATTTTAATTCTTGGTTCTGGTGGAAGAGAACATACTTTCGCTTGGAAAATTGCTCAAAGTCCGTTATGCAAAAACTTATTTGTAGCGCCTGGTAACTCTGGGACTGCTAATGTTGCGACTAATGTAAATATTGGTGTAAATGATTTTGAAGCTATTAAAGAGTTGGTTTTAAAAGAACGTATTGATATGGTTGTGGTAGGGCCAGAAGACCCGTTGGTAAATGGCGTACATGATTATTTTTTGAATGATGATGCTATTAAGCACGTAAAGGTGATTGGTCCGCAAAAAGAAGCCGCAACTTTAGAGGGCAGTAAAGAGTTTGCTAAAGAATTTTTATACCGACACAACATTCCAACGGCAGCTTATGAAAGTTTCACGAAAGATACTGTTGAAAAAGGGTTTGCTTTTTTAGAAACGTTGAGGCCGCCATATGTATTGAAAGCAGATGGTTTAGCGGCAGGTAAAGGTGTTGTTATTTTAAATGATTTAGATGAAGCTAAAGCCGAGTTAAAAAGCATGTTAGTCGATTCTAAATTTGGTCAAGCAAGTACCAAAGTGGTTATTGAAGAGTTTTTAGATGGTATCGAGTTGAGCTGTTTTGTATTAACCGATGGTAAAAATTATAAAATATTACCAACAGCAAAAGATTACAAGCGAATAGGAGAAGGCGATACAGGTTTAAATACAGGAGGTATGGGTGCCGTATCTCCAGTGCCATTTGCAACCGATGAATTTCTTGCTAAAATTGAAGAACGTATTGTAAAACCAACCATTAACGGGTTTAAAAAAGACAATCTACCTTATGTTGGGTTTGTGTTTATTGGATTGATTAAAGTTGGAAACGATCCAAAAGTTATTGAATACAACGTACGTATGGGCGACCCAGAAACTGAGGTGGTTTTACCAAGACTTAAGAATGATTTTGTTGAAATTCTTCAAGCGATGGCAAATGGAACCTTGGATAAAATTAACATCGAAATTGATGAGCGTGCTGCAACAACCATTATGTTAGTATCTGGCGGTTACCCTGAAGATTATGAAAAAGGAAAGGAAATTACAGGTATCAATGCTATTGAAGATTCAATTCCTTTTCATGCCGGATCACAATTGAAAGATGGTAAAGTGGTAACTACTGGCGGACGTGTTATGACGATAACTTCTTACGGGAATACGTACCAAGAGGCCATAAAAAAATCTTACCAAAGTATAGAAAAACTACATTTTGATAAGATGTATTATCGTAAAGATATTGGATTCGATTTATAAAAATGAATGTGAAGAAATGCTTTTATCTTCTTCGTTATTATCATTAAATATTTTAAGTTGTTTCATCCAGTAAACCATGGCTACAAATCCTATAATTAGGAAAATCCAAGAAATAGTGTTTGCAGCAAACCAATTTTCAAGTTCTAATGCTTTTAAAGCATCCATAGGTTTGAACAAAAAGTTTACAAATAAATCTTGTATAGCGTAAAATAAATCTTTCATGTCTTGATAATTATTGGTTTCTAACCAGTTTTAGTTAGTATATTTACGAAGCAAAAATACAAAAACAGTTAATGATAACAAGCATTTTTAAAAAATCTAAGCCAATAAATTTTATCATTGTTCTATTTATTACAGTTTTGGCTTTTTTAACGGCTAGAACAAGCTTAATAACAGAGCCTTTAACTACAACGCTTGTACTTAAAGAGTTAACCGTATTTGGTATTTGTATTCTTACAATTTTAGTATTTAATTTTATAATTACCAAAAACAGCTTAACCCAAACCAATAGTTATGAAGTATTATTATTCAGCTTGTTTTTCTTAACACTTGTACAAACTACAAGCTACACCAATATTCTTATTTCTAATTTGTTTGTGCTACTAGGGCTTAGAAGAATCATAAGTTTGCGTTCGCAAAGAAATATTAAAAGTAAACTTTTTGATGCTGCCTTACTTATAGCAGTTGCTGCCTTATTTTATTTTTGGGCTATTCTCTTTTTTATTGCATTTCTTTTTAGTTTGATATTCTATTCAGATAACAAAATAAGACATTGGATTATTCCATTTGTAGGTGTAGCAGCTGTTTTTAGTATTGCGGTAGGTCTCTCGGTTGTTATTTATGATGATTTTTTTGAAATATTTAAATCGCCCAGAAGCATCAGTTATGATTTTAGTCCGTACAATTCCACTAGATATTTGGTAGCTATCACCATGTTGCTATCCTTTGGTATTTGGTCGTCTATGTTTTATATGCAGAGTATTAAAAAGAAGAAAAAAGACTTAAGAGCTTCTTTCAAAATTGTAATTATTGTAGCTATTTTGGGGTTTGTTTTAGTGTTGCTTGCCCCTGTTAAAAATGGAAGTGAATTTTTATTTTTGTTTGCACCACTCTCAATAATTATTACAAATTATATTGAGATTGTAGAAGATAAATGGTTTAAGGAAGTGTTTCTTGCCATATTAATACTTATCCCCTTTTTACTATTAATGCTGTAGTTTTTCTCCATAGGATAAATCACCTGCATCACCCAAGCCGGGAATAATATAGCCTTTATCATTTAAATTTTCATCAACAGTTGCAACCCATAAATGAGTTGTTTTGTCAAAATGCCGATCAACGTAATCAACACCTTCTTGAGCTCCAATAACACTTACTAAATGGATTTCTTTAGGTATTCCAAAAGGTTTTAATGCTTCAAAAGTAGACACCATCGATTGTCCTGTGGCTAGCATAGGGTCTGCCAAAATAAGTGTTTTTCCTTCCAAATTTGGGCATGCTAAATATTCAACAATAATTTCAAAACTTTCAGAATTTTTTTCGTGATGTCTATATGCTGATATAAAGGCATTCTCAGCAGTATCAAAATAATTCAGCAGTCCGTTATGTAAAGGTACGCCAGCTCTTAAAATGGAACATAACACGATCTCGTTCTCTATAACATTCATGGAAGATGTTCCTAAAGGTGTTTCTATAGAAATTGGTTTGTAATTTAAATTTTTACTCATTTCATAGCCTAAAACTTCACCAATGCGTTCAATATTTCTTCTAAAACGCATGCGGTCTTTTTGAACTGAAATATCTCTAATTTCAGAAATAAATGCATTAAGTACCGAGTTCTGTTGAGATAAGTTATGGATATGCATAAGTTTTCAGTCTTCCTTTTTTTTTGAATGTTAAAGTTAATTATTTAGATTCATAATATCACAATCTTGCCTTATTATAATAAAAAATGAAACGGCAATGGTATAAACATAAAGCCCATTAAATATGATTAAATTTTGTAGTTTTGTACCTCTTTAAATTTATACACCATGTTTACAAGTAAAGCCAATAAAATTTTTCAAGACGTTATAGCAAAATACCATGTTATAAATACCGTAGATCAATCGTTTGAAAACCCATATTCAGAGAATGATTTGTTAGAACATTTATTATACAGAAAATGTTGGATTGATACGGTGCAATGGCATTATGAAGATATTATTCGGGACCCACAAATAGACCCAGTAGCGGCTTTAACTTTGAAACGAAAAATAGACGCTTCAAACCAAGATAGAACGGATATGGTGGAGTATATTGACAGCTATTTTTTAGAAAAATACAAGCATGTAACTGCAAAACCAAATGCAACCATCAATACTGAAAGTCCTGCGTGGGGCGTCGATAGATTGTCTATTTTAGCATTGAAAATCTACCATATGAATGAGGAAGCAACCCGAGCTGATGCCTCTGATGCACACCGTGCTGCTTGCCAAACCAAATTGGATATTTTACTTGAACAACGTGTTGATTTAAGTACCGCCATCGATACACTACTTAGCGATATTGAAAAAGGGGATAAATACATGAAAGTGTACAAGCAAATGAAAATGTATAATGATGATGAATTAAACCCTGTGCTTAGAGGGCAGAAATAATTCTTGCTCAGGCAGGAATCTCATCATAATATGTCTAAGCTACCCAAACACATACTCGTTATCCGTCTATCCGCTATGGGCGATGTGGCGATGACAGTTCCTGTTTTAAGAGCTTTTACAGAGCAGTATCCAGAGGTAAAAATCACCATTTTAACCAGGGCTTTTTTTGTGCCTTTTTTTAGGGATTTAAAAAATGTTTCGGTTTTTCCGGCCGAAGTTAAAGGTAAACATAAAGGCGTTTTTGGGCTTTACAAACTTTCAAAAGATCTGAAAAGCTTGGGAGTTGATGCTGTTGCCGATTTACATAATGTTCTTAGAACCAATATTTTAAAAATATTTTTCTTCGGAAAAAAAGTTGTTCAAATTGATAAAGGCAGAGCTGAAAAGAAAGCATTAATTTCTGGTGAAATTTTTCAGCAATTGAAAACAACCCACCAACGCTATGCCGACGTTTTTGAAGCTTTAGGTTTTAAATTAAACATATCAAATCCTAATTTCCCTAAAAAAGCCATATTAAATAATCATATTAAAGCTGTTTTAGGAGACACATCAAAAACGTTAATTGGTATAGCGCCTTTTGCTGCCCACGAAGGAAAAATGTATCCTTTAGACGCCATGAAAGAAGTTATTGAAACGCTTTCAAAAGATTATAAAGTGGTTTTGTTTGGTGGTGGAAAAAAAGAAATAGAGTTGTTGAACACGTTGGCTGAAACTTCAGAAAACATCATCAATATAGCTGGAAAATTATCGCTTACTGAAGAATTGGAACTTATTTCCAATTTAGATTTAATGCTTTCTATGGATTCTGGTAACGCCCATTTAGCGGCCATGTTAGGTGTAAAAGTCCTGAGTATTTGGGGTGTAACGCATCCGTTTGCTGGTTTTGCACCATTCAATCAACCAGAAGATTATTTGCTACTTTCAGACAGAAATCAATTTCCAAAAATCCCAACGTCCGTTTACGGTAATAAATACCCCGAAACTTACAAAGAAGCTGCAAGAAGTATTTCACCTGAAACGGTTATTGAAAAAATTAAGGCAATTATTTAAATAGTTTGTCATTCCTATGCATTCAGGAATCCACTTTATAGTGATGCAGCTTAATTGAAAAATCTAAAAGCGTAGCGTTCTAAAAAATCGAATATTAAAAATCTATGATAGTAATTTATATTCAATTTATAAGATTCCTGCCTTCACAGGAATGACAGTTAAACATCATCATAATCTACCACAATAGTTGGCGTAGTAGGATGTGCTTGACAAGTAAGTATTAAGCCTTCTGCCACTTCTTTCTCGGTTAAAATGTTGTTTTGGCGCATGGTTACTTCGCCTTCTTTTAAACGTGCTAAACAGCTACTGCAAATACCGCCTTGGCAGGAATAGGGTGCATCAATATCTTCATCTAAAGCCGCTTCTAAAATGCTTTGTTTTTGCGACATTTCAATTGTTGTGGTTTCGTCATCAACAGTAATGGTTGCTGTTGTTTTACCAGAAGGTGCTGCTTTTTCTTCAATTTCAACAGGTTTTGCCGCTTTAAAAAGTTCAAAGTGAATGCGGTCTTTATCAATGCCATTATCGGTTAATACATCTTTTACGGTGTGGATCATGGCTTCTGGCCCACATAAATAAAACGCATCCACTTCCACATGTTTGTGTTTGTTTAACATCACGTAATTAACCGTGCTTTTTTCAATACGCCCAAAAATAGAATCGTCTTTATCTTGTTGGCTGAATACAAATTGAATTGAAAAACGATCTTTATACGTATGTTGAAGCTCTAAAAGTTCGTTTAGAAACATGGTATCTTCAGTGGATTTATTTCCATAAACCAAAATAATTTTGCTGTAAACTTCTTCTTCTAAAGCACATTTTATAATGCTTAAAATAGGCGTGATGCCACTTCCAGCAGCAAAAGCAGCTATATTTTTCGTTTTAGAATCGTTAGGTTCAAAAATAAAACGTCCTTTTGGAGGTGCTACTTCCATGGTGTCGCCAACGTTTAAACTATTATTGGCATATGCTGAAAATGTTCCATCTTTAACCTCTTTTACAGCTACTTGAAGTTCACCACTTTTAGGTGATGCACATATAGAATAATCGCGTCGTACCTCGTTTCCGTTAATGGTTGCCTTTAGTGTAATATATTGTCCTGCCTTAAAAGCATAAATTTCTTTTAGATTTTGGGGTACATTAAAAGCGATACTTATAGCTTTATTAGCCTCTTTTTTTATGTTTTTAATAGAGAGTTTATAGAATGATGACATGTGTAAATTTTTAACAAAAATAATGAAGCCATTAGATTTACAATACAATTACTTAAAAAAATAATGATATAAGATATTTAAGTGTAAGAATATTATGTATATATTTGAGTTTAAGAGTTTATCAAACAGGTACAAATACAATAAGTAATTAAGTAAATGATGATTACTGTTTTTGAATAATATTTAAAGTAATCATCAGATAGATTTACTTAACCATGTAACAAACCTGTAAAGTAAAGTACTAACTAAGTACAGTTTAATAAATAACCTAAAGAATAATCAAATGAAAAAAATCTTACTAGTATGTCTATTTATGGTTGCCATCGCAACTCAAGCCCAAGAAACTTCCAATTTTAAAGCAGAAACAATTGAATTTATTAAATTAACAGGTGCAGCTGATGCTTTTGATGGCGCCATAGAGCAAATAGGTTATAACGTTCCTGAGGCCAAAAAAGCAGCTTACATTAAAGAGGCAAACACAACTTTAGAAGGTTTGTATTCCAAAATGGCCGATTTATACATGGAAGAATTCACTCAAAGTGAAATTAAAGAATTAGTAGCCTTTTATCATACCGATTTAGGAAAAAAATTAGCAACAAAGCAACTAAGTTTAACTCAAAAAGCGATGAGTTTTGGTCAGGCATGGGGTATGGAAGTGAGCCAGATAGCCCAAAAGTATAACGAGTAAAGAATGATTAAAAACTTCTTAAATTTAGAATGGAAATCTTTTTTTAGGTCGGCTAGTTTTGGTAAAGGGTTGGCCATAAAAATACTCATGGTATTTTTAGCATTGTACTTTATATCCCTTTTTTTAGGCTTGGGAATTGTATTGTACCCAGCGCTTAAAAAAGCATTTCCAGACCAAAATCCGCTAACCATTGTAAATAGTGTTTTGTTTTATTGGATTATTGGCGATTTGGTTTTTAGGTTTTTCTTTCAAAAACTACCAGTAGTGATTGTAAAGCCTTTACTTGTACTGCCCATTAAAAGACGGAACATTGTAAATTATGTTTTAGGAAAATCGGTTACGTCGTTTTTTAATTTTTTACCGCTTTTTGCCATCATACCATTTGGTATCACTTTACTTGTAGAAGGATATCCAACAGTTTCTGTTTTAACATGGATGCTCTCTTTAATGTTGGTAAGCCTCATTATAAATTTTCTAAATTTTATTATTGAAAGTTTTTCGTCAGAAATTGAACTATCCTTTTTGCCCATTATAAGTATTGTTGGCGGCTTGTTTGCGCTTAACCATTTCAATATTGTTTCGTTTTCACAAATTTTTTCTAACGGATTTAACGCTATTTATAATACGCCTTTTTTTATTGTAATACCTATTTTGATTTTGTTAGTGCTTTATGCTTTTAACTTTAAAATATTAAGAAAAAAGCTGTTTTTAGATAGTGGTTTAAAAGAAAAAGTAAGAGAAATACAAACATCTAATTTAGATTGGACCAAAAATTTTGGAGCCATGGCACCTTTCATGCAATTGGATTTGAAACTTATTTGGCGTAATAAACGAACCAAATCATCAGTTTGGATGGTGTTAATGGGTTTGTTTTATGGGTTGTTTTTCTATCCGCAGCCTATGTATCAAGATATGCCGTGGCTATTTGCATTCATTGGTGTTTTTTCAACAGGTATTTTTTTAATCAATTTTGGCCAGTTTATACCAGCATGGGATAGTAGTTATTACAAATTACTTATGAGCCAGAATATTAAATACGAACAATATCTACAATCTAAATTCACATTAATGGCATTAAGCGTTGTTATCTTATTCGTTTTAGGCATTCCGTATGTGTTTTTTGGTTGGAAAATTTTACTGGCACATTTTGCAGCGGCTATTTACAATGTTGGGGTTAATACCCATGTTATTTTATATGGCGGTTCTTTCAATAGAAAAAAGATAGACTTAAGCCAAAAAGCAGCATTTAATTACCAAGGTACAGGTGCGGTACAATGGCTTATTGGTATCCCATTATTACTTATTCCCATGGGCATATTTGCTTTATTTTATTTTCTGATAGGGTTTGAACTAGCCTGTTTGGTTTTAGCAATTCTAGGCATTTTAGGTATTGTGTTTCATCAAAAACTTATGAAAGGTATTACAGCCGTGTACATGCAGTCAAAATATAAAATGATTGATGCGTTCAATCAAAATAACTAATCAAAATTATCATGATAGTAACTTCAAACTTATCAAAAAAATATAGTGGCAATTTAGTTTTGAATATCGAATCTTTGGAAATCCCTAAAGGGCAAAGTTTTGGTTTAGTAGGTAATAACGGTGCGGGTAAAACTACTTATTTCAGTTTACTTTTAGATTTGATTCAACCTACAACAGGCGTTATAACAACTAATGGCATTCAAGTGAATGAAAGCGAAGATTGGAAACCGTTTACATCTGCATTTATAGATGAAAGTTTTTTAATAGGCTATTTAACTGCGGAAGAATATTTCTACTTTATTGGCGAATTACGTAACCAAAACAAAGCAGATGTAAATGCTTTGGTAGCTCAATTTGAAGATTTTTTTCATGGTGAAATACTAAACCAAAAAAAATATTTAAGAGATTTAAGTAAAGGTAATCAAAAGAAAGTGGGCATTGTAGCTGCTTTAATTGGAAACCCCGAGGTTATCATTTTAGATGAACCTTTTGCAAATTTGGATCCAACAACTCAAATTCGATTAAAAGACATCATTAAAAATTTAGCCCAAAAACAAGGCATTACCGTATTGGTTTCCAGTCACGATTTGATGCACGTAACCGATGTTTGCGAACGTATTGTTGTATTGGAAAAAGGCGAAGTTGTAAAAGATATAGCAACCAATGCCACAACACTAAAGGAATTGGAAACACATTTTGCAGGAACCGGGGTTGTTTAGTAGCCTTTTTCAGTTTATGTTCTTTATCACTTTTTATTCGTCTTCCAGCAATACTAAACACCATAAAACCAAACAAATAACGTCACTTCATCCAAAAATCCTGTCATTTTATCGGATAATCAAAAAAGATGCTTATTTTTACCTGCTTACATAATATAAACACAAGTTTATAGTTATTATTTAGACTAAAAATACCAGCATTGAAAACACCATTTAAAGCAATCTTAGTTATTGTATGTTCTACTATTTTGTTAGTAAGTTGTTCTAGAAAAAAGGACAAATTTATTAACCGAAATTTTCATGCCGTTACTGCAGAATTTAATGCACTTTATAATGGTTACAATGCTTTGGAAGCCGGCAGAAGCAGTTTAATTGATGGGTATTTTGATAATTATTGGGAAGTTTTGCCCATTGAGCGCATGCAAGTATCTGATGAGGTGATGCTTCCAGGGCAATCTAAAAACGAAAATTTCAATACGGCAGAAGAAAAAGCGGTAAAAGCCATTCAAAAACATAGCATTACCATCGATGGGAAAGAAAAAAACCCACAAATTGATGAAGCCTATTTGCTTTTAGGAAAAGCTAGATATTTTGACCAGCGTTTTATACCAGCGTTAGAGGCTTTCAACTACATCCTATACAAATACCCTGCAAGTGATAAAATAAACCAAGCTAAAATTTGGCGCGAAAAAACCAACATTCGGTTGGATAACGATGAGCTTGCCATTAAAAACCTGAAGCGTTTATTAAAACAAGAAAAACTTGAAGATCAAGATTTAGCCGATGCCACATCTATGTTGGCGCAAGCGTATTTAAACACAAAATCCATTGATAGTGCCATCACCCAACTGGAAATAGCTTCAAAGGCTACAAAAAGGGAAGATGAACGTGGCCGATACAGATTCATTCAAGGACAATTGTATAACGAATTGGGCAAAAAGGATAGTGCTATTTATGCATTCGACAAAGTGATTGAGCTGAACAGAAGAACACCCCGAATTTATATGATTAGTGCCGAGATTGAAAAAATTAAAAATTTCGATTATGAAAAAGGTAATAAATATGAATTGTTGGAACATATTACGGAGCTTGAAGAAAACCGTGAAAACCGACCTTTTTTAGACAAAATTTATCACCAAAAAGCAGCCTATTTTCTGCACAATCAATCCGATTCTTTAGCCATTGCATATTTTAATAAATCGTTAAGAACCAATTCACCAGACAAAGTTTTAAGAGCCAAAAACTATGAGATTTTGGGCGATATGAATTTTGATAAATCTGTTTACGAAACAGCAGGAAACTATTACGATAGTACCATGACGAGTTTGGTTTTAAATTCGAAGCCCTATAGAATCATAAAGCGCAAACGCGATAATTTAGAAGATGTTATTTATTATGAATCGATTGCGAAAGTAAACGACAGCATTTTAAATTTAGTAAATTTATCAGAAGGTGAACGCGTTGCTTATTTTGAATCCTTCATTGAAAAGCTAAAAATTAAAGCAAAAGAAGAAAAAGAAAAAGCCGAAGCTGCCGAACGCAATAGCAACTCAGGTTTAGTAACGGTTAATAATAACATAGGAAACCAACCTGTTCGAGGAGGCACGCCTATACAAGCCACTATGTTTTATTTTTATAACCCAACAACGGTGGCGTATGGTAAAAATGAATTTACCAAAATTTGGGGAAATCGTGCATTGGACGATAATTGGAGATGGTCCAACAAAGGCACATCGGGAGCAATTGGAAACGCTTCAACCAATAATTTAATAGTAACAGCTTCAGAGGATGAGTTATTCGACCCTCAATTTTATATTTCTAAAATCCCTACTGAGACCAAGGAAATTGATAGTCTTTCTAAAGACAGAAATTATGCTTATTACCAATTAGGATTGATTTATAAAGAGAAATTTAAAGAATACGAATTGGCAAAAAGTAAATTTCAAAACTTACTGAAAAGCAATCCAGAAGAACGATTAATTCTTCCTTCAAAATACAATTTATATAAAATTTATGAAGCTTTAGGTGAAAACGGTGAAGCTTCAATTGCTAAAACCGATATTGTTTCAAATTATCCGGAATCTAGATATGCCACAATATTAACGAATCCAGATTCAGCTTCAGGGAAGGATGAAAACAGTCCGGAAAGTTTATACGAAATACTGTATCGGCAATATGAAAATCAAGCTTATGCAGAGGTTATTTCTAAAAGTGAAGAATACATAAACACTTTTGACGGCGAGCCTATTGTGCCAAAATTAGAACTTCTAAAAGCAAGCGCAACGGGACGTTTATACGGTTTAGAGCCTTATAGAAAAGCCGTTAATTATATTGCAATTACTTATGCCAATACACCTGAAGGAAAACAGGCTCAAGAAATTGAAACTACGGTATTGCCAAAATTAGTGAACTCAGATTTTGTTTCTGAAAATGAAAGTACAGACAGCAATTATAAAGTTGTTTTCAAATTTGAAAACCCGAAGCCAGAGCAGATTGCCAGTTTTCAAAAAACGCTGGATGAGGCACTGAAAAACATAAGATATTATACATTAAAATCATCGGTTGATGTGTATAACCCTAACACAACATTTGTGATAGTTCATGGGTTGAAAAATGAACAAGTAGCTAAAACATTCGATCAGTTGCTTACCAAAGAAGATAAGAAAAAAATTAAAGAACCATATTTTGCAATAACATCTGCAAATTATCAAATCATTCAAATCCATAAAAATTTGGATGCTTATTTAAGTATAGATAATAACTCTAAATAAACAGTATTATGTTTTCAGAAAACAAAAAGGAAAAGCACGCTATTGAAGGCTTATCGAGTCAGAATATTATTTCCCAAGGCACTAAAATAGTGGGCGATTTTACCAGTGAAGGTGATTTTAGAATTGACGGAACCTTAGAGGGTAACATAAAAACTTCTGGTAAGGTGGTAGTTGGAAAGTCGGGATTAATAAAAGGGACCTTACAGGGTACCGATGCTTATTTTGAAGGTAGCTTTAACGGTAAATTAGCATTATCGGGTACATTAACTTTAAAATCAACAGCAAAGATTGATGGTGAAGTGGTGGCAGGAAAGCTGGCGGTAGAACCAGGCGCAACGTTTAATGTATCTTGTATAATGAAAGGAACGGTAAAAGAAATGAACAAAAGTGGACAACAACAAGCAGCAGGATCCGAAAAAACCGCTTAAAAACGCTGTTGTTTTAACAGGAATAGCATTTCAAATGGGTATAACTATTTACCTTTTTATTATGGGTGGTAAGTGGTTGGATACCAAATTTTCTAACGGAGGGAAATTATACTTAATTTTAGGGACATTGTTTGGCGTTGCCATATCTCTGTATGTTGTTTTGCGACAATTAAAGAAGTTTAATAGTTAGATGAGGAAATTATTAGCAGGAAATATTTTAATAATAGCTAGCATATCTATTATTACTTATTTCATTTATATCTTTATTTTACAATATATTAAAGTACCCATCCTTCAACATCACATTTTACAGGCTTATATCATTAACACCCTTTTAGCAATAGGTATTATGTCGTTTATGTTTCTGTTTAAAGAACGATTTAAAGACCAGCTGGGGTTTCTTTTTATGCTGGGTAGTTTCATAAAATTCGGCTGTTTTTTTATCTTCTTTTATCCGACGTATAATTCCGACGGAACGATAACACGTTATGAATTTTTTTCTTTCTTTATTCCTTATGCCATTTGTTTAATAACCGAAACAGCAACAACCATACGGATTCTCAACAAATTAGATGAAAATTAACAGGTAAAAACCTCCCTTGTAAATAATGTGAAATTTTGATTTTTTATTTTAAGATAAAAACATACCTTTGCACCGATTTTTAGCCCACTATTAATTAAGTGATATGCAAAATATATTTTCATTAAAAACCATTTGTTTATTATTTCTTTTAGTTTCAAGCATTTCTTTTGCTCAAGATGAGCCACAAAAGATGCACTTAGAAGAAATTGCACCTGAAGTAGAAGGTAAACAAAGTGTAAAGGAAGAAATTAAAGAATACATTAACCATCACTTATTAGATTCGCATGATTTTGGTTTATATTCTTATGTGAATGACGCAGGAGAACATAAGTATGTTGGATTTCCACTTCCAGTAATTTTATGGGATAATGGGTTGCAAGTGTTTTCATCATCAAAACTTCACCATGGAGAATCTGTTGCAGAAGTTAACGGAAATTACTATAAACTTTACCACGGAAAAATTTATAAAACGGATGCTGAAGGTACTATTCATTACGACGAGCACCATCATGCAACAAACGTAAAGCCTTTTGATTTATCAATCACTAAAAACGTATTTACCATATTTTTAGTAGGGTTGTTGATATTCTTCATGTTTAGAAGAATGGCTAAATCTTACCAAAAAGGAGCAATACCAAAAGGAATGGGTCGTTTATTAGAGCCTATCGTACTTTACATTCGCGATGACATCGCTATTCCAAACATCGGAAAAAAACACTACAAGCGTTACATGAGTTTCTTGTTAACCGTGTTTTTCTTTATCTGGATCATCAATTTATTAGGGTTAACGCCACTAGGGGTTAACGTAACAAACAATATTGCTGTAACATTAGCATTGGCATTATTAACTTATTTAATAACCACATTTACAGCTAACAAAAATTATTGGGGTCATATTTTCTGGATGCCTGGTGTGCCATGGCCAATGAAAATTATTTTAGCTCCCATAGAATTATTAGGTACATTCATTAAGCCTTTCTCATTATTAATACGTTTGTATGCAAATATTACTGCAGGACATATTGTATTAATGAGTATTATCGGTTTAATGTTTATCTTTAAAAACTGGTTAGGAAGTTCATTATCATTTGGTTTAGCATTCGTGTTAGCATTGTTAGAACTTTTAGTGGCTGCTTTACAAGCGTATATCTTTACAATGTTATCGGCATTGTACTTTGGTTCGGCTGTAGAAGAGCATCACCACGGGGACGAGCATCATTAAAAATGTCCAGTGGAGATTTTATGCGAGTAGCCAGACGGCGCATTGGCGCATTAATAAATTGAGTGTTTAATTTTTAATATATATATTATGACAATTCCAAACATTGTAGGAGCTGGTTTAATCGTTATCGGTGCCGGTTTAGGTATCGGTAGAATTGGTGGACAAGCTATGGAAGCTATTGCTCGCCAACCAGAAGCCTCAGGAAAAATCCAAACAGCTATGCTTATTGCAGCTGCACTTATTGAAGGTATTGGATTTGCTGCTTTATTTGCAGCTTAAAAAAACAAAAACAGCTATAACGGTTGGTTATAGCTGTTTTTAAATTAAAAATTAACTAGTATAAAAAGATACATAAATGGAAAAATTAATTGAACAATTTTCATTAGGTTTATTCTTCTGGCAATTATTGTTATTTGTTGGATTGGTACTTTTATTAAAAAAGTTTGCTTGGAAACCAATTCTTGATGCTGTGGAGAAAAGAGAAGATGGTATAAAAGATGCATTAGATTCTGCTGAAAAAGCAAAATTAGAAATGCAAAACCTTCAAGCAGATAACCAAAAGTTATTGAAAGAAGCAAGAGCAGAGCGTGAGGAGATGTTAAAAGAAGCAAGAGATATCAAAAATAAAATGATAGAAGATGCTAAAGGTGAAGCACAATCTCAAGCTAATAAAATGATCGAGCAAGCTACGGCAGCTATTGAAAGCGAAAAGAAAGCAGCTATGGCAGAACTAAAAAGTCAGGTAGCTGGTTTATCTTTAGAAATTGCTGAAAAAGTAGTACGTGGTGAATTATCTAACAAAGACAAACAAGAAAAATTGGTTGAGTCTATGTTAAGTGAAGCTAAATTAAACTAAAACATGGCAGGAGCAAGAGCAGCAATACGTTACGCAAAAGCAGTTTTAAGTTTAGCATCCGACAGAAAAACGGCCGATGCTGTTAACGCTGATATGAAGCTAATTGCAAGCACTATTGCAGAAAGCAAAGATTTAAACGATGCACTACAGAGCCCTGTAATAAGTGCTTCGGTAAAAAAAGCAGTGTTGTTGGAGGTTTTTAAAAAGGCAGACAAAACAACTTTAAGCTTAATAGATACTTTAGTAACTAACAATAGAATTGCTATTTTGGGCGATGTTGCTTCAAAGTATACGCAGTTATTCGATGAATCTAAAGGTATTCAAGTAGCAACAGTTACCACAGCAATTCCTTTAACCGACGCTTTAAAACAAAAAGTATTGGCTAAAGCAAAAGAGCTTACAGGTAAAGATATTGAAGTAAAAAGTATTGTAGATGAAAGCATTTTAGGAGGCTTCATTTTAAGAGTTGGGGATATTCAATACAATGCAAGTATTGCAAATCAATTAAGTAAATTAAAAAGAGAATTTTCAATAAATTAAAAATACGTTAGAAGTTGGTGTGTCTAGCACCTAAGATCTAACGTCTAATATCTAAATAGAGATGGCAGAAGTAAAACCAGCTGAAATATCAGCAATCTTAAAGCAACAACTAGCAGGTTTCGAAGCAAGTGCTTCTTTAGACGAAGTTGGAACTGTATTAACTGTAGGTGATGGTATTGTACGTGCTTACGGATTAGCTAACGCTCAATATGGTGAGTTAGTAGAATTCGAAGCAGGTTTAGAAGGTATCGTACTTAACCTTGAAGAAGATAACGTAGGTATTGTATTATTAGGAGTTTCTAAAGGAGTTAAAGAAGGTTCTACAGTAAAACGTACAGGTCGTATCGCTTCTATCAATGTTGGAGAAGGTATTGTTGGACGTGTGGTAGACACTTTAGGAAACCCAATAGATGGTAAAGGGCCTATTTCTGGTAAAACTTATGAGATGCCTTTAGAGCGTAAAGCTCCTGGGGTTATTTTCCGTGAGCCAGTTACTGAACCATTACAAACGGGTATCAAATCTATCGACGCGATGATTCCTGTAGGTCGTGGTCAACGTGAGCTGGTTATTGGTGACCGCCAAACTGGTAAAACAGCAGTTTGTATTGATACCATCTTAAATCAAAAAGAATTTTATGATGCAGGTCAGCCTGTATATTGTATATATGTTGCCGTTGGTCAAAAAGCATCAACAGTAGCTTTAATTGCTAAAACATTAGAAGAAAAAGGTGCTTTAGCCTATACAACTATCGTAGCAGCAAATGCATCCGATCCTGCAGCAATGCAAGTATACGCGCCTTTTACAGGAGCTTCTATTGGAGAGTACTTTAGAGACACGGGTCGTCCAGCATTAATCGTGTTTGATGATTTATCTAAACAAGCAGTAGCTTACCGTGAGGTATCTTTATTATTGCGTCGTCCACCAGGACGTGAGGCGTATCCAGGTGACGTTTTCTACCTTCACTCTAGATTATTAGAGCGTTCTGCAAAAGTTATTAATAATGACGAGATCGCTAAAAATATGAACGACCTTCCGGATTCTCTAAAAGGCATCGTAAAAGGTGGTGGTTCGTTAACAGCGTTACCAATTATTGAAACGCAAGCGGGAGACGTTTCTGCTTATATCCCAACAAACGTAATTTCTATTACAGATGGGCAAATTTTCTTAGATGGAGATTTATTCAACTCTGGTGTACGTCCAGCAATTAACGTAGGTATTTCGGTATCTCGTGTTGGTGGTAATGCTCAGATTAAATCCATGAAAAAAGTAGCTGGTACTTTAAAATTAGATCAAGCACAATTCCGCGAATTGGAAGCGTTCGCTAAGTTTGGATCTGACTTAGATGCAGTTACTTTAAATGTAATTGAAAAAGGAAAACGTAACGTTGAGATTTTAAAACAAGCTCAAAACGATCCGTTTACAGTAGAAGATCAGGTTGCTATTATTTATGCAGGATCTAAAAACTTATTAAGAGATGTGCCTGTTGAAAAAGTAAAAGAATTTGAAAGAGATTATCTTGAATTCTTAAAAGCAAAACATGCAAATGTGTTAGCAGACTTAAAAGCAGGTAAATTAACTGATGAGGTTACAGATACATTAACAGCTGTAGCTAAAGATTTATCAGGAAAATATAGAGCTTAAAAAGTTATGAGTTCAGAGTTATGAGTTCAGAGTGTTATACCATTCTTGATACTCATAACTCTAAACTGATAACTCATAACTAGAAGAAATGGGTTTAAACGAAAGTCCTATTAGAATTAAGAGTTTCGAATTTGCCTGTGAAATAGTTAAATATTGTGATAAGTTAAAAGAACAAAAAGATTTTGAATTAGCTTCTCAATTGTTAAAAAGCGGAACCAGTATTGGAGCAAATACTAGGGAAGCACAAAGAGGGGTTAGCGCAAAGGATTTTAAAAATAAGTTTGGTATTGCTCTTAAAGAAGCTGATGAAACTAAATATTGATTAGAATTATTAGAAGCAACCGGAAGAGAAGTACCAAAAGAAATGAAGAATAAGTGTGAGGAGTTAATTAGAATTTTGGTAGCAATCATTAAAAACTCATAACTCAGCACTCATAACTCATAACTTGAAACATGGCAAATTTAAAAGAAATACGTAATAGAATCACATCGGTATCTTCAACCATGCAGATTACCAGTGCCATGAAAATGGTATCGGCTGCAAAGTTAAAGAAAGCTCAAGATGCTATTACTGCAATGCGACCTTATGCAGATAAGTTAACTGAACTTTTACAAAGTTTAAGTGCTACTTTAGATGCAGATTCTGGAAGCAAATATTCTGCACAACGCGAGGTAAAAAAGGTTTTAATTGTAGCTGTTACCTCCAACAGAGGTTTGGCAGGTGCTTTTAATTCAAATATTATAAAAGAAGTTAATAGATTAGCTTCTAAAACCTACGCCAACCAAGAGGTTTCGTATTTAGCTATTGGAAAAAAGGCGAATGACGCTTTTAAAAAGACCAATAAAGTCATTGCAAATAAAAGTGCTATTTATGATGATTTAACGTTTGATAACGTAGCTGAAATTGCCGAAATGCTCATGGCTAAGTTTGTTGCCGGCGAGTTCGATAAAATCGAAATCGTTTACAACAAGTTTAAAAATGCAGCAACCCAAATTGTAATGACTGAACAATTTTTACCAATTGTACCAGTGCAATCAGATTCAAATGTAAATTTAGATTACATTTTTGAGCCTTCAAAAGTTGAAATTGTTGAGCAGCTAATACCTAAGTCTTTAAAAACACAATTGTACAAAGGCATTAGAGACTCTTTCGCGAGCGAACACGGTGCGCGTATGACTGCGATGCACAAAGCAACAGATAACGCAAAAGAGTTAAGAGATCAGCTTAAATTAACATACAACAAAGCACGTCAAGCAGCCATTACCAATGAAATTTTAGAAATTGTTGGTGGTGCGGAAGCTTTGAATAATTAATTGTCATGCTGAACTTGTTTCAGTTTCTCATTATAACATCAAACCTCACTTTCAAGTGGGGTTTTTTTATGGCATTACTTTTGAAAAGTTATCTTTATAACATTCAATTTCGATTGTGTGATATTACTCATAACGTAATGTCGCCTCGAGCGGAGTCGAGAGGTTGTCCGATTAACTTAGGTAATGATGAGGTCTCGACTTTGGTTTATCTTGAGCGCAGTCGAAAGGCTCGACCTGGCATAGAAATAGAATTATTACTAATTACCGACAATCGGTTCAATTTAATAACATGCAATTATTTAAAAGCTTTATATATTTATTTTTTATAGGATTGGTTTTAGCTAGCTTTTCCCAATGTGTAAGCGCCAATAAACTACAAACCGATTCGCCTTTAAAAATAGGAGATGTTTATTATCAAGAAGATGGAGCTCATGTTTCTATAGTAATCCCCATTACATCCAACCCAAACAACATTGTGCTTGATAATGTTTATTTTCATGGGAAAGAATCCCAATTGGAGTTTGTAAATGATAAAGTTTATATTGGTAGGTTTCAACCTAAAAACACGTCCAAATCTAATATTATAATGAGCAATGAGCCTTATGCCGAATATGGAAATAAAGTTCCAGAAATCCCCAGAAAACCGCGTTTTCAGCTCAAAGAAGATGAATGTATGGTAAGTTACAAACAAGGGAAAGGTATAACGTATTTTAAAATTGATAAAATCAAAAAAAAGTAAGCTTTAAAATTACTATAAGCATAAGCTAAGAACCAATAATTTATCTTTGGTTTGCATTGGCTAAAAACGTATTTTTAACCAGATAAATAAATAATCCTTGAGCGGACTCAAAACATTATTTAAGCAAACAGCAATTTATGGATTAGCAACCGTTGTTCCACGAATGTTCAGCTTTTTTCTTGTTCCACTTTACACCGAATTTTTACCAAAAGCAGAATACGGACAAGTAACTATCATATTTGCTTACATGATTTTTTTCAATGTCATTCTAGCTTATGGAATGGAAACGTCCTTTTTCAGATTTTATAATAAAGAAGACCAAAAAGAATCAGTTATACAAACAGCTACAATTTCTATCTTTTGGTCTACCATGCTATTCTTATTGTTAGCATTGTTTTTTAGACAAAACATTTCTAATTATATCAATATCGATGTTCAATATGTAACTTACACCATATGGATTTTAGTATTAGATGCGTTAGTAATTGTACCCTTTTCTAAACTTCGAGCTTTTCAAAAACCAACATATTACGCGGTATTAAAAATTGGAAATGTAATAATCAATCTATCCTTAAATTTATTTTTTTTAATCCTTTTGCCAAAATTAGCTACTCAAAATCAAGATGGTATTTGGAATTCAATTTATATTGAAAACTTTCAAGTAGGGTATATTTTTGTGTCTAATTTGGTTGCAAGTTTTTTAACTTTCATCTTTTTATCTCAAAACTATGTTCGATTAAAGTGGAAATTCAATTTCAATTTATGGAAAAAAATGATGAAATATGGTTTGCCCATTTTAATTGCTGGCATTGCATTTGCCATTAATGAACAATTTGACAAAATTTTATTGGCAAAATTATTACCACCAAACATTGCCGATGCTGAAGTTGGAGTTTATTCGGCATGTTATAAAATAGGTTTGTTCATGGTATTGTTCAGAACCGCTTATTCATTAGGTATAGAGCCGTTTTTTTTCAGTCATGCAAAAAATGAAAATGCTCCACAAACCTATGCAACAGTAACCAAGTATTTTGTGATTTTCGGCTCTTTTATTATGTTGAATGTTATTGTTTTTGCCGACTTATTTAAGCAATTGTTAATAAGAGATCCTTCATATTGGGTTGCCATGAAAGTTGTTCCGTTAATTATTTTAGCTAATTTTTTTCTTGGAATCTACACGAATCTTTCGGTTTGGTATAAATTGATTGATAAAACATACATTGGAGCATATATTTCTTTGATTGGGGCAGTAGTTACATTAGTACTGAATTTTTGGTTAATACCAAAACCAGGATATTTTGGAAGTTATTATGGCTCTGCCATAGCAACTATTGGAGCTTATGGCTCAATGATGTTGATTTCTTATTATCTTGGCAGAAAACAATATCCTATTCCATACGACATTAAAAAAATAGCACTTTATTTGTCACTTTCAATTGGTTTTTCAATAGTTTCTTTTTATTTTTTTAGAGAAAATTATTTAGTTGGAATTCCATTAATTTTGCTGTTTTCATATTTTATATATTATGGAGAAAAAGAAACGTTATTACCAATAATTAAACGAAAAAAATGAATATTAGAATAATCAACAAATCCAATCACCCTTTGCCACATTATGAAACAGAGGCATCAGCAGGAATGGATTTACGAGCAAATTTATCAGAAGAGCGCACATTAAAACCTTTAGAGCGAAGCATTGTAGGCACAGGCTTGTTTATTGAACTGCCCATAGGTTACGAAGCCCAGGTACGTCCGCGTAGTGGCTTAGCTGCAAAAAAGGGCATCACGGTTTTAAATGCACCAGGAACCATTGATGCCGATTATAGAGGAGAAATAGGTGTGATTTTGGTAAACCTTTCCAATGAAGATTTTGTAATTCAAAACGGCGAACGCATCGCACAGCTAGTCATTGCAAAACACGACCGTGCAGAATGGGTTGCTGTTGAAGAACTTTCAGAAACCATTAGGGGAGAAGGTGGCTTTGGAAGCACTGGGACAAAGTAAAAGAAGAATTACGATTAGCGATTTATGATTATAGAACATAAAACGAATACACAAATCAACTCAATTAAATGAAAATTATAGTACCCATGGCAGGACGAGGTTCTCGTTTGCGCCCACACAGCTTAACCGTACCAAAACCTTTAATTCCTGTTGCGGGTCAACCCATTGTTCACCGTTTAGTGAAGGATATTGCCAAAGTTTTAAAACAACCTATTGATGAAATTGCTTTTGTTTTAGGCGATCCTGCTTTTTTTGGTGATGATGTGGTTGAAAGTTTAGAAAAACTAGCGACCGATTTAGGTGCCAAAGCATCTATTTACCGCCAAGATTTACCTTTAGGCACAGGTCACGCTATTATGTGCGCTAAACCATCTTTATCCGGGCCAGCAGTAATTGCTTATGCCGATACTTTGATTCGGGCTGAATTCGCCTTAGACCCAACAGCCGATAGCGTTATTTGGACCAAACAAGTAGAAAACCCCGAAGCTTACGGTGTTGTTAAGTTAAACAACAAACAAGAAATAGTTGAATTGGTTGAAAAACCCAAAGATTTTGTAAGCGACCAAGCGGTTATAGGTATTTATTACTTTAAAGATGTGGCGGTTTTAAAAGAAAAACTACAACAAATTCTAGATGAAAACGTTACCAATGGAGGCGAATACCAAATTAACGATGGTATAAAACGTATGATGGCCGATGGTAAAATTTTTAAAACAGGTACCGTTGATGAGTGGATGGATTGTGGAAACAAAGCCATAACCGTTGAAACCAATACCAGAATGTTAGGATTTTTAAAAGCAGATGGCGAAGAGCAATTGGTAGCAACATCGGCAAAAGTGCAAGATTCCAATATTATCGAGCCTTGTTTTATTGGTGAAAACGTGATGCTTAAAAAGAGTACCGTTGGTCCAAATGTATCTATTGGGGAAAACAGCATTATTGAAAACTCCACCATTAAAAATAGTTTAATACAAACACATACTACCATTAAAAATGCAAATTTAGATGAGGCCATGATTGGGAATCATGTAAAATTTGATGGAAAGTTTACGAGTGTAAGTATTGGCGATTATTCTGTTTTAGAATAATTCCTGCGAAGGCAGGAATCTCTTAAAAAAATAGTATGGAACATTGGTACGTTTATATCATGACAAACAAACCAGATGGCGTTTTGTACATAGGGGTGACAGATAACATTGATGAAAGAGTCAAAGAGCATAAGCTAAAAGTTTACCCTAAATCTTTTACTGCCAAATTCAATTGTGACAAATTAATTTATTTTGAAGAGTTTGAAGATGGAAATAAAGCTGAGAAAAGAGAAAGGCAGTTCAAAAAATGGAAAAGAGGCTGGAAAATTAAGTTTATTGAAGAAATGAATCCTAATTGGACGGATTTAAGTTTGAATTGGAATCTAAACTATAATAAATTGCGGAATTAATTAAAAAGATACCTGCCTCCGCAGGTAAATATGAAACAAAAAATCTACATATGCATTTTACTATTCGGACTTTTTATAGTGCCGCAGATTAACTATGCCCAAGTAGATTTTAATAAAAAACCAACGGACGATTTAGGCAATGTTGAAGATGAATTTCAGGAACTTTTTTACGAAGCTTTAAAGCAAAAGGCTGTTGAGAACTACGACCGATCGGTTGATGCACTTTTAAAATGTATCAAACAGGATAATTCGGTACCTGTTTTATATTTTGAATTGGGAAAAAACTATAACCAGCTTAAAAATTTTGGTGCCGCGGAAGATGCCTTTAAAAAAGCGGTGAGTAAGGCGCCAGAAAACGAATGGTTTTTAGATGCGCTTTATTCGTTTTACATGGAACAAAACGAGTTTGATAAAGCCATTAAAACCGTGAAACAATTGTTGAAATACCACCCCGATTATAAAGAAAATTTAGCGGCATTGTATGTAAAAACCAAAGAGTATAACGATGCTTTGAAAATTTTAGATGAATTGGATGCGGAATTTGGCATATCGGTAGCACGCGATTTTATGCGAAATCAAATCTATGAAGCTACGGGGCGCAAAAAAGACCAAATTAAAAATCTGGAAGCGCGTGTTGAAGATAACCCAGATAAGGAATCGAATTATCTGCAACTCATTTTCCGTTATAGCGAAAATAACGAAAAGGAAAAAGCGTTTGAAACGGCCAAAGAATTGTTGAAAATCAATCCGAATTCACAAATTGTTCATTTGGCATTGTATAAATTTTATTTAGATGACGATAATGCTGAAAAAGCGATTGAATCGATGAAAATTGTGGTTAAAAGTCCAGAGATAAAACCCGAAGCCAAACTTAAGGTACTTACCGACTTTGTTCAGTTTGTGGGCAACAATCCGCAATACGAAGCCGATTTAGTAGAAGCTACGGCTTTGGTTGGTGATAGTAATAACAGCAAAACGCTTATAGAACTTGGGCAATATTATCTATCAAAAAACAACAAAGCAAAAGCTTTAGAGTATTTTGAGGCGGCTTTAAAAATAGATTCAGAAAACTTCAATGTGATTCGCAACGTATTGTTACTTTACATAGATTTGCAAAAGTTTAGTGTAGCCGAGAGCAAGAGTAACGAGGTGCTTCAAAAATACCCCGCACAACCCTTGTTTTATTTAATTAATGGGGTGGCATTAAACCAATTAAATCAACCAAAAAAAGCGGTAGATATTTTGGAAACAGGATTGGATTATGTAATTGATGATACCAAAATGGAAATCGATTTTTACAAGCAATTAAGCATTGCTTACGGCTCGTTAAACAATACAGCAAAGGCAAAAACGTTTAGTGATAAAGCAAAACAACTAGAAACCTCAAATTAATGAACAAATTAAAGTACATCGTTTTTACCTTATTGGCATTTTTGGTGTTTAATTGCAAATCGTCTAAAACCATTGCAGGTGGAGAAGCTAATTTAAATTTAAATGCCAAACAACTTTTAAAAGAAAATGCTAAAAGTACGCCGGACTTTAAAACACTACAATCTAGACTTAAAATAACATATGCTCAAGATGATAAAGTACAATCGTACACCGTAAACTTTAGAGCAAAAAAAGATGAAGTGATCTGGATAAGCGCTACGTTTTCGGTTGTAAAAGCCTTAGTGACGCCTGAAAAAGTGAGTTTTTACAATAAATTGGATAACACGTATTTTGAAGGCGATTACAAATATTTAAGTGATTTGTTAGGAACGGAATTAGATTTTCAAAAAGTACAGAATTTACTTTTAGGAGAGGCAATTTTCCCGTTAAATTCAAATGCTTATGAAGTTTCTGTGAATGATACATCTTATATTCTTCAACCTAAACAACAACGTGAACTTTTTGAAATTTTCTTTTTGTTAGATCCTGTTCATTTCAAAATAAAATCGCAACAAGTATCACAACCAAAAGCATTGAGACATTTGCAGATAGATTATTTAACCTATCAAGAAGTAGAAAAACAAACATTGCCAGAAAATATAAAAGTTATTGCTGTTGAAGCGAATAAGGAAACCATTATAGAATTAGAGTTTAAGGGCGTTACTTTAAATGAAGATTTAAGTTTTCCATATAAAATACCCTCAGGTTTTAAAGAAATAAAACTTTAATGTTACAAAATAACCAACCATTAAAAAATGTAGTACTACTTAGCTTTTTGTTTTGTAGTATTTTTGTGTTTTCTCAAAGTGCCAAACAAGAAGAGTTGGAGGCGCGTAGACAAGAGCTTCGTTTAGAACTTCAAAAAATCACTCAGTTACGTGCAGAAAACCAAAGTAAGCAAAAGGTGCAATTAACTTTAATTCAAGATTCCAAACATAAAATTGATGTGTTGGATAAGTTCATTAAAGTTACCAACCAACAAACTAATTTAATAACGCGGGATATTAACTTTAACCAAAGGAAAATTACGAGTTTAAGAGACGAATTAAAGGTTTTAAAGGAAGATTATGCTGCAATGATGGTTAAGTCTTATAAAAGCAGAAACCAACAAAGTAGAATCATGTTTTTGCTTTCTGCTAACGATTTTAAACAAGCGTATAAGCGTCTTCAGTATATGAAGCAATATACAGACCACCAAAAGGAGCAAGGTGAAACCATAAAAGCAAAAACAGCCGAATTACAAGCCACTAATTTAGACTTGTTAAAGCAACAGGAAACCAAGAAAAAACTCATTGCGGAAAACAGAGAGATCCAAAAAACTTTAGAGGCCGAACGGAAACAGCATGAAGAAATAATGAAAGGCATTAAAAAGAATTTATCTGTTTATGCTGCTCAAATAAAACAAAAACAACAAGAGGCTGATAGAATAGATGCGGAAATAGACCGTATTATTAAAGAAGCTATTGCTAAATCCAATAAAAAATCGGATGCAACATCAACAAAAAGCTCTTCGGGGTTTGCTTTAACACCAGAAGAGAAGGTTTTGGCGGCTAATTTTGTATCTAACAAGGGGAAATTGCCTTGGCCTGTAGAGAAAGGCTATGTAACGCTTGGTTACGGTACACAGCCGCATCCTATAGACCATTCGTTAACCATTAAAAGTAATGGGGTGCGCATAGCCACCGAAAAAGGTGCTAAAGTGTACGCTGTTTTTAACGGTGAAGTAAGTGCGGTACTAAGAATGAAAAACGTAAACCCCATTGTAATGATACGTCATGGTGATTACCTAACATTATATAAAAATCTATCAACCGTTTATGTAAAAGAAGGTGATAAAGTAACCACCAAACAAGCCATAGGCGAGGTGTTTACCAATCCATCGAACGGAGAAACGATTTTGAGTTTTTCAATTTCAAAAGGAACAGCTACCGAAAATCCGGCATCGTGGGTTTTTAAAATGTAAAATTCCTGCCTTTCGGCTGCGCTTAAGATAAACTTAGGCAGGAATCTTATCTATATTATGGCTTTTAATACCAAGTAATTGTATTTGGTGTTAAAGCCTTACCAAAATAAAACCACGTCTGGTTTTTCTATAATGGTTTCCGTTCCAAAAATAGTAACGTTTTCCTTTAACCTTAACTATTTTGTAATTAGCAGGACGTGCTTTTACAACAGTAACGGATGCAGGTTGTGCAACAACTCTTGCGGCGCATGACGATAGGCTTAGCATCATCATAAACGAAAAAAGTAAAATAATAGGTCTCATAGCTTTTTAAGATTTGATTTTATACTATTAGACCTTAAAGTTTTATAAAAGTTTAATTACTCAAACAAAGCTTTTAGTTCAGTCGCTTCATTAGGTTTCATTTTTCCAGAAAGTAATAAGCTTAATTGTTTTCGGCGTAAAGCAGCTTCAAAACGTTGTTTTTCCAAATTGGTTTCAGGCAGTACTTCAGGCACCAATACAGGCTTTCCAGTATCATCTACCGCTACAAAGGTGTAAATACCTTCATTGGCCTTGGTGCGTTCACCAGAGATGCGGTCTTCAATCCAAACATCAATAAACACTTCCATAGATGTTTTAAAAGCACGAGACACTTTTGCTTCTACCGTTACAACGCTTCCAAGCGGAACCGCTTTACTAAAAGCCACGTGGTTTACCGAGGCGGTTACCACAATATGTCTGCAATGGCGACGTGCCGAAATACTTGCGGCTCTATCCATACGCGCCAATAACTCACCTCCAAAAAGGTTGTTTAATGGGTTGGTTTCACCAGGTAAAACCATGTCTGTAAGAATCGTTTTAGATTGTTCGGGTGTTTTAGCTTGCATCACAACATATTTAATTATGTGGCAAAGGTAAAACGATTTTATAATTTAGGAAGTGCTTTTAAAATATAATTACTCAGCAGTAACGTTTAGATCTTTAACCAATAACCAAGCGTCTTCGTTTTGGTTTTTTCTAACATCGCGCAAAATACTTAAAGCTTCTTCGGCAGTTTCGTAGCTACCATACACCACTTCATGTAAACCGTATTTGTTTACACCAATGGTTCTGGCGTTAAAACCTTGCGCTTTTAATTCGCTTATAATGGATTCGCAGTTATCTTCAACCCTAAAAGCACCAGCAACCACGTGGTAATTACCCGATTTTTTAGTCACGTTTAAAGTAATGGCAGGAAGCGGATTCAAGTTAAAAGTAGCTTGCTCAATTTTAGCATCAAGCTGTTGGAACGCTTTTTCTTGGGCTAGTTGATTGTGTTGTTCAATTTGGTCTACATAGTATTTAGATGATACCAAGCCACCCACTGTTAAGGCTATTAAAGCTACAGCAGCATATTTAAAATAAGGTCTTGCTTTGCGTTTTTCCGGTGTCACGGTAAGCGGAATCACTTTCTCAATAGCTTCAACTTCAGTTTTATAAACTTCTCTAGAAACGGTTGGCGATACCAATTGCGATAAACCAAAAGAATCGGTTAAATAGTTTAAGCTATAAGCCGGTTCAAATAAAATTTTACCTTCACTGTTAAAAGTAATGTCTCCAATATTTTTAAAAGTAATGGTTTCACCCTGTGTTAAATACGATTTTATACTGTTAACACGTTTTGCAATTTTTTCATTCGCAACCTCAAAAGGAATTTTTTCCACATCGGCAATGTAATGTGCTAACAAGCCATCGTTTTTTTGAATTTGCTCGTTAAACGATACCGTTTTTTTAGGTGGATAAAACGTATTAGTGGCATCATCAATGGTTGCAGATGCACGTTGTGTTAAAAATGCCCCAAATTCAGGGATGGTAACACACTCATATCTATAGAGTAAATCGCTTATGTAGGTTTCTAATTGCATAGAAACAAAGTTATAATTTTTTGCTTTTGGATAAAATTAACTTCAAACTTTTTATTAACATCGTAAAAAATTCTTTTCTTTAACTTCAAAATCAATTGTATACAATGAGCGAAAATGATTTGCTTTATACTTTAGCGTTGCAACATGTGCCAAATATTGGCGATATTACGGCTAAACGACTTATCAATCATTGTGGATCTGCCGAAGCTGTTTTAAAGGAAAAGAAGCAAAATCTACTAAAAATTGATGGTATTGGAAGTGTTATTTTGGGCGATTTGTTTAAACCCCATCACTTAAAAGAAGCTGAAAAGGAACTTGAGTTTATTAAAGAAAATAATATTCAGGTTTTATATTTTGAAGACAGCAATTATCCTGAAAAACTAAAACATTGTATTGATGGCCCTATGGTATTATTTCAAACGGGAAACATCCATTTAAAACAACAGCGAATTATTAGCATTGTTGGGGCACGAAAAATTACTACAAGTGGTATTGCGTTTTGTGAAGATTTAGTAGAAAAGCTAGCCATTTATAATCCAGTTATTGTTTCGGGTTTTGCTTATGGTACGGATATCACAGCACATAAAGCAGCTATAAAAAACAATTTGCAAACCGTTGGTTGTTTAGCTCATGGTTTGAACACTATTTATCCGGCTGTACATAAAAAGTATATGGTTGATGTTGAAAAAAACGGTGGTTTTTTCACCGATTTTTGGAGCACCGATACTTTTGATAGAAACAATTTTTTAAAAAGAAACCGAGTGATTGCTGGTTTGAGTGAAGCCACCATTGTTATAGAATCTGCTGAAAAAGGCGGAAGCCTAGTAACTGCCGATATTGCCAATTCCTATAACCGCGATGTATTTGCAGTTCCGGGCAGAACCACCGATTTACAAAGTTCGGGGTGCAACAATTTAATAAAATACCAAAAAGCACATATGCTAACTACCGCTTTAGATGTGCCCTATATTTTAAATTGGAAACTGGAAGAAGAAAAGAAACCCGTTATTCAAAAACAATTATTTGTAGAATTGGATGCTACTGAAAAAACAATTTATAACTACCTAAAAGAAAACGACACACAACAATTAGACACGATTGCCATAAATTGCAATCTGCCTATTTTTAAAATAGCCAGTGTGTTGTTAAATATGGAATTAAAAGGTGTGGTTCGCCCATTGCCCGGAAAGTTGTTTGAGGTCATTTAAGAATTCCTGAGCAGGCAGGAATCTCATCAAAGAAACTAAAAGTTTCAATTTTATTTCGAGATTCAAACAATCAGATTCCTGCTTTTGCAGGAATTAATATCCAACCTTTTCCCTAACGCGCTTTAAAACGTCATCAGCTACCAATCTTGCTTTTTCAGCACCTAAAGCTAAAGCTTTGTCTACTTCTTCTAGATTGTTCATATAATAGTGGTAGCGTTCGCGTTGTACAGCAAATGTTTCAACTATTAATTCAAACAAGGCTTGTTTAGCATGTCCGTAACCATAATTGCCGTTTTCGTAATTGGCTTTCATGGTTTTAATTTGTTCGTCGCTAGCTAGTAATTTATAGATAGCAAAACAGTTGCAAGTGTTCCAATTTTTAGGGTCTTCAAGAGGCGTGCTATCGGTTTGAATAGCCATTACTTGCTTGCGTAGTTTTTTATCATCTAAAAATATATTGATGGTGTTGTCTCTACTTTTACTCATTTTCTCACCATCGGTACCTGGAATAAGCATGATGTTTTCTTCCACTTTTCCTTCTGGCAATACAAAAACCTCACCCATTTTCGCATGAAAACGAGATGCCACATCGCGCGTCATTTCTATATGTTGCAATTGGTCTTTCCCTACCGGAATTATTTCGGCATCATACATCAAAATATCGGCAGCCATGAGCATGGGGTATGTAAACAAACCTGCGTTTACATCTTCCAATCTGTCGGCTTTATCTTTAAAACTATGCGCCAATGTTAAACGCTGGTACGGGAAAAAGCAACTTAAATACCAAGACAGTTCTGTTACTTGCGGAATATCACTTTGTCTGTAAAACACCGTTTTTTCAATATCCAGCCCAAAAGCCAACCATGTAGCCGCCACAGAATAGGTGTTCTGCCTTAATGTTTCGGCATCTTTAATAAGGGTTAAGGTGTGCAAATTGGCAATAAACAAAAACGATTCGTTTTCAGGGCTGTTAGCCATTTTTATTGCGGGCATTAATGCGCCTAAAATGTTTCCTAAATGTGGTGTTCCTGTACTTTGTATGCCTGTTAGTATTCTTGCCATTTTTTTCATTCCCATGAAAATGGGAATCTAATTAATTGATTATACGTTTTTTTAGAGGCTGTCTGAAAAGTGGGGTTCTATGTCATATTGAGCCTGTCGAAATATTTCAACTTGGTGATAATCAATATCGGTTTCGACAAGTTCAACCTGACAAATAAAACTTTATACACTTTTCAGGCAGCCTCTTATTAAGGCAAAGGTAATTTTTTTAATAGAATTGCTCAATACAATTATGTATTTTTGGGTGCGATGAAGCTTTTTAAATATCTATTCTGGATTTTATACCGTATTTGGTTCTACATACTTGTAGCATTGCCAATACTTATACTGTTCCCCATACTTTTAATTTCTATTTTGAAAGAATCGTGGTATCCGTTCTTTTTTAAGTTGGCTCGTTTATGGGCTAAAATCATTTTGATTGGCATGGGTTTTCATTGGAAAATAGAAAGAGAACAAACGCCAGAAAAAAGCAAAAGTTATATGTTTATTGCCAACCACACATCGATGGCAGATATTATGCTCATGCTGGTTTCAATAAAAAATCCATTTGTTTTTGTTGGAAAAAAGGAGCTAACTAAAATTCCGTTATTTGGGTTTTTCTATAAGCGGACCTGTATTTTGGTAGATAGAAGTTCTGAAAAAAGCAGAAAAGCCGTTTTTTTAAGAGCACAAAAACGATTGAAAACTGGTGTAAGCATTTGCATTTTTCCTGAAGGTGGTGTTCCTGAAGAGCATATTGTTTTAGATGATTTTAAGGATGGTGCATTTAGGTTGGCCATAAACCATCAAATTTCTATAGTGCCCATAACGTTTGGAGATAATAAAAAGCGCCTTTCATATACCTTTTTTAGTGGCGGCCCTGGAAAAATGCGTGTAAAAATCCATAAATTTTTAACTACAGAAGGGTTAACTATTAAAGATACAAAAGCTTTAAATGAAGAAGCAAGAAGTGTTATTTTGAAACAATTAGAAATCTTCAACAAATAAAAAAGACCACTCTGGGGAGAGCAGTCTTTTTCCGATATTGATTTTCGAGCTTAATGAAAATCAGTACCTAATAGATCTAACCAAAAACCTAAAATTTAATAGCGAATCCGGTATAAACACCTATAAAAAATGGTGTGAAATTACCAGAAGTATTGTTAAACGTGTTAATTTGATATTTAAACATAGGTTCTAAATTCAAGTCAATTTTTTTAGAAACCTGATAGTTCAATCCTAAACCAAAATTAGCACTATAGCTTACTTTATTTATATTGCTCGCTTCACCTAAAAAGGTACGTGTACCCGTTTCGGCTTCCGAATATATTTTATTATCACTCAAAAAGAACGAGCTAAAGCCACCTATAAGGTTAACGCCCAATTTGCTGTTTACAAGTGCGTATTGAATTTCCAAAGGTACTTCAATGTAAGCCAAAGCCTGATTAATAGACGTATTGGTAGTTGCAAAGTCTTCCGGTTTGGCACTTATACTTTCACCACTGACTAATGAAAAATTATCAGGAGCATCATTACTGATAGTTGTATTTACATTTTGTAATGCATGCGTGTTAGAGCTTATGCCAACCGATTGGTAAACAACTACATTGTTGGTGTTATAACCTAAATTTACTTTATTGACGCCCGAACGCACTTGTATTTTGTTGTTAACAACATAACTGGCGCTAATACCGTAACTCATGTTAACTTCTCCTGTTTTAGAGTTGCTGTTAAATTGCGGGTCTATAGAAGACCCTTCGCCTAAACTGTTAAAATATACAGGTGCTGCATTTGGTGTAATACGCCACTTGTTGGTGTTTTTTTCTTTTTCAATAATATCTTTATTACTGTCTAAAGCTTCTTCAATAGAAAGTGAAGTTTTATTTTCAGTTTTAGCAACCGCTGTGTTATCTTTAGATGCATTAGTGATTACTTCTTGTGCTTTTTTGGAGTCGATTAAAGGGTCTTTCTTTTGAGGTACTTCCGTGTTGTTTCCAGAATTTTTAGCAACGGCTGAATTTACAGCGTTGTTTTTTTCTGTAGCGTTGCTTTTTTCTTCAGAATTTGATGCAAGTGCATTGTTATTTGGGTTTTTAAAGCTGTTTTTTACAAGCGATGGTTTGTTTGAAGAACTTCCAGCTTGCTGAGTATCTTCATTTGTATTAATTGAAGATGGATTTGAAGCTATGGATGTTTCTTGCGATGCATCACTTTTGTTAGTATTAGAAGGCATTAAAACATCGTTTTTAGAAGCATTTTCTAAATTACTAGGTGTAACATGGTCTTTTTCAATAGCAATTTTAGTGTCGTTTTCGGTACTAGAACTTCGCGATTGGGTATCCTCGGTATCAACCACTTTCACAGGGTTGCTGGTTTCTTCGTTAAAAAAATACGAGCTACCAATGGTTAATAACAGTGCCAATAGCGCAGCAACACCTGCATACTGCCACCAAATAGGTATGATGCGGCGTTTTTTCTTGTCTTGGTTAAGTTGTGCTTCAATGTTTTCCCAAACTTTGTCGTTAGGAGCCACTTCAAAATCTTTAAAGTGTTCTTGGAATAACCGGTCTATGTGTTTTTTATCATTCATTTATAATGATTGTAAACTGTGTGTTGTTTTGTAATCTTCAATAGTTTGCTTCAAAATTTGTCTAGCACGCGCTAAATTTGATTTTGAAGTACCTATGTTTATACCTAGCATACTTGCTATGTCTTTGTGCGAATATCCATCTAGCACATATAGGTTGAAAACCAATCTGTACCTGTCTGGCAATTCTTGTATGATTCGTAAAAGGTAATCGATGGATAATGTGTCTTCATCAATATCTATTTCAACCTCATCAATAATGTTTTCGTTTACTATTTCAAAAACCTTTTCGTTTCTATATTGTTGCAATACGGTATTTATGGTAACCCGTTTTAGCCAGCCTTCAAACGAACCTTTACTTTTATATTGATCAATTTTTTTGAAAATTATTAAAAATGCGTCTTGCAAATTATCTTCGGCTTCGGCATAGTTACGTGAATACTTTAAGCACACTGCGAATAGCTTACTCGAAAAGAGTTTATACAATTCACTTTGTGCTTTAGTATCATTAATTTTACAACTTTCTATGAGTTGATCTAAACTCAAATTAAATACGTATTAATTTATACCTAAACTACTCTACTACTGGTACTTCAATGGTTAAATACTGGTCTTCTCCATTAATGTCCTCACCTTGCCAAAACTTAAAAATGTAAGAGCCATTGCTTGTAACTATAAAGTTAAAAGTAGCTTCTTCTGAAACATTATCCAAAGTTTCACAATTATCATTTTCATAAACTATAGTAATAGGTGCCACAGTACGTTCATTTAGGTTTTTTGAATAGTAGAATTCCTTAAAAACATGGCATGCTGTGGGTTTTAAATACGTAACCGTTATAGGGTATGTTTCTCCTAGTGTAAATTCGCTAGGAATATCAACACTTTCTACCGGTAAAACTTCAAAGCTATAGTGTGTGTCGTTGTCGTCATTTAAACTGCACGAAACGAGCAAAACTAAAGCTAAACTTAGGGCAATTAGCTTTTTCATAAAAATTATCTTTAAAACAGTTTTTATTTATAGATGCGTTTGTACCCAAAAGGTTGCGTATTAAAACAAAAAAATCCCGATACACATCGGGATTTTTTTAAATTATTCTGAAGCTGAAGCGGCTTTGGCTATTTTTCTAACCTTAACTTCGAGTTCCTCCATGAGTTCTGGATTGTCTTTTATGAGTGCTTTAACAGCGTCTCTACCTTGCCCCAGTTTGGTTTCATCGTAGCTAAACCAAGAACCACTCTTCTTAATGATTTCGTTTTCAACGGCAATATCTAAAACTTCGCCAACTTTACTAATACCTTCTCCATACATAATATCGAATTCAGCCGTTTTAAAAGGTGGCGCCACTTTGTTTTTAACCACTTTTACGCGGGTTTTGTTACCTGTAACGTTACCATCGGTTTCTTTAATTTGTGTAGAACGACGGATATCCAAACGAACCGATGCGTAAAACTTTAAAGCATTACCACCCGTTGTAGTTTCTGGGTTACCGAACATAACTCCAATTTTTTCACGTAATTGGTTAATAAATATTACGGTACAGTTTGTTTTGCTTATGGAAGCGGTAAGCTTTCTAAGGGCTTGCGACATTAAACGTGCGTGTAACCCCATTTTAGAATCGCCCATTTCGCCTTCAATTTCGCTTTTTGGCGTTAAGGCAGCTACAGAATCTATTACTACAATATCAATAGCGCCTGAACGAATTAAATTATCGGCAATTTCTAAAGCCTGTTCACCGTTATCCGGTTGCGAGATAATTAAGTTTTCTAAATCTACACCTAATTTTTCAGCATAAAATCTATCAAAAGCATGTTCAGCATCAATAAAAGCGGCAATTCCACCAGCTTTTTGTGCTTCGGCAATAGCATGTAAAGTAAGGGTTGTTTTTCCCGAAGATTCCGGTCCGTAAATTTCGATTACACGTCCGCGTGGGTAACCGCCAACGCCTAAGGCAATATCCAAACCAAGAGACCCCGATGAAATAGCATCAACATCTACAACCGCTTGGTCGCTCATTTTCATTACGGTACCTTTTCCGTAGGCTTTGTCTAATTTATCTAATGTAAGTTTTAGTGCTTTTAATTTAGCTTCTTTTTCGCTGCTCATTTTTATTTTTATTTTCTGAAGTAATGGATGCTAAAATACTATAAGTTTCGTCATCTTACAATTTTATAACGCAACCTTTATGAACATTTTGCATCTACTAATAAATAGTTGGGAAGATATTGCTATGAAACAAATATTAAGAATGCTTTAAACGCAGACTAACTCAAACTATTCTTAGGAAGCACCTGTTTTATAAATGGGTGCTTTTTTTGTGATTATTGTGCTAGTTTTTTTAAAAATTGTAACTTTGTGCCTTAAAACAATCTTTAACCTTAAAACATTAGTATAGCATGCAACTGTACAATAAATTAAGCGCAAAAGAAAGAGCCGAATTAATAGACCAAGCAGGAAAAAAACGTTTGACGCTTTCTTTTTATCAGTACGCTAAAATTGAAAATCCACAAATTTTTAGAGATCATTTATTTTTAACCTGGGATGCCTTAGAGGTATTGGGTAGAATTTATGTAGCTCACGAAGGTATTAACGGGCAACTCTCTTTACCTGCCGACCGATTTAATGAATTTAAAGAACACTTAGACAGTATCGATTTTCTAAAAGGAATCCGATTGAATATCGCTATTGAGCAAGACAACAAGTCGTTCTTAAAGCTAAAAGTAAAAGTACGCAATAAAATTGTTGCCGATGGTTTGGATGATGATACCTTTGATGTAACTAACAAAGGCATTCACTTGGCAGCAGAACAATTTAATGATTTTATTGAAGATGAAAATACCGTTTTGGTTGATATGCGAAACCATTACGAAAGTGAAATTGGCCATTTTAAAAATGCTATAACCCCCGATGTGGATACGTTTAGGGATTCTTTAGATATTATTGAAGCCGACTTAAAAGACCATAAAGAAGATAAAAATTTGGTAATGTATTGCACCGGTGGTATTCGTTGCGAAAAAGCCAGTGCCTACTTTAAGCACAAAGGTTTTAAAAACGTGTACCAATTGGAAGGCGGCATTATTGAATATACCAGACAAGTAAACGAACAAAAATTAGAGAATAAATTCTTAGGAAAAAACTTTGTGTTTGATGACAGGCGCGCGGAAAAAATAAGCGACGATGTGATAGCCAATTGCCACCAATGTGGCGAACCTTTTGATGTGCATACCAATTGCGCCAATGAAGCATGCCATTTGCTATTTATTCAATGTCCAAAATGCAAGGAAGAAATGGAAAACTGTTGCTCTACAACCTGTATGGAGATAAACCGTTTGCCTTATGAAGAACAGAAGGAACTGCGTAAAGGACAAGGCAATAGCAACGATATCTTTAAGAAAGGACGTGCAGACCATTTGCCGCATAAAAAGGATTTAAGAAACATTTTTGATCATTTTCAGAAGCAAAACAAGTAGTTTTTTTATTTGAAATACGATCTTAAAAATTCTTTGCTTTAAGTCTTTAGAATAATCTTATCTTTACGTTTTTAAAAGAATTATGAACCTTCTTCCGGTAAAGCTCTGGTTTTAGTCGGAATCAATATATAAAAACTTATGGCTTGTAACAGTTGTTCAACTGGAAAAGACGGTCAACCAAAAGGATGTAAAAATAATGGCACATGTGGAACGGACAGTTGTAACAAACTAACCGTGTTCGATTGGCTTGCCAACATGTCGCTTCCTAACGGAGAAAAACCGTTTAATTGGGTTGAAGTCCGTTTTAAAAATGGTAGAAAAGAATACTATCACAATACCGAAAATTTAACATTAAGTATTGGTGATGTGGTAGCTACACAAGCCCAGTCTGGTCATGATATTGGTATGGTTACCCTTACGGGGGAATTGGTGCGTGTTCAAATGAAGCGCAAAAATATTTCAGAAACCCCTGAAGAAATTCTAAAAATTTACCGAAAAGCAAGTCAAAAAGACATTGATATTTGGAAAGATGCACGTGAAAAAGAAGAACCTATGAAGGTGCGTGCACGTCAATTTGCGATTGATTTAAAGTTGCAAATGAAAATTTCCGATATCGAATTTCAAGGCGATGCCAGTAAAGCCACTTTTTATTACACCGCTGAAGAACGCGTAGATTTTAGAGAGCTTATCAAAGTATTTGCACGCGAGTTTAGAACCCGAATTGAGATGAAACAAGTTGGTTTTCGTCAAGAAGCTTCAAGACTTGGCGGTATTGGTTCTTGTGGTCGCGAATTATGTTGTTCTACCTGGTTAACCGATTTTCGTTCGGTAAGCACATCGGCAGCACGTTACCAGCAATTATCGCTAAACCCATTAAAACTTGCAGGGCAATGTGGTAAACTAAAATGTTGTTTGAACTACGAATTGGATAGTTACCTAGATGCTTTAAAAAGTTTTCCAAAAACAGAAATAAAACTTCAAACCGAAAAAGGAACAGCCGTATGCCAAAAAACCGATATTTTTAAAGGACATATGTGGTATGCTTACGAAGGGGAGTGGGCAAATTGGCATAGAATAACCACCGATCAAGCTAATGAAATTATTAGCTTAAACAAGAAAAACCAAAAGGTTGCCAGTTTAGAAGAATACGCTTCAGAAGTTTCGGAAGATACTAAAACCGATTTTGGGAACGTTGTAGGTCAAGATAGTTTAACACGATTTGATAGTCCAAAACCGAGTAAAAAACGTAAAAACAATAGACGAAAACAAAATCAAGGTAATAAAAATACTGCTCCTGAAAACAAAACGAACCAAAGTCAAGGTGCTAAAAAAAATAATAACAGAAACAAAAAGAATAGAAATAAACCTCAAAACACTAAAAATGTTGAGAAATAGTGCACCTTTATTTTTTTTATTAGTTTCTTTTGTGTTTACATCTTGTGACCCAAATCGTGTTTTCGATGTGTATGAAACGGTACCAAACAAATGGCATAAAGATTCTGTGGCAACCTTCAATATCAAAGCTCCAGATTCAACAAACGCCTACAATTTGTTTGTTAATTTAAGAAACACCAATGCCTATAAATACAATAACATCTTCCTAATTGTTGAAATGACTTTTCCACATGGGAAAACTCTAAAAGATACTTTAGAATACAAAATGGCAGATCCAACAGGCAAACTTTTAGGCACAGGTTTAACTGGTATAAAAGAAAACAAACTTTGGTATAAAGAACAGGTTGTTTTTAAAGAAAAAGGAAACTATGTGGTTAAAATTCAACATGCTATGCGCGAAAATGGCAAAGTTAATGGCGTTGTTGAGCTTGAAGGTATTACCGATGTTGGTTTTAGAATTGAAAGACCTAGCAAAAAATAATTTTATAAATTAAAAATCTTAAGCCACTTAAACTATGGCAGCAAAAAATCAAACACCAGAAACTCAAGACTTTTCAAAATACATTCGTTGGTTTTGGATGCTGTTTTTAGGAGGTATTCTGTTTGCAATACTTATATTTTTATTTGCCTCTTGGGGGCTTTTTGGTGAGATGCCAGACCACACGGTTTTAGAAAACCCCGAAACAAATTTAGCCGCTGAAATTATTTCTTCTGATGGAAAAACAATAGGTAAGTTTTATTTAAATGATAATAGAACGCCAGTTGAATATGATGGATTACCAAAGCATTTAGTAGAAGCTTTACTGGCAACTGAAGATGCACGTTTTCACGACCATTCTGGTATCGATGCCGTTGGTACATTAAGAGCTATTGTTAAATTGGGCAGAGGCGGTGGCGCCAGTACCATTTCTCAACAATTAGCAAAACAGTTGTTTCATGGGGAAGGTTCTAAAAACAAATTGGGGAGGATGACCCAAAAAATTAAAGAGTGGATTATAGCTACCCGTTTAGAGCGCCAATATACCAAAGAAGAAATTATTGCCCAGTATTTTAATATATACGACTTTTTAAACAATGCCGATGGTATTAGAAGTGCCGCTAAAATCTATTTTGGGAAAGAACCCCAAGATTTGGATTTAAAAGAATCGGCAATGCTTGTTGGGATGTTTAAAAACTCATCTTTATTCAATCCTAGAAAGCGTCCTGAACTTACACTTCAACGAAGAAATGTGGTATTGGCGCAAATGTATAAGTACAATTATATTGATGAGAAAGTTAAAGACTCTCTTCAAAAAACACCACTGGATTTAAACTACAATCCAGAATCACATCGTGATGGTCTTGCTACCTATTTTAGAACCTATTTAGATGGGTTTATGAAGGATTGGATAAAAAACAATCCGAAACCAGATGGTACAAAATGGAATTTATATAATGATGGTTTAAAAATTCATACTACTATCGATTATAGAATGCAGTTATATGCTGAAAACGCTGTGCAAGATCATATGTCTAGGTTGCAAGCGGCTTTCTTCAAACAGAATACACCTGAAAAAAATAAAACAGCTCCTTTTATAGATTTATCAAAAGAAGAAATCGACAAATTGTTAAAAGGCGCTATGAAGCAATCAGAACGTTGGAGAAAAATGAAATATGATTTAGGAAAGTCTGATAAAGAAATTGAAGCCTCTTTTTACAAACCAACCGAAATGTCTGTTTTTGCATGGGAAAAAGGAAAAGCGACAGAGTTTGATACGGTTATGAAGCCTATTGATTCTATACGTTATTATAAAACATTTTTACGTACAGGTATGATGGCCATGGAGCCGCAAACAGGTTATGTTAAAGCATGGGTTGGCGGTATTAATTACAGGCATTTTCAATACGACATGGTAAAGCAAGGGAAACGACAAGTTGGTTCTACCTTCAAGCCATTTGTTTATGCTACGGCCATAGATCAATTACACTATTCACCTTGCGATGTATTTCCAGACACCCCTTTTTGTATAGAGGCAAACAAATACGGAAACCTACAAGACTGGTGCCCTAAGAATTCTGATGGTGGTTATGGAGGTTCTAGAACGCTAAAAGATGCGTTAGCAAATTCTGTAAATACAATTACAGCACGTTTAATGGATAAAGTAGGGCCTAAACCTGTGATAGATTTGGTTAAAAAACTAGGTGTTGAATCTGATATTCCTGCGGTACCATCCATCGCATTGGGAACAGCCGATTTAAGCGTTTACGAAATGGTAGGTGCTTATGCAGCCTTTGCCAACAAGGGAGTTTATACAAAACCCGTAATGGTAACTACTATTGAGGATAAAAATGGTACTATTTTATATCAGTTTAAACCAGAAACACGCGATGTTTTAGGTGAAGAAGAAGCCTATGTTACCGTAAAATTACTTCAAGGAGTTGTAGAATCTGGTTCTGGTGCTAGATTGAGAAGAACTGGCGAACCTTATGGTGTTTATAAAGAAATTATTACAGGATTTCCTTATGCATTTACAAACCCGGTTGCCGGAAAAACAGGAACTACCCAAAACCAAAGTGATGGATGGTTTATGGGTATGGTACCAAATCTTGTAACAGGTGTATGGGTTGGAGGTGAAGATAGGGCTGCACATTTTAGATCCATAACTTATGGACAAGGAGCTTCTATGGCTCTACCAATTTGGGGATTGTTCATGAAAAGTTGTTATGCAGATAAAACCCTAGATGTATCAACCAGTAATTTTGAAGTGCCCAGAAACCTTTCTATTAATGTAGATTGCTCTAAAAGTAATGGTAACTATGTTGATGGTAATGATTCTAACACTCCAGATGATTTAAATTTTTAAAATAAGTTTTGTAATTTTTAACATAAAATTGAAAAGCCATTCCTTTTAGAATGGCTTTTTTATTTTGTATTTTTAAAAAGCAATAAACGAAATAAGCATGATTAATAAAAAAGTAGCCAACGTTGAAGATGCACTTAAAGGCGTTACCGATAATATAACCTGTATGGTAGGTGGTTTTGGACTTAGTGGTATTCCAGAAAATGCCATTGCGCAGTTAGTTAAATTAGGAGTTAAAGGTTTAACCTGTATTTCAAATAATGCAGGTGTAGATGATTTTGGTTTGGGTTTGCTGCTTCAAAAGCACCAAATAAAAAAAATGATATCTTCTTATGTAGGTGAAAATGATGAATTTGAACGCCAAATGCTTTCTGGCGAATTGGATGTTGAGCTAATTCCGCAAGGCACTTTAGCGGAACGTTGCAGAGCAGCTCAAGCAGGTTTTCCAGCTATTTACACGCCTGCAGGTTATGGAACGGAAGTGGCTGAAGGAAAGGAAACCCGTGAATTTGACGGGAAAATGTATGTCTTGGAACATGCTTTTAAAGCGGATTTTGCATTTGTAAAAGCTTGGAAAGGTGATGCAGTGGGCAATTTAGTTTTTAAAGGAACCGCTAGAAATTTTAATCCAGTGATGTGTGGTGCAGCTAAAATAACAGTTGCCGAGGTAGAAGAACTTGTCCCTCTAGGAACTTTAGATCCCAATCAAATTCATATTCCAGGAATTTTTGTTCAGCGTATTTTTCAAGGTAAAAATTATGAAAAACGTATTGAGCAACGCACGGTTAGAGCTAGAAATTAGTCAATTCGATAATCATGCGATTTGAAAATGAGAAATGATTCGGATAATTTAATAGTTAGATTAACATTTGAACTTGCATTGGATGTAGTTTCATTTTCCGAAAAAATTAGAGCAGGAAATAGGTTTGAAATGGCCTCTCAAATATTTAGAAGTGGAACATCTATTGGAGCTAATATTCGAGAAGCTCAGAATGCTGAAAGTAAAAGAGACTTTATTCATAAATTTAAAATTGCAGCAAAAGAAGCAGATGAATTAGAGTATTGGCTGAAACTTTGTCAATCTTCTGAACATTATCCAAACCCTGATGAAAAATTATTAAAAGATTTAAAATCTGTCATTCTAATAGTTTCTAAAATAATCTCATCTAGTAAAAAGATATAATTAGCTAATTTTCAAATCATCACATTAAAAAAATTAGAACATGTTAGACAAAACAGGAATAGCAAAACGAATCGCTAAAGAAGTGAAAAATGGTTACTACGTAAACCTTGGTATAGGTATTCCAACCTTGGTTGCAAACTATGTTCGTAATGATATTGAAGTAGAATTTCAAAGTGAAAATGGTGTTTTAGGCATGGGACCCTTTCCTTTTGAAGGAGAAGAGGATGCCGATGTTATCAATGCAGGCAAACAAACCATTACAACATTGCCCGGAGCGAGCTTTTTCGACTCCGCTTTAAGCTTTTCAATGATTCGTGGTAAGCATGTAGACCTAACTATTTTGGGCGCCATGGAAGTAGCTGAAAACGGCGATATAGCCAATTGGAAAATACCAGGAAAAATGGTTAAAGGCATGGGGGGTGCTATGGATTTAGTGGCCAGTGCCGAAAATATCATTGTTGCCATGATGCACACCAACAAAGCAGGTGAGTCTAAATTGCTTAAAAAATGTACACTGCCATTAACGGGTGTTGGTTGTGTAAAAAAAATTGTCACCAATTTAGCCGTTATAGAAGTTACCAATAAAGGTTTTAAACTATTAGAACGCGCTCCGGGGATTTCGGTAGAGGAAATAAAAAAAGCTACCGAAGGTACCTTAATAATTGAAGGCGATATTCCAGAAATGGTTATTTAATTTTTTGGTTAAAAGATAGACCGTTTTAAATATCTTATAAGATAGAAAATCCGTTTAAAATCGATTAAATGTTAAAAGTTTAAACACTTAATCGATTTTTTATGTTTTTAAACAGATTTATAGAAAATTTATTTGATATTAGCAGTAACCAAAAAAACCAAGCAAAATAAAAAAGTACCCAAATCTACCATAAACTTGAAGCCTATGAATTTTGCAACAAATCTACCTGAACAACCTACATTAAGTGAAAGTAAATTCAAAGAAACTGTTCGTGAGAATTTACAATTTTTAAGAAGTTTATTGTATTTAACTAAGAAAATTTTTATGCTATAATCCTTTCGGAATAGCGTTGATAAGTTTTTTTGTATAATCTGTTTTGGGCGATGCGTAAATAATATCAGCATCGTCCAATTCTTCTATTTTACCTTTATTCATTACCAATAATTGATCGCTCATATATTTTACAACCGCCAAATCGTGCGATATAAAAATATAGGTAAACCCAAACGTTTCTTTTAGTTCGTTTAGCAAGTTTAAAACTTGTGCCTGCACCGAAATATCCAACGCAGAAACGGATTCATCACACACTATTAATTTAGGTTGCAAGGCAATAGTTCTGGCAATACCAATACGTTGCCTTTGTCCGCCCGAAAACTCATGTGGATAGCGATTAAAGTAGTCTTCAGTTAAACCGACTCTATTTAAAATTTCAATGGTTTTTTCTTTGCGTTCCGCATCATTATTATAAAGCTTATGGACTATCATAGGCTCCATAATAGCTTCACCCACAGGAATTCTTGGGTTTAATGAAGAATAGGGATCTTGAAAAATTATTTGAATGTCTTTCCTAAGTTTTTTAATTTCTGCTTTTGAAAGCTTTGTGATATCAACACCATGGTACAAAATTTGTCCTGCGGTGGCTTTATCCAACTGAAGGATGGCATTTCCTAAGGTCGATTTACCGCAACCCGATTCGCCTACCAAACCCAAGGTTTCGCCTTCATACAATTTAAAACTCACATCGTTTACGGCTTTAAACGATTGCGGTTTTGTAAACCAACCCGATTTTGAAATATATTCTTTTTCAACATTTATAACTTCTAGTAAAGGCGGTTTGCTGTATAGTTTTTCATGATTTAATTGACGTTCTTCTTGCGTAATAATCTCATGTTTGGTAGTGTTTTCCAGATAATCTTTAATACTTGGCAATACTTTTAAACGTGTTTTTAATGATGGTCGCGAATTAATAAGTGCCTTGGTGTAATTATGTTGAGGTGTTTTAAATATGGTTGAAACAGCGCCTTGTTCTACAATATCGCCTTTATACATTACCAATACGCGGTTTGCTATTTCAGATATTAAAGACAAATCGTGCGTAATAAAAATAATGCTCATTTGAGTTTCAATCTGCAGTTCTTTTAGCAATTGAATGATGTTTTTTTGAACGGTAACATCCAAAGCTGTTGTAGGTTCATCGGCAATTAAAATATCGGGTTTGCAGCTTATGGCCATGGCAATCATAACCCGCTGCTTTTGTCCGCCCGAAATTTCATGTGGGTAGGCATCGTAAACACGCTTAACATCTGGAAGCTTTACTTTTTCAAAAAGTGAAAGGGTTTCTGTTTTTGCTTCTTGTTTAGATAATTTGGTGTGTTGTAATAAAATTTCCCGAACCTGTTTTCCGCAAGTCATCGATGGATTCAAAGAACTCATGGGTTCTTGAAAAATCATCGCTATTTTTTTGCCTCTTATATTTTGGAATGCTTTTGATGAAATTGAGGTTAAATCTTCATCCTTATATAAAATACTTCCCGAATTTATTTTTGAAATTTTCTTTGGAAGCAACCCTAAAATAGCCAAGGAAGACACCGATTTCCCAGAGCCCGATTCGCCTACAATTCCTAATATTTCATTTTGGTTTAAATGATAGGAAATGTTATGGATTACTTCGTTCTCTCCGAAGGAAATTGAAAGGTTGTTGATGGATAAAATGGTATTTTGAGGCATTTGTAAATTAAATAGTATGGTTGCTTTTTTTATTTTGAAGACCTCACAGGTTTTGAAAACCTGTGAGGTCTATTTATATATGTATAATTTCATCTTCGGTCAATAGATTATCACCACGTAAGCGCAAAAATATTTGAGCTACGGCAATGGTGTCTTTTTCGCAATAGATAATAATGCGGTCAATTTCATTTTCTTCATAGTACACCCTATAAACTTCACTACCGTCAATATCATCCTTTGGCGATGGAATACCTAACACGTTGGTTAATAATTTTAAGGATGTATAAGATTTATAATCGCCAAATTTCCACAATTCCAAAGTGTCTAAATGCGGAATTTCCCAAGGTTTTTTTCCAAAAAGATTGAGTTTATATGGCAATTCTATATTGTTGATTATCATGCGTCGGGCAATGTACGGAAAATCAAATTCCTTACCATTGTGCGCACAAAGTAAATGTTTTGTTTCACTAAAATGCGAAATAAGCAAGTTTTTAAAATCCTTTAAAATTTTAATTTCATCGCCGTAAAATGAGGTCACTCTAAAGTTTCTTATATCGCCACGGAAGGTAAAATAGCCCACCGAAATACATACTATTTTTCCAAATTCAGCCCAAATGCCTGCACGTTCGTAAAAATCTTCGGCCGTTTCATCTTCTTTTCTTTGGTATTTCGATTTGTGTTCCCACAACGCTTGTTTGGTTTCATCCAATTCAGAAAAATATTGAACTTCTGGTACGGTTTCAATATCTAGAAATAAGATGTTTTCTAAATGGAGCTTCGAAATCATTTTTCAAGCATTTTATAAGCTTCTTCAATATAAACTGAAATGTCTTGGGTAAACTGTCCCACACCCTCATCGGGCGATTTTCTATGTCCTAAACGCACAATAATCACATTATCGTTAGGTTCTACAATAACGTATTGCCCAAGGTGCCCACGCATCATAAAAAAATGTTTATCGCCAATATCTTTTAGCCACCAACCGTAGCCGTATTGCGGACTTTCCTTAAAACGTGGTGTGATGGATTTTGCAACAAACGCCGAATCCAATAGCTGTTTACCGTTCCATTTGCCGTGGTCTTTATAGAGTTTTCCAAAGCGTGCAAAATCCCTAGCGTTACTGGAAATACAGCAAAATGCTTTTGCTAAACGGTGTTCACCATCATCCAATTGCCAAAGTGCATCCTCGGTAGCGCCCATAGGTTCCCAAAAACTTTCAGAAAGGTAACTGGCTAATGATTTCCCTGTCGCTTTTTGAATAACCATTCCCAATAGTTGGGTGTCGCCACTTAAATATTTGAATTTTTTACCGGGTGTTTCCACTATTTTTTGGTTTAACATGGTTTCGGCCAAATCATCGTCGTAGTTAGCTCGAGCAGTAATGGAAAACGGTCCTGTATAATCTTCAACCCAATCTAAACCAGAAGCCATGGATGCTAAATCACCCACCGTTGTTTTGGCATCTTTATATTCTGGGTAAAAATCGCTTAAAGGCTGGTCTAAGCTTTTAATATAGCCTTCCATAATGGCTTTACCTAGTAAGGATGTTGTGATGCTTTTTGCCATGGAAAACGAGTTGGTTTTAGATTCATCGCTAAATCCGTTATAATAATTTTCAAACCAAATACTATCGTTTTTTATAATAAGGTAAGCAATGGTACCCCAATCTTTATGCACTTCAGCAAGTTTTTTGGTCTCCTTAACGCTGTTATATGCTTTGTGGTGGGGCCAAGGGTTGGTATTGGTTCCTTTTTTTATGGTATCATTTTCAAAATAGGGGTAATCATCTATAAAAGCCGTATCGTGCCCCGTAAAATAAACTACCCTAACACCTTTTAAAATATAACTATAATCGAAAACATAAAGCAGAATTATAATGACTCCTACTGTAATAAGAATCCATTTAAGGAGTTTTTTTAAGAATTTCATATGTTTTATTTGATTGGGTTTCGTTGAATTAAATATAGGAAATATTTTATGTATTTCTAAAAAGCTCCTAAAATAAAGATTGCTGTTTAAAAGGGCTTTCATGTTCCAATAACCATTGCTTGCGGTGTAAGCCCCCGGCGTAACCTGTTAAACTGCCATCGGTACCAATAACACGATGGCACGGAACAATAATCCACAACGGATTTTTACCATTGGCACTAGCAACGGCTCGAATGGCTTTTACATCGCCCAATTGTTTAGAAAGTTCTAAATAGGAAATGGTTTTTCCATAAGGAATTTGCTCCAGCTGCTTCCACACTTGCTTTTGAAAATCGGTGCCTTGTGGATTTAATTTAAGGCTGAATGGTGTGCGAGATCCTTCAAAATATTCGTTAAGTTGAAATACGCAATCTTCCAATTCAACAGGAATGATATCAGTTATTTTTTCTTCGGAATTAAGCACAATCACCGAAGCAATGCCATCTTCATCACCAACAATTTTGGTAAAACCTAAAGGCGATTTGATGATGCAGGTTTCCATAAGATTAAATTTTAACGCTAATGTACAAAAACCAATCAAAATAAAAATTTGTAAGAATTTGTTTTATATTGGTATGATAATTGTGAAGGGTTTTAAACCAAACTAAATTTTTTATGAAAAACCATTACCGTGTCCTCCTTTTCAGTTTCTCCCTTCTTTTTTTAAATTATCAAGTTCAATCTCAAGAAAAGACATTGGTTATAGATTCCAAAAACGCATATGCCGAAAAAATCTATCTGCAACTGAGCAGCACCGTTTTTACCACCGACAACACCATTTGGTTCAAGGCCATAGTGACTGATTTTGCACACTTACCGACCAAAATAAGCAGTGTCCTACATGTGGAACTCATTGATTTCGACAAGCGCATCATAGACAAAAAACTGTTGAAACTGGAGTATGGAAAGGCCGATAGTTTTTTCGATTTGAATGAAGAGTTGCCCCCGGGACGCTATATGGTACGAGCCTATACCCAATGGAACAAAAATTTCGACAACCAATTCATATCCCAGACCTATATCGATATCTACACAGCCAAAAAAGTTACGGAAAGCGAAGAGGCCATCAGGAACATCACCCTTACGGAAACCGCACCCAACCAATTTGAACTTTCGGCAAAGGCCTACCCAAACTTACTGAACCCAAAATACAAGGGCAAGTTAAAAATGTACATCCATACCGATAAAAAAACAGATTCGGTAGAAATAAAAAAAGGTGCCGATGAAGGCTATACATTTCAATATGTACTGCCAAAAGATGTGATAAAAGCCCGTATGGAACTAAAACTGGACTCTGTAAAACTAAGGAACAACAATTTGGGACATGTAAGTTCATACAGTAAAACGGTGGCGGTAAACAAGGAGTACCTGGATTTACAGTTTTTCCCCGAAGGCGGCAAGTTGGTAGATGGACTCACAAGTACCATCGGTTTTAAGGCACTCGATTATAACAATAAAGGAAAGGAAGTCAACGGTTATATTGTAGACCAGGATAGCAACATCATCATGCCCTTCCAAAGCAACACTTTGGGCATGGGTACGACCTATTTAACACCCGACATCCAAAAAACCTACTACGCCAGCGTAAAAGGTAAGGACGATATAGAATACAAATACGAACTGCCCAAACCCAACCCAACGGGCGTGGTTATAAAGGTAAAGGAGCTACAGGAGTATATCATCATCACCTTAAACTCCAAAGACCCGAACCAAGAGGAACTGCACGTAAATGCACAGGCACGGGGCGTGGAGTACGATAGTTTCTATCTGCCATTCAAAAAAGGAGTTGCCAATACGGGTATAGAAAAAAGCATGTTTCCCGAAGGCATCATAAAATTCACCATCACCAACAAACAAAACCAAATTGTTGCCGAACGCTTGTTTTTCAACTATAAAGAAGAGGAGCGCATCAACATAAACGCCACCCCACATTTAAAACATTACAGACAACGGGATAAGACCGTTTTGAACCTGAGAACTAAAGATAAAGACAGTAATGCCATTAAAACCAATCTTTCGGTATTGGTGGTCAACAAGGAACAATTGGGAAGCATGAACGATGCACGAAGCAACATTCTATCCTATTTTCTGTTGAACTCGGAATTAAAAGGTACCATAGAAACCCCTTCCCATTATTTCAACCCGAACAACCAGAGCAGAAAACACGATATGGATGCCCTGTTATTGACCCAAGGTTGGAGCAATTATAAATATGAAAACACGGAGTTTAGTACCGACTTTGAGTTTCTGCCAGAAACAAGTTTATCCGTTACAGGAAGGGTAAGGAACTTGTTCGGTGTCAACAAACCGTTAAGAGACCCCGTAGACCTCACTATGGTTTACGGCCCTTTAAACGTAGCAACCCAACAGGTGGACAGTACGGGGGTTTTCCATTTTCTATTGGAGGATTATTATAAAGATGATTTTAAAGTTACGATCCAGACCAAAAACGAAAAAGGAAATAAAAAGGATTATACTATAAATTTGGATACGCCTATAGGTCCAAAAGTGGAATTTTTAAGAGAAGAACAGGTACAATTGGCAGATAGTGTCAATGTTTTTGTGGAAGAGAGCATTGCCCGAAAGCAAGCATTGGAAGACTTTAAAACAGCCAATGGCACCATTGCTTTAGATGAAGTGAAATTAGATGGGTATAACATGACACCAGCTAGGGAAAAGATGATGGAGTTATATGGCCCACCGGATTTAGTTATAGAAAATGAAGAGTTGATGACTAAAACAAAAAAATGGCATTATGGATTGTATAGTTTATTGCTATTCAGTTATCCTAATGATATTGATATAATAGAAATCGATTCACCGTCACCTCCTTTTCAATATTTAAAAGCTAAAGTATATGGTACAGACCGTACAATTATCCTTATTGATGGCATTCCAGTAAAACGTTTTGATTATCCATATTTACAAAGTTTACCTACCGAAGAAATTAAAAGTTTTGAGATAATAAAGCATCCTAAACGATCAGGATACTCCGAAGATGCGCTTTCGGAATTTTCTGATTTGGAATTAGAAGAAGATATGCTTCCTGAAATTAATATTGCAGGAAGGGTATCAATTATAAGCATTTATACCTATGCAGGAAAAGGATATTATGGTATACAAAGGGCAAAAGGCATATTTAAAGGCAATGTTTCTGGTTTTTCACCTAAACGTGAATTTTATGCGCCAAAATATGATGATAACACTGAAAATGATTGGAACTTGCCCGATTTACGTTCAGTAGTCCATTGGTCACCAAATTTCAATACAGATGAAAATGGAGAGGCAAAAGTTGAGTTTTATAATGCAGACAATATAGGCGATATGCTTGTTATAATTGAAGGCATTACCAACCAAGGCAACATTGGGTATTTTGAAACTACCTATAGCGTTGATAAAAAGTTGTAACAATAGGTTAATTTATGAAACCATCATCAAAAAACATACTCCATTTGAAAGCACATTTTCACATCGCCCTGTTCAGTTTTTTTGTTTTAGTAACAAACCCTCAGATTCATTCCCAAGAAAATTCCTTAGGTAAAATAGGTTCAAAATCCGCATATGCCGAAAAAATCTATCTGCAACTGAGCAGCACCGTTTTTACCACCGATAACACCATTTGGTTCAAGGCCATCGTGACGGATTTTGCACACTTACCCACCAAAATAAGCAGTGTCCTACATGTGGAACTTATTGATTTTGATAAGCGCATCATAGACAAAAAACTGTTGAAACTGGACTATGGAAGGGCCGATAGTTTTTTCGATCTAAATGAAGAGTTGCCACCGGGGCGCTACATGGTGCGTGCCTATACCCAATGGAACAAAAACTTTGATAGTGCATTCGTATCACAGACCTATATCGATATCTACGCAGCCAAAAAAGTTTCGGAAAGCGAAGAGGCCATCAGGAACATCACCCTTACGGAAACCGCACCCAACCAATTTGAACTTTCGGCAAAGGCCTACCCAAACTTACTGAACCCAAAATACAAGGGCAAGTTAAAAATGTACATCCATACCGATAAAAGAACAGATTCGGTAGAAATAAAAAAAGGTGCAGATGAAGGCTATACATTTCAATACGTCCTACCAAAAGATGTGATAAAAGCCCGCATGGAACTAAAACTGGACTCGGTTAAACTAAGGAACAACAATTTGGGACATGTAAGCTCGTACAGCAAAACCGTAGCGGTAAACAAGGAGTACCTGGATTTACAGTTTTTCCCCGAAGGCGGCAAGTTGGTAGATGGACTCACAAGTACCATCGGGTTTAAGGCACTCGACTATAACAACAAGGGGAAGGAAGTCAATGGCTATATTGTAGACCAAGACAGCAACATCATCATGCCCTTCCAAAGCAACACTTTGGGCATGGGCACGACCTATTTAACCCCCGACAACCAAAAAACCTACTACGCTAGCGTAAAAGGTATGGACGATGTTGAATACAAATACGAACTGCCCAAAGCAAACCCAACGGGCGTAGTGATAAAGGTTAAGGAACTACAGGAATATATCATCATCACCTTAAACTCCAAAGACCCGAACCAAGAGGAACTGCACGTAAAGGCACAGGCACGGGGTGTGGAATATGATAGTTTCTATCTACCATTCAAAAAAGGAGTTGCCAATACGGGTATTGAAAAAAGTATGTTTCCCGAGGGCATCATAAAATTCACCATCACCAACAAACAACACCAAATTGTTGCCGAACGTTTGTTTTTTAATTATAAAGAAGACGAACGCATCAGCATAACAGCCACCCCACATTTAAAGCATTACAGACAACGGGATAAAACCGTTTTGAACTTGACCACGAAGGATAAAGACAATAGCGTCATTAAAACCAACCTTTCGGTATTGGTGGTCAACAAGGAACAATTGGGAAGCGTGAACGATGCGCGTAGCAACATTCTATCCTATTTTCTGTTGAACTCGGAATTAAAAGGCAACATAGAAACACCTTCCTATTATTTCAACCCAAACAACCAGAGCAGAAAGCACGATATGGATGCCCTGTTATTGACCCAAGGTTGGAGCAATTATAAATATGAAAACACGGAGTTTAGCACCGATTTTGAGTTTCTGCCAGAAACAAGTTTATCTGTTAAAGGAAGCGTAAGGAATCTTTTCGGTGTCAACAAACCGTTAAGAGACCCCGTAGACCTCACTATGGTTTACGGACCTTTAAACGTAGCCACCCAACAAGTGGACAGTACAGGGGTTTTCCATTTTCAATTGGAGGATTATTATAAAGATGATTTTAAAGTTACGATTCAGACCAAAACCGAAAAGGGAAATAAAAAGGATTATACTATAGATTTGGATACGCCTATTGGGCCGAAAGTGGAATTTTTAACGGAAGAGCAGGTACAATTGGCAGATAGTGTCAATGTTTTTGTGGAAGAGAGCATTGCCCGAAAGCAAGCATTGGAAGACTTTAAAACAGCCAATGGCACCATTGCTTTAGATGAAGTGAAATTAGATGGGTATAACATGACACCAGCTAGGGAAAAGATGATGGAATTATATGGGCCACCAGATCTGGTTATTGAAGGTAAAGAACTTTTAACTAAGGTAAAAAAATGGCATTATGGACTATATAGTTTATTATTATTCAATTACCCCAGGGACATTGAAATTACGGGTACAGATTACTTGAGAGCTAAAGTTTATGGTACAGACCGCACAATTATCCTTATTGATGGCATCCCAGTAAAACGTTTTGAGTATCCATATTTGCAAAATTTGCCTACAGAAGAAATTAAAAGTTTTGAAATAATAAAGCATCCAAAACGATCAGGTTACTCCGAAGGCGTGTTTTCAGAATTTTCTGATTTGGAATTTGAAGAAGATACCCTTCCTGAAATTAATATTGCAGGAAGGGTATCTATTATAAACATCTATACCTATGCTGGAAAAGGATATTATGGTGTACAAAGGACAAAAGGCATTTATAAAGGAACAGTTTCTGGTTTTACAGCTAAGCGTGAATTTTATGCGCCAAAATATGATGATAACACTGAAAAAGACTGGAGCTTACCCGATTTACGTTCAGTAGTCCATTGGTCACCAAATTTCAATACAGGTGAAAATGGAGAGGCAAAAGTTGAATTTTATAATGCAGACAATATAGGTGACATGCTTGTTATAATTGAAGGCATTACCAACCAAGGCAACATTGGCTATTTTGAAACTACTTATAACGTTGATAAAAAGTTGTAACAATAGGTTAATTTATGGAACCATCATCAAAAAACATACTCCATTTGAAAGCACATTTTCACATCGCCCTGTTCAGTTTTTTTGTTTTAGTAACAAACCCTCAGGTCCATTCCCAAGAAAATTCCTTAGGCAAAATAGGTTCAAAATCCGCCTACGCCGAAAAAATCTATCTGCAACTGAGCAGCACCGTTTTTACCACCGATAATACCATTTGGTTCAAGGCCATAGTGACTGATTTTGCACACTTACCCACCAAAATAAGCAGTGTCCTGCATGTAGAACTTATTGATTTCGACAAGCGCATCATAGACAAAAAACTGTTGAAACTGGACTATGGAAAGGCCGATAGTTTTTTCGATCTAAATGAAGAGTTGCCCCCGGGACGCTACATGGTACGTGCCTATACCCAATGGAACAAAAACTTTGATAGCGCATTCATATCACAGACCTATATCGATATCTACGCAGCCAAAAAAGTTTCGGAAAATGAAGAGGCCATCAGGAACATTACCCTTACGGAAACCGCACCCAACCAATTTGAACTTTCGGCAAAGGCCTACCCAAACTTACTGAACCCAAAATACAAGGGCAAGTTAAAAATGTACATCCATACCGATAAAAGAACAGATTCGGTAGAAATAAAAAAAGGTGCAGATGAAGGCTATACATTTCAATACGTCCTACCAAAAGATGTTATAAAAGCCCGTATGGAACTAAAACTGGATTCCGTAAAACTAAGGAATAACAATTTGGGACATGTAAGCTCGTACAGCAAAACCGTAGCGGTAAACAAAAATTTTTTGGATTTACAGTTTTTCCCCGAAGGCGGCAAGTTGGTAGATGGACTCACAAGCACCATCGGGTTTAAGGCGCTCGATTATAACAACAATGGAAAAGAAGTCAACGGATACATTGTGGACCAGGACAGCAACATCATCATGCCCTTCCAAAGCAACACTTTGGGCATGGGGACTACCTATTTAACACCCGACATCCAAAAAACCTACTACGCCAGTGTAAAAGGTAAGGACGGTATAGAATACAAATACGAACTGCCCAAAGCAAACCCAACGGGCGTAGTGATAAAAGTAAAGGAGCTACAGGAGTATATCATCATCACCTTAAACTCCAAAGACCCGAACCAAGAGGAGCTGCACGTAAAGGCACAGGCACGGGGTGTGGAATATGATAGTTTCTATCTACCATTCAAAAAAGGAGTTGCCAATACGGGTATTGAAAAAAGTATGTTTCCCGAGGGCATCATAAAATTCACCATCACCAACAAACAAAACCAAATTGTTGCCGAACGTTTGTTTTTTAATTTTAAGGAAGAGGAGCGCATCAACATAAACGCCACCCCACATTTAAAGCATTACAGACAGCGAGATAAAACCGTTTTGAACTTGACCACAAAGGATAAGGAAAGTAATGCCATTAAAACCAATCTTTCGGTATTGGTGGTCAACAAAGAACAATTGGGAAGCGTGAACGATGCGCGGAGCAACATTCTATCCTATTTTCTGTTGGACTCGGAATTAAAAGGCAACATAGAAACACCTTCCTATTATTTCAACCCAAACAACCAGAGCAGAAAACACGATATGGATGCCCTGTTATTGACCCAAGGATGGAGCAATTATAAATATGAAAATACGGAGTTTAGCACAGATTTTGAGTTTCTGCCGGAAATAGGATTGAGTATTTCTGGAAAGGTTAAGGATATATGGTTTTCCAAAAGAGAATTGAAAAAGCCCGTAGAGCTTACAGCTGTTTACGGTCCATTAAACGTAGCAACCCAACAGGTAGATAGCACAGGATATTTTAATATGTATTTAAACGATTACTATAAAGATGAATTTGATGTGGTGCTTCAGACTAAAAACGAAAAAGGGAAGAAACAAGAGTTTACCATCGAATTGGATGAACATGAAAGCCCGATTATAAACTACCATGAAGAAGAAAGGGTTTATTCGGCAGATAGTGTCAATGTTTATGTGGAACAGAGCATAGCCCGAAAACAGGCCGAGGAAGATTTAAAGGTGGCAGATGGTACCATCGCACTAGATGAAGTGAAACTGGATGGCTATAACCTAACGCCGCAAAGACAAAAAATGATGGATTTGCATGGACCACCAGATTTGGTGATAGAAAATAAAGAATTAATAAGCGAAGCTCCAAAATGGAATTCAGGATTGTTCAGTGCTTTACAAGCTAGTTTTCCTGATGATGTAGATGTAAGTGATGCTGGAGGGTTTTTACAAGCTAAATTATATGGTAGTAACTTTACTTTCATTGTAATAGATGGTGTTCCCGTAACATTGTTGGACTATCCCTATATCCAAAGCTTGCCCATTGAAGAAATTAAAAGTTTTGAATTGATAAAGCATCCTAAAAACGCCAATTATTATATTAATGAAGTTTTCCGAGAACCTTTTGGTGAAGAAGAAATTAGACTTATAGGACCTATACCCAATCTTTCGTACAATCTTAAGGGAGGACTTGATGGTATAGGGTTGTTTGAAGATAGGCTAATAAGAGATCCAAAAACATCCATTATAAGCATATATACTTATGCAGGCAAAGGATTTAATTATGTTAGCAATAATAAAGGAATTGATAGATTCTCGGTTCAAGGCTTTACCCCTAAGCGTGAATTTTACGCCCCAAAATATGAAACAGATGACATTAATGATTGGAAGATACCCGATTTACGTTCGGTAGTACATTGGTCACCAAACGTTGATACAGATGAAGAAGGCCATGCAAAAGTTGAGTTTTATAATGCAGACAATATAGGTGACATGCTTGTTATAATAGAAGGCATTACCAATCAAGGCAACATTGGGTATTTTGAAACTACCTATAGCGTTGATAAAAAGTTGTAAAATAATGCTGTTAGTAGCTTCAATAATTATCGGATAACGAAGCAGTTGGTTTAATCAATGACGACATTATTAAGCTTTTGCTTTATTTCGTTTTGTCTTCATCTTCACCATTAATCATCCCAAGGCGTTTGGCACGTTGTTCCCAACTTTTTCGGGCTTGTAGTTGTAAGTCTTCTACATTATCGCTTTCATCCATAATTTCCAATCCAAGAAGTGTTTCAATAACATCTTCCATGGTTACCAACCCCGAAACGGTACCATATTCATCAACCACCAATGCCATGTGGTTTTTACTTGCTACCAACTTTTCAAATAACGTAGGGATGGGAAGTTTTCTTTCTACAATAATGATGTCTCTTCTAATATCGGCTAAGGTTCTTTCATCATGATCTAGCGCCATTTCTTTGTAAACATCATCTTTTAATACCAATCCGGTAATATTATCAGGGTTCTCTGAATAAATGGGTATTCGTGAAACACGTAGGTTTTGATTTTTTTCGAAGAAGGTTTTTACCGAAGTATTTTCATCTTCCGATACCATAATGGGTCTTGGCGTCATAATATCTTTGGCAAAAATCTTCTTGAAATTGATGAGGTTTTTAATCACCTTACTTTCCGATTCTTGAAAAACGCCTTCTTCATGTGCAATGTCGGCCATGGCTAAAAAACTATCACGACTTACGGTACTAACATGGGCGTTTTTTCCGCCAATTAATTTCGTTGTTAGTTGTAACAACCAAAGAATGCCTGTATATTTTAAAGGAAAAATAAGAATGTTAAGTCCTGTTGCCGTAAAGTTTGCCAAACCTTTCCAATAGGTAGCTCCAATGGTTTTAGGGATGATTTCCGAAAGCACCAAAATTAGAAACGTCATAACAGCCGATACAATCATAATGGCATTGTCTCCATTTCCAAAAACTATTTCTGCCTGTACACCAACCAAAATAGCACCAACAGTGTGTGCAATGGTATTTAGCGTAAGAATGGCAATTAGTGGCTTGTCAACATCCTTTTTTAGTGCATCTAAAGTTGTTGCATAGCTTCTACCTTCTTTCTTTTTTATATTAATGAACGTTGGTGTGACGCTTAAAAGTACAGCTTCCAAAATGGAGCATAAAAACGAAAAAAAGATGGATATAATGGCATATATAATTAGGAGCGTCATAGGTACAAGGTTTTTGCTAATTTAAGAATATTCTGCTTTCGTTCCTTCAAATTGTGCATGTAATTATTATGCTTATTAGCTCTCCAAAATAATGCTTGTATTGGGAATACCATATTGAGAAATTCGTTCAATGAATATAACTAAATCTTTATGTCCTTTAAAAAAAGCCAAGATTTGTAAGCGGTCTTCACCCGTAATTCTGTCGCATCGTTGTACTTCTTCCAAGTTTAAAATTTGGTTGTAGGCGGTTTTTAAGGTGCTTGACTGATGAATTTTTAGAACGATATATGCTTTGGTTGTAATGCCGAGTTTTTTATGATTTAGTTGTAAAGAATACCCTTGAATAATGCCCTTTTCTTCCAATTGTTTGACGCGTTTACCAACCGCAGGAGCTGTTAATTGAACCCGTTTGCCTATTGTAGCGAATGATTCACGAGCGTTTTTTTGAAGCATGTTGATGATTTTAATATCAATGTCGTCCATTTTGAATCGAAAGTATAATTGTATTTATTGGAACTAATCAAAACTAAATATAATAAAATATTTTCGATTAATAACCAAATAGCCAATTATTGATTCAGGAGTCTAGCAACATCTTTGGCAAAATAACTCGCAATCACATCGGCTCCAGCACGTTTTATAGCTGTAATTTGTTCCATCATAACAGCATCATGGTCTAGCCAACCTTTTTCGGCAGCGGCCTTTAACATGGCGTATTCACCAGAAACCTGATACACAGCTACAGGCACATCAACGGCGTTTTTAATGTCGCGAACAATATCTAAATAACATAAACCTGGTTTTACCATCACAATATCGGCACCTTCGTCAATATCCATTTCGGTTTCTCGAATGGCCTCCAATCGGTTGGCATAATCCATTTGATAGGTTTTTTTGTCTTTTGGAATGTCAATCATATCCACCGGCGCAGAATCTAAAGCATCGCGAAACGGCCCATAAAAAGCCGAGGCATATTTTGCCGAATAACTCATAATACCTGTATTGATAAAGCCTTCGTCTTCCAAAGCTTCACGAATGGTTAAAATACGACCGTCCATCATATCACTTGGTGCTACAAAATCGGCACCTGCTTTAGCGTGCGAAACGCTCATTTCTGCCAGAAAATCAGCAGTAGCATCGTTTACTATGATGCCGTTTTCAATAATACCATCATGACCGTAAACTGAATAGGGGTCCAGCGCCACATCGGTCATAACCAACATATCGGGGCATGCGTTTTTAACCGTTTTGATGGCGCGTTGCATCAATCCGTTTGGGTTTAGGGCTTCTTTTCCTTTATTGTCTTTTAAGTTGTCTGGTACTTTTACAAATAGCAACACCGATTTTAAACCCAACTTCCAAAGTTCTTTTACTTCATGTTCCAGTAAATCCAAACTGTAACGAAAGTAATTGGGCATGCTCGGAATTTCATCTTTAATGCCTTTGCCTTCTACTACAAAAAGAGGTACTAAAAAATCGTTTGGAGATATGATGGTTTCGCGAACTAAACTTCTAATGGCTTCGTTGGTTCTTAATCGTCTATTTCTTCTTAAAGGATACATATGAAAAATTAAAAGTGTAAAGTTAAAAGTTTATAATTCATTACATGTTAAATACAGAAAAATTCAAATGCTTTATTCACTCAGCCCTAAATATTTCCAAGCATTATTTTCTTTTATAAAAGCTGATTTTTCATGAATAACTTCAACGTTTCCGTTTTCATAAAAATACGCATTAAATGTAACAGTACCTTCGGTATCTATTGGTTTTCCTTTTGAAGTTTCCAATACTTCAAGTTTTATCCATTGCACTGATTTTGCCCATGCAACAATAGACTTTTTCTCTTTTATTGGTCTTGTTGAACTGTGATGGCTCTGCATTAAATAATCGCCATCAGCTTTCGCAAAGGCACTGTATCTGGAACGCATTAATTGTTCTGCGGTTATCGCTAGTTGAATGTTGCGGTGTATTTTTTCGCAACATTCTGAATAAGGGGTTGTATTTCCGCAGTAGCAGTTCATGGTCTTCGTTATTCTCTAAACCCAATCCACAGGTTTTTTTAATACGTCTATTAATTTTTCTTCCTCGCTTCCTGGTTCGGGTTGATGGTCGTAAACCCATTGTACGTGTGGCGGCAAACTCATTAAAATACTTTCTATACGCCCGTTTGTTTTTAGTCCGAATAAGGTGCCTTTATCGTGTACCAAATTGAATTCTACATAGCGCCCACGACGGATTTCTTGCCAGTCTCTTTGTGTTTTAGAAAATGGTAAATCTTTACGGTTTTCAACAATAGGCACGTAACTTTCTAGAAAGCTATTGCCAACTTCGGTTACAAAATCATACCAGTTTTCCATGGTCATGGTTTCGGTGGCTTTGCAGTAATCGAAAAATAATCCTCCAATGCCTCTGCCTTCATTACGATGTGCATTGTAGAAATACTCATCGCAACGTTTTTTATAAGTTTTGTAAAATTCGGGTTGGTGCTTATCGCAGGCGGTTTTACATACCGTATGAAAATGAATGGCATCCTCTTCAAATAGATAATAAGGGGTTAAATCTTGTCCGCCACCAAACCATTGATCTACAATAGCGCCGTTTTTATCATACATTTCAAAGTAGCGCCAATTGGCATGTACGGTAGGAACCATTGGGTTTTTGGGGTGCAATACTAAACTTAATCCGCAGGCAAAAAAATCGGCATCTTCAACACCAAAGTATTTTTGCATACTGTCTGGTAATTTTCCGTGAACACCAGATATGTTTACGCCGCCTTTTTCAAAAACGTTGCCGTTTTCTATAACGCGGGTGCGTCCGCCACCACCTTCTGGTCGTTCCCAAATATCTTCTTTAAAAAGGGCTTTACCATCAACAGTTTCTAATTTTGAAGTGATGGTGTCTTGTAGTTCGTGTATGTATTTAAAGAATTTGTCTTTCATTGTGGGTGGTTCTTTTAAACCTGCAAGGTCTTTGAGACCTTGCAGGTTGGGCTTGGTGGTGTTTGAGTTTTCTAGACCTGCAAGGTTTTCAAAACCTTGTAGGTCTGATTGATGCACTAATTCAAAATTTTCCAAATCTTCAAAAAGGGATAGCACATACGATTTGCTTTTAGAAATAAGGGTTCTAACATCATTACCCAAAAAATAACCTTTATAAGATGTAAATTTATAAGCTTCAAAATGTTTAACTACTTTGTGGTTTTGAGGGTTTTTATGGACGTAAAGTATTAGGTTTTTCAAATAAGTCTCATCCGTTATTTTTTTTCGTTTGAAATGTTTTTCAAACAAGCTTCCCGTTCTATTTTGTTGTTTATTAAATGCTTTTGCATAAGCGTTGAAAAGATTTGAAAAAGCTTGAATAGCCATAGTCTCATCTTCAATTATTTTAACAATAAGATGAAAATGGTTACTCATCAAGCAAAAGGCAATTATATCAACCTTATCTGTTAAATGTTTTTCAATTAAATTTAAGAAATAAGACATGTTACTCTCATTCGGAAAAATAACAGAGCTATTTATTCCCCGATTGAAAATATGATAGTAATGGCCCTTTTCTATTTTTTCTAACATCTGTTTTTTATTTAGACCTACAAGGTTTTTGAAACCTTGCAGGTTTTATTTCAAGTGTTCCTTAATAGTTTTATAGTTTCTGTTGAAGCCGCAGTTACCGAAAGTGGCAGCACTAAAATTACGCCAATTACAGGAATTAATAAAAACATCATAAAAACGATACCATTTCCAATAGCCAACCCACGATGTTGTTTAACAAATTGAATACTTTCATGGTATTTAAAATGGCGCTCTAGGGTATAATCCATATTTCCAAAACCAGCATAATAGGCTTGTACTAAAAACAATAAAACTGTAGAAATAATGCCTATTATTGGGATAAAACCTAAGAGTAAAATGGGAATGGTCAACAATAATTCTAAACTTAAATTTCTAATATTTATTCTAATACCTCGCCACAGTTGCTCGGAAAAATTGGTTTTTCTATGGTTGTGTTTTAAACTGCCTGTTAAATGTGCTTCAATTTTTTCAGAAACGGGACTCATAAAAGGTGCCGATAATGCCATGATGATGTGCTTAAACAGGATAAGACCAATAAGTATAATAAACAAACCCCCAATAATATTGCCAATAGTAGTAAACGTATCTTTTCCCCATTCCCAAACCCAAAGTTTGGCGATGTAGTAACCAATATTATCGGACAAGCCATACGCCGAAACGCCTATAAGAATTGCCGTTACAAAACTTATTAGCATAGGGATAGCAAAGAATTTCCAGAGTTTTAGTTTGGAAATTAAACTAAAGGCGCCGAAATATGCTTTTATTCCTAAAATAATATTTTTAACCATAAAGTTGGTTTGCGTTAGCGATTGAGCAATTGTTGGAGCACCTCGCAGAGTGCGACTTGCGAAAGCGCGACCCTTGTGGTAACGCCCAAAAATTAAGCTTTATACTCTTTTACTGCATCTATAAAGGCTTGGGCATTTTCTAACGGAATGTTAGGTAAAATACCATGGCCAAGGTTTACAATGTATTTGTCTTTGCCAAATTCGTTAATCATTTGGGTCACCATTTTCTTGATTTCTGATGGTGGCGATAATAAACGCGAAGGGTCAAAATTACCTTGAAGCGTGATGTTTCCGCCTGTTAAATAACGTGCATTTCTTGCAGAACAGGTCCAATCTACCCCTAAAGCAGAGGCGCCCGATTTAGCCATATCGTTTAGCGCAAACCAACAACCTTTACCAAAAGCAATTACAGGCGCATCGTCTTTTAATGCGTCGATAATTTGTTGAATGTATTGCCATGAAAATTCTTGATAATCTACTGGCGACAACATACCGCCCCAAGAATCGAATACTTGTACCGCATTACATCCTGCTTTTACTTTTTCTTTTAAATAGGCAATGGTGGTATCGGTTATTTTTTGAAGTAGCAAATGTGCGGCTACTGGGTTTGTAAAACAAAACTCTTTGGCTTTATCAAAGGTTTTACTACCTTGCCCTTGTACACAGTAGCATAAAATGGTCCATGGTGAACCTGCAAAACCAATTAAAGGAATTTCATCATTCAGTAATTCTTTAGTGGCCTTTATGGCTTGATATACATAGTCTAAAGCAACGGTAACATCAGGAACAATCACATTATCAACATCTTTAGATGTGCGAATTGGGTTTGGTAAATATGGACCAAAATTTGGTTTCATCTGTACCTCAATATTCATTGCCTGTGGTATTACCAAAATATCACTGAATAAAATAGCGGCATCCATACCGTAACGACGAATGGGTTGCACCGTAATTTCACTGGCAATTTCTGGGGTTTGGCAACGTGTAAAGAAATCGTATTTCTCACGAAGCGCTATAAATTCTGGTAAATAGCGACCTGCTTGACGCATCATCCAAACTGGTGGACGTTCAACAGTTTCTCCTTTTAATGCTCTTAAAAATAAATCGTTTTTTATCATCTTAAATATTCTTATTTCTTAAATCGTATTCTTCTTCACCCATGCAGTAGTTTTCAATATCTTTATTGTTACCGTAAACTACTAAAATATCATTGTTTAAAATAACGGTTTCGGGTGAGGTACGACCAATGGTTTCTTTAACAATGGTTTTCTTTCCTATTAAATTCTTTTTTTCAACTTCGCGAATAATGGTAATTAAAGTGAGACTGTATTCGTCTATAGAATCCAATTCGTGTAATGTTTTGCCGTAAAATTCTTTCTTAGCTTTTACTTCTGAAATGGTATAATTATTATCTAGCTGGTAGTTTTCCAGCGTAGATTTAAAATTAATTTGTTTGGTAAGTCTATCGGCCGAATCTTGCTCGGGATGTACAATACTGTGTATGCCCATGGCTTCCAAAACCGTATCGTGTATGGGTGATAACGCACGACTAATAATTTTAACATCGCACAGTTTTTTAATAATGGCGGCGGTAATAATGGCAGCACCCTCGTTTTCGCCAATGGCAACAATAACTTTATCGGCATCTTTTAATGGAACCGCATCGTAAGCCAATTCGTTTGTAGAATCCATACAAATGGCGTGCGAAATTTTATCTTTTACAAGATTTATTTTATCCATTTGTTTATCGATGGCTATCACCTCGTTGCCAGTTTCAGTAAGACTAAAACATAGCGACATTCCAAAATTTCCAAGTCCGAAAACAATTATTTTCATCTTGTAAAACGTATTAGTTAATTAAAATATTTTCTTTTGGATACTCATAAAATTGGTGGTTTACTTGTCGTAATAAACCAATCATTAAATTGAGCATTCCTATTCTACCAATAAACATAACGGCTATAATAACGTATTTGCTGGCTTCGGTAAGCGTTGGAGTAAAATTTAAGCTTAAACCAACGGTACTATATGCCGAAAAACATTCAAAAACCACTGTTAACAGCGGTGTGTCTTTGGGTTCTAAAATTAATAAAGCCATAATTGCTATACCAATTATAATTAAGGAAATACATAAAATGGCAAAAGCTCTGGAGGTTGATTCTGCTGAAAAGCGCCTTCCAAAAACTTCTATTCTACTCTTTCCTCTAGCAATGGCAAATATGTTTAAAGTAGCCAATGCAAAGGTACTGGTTTTTATACCACCACCAGTTGAAGCAGGTGATGCCCCAATCCACATTAGAAATATAATGAATAATAGCGAAGGCACCGTCATTTGCGTATAGTCTACCACATTAAAACCGGCCGTTCTTGGTGTTACCGAATTAAAGGCTGCATTTGTTATTTTTCCAAAAGCTGTTGTATGTTCTAAAAGGGTATTATTGTATTCTGAAATAAACAAGAAAATCCATCCAACAAACAATAATACTGCCGTTGTATAAATAACTATTTTAGAATTAAGAGTTATAATGGGTACACGTTTGTGAATTATTTTTTTATTGAATAATTCTAAAACATAGGTTTTTAAATATTTATAAAAATTGAATATGATGTGATGCCCAAGCCCTCCAAAAACAATAAGGACCATGATAATCCATTGAAAGGAATAATTAAAACGGATACTTTGGTCGAACAATCCCGATGGAACTATAGAAAATCCTGCATTACAAAATGCTGAGATAGAATGAAACAAGGAAAAGAAAAACTTGTTGCCTATTGTTGCATTGGTGTTAATTGAAAAATAGATGAATAATGCCCCAATAATTTCGACACCCAGTGTAAAAACCACCACGTTTAGTGCTACCCTAAAAACATCTTTCAACCCTTCCTGAGCTAAAAAATCTTTAGTATTCAAGCCTTCTTTAAATGAAGAACTTCCCCTAAAGAAAAAGGCAAAAAACGATGTAAAGGTTAAGATACCAATACCGCCTAATTGTATCAATGTTAATATAATGGATTGCCCCATTACGGTAAAATCGGTACTGGTATCAACTACAGCTAAACCCGTAACACATACACTACTGGTAGCTGTAAATAAGGCATTTGTAAAGCTAATTCCGTTGGTAGTGGCACTTGGCAACAAAAGTAAAAACGCACCGGCCAACGCCAAAATTAAAAAACTGCCAACAAAAACAATGGCAGGGTTAAAATATACATCGTAAATATGTCTTACTAAAACAAACAACCTTAAAAGGAAATATAGGATTAAACCACTTTCAAGAACAGGTTTGATTTTTTGTAAAATATGGTGGAAATCGTGCTTGATATGAACCAATGCCACTATAAAAGAAATTGCTAATAAAACAGAAATAATAATCATGTTTACTAAAGCAATTTTTTTTCCTTTTTTTAGTCTATATACGAAAAGCTTAAAAGCATTAAATAATAGTAAGAAAAACGATAAGACTATAAGGCCTCCCACATGGGCTGAGGTAAAATTTTCGGCAAAATCGTAACCAAAATCAAATACAATAAAGAAAAGAACAATAATATCGAAAAAGCGATAAAGATAGTTGAGTAACGATTCTCCTTTCATTATAATTGATTATTTCACTTAAGTAAAAAACAAAGTTTTAGGTTGAAGATTCTATACTCCCTATTTAAAACTTATAACAAATATCTAAATAATAAGTTAATTTAAATATAATGCTCGTTTACTAATTCAATAACACTTTCAACTGTCGGCACCTTAGAAATCCGAACATCGTTAAAGTGTTTTTTTGCTTCATTAGCGGTTGTTTCGCCAATGCAAAAAGCTATAATTTCTGCTTTGTTTTTTTGAACAAAACTTTCAACGGTTGAAGGGCTGTAAAACATAACGCTTTCAACACTGTCCGCTACTTTTAAACCGTCATATTTGGTTTGGTAAGCTTCAACTTCGGTTACTTTTATGTTGTTTTTTTCCAGAACAGTAGGTAAATCATCCAACCTTAAATCACTACAAAAATAAGTAACCTCGGTTCCTTCCATGTATTCCACTAAATAATTGGCAAGTTTTTTAGCATTGTTTTCAAAATGCGAAACTTTGCCTATTTTTTGCTCTACCAAGCGTTTCGTACGACGCCCTACACAATAAATATTTTTAAACTGAAGTTCGATGGGGGAAAAGTTGGTAAGTAATGCCTCCACAGCATTTTTACTGGTAATAATAACGTTTTGAATCTCGTTTTTTACGAAACGTGGATGGATTCTATTCAAACTTATTTTAATGAAATCGCTGCTTTCAACCGTTACTTTTTCATGAAACAACAAACGCTGTGCTTCGGTAAACGATTTGGTTGAATAAACATTGGTTTTTTTGTTGGAATTTTTAATGGTATCCATTAATCGTTTGCCACCGCGCTCAATAACGAAATTAGCACAGAAATTGGCAATATCGTGGTGTTCGCCTAATTTTTTAACACGGGTTACATCAATGCGTTTAGAACCATCAACACTTAGCAAAACCCCTTTAAAATTTACTTCTTCATCTTTAATGTAAGCCAATGCGCCTATAGGAGCTGTACAACCACCCTCCAATTTGTTTAAAAATTCGCGTTCAATCGAGGTGCAAATTTCGGTTTCTTCGTGGTTAAGTCCTTTGCATGCTTCAAGAACAAATTCATCCTCAGCCAAAGCAGTAATCATAATAGCGCCTTGTGCTGGTGCAGGAATCATCCAATCTAAATTAATGGCTTCTTCAGGTCTAATTCCTATTCTACCAATACCAGCGGCAGCAAAAATAGCACCGTTCCAATCTTCATTTTCTTCCAGTTTTTGTAAACGTGAATTCACATTGCCTCGTAAACCAACAACGGTATGTGTTGGGAAACGGTTAAGCCATTGGGCACGTCTGCGTAAACTTCCTGTGGCAATAATGGCTTCTTTAGAACCTAAAAACTCTTCGTTATTTTTAAAAACCAGGGTGTCGTTTACGTTGCCACGTTTTAATACGGCTGCTTGTACAATCCCTTTTGGTAAAACGGTAGGCACATCTTTTAACGAGTGCACCGCAATATCAATATCATGGTTAAGCATGGCGATGTCCAGTGTGCGTGTAAATATGCCTGTGATACCTAATTCGTAGAGGGGTTTGTCTAAAACCAAATCGCCTGTAGATTTTACAGGGACCAATTGAGTTTTATGACCTAAATTTTCGAGTAAACTTTGTACTATTTTGGCTTGCCATAACGCTAATTCGCTATCGCGGGTACCAATTCTTATAATTTTAGACATGTATTGTTGTTTCTAACTGAAACACTTTTTTTATGAGTTCCAGACTTTCATCGGTAGGAATGCCATCATCTTTTAAATGATGCGCAAAATGATTTGTAATTTTTTGTATGATATTATTGCTAATTAACTCAGCTTGTGCTTCGTTAAAATCACTGTTTTTTTTGCGTTGAGTATCTAATTCCGCAGCAGCGAAATCTTGCAATTTATCTTTTAAAGCTTTTATGGTTGGTGCAAATTTTCGGGTTTCCAACCAATTGTTAAACTCCGCTTTTACTTCTTTAATAATAGTTTCAGCTAGGGGAATATGCGCTTTTCTAGCTTCTAAAGTTTTATCGGTAATTTGAGATAAATGATCTAAATGTACCAGCGTCACGTTATCCAACTCTTCCACATTGGCATCCACATTTTTTGGAATGGATAAATCTAAAATCAGCAGTGGTTTTTGTGTTTGAATGATGTGCTTATCAATAGTAGGGCGTTGTGCACCTGTTGCAACAATTAAAATATCAGACGTTTGGATTTCTTCTTGTAAATTGGCATAATCCTTAACTAGTAAATTGAATTTTCCAGCAATTTGTTCTGCTTTGTCTTTCGTTCTGTTTATTAAAGTAATATGCTCGTTTTTAGTGTGTTTCACTAAATTTTCGCAAGTGTTTCTGCCTATTTTTCCTGTTCCAAAAAGTAAAATATTTTTGTTTGAAACATTTTCAACGGTATTAAAAATGTATTGTACCGAAGCAAAAGAAACAGAGGTTGCACCCGATGAAATTTCGGTTTCATTTTTTATACGTTTACTAGCTTGAATCACAGCATTTACCAAACGTTCGGTAAAATGGTTTAACAAACCTAGTTTTTTAGAATTACGTGCACTTTTCTTTAATTGGCTGATAATTTCAAAATCACCAAGAATTTGGCTATCCAAACCAGAACCTACACGAAACATGTGGGCAATGGCATCATTATTTTTATAAACGTAAGCTACTTTTTGAAATTCTTCAACCGTGCCTCGCGTATTATCGCAAAGTAATTGAATCAATTGAAATGGATGTTCTGCAAACCCATAAATTTCGGTACGATTACACGTAGAGGTTACCACCAAACTTTCAATAGCATTCTCTTTAGCTTGATTAAGTAGTGCTAATTTTGCAGTATCATCCAAACTAAAATGCCCACGTACGTCCGCATCAGCTTTTTTATAACTTAAGCCAATGGCGTAAAAGTACTTGCTTTTAGATATATTGTATTGGTGCATAGTTGGTTTTGTAATTCCGAAAGCAAATGTAGATGTATGGAAACAAAAAAAATAACGCTGAAAGAACTTTTAGTGTCGTTTGTGGTTTTTTGGCGTGTTTTTAAAGGAATATATGATAAATGTCATATTTTTGCAGTAAAACCAATGTGTTTGGAGTAATTAATTTAGAATAAATCTAAATAAGATGATTGGAAATAACGATAAAAGTCCACTAAAAAATAACGCTGTAAGTTCTTTTGACGAAACAAAAGTAGAAGATGGTTTTTTGGTTTTGGTTTATAAAAATGATGGAAGCGAAACGCAAAGTCTTCTTAAAGAAATACATAGCGATTACATTCAATTTCATTTTTGCGTTAAGGGCTCCAGTAAATTTGTTTTTAACGAAGGGCGCTATGTGCTCAATATTTTAGAAGAAAACTCATTGTTGTTGTACAATCCACAACGCGATTTACCCATCAATTTGCAAGTAAGTCCCCATTCTTGGATGGTTTCTGTGCTCATTTCCATTAAAAAATTCCACGGATTGTTTTCCCAGGAAGCCGATTATATTTCATTTTTAAATGAAGATAACAAGGATAAAAAATATTATAAAGATGGAGGCATAACGCCCTCTATGGCCATAGTGCTTAATCAATTAATCAATTACAACCTCAATCAATCCATAAAAGATTTATATTTCAAAGGAAAAGCCTATGAGCTTTTAAGTTTGTATTTTAACAGAAGCGAAGATGCCAATATTGAACAATGTCCGTTTTTGGTTGATGAAACGAATGTTATTAAAATTAGAAAAGCTAAGGATATTATAATAAACCGAATGGCAGAACCACCAAGTTTACAGGAACTTGCCGATGAAATTGGGTTGAATCTAAAAAAATTAAAAGAAGGTTTTAAGCAAATTTATGGCGATTCGGTGTTCAGTTTTCTGTTCGATTATAAAATGGAAGTAGCTAGAAAATTGCTTGAATCGGGAGAAAATAACGTGAATGAAGTCGGCTTAAAAGTAGGTTACAGTACCGCAAGCCATTTTATTGCGGCTTTTAAAAAGAAATATGGCACAACACCCAAAAAATATTTAATGTCTTTAAACTAAATTTATGAAAAACATTTTAATTGCTTTTGTTGTTTTATTAACACTTTCTTGCAAATCATCAGACACACCTAAAAGTCCAGACAAAGTGCTTGTTTTTACTAAAACAAGTGGTTTTCGTCACGAGTCTATTGAAATAGGCGTAAAAACCATTGAAGCATTAAGCAAACAAAATAATTTTGAAATAACACACACCGAAGATGCAGCGCTATTTACCCCAGAAAATTTAAAACAATACCAATTAGTTATTTTTCTTAATACAACGGGCGATGTTTTAAATGCCGAAGAAGAAAAAGCCTTTGAAACCTTTATTAAAAATGGGGGTAGTTTTATGGGCATCCATTCAGCTACCGATACCGAATACGATTGGGCGTGGTACGGTAAACTTGTGGGCGCTTATTTTTTAAACCATTCAAAACAATCGAGCGCAACCATAACACGCATAAACAGCACACATCCATCAACAAAACATTTGCAAGAAAAGTGGGTTCATTTCGACGAATGGTATAACTTTAAATCCATCAATCAAGATATTAATGTGTTGTTGAATTTAGACGAATCAACTTATGAAGGCGGAAAAAATGGCGCGTTTCACCCTATAGCATGGTATCATGAGTTTGATGGCGGGCGCTCGTTTTACACAGGTTTAGGTCATACCAACGAATCGTATGCAGAACCAGAATTTAAACAACACCTTTTAGGTGGTATTTTGTATTGTTTAAAGCGGTAATTTTAGAACAATAAAAATTAACAGATGAAGTATTTAACCCCAGAAATTGAAGCATTATCTAAAAATGCAAACACAAAATCGTTAGTGCGTTCCAGTACTTCTTGCGGTATTTTTCAAGATTGCGATTATACTGAAGAACGCCCAAAACTATACCATCAACAAAAAATTGAAGAGAACAAAGGTTGATTTTGAAAGTAGACCTCACAGGTTTTTAAAACCTGTGAGGTCTGAGAAACAATAAAATTATTAAATGAAAAAAGGAATTTTACTAGTAAACCTTGGCTCACCCGATAGCCCAACCCCAAAAGACGTAAAAAAATATTTAGGCGAATTTTTAATGGATGAGCGCGTTATCGATATTCCCTTGATAGCCAGAACAGCACTTGTAAAAGGCATTATTTTAAAAACACGCCCAAAACAATCGGCAGCGGCGTATAAAAAAATATGGTGGGAGGAAGGTTCTCCTTTAATTGTGCTTTCAGAAAGGCTTCAAAAGAAAATACAAAAACAGGTTGAAATGCCTGTGGCACTAGCCATGCGTTATGGCAGTATGACCATTAAAAAAGGACTTCAAGAATTGGTAGATAAAGGTGTTTCTGAGGTGTTGCTGTTTCCACTATATCCACAATTTGCCATGGCAACTACCGAAACCATTACGGTTTTAGCCGAGGAACTTCGCCAGCAATACTTTCCTAATTTAAAAATTGAATCGGTGCCTGCATTTTACAACAAACCCGATTATATTGAAGTGCTTTCAGATTCCATAAAAAAACATTTGGAGGGTAAGAATTACGAACATCTATTATTTTCATATCATGGGGTTCCAGAACGGCATATTCGAAAAAGCGATATTACAAAATCGCATTGTAAAATAGATGGTAGTTGTTGTGTAACGCCAAGTAAGGCACACGAGTTTTGTTACCGCCATCAATGTTTAGAGGTTACTAGATTGGTGGCCGAAAAACTTCAATTAAAGGAAGGTTCGTATTCAACATCGTTCCAATCCCGTTTAGGATTCGACCCATGGTTACAACCGTATACCGATAGAACCATTGAGCGTTTAGGTAAAAAAGGCCTTAAAAGTATGGCCATTGTTACCCCAGCATTTGTAAGCGACTGTTTGGAAACGTTGGAAGAAATAGCGATGGAAGGTCAGGAAATTTTCCATGAAATGGGTGGAAAGGATTTTACAACCGTACCTTGCTTAAACGATGATGATGCTTGGGTAGCCTTACTTTCTAAATGGATCAATCATTGGGCAACTGCTGAAACAATTAAAGCGTAATGGCAAAAGTATCATCACAAGATTTAGGCTCGCAACCCATCGGGAAAATTTTAATCAAGCAAGCGGTTCCGGCATCTATTGGTATTTTGGTGATGTCGCTAAATATTTTGGTTGATACTATTTTTGTGGGTCATTGGATAGGCTCTACAGCCATAGCGGCCATTAATGTGGTGTTACCCGTATCGTTTTTTATAGCGGCTCTGGGTATGGCCATTGGCATAGGTGGTTCTTCTATTATTTCTAGGGCATTGGGCTCTGGCAGTAAAGATAAAGCGCTTAAAACCTTTGGAAATCAAATTACACTTACCTTATTGCTTACTATTTCTTTAGTTGTGATTGGATTGTTTTTTGCAGATGCTATCATCCTATCGTTTGGTGGAAAGGGCGCTATTTTTGAACCTGCAAAAATTTACTATACCATTGTGTTGTATGGCGTACCGTTTTTGGCGTTGAGTATGATGGGGAATACGGTAATTAGAGCCGAAGGGAAGCCTAAATTTGCCATGTATGCTATGATGATTCCATCGGTAAGCAACTTACTTTTAGATTATATTTTTATAAACGTATTGGACTTTGGAATGGAAGGTGCTGCTTGGGCAACCTCCATTTCGTACATCATTTGTTTCATTTTTATTTTTTGGTTTTTCCTTTCTAAAAACTCCGAATTAAAAATTAACGCTTTGCATTTTGGCTTAAGTCCGTCTATAGTTTCCGAAATAGCATCCTTAGGATTTGTAACCTTGGCACGACAAGCTGTAGTGAGTATTACCTATTTGTTTATGAATAATATTTTGTTCGATTTAGGTGGTGAAATCTCTGTAACAGCTTACGCCATTGTGGGTCGTATGCTCATGTTTGCCATGTTTCCGGTGTTGGGTATTACACAAGGCTTTTTGCCCATTGCGGGCTTTAACTATGGCGCTCAAAATTACCATAGGGTTCGGCAAAGCATCAATATCGCCATAAAATATGCCACCATATTATCAACCTGCATATTTATTGTATTAATGGTGTTCCCAGAAGCTATTACCCGCATGTTTACTACCGATGTAGAGGTTATAAAACAAACACCAAACGATATGCGTTGGGTATTTGCCGCCACACCAATTATAGCAGTACAACTTATTGGGGCAGCCTATTTTCAGTCTATCGGGAAAGCAATTCCTGCCTTGTTATTAACCTTAACGCGCCAAGGGTTTTTCTTCATTCCGTTAATTTTAATATTGCCAAAGTTTTATGGCGAATTAGGAGTGTGGATATCCTTCCCTATTTCCGATGTGCTTTCAACCATCGTAACTGCTTATTTTTTAAATAGAGAAGTAAAAACCACTTTAATCAATCAACCCGTTTAGTTATGGAGTATTACAACTACATAAAATCGTTTCATCTTATTTTTGTCATTACTTGGTTTGCAGGTTTGTTTTACATTCCTAGGTTGTTTGTGTATCAAATTGAAGCGTTCCATAAACCATCACCCGACAAAGAAATTCTAGGGAAACAACTCAAACTTATGGCAAAGCGTTTGTGGTTCATCATCACATGGCCATCAGCTATTTTAGCTACCATTTTCGCTATTTGGCTGCTCATTTTACAACCGTTTTGGTTACAACAACCTTGGATGCATGTAAAATTAGCATTCGTTTTATTGCTCATCATTTATCACCTAAAAACACATCAATATTACAAGCAACTTCAAAACGATGTGGTAAAAAAAACATCCAGTTTTATGCGTATTTGGAATGAAGGTGCTACGTTTATCCTATTTGCTGTTGTGTTTTTGGTCATTTTAAAAAGTGCCATCAATTGGGTTTGGGGCGTTGTGGGCATTATTGTTTTGGGAGTTTTAATCATGTTAGGTTTCAAGGTTTATAAAAACATCCGAAGTAAAAATCCGGAAGCTTAATTGAAAACCCAATTTTCAAACAGCAAATCCCAATAGATACGTTTAGAATTTGGAATTTATTTTTTTTGGAATTTTCCCTTGCGGTCTTTGGTTCGATTATTGCTATATTTAAGGCATCATTCATTATATGAAACTAAAAAAACTCTCTTTACGAACCCGTATTTTTTTAGCTATGATACTCTTGGTATTGTTGGCATCCGTACTTATTTCGGCGGTAGCCATTTACCAATACAACGAACAAAGTGGCGATTACCACAAAGAACGTTTAGAACGTAAAGAAGAGAACATTCAAACCCATTTAAGACGGGTTTTAAACGGCAGACAAAACACTTGGGAAGTAAAAACGGAAAACATCCCCATCATATTTAAAGAAGAAGTTTACAACATTGCCGATATCCATAAACTTCAAATTAATTTATACGATTTAGAGGGCTCTTTACTAATTTCTTCAAAAGCTGGTTTGCAAAATAATGTAGCAGACCAATGTATAGATGCCGAAATTTTAAATGCCCTATCCAATACAGCACACCATCGATATGTTTTTAAGCGCGTTGAAAATGGAGAAACCTTTCAATCATCGTACACTTATCTTGTAGACCAAAAATCCAAATCCATTGCCATATTAAATTTACCCTATTTAGAAAAGGACGATTTTTTAACCAAAGAGCTTTTAGAATTTTTAAAACGTATCGCCTTTGCCTTTATGTTTGTGTTGCTTATGGCCATTGCAATTGCGTTTTTATTATCTAAATACATTACAAAATCGTTAAAAGCCATAAGTGATAAAATCAATACCACCCGATTGGAAAAACGCAACCAAAAAATTATTGTGAATGATACCAGTGAAGAAATATCAACACTAGTGAGTTCGTATAACAGCATGATTGACGAACTGGAGGAAAGTGCCATACAATTGGCACGAAGCGAGCGCGAACAGGCTTGGAGGGAAATGGCAAAACAAGTAGCGCACGAAATTAAAAACCCCTTAACTCCCATGCGATTAACAGTTCAAAACTTCCAACGAAAATTTAATCCTCAAGATGAAAATATCCATTCCAAATTAGATGAATATAGCAAAACCTTAATTCAGCAAATAGATACCATGAGTTCTATAGCATCTGCATTTTCAAATTTTGCAAATATGCCAGCGCAACAAAACGAAACTTTAAATGTGGTGAATATTGTAAGGCTCGCTTTAGAAATATTTAATGAAGATTATATCGATTTTTCGGCGGAGAAAGAAGAAATTATAGCTAAATTAGACCGAACCCAATTAATACGTGTGGTTACCAATTTGGTTAAAAATGCTATTCAATCCATACCAGATACTATAACCCCAAAAATAAGCATCAATGTATCTACCGATGCCAAAGATGTGATTATTACGGTGGCAGACAATGGTTCGGGTATTTTAGAAGAAAATGTGGATAAGGTTTTCGAACCCAAATTCACCACCAAAACCAGTGGTATGGGGCTTGGTTTAGCCATGGTTAAAAACATGGTAGAAACCTATAAAGGCACCATTACATTTACAACCGAAAAAGATAAAGGCACTATATTTAGGGTAACGTTTCCCAAGGAATAAAATGAGTCTGTCTGAAAAGTGCAGTTCTATGTCATATTGAGCTTGTCGAAATATTTCAACTTACTGATAATCAATATCGGTTTCGACAAGCTCAACCTGACAAATAAAACATTAAACACTTTTCAGACAGCCTCATCTAAATAATAATAAAACAATGGCATACAAAAATATTTTAGTAGAAGAAAACAATGGTATCACTACCATAACCATTAACCGACCAAACAAATTAAATGCTTTAAACAAAGAAACGATTGAAGAATTGCACGAAGCTTTTAACGATGAGGAAGAAGATGACGACACTAAAGTTATTATTTTAACCGGAAGTGGCGAAAAAGCCTTTGTTGCCGGTGCCGATATTAGCGAATTTGCCGATTTTAATGTAAATGAAGGCACAAAACTGGCAGCTAAAGGTCAAGAAATGCTGTTTGATTTTGTTGAAAACCTATCAAAACCCGTAATTGCTGCTGTTAATGGTTTTGCGCTTGGTGGTGGCTTGGAATTAGCCATGGCATGCCATTTTAGGGTAGCGAGCGATAATGCTAAAATGGGACTTCCAGAAGTGTCGCTTGGGGTGATTCCCGGGTATGGAGGCACACAACGTTTGCCTCAATTAATTGGTAAAGGGCGCGCTATGGAAATGATTATGACCGCAAATATGATTGATGCCAACCAAGCCTTAAATTATGGTTTGGTAAACCATGTAGTGCCACAAGAAGAATTGCTTCCACTTTGCGAAAAAATAGCCAATAAAATCTCAAACAATTCATTGGTTGCCATAAGTTCGGCCATTCGAGCTATTAACGCTAATTTTGAAGATGGTGTTAATGGTTATGATGTTGAAATAGAGGAATTTGGAAATTGTTTTGGTACCGATGATTTTACGGAGGGTACTACCGCTTTTTTACAAAAGCGGAAGGCTAATTTTCCTGGGAAGTAGGTTTTGGGGTTAAATAATAATGTTAGTTTATGTATGTTTTTCCGACTAAAAAGAGTAATTAAGATATAGATGAGATATAATTTGGGATAAATTTAGTTGTTTTTAAATACTCTGTTGGGTGAGGTTATTTATTTTTGTTACCTTTGCAGAGTATAACGACAATAGGTTGTTAAAAAATATTAGGATTGGGGTGTCCCCGGTCGGCGTAAAAGGTTGGGTTTTCTCAGCCTTTTTGTTTTTATGGAAATTTCTTAAGTCCGTAAACCTTACCGTTTTTTGTGTAAATATTATGTTTTAATTTGTCAAAAGATAAATTAACGCCTTGGGGATTTAGAATTTTCCTTGCAATTGGATAAGCAATTAAATCGGATAGTTGAAGTCCATTAATATTTTCATTTTTCCAACTAAACTTTGGTTTGAAGCCATAATTTTGAATTCTTTCAGCGTCAACGTAATATGTCCCAATTTGCCTGACTTTCTGTATATGTTCCCCAAGTTTAGTATCTTCTTTTTTCCCTCTTCTTTCAATAATTATCTCTAATTCATTACAATTTCCAAGGTTATCTAAACAAAAAACAGTTCTTTCAAGTATAAAAGAAAGAGATATTTCGTAAACATCGTTTTCTAGTTTTCCATATTTTTTTATGAACTCTGTTTTATTTATTGCAGCAGCAATAATATGATATAGAGGTTTTTCTACTAGACTATTAATAGAATTATAAAATTTCTTTTTAATATCTAAATCAAATAATATTTGAAATTCATTATTACATTTTCTAATATCTCTTGAATGGAAAATCACATTTTTATTATTCCAAAATTCAATTTTAATTTGATTAATATCAGCCCTAATTAATCTGTAATTTTCTTCAGAAATCAGAATTCCACACAACAAAAAAATCGGAAAACTTTTGTCGATTGTTTTTAATCCGTGGTCTCCACTTTCATCAAGAAATAAATAGTATTTCAAATTAGTGTTTTTTCCTTTATTTAGTATTACATTACTTTTTTGATTTTCTACAATTATGTAGAAAAATTAAAATGACTGAAATCACAAAAGTAGGAAGCCATAATATAAAACAAATCTCTCCAATTGTACTCATAATAGGATTGATATTACTTGTTGTGGTAAACTGATCAACCGCAACAAAAAACATTATTGCGACTGTAATAAATAATGTTATAGATATTTTATAAAGATTCACAATTACTTTTTAAAATGAAAACAATAAGGATATAACCCCAATCCTACTCATGAAAAATACTAGACTTCCCTTTTTTCTTTCTGTAAATTTTAATCGAAATAATAATAACCCAAATAATAAATAAACTTAAAAAGAAGTAAGTAGCCAACACGTAGCCATATCTGTATTTTGGTGCTTTCCCTAAATATTGGCTAATATCGTTCTCGGTATTTATTTTAACGGAGTTGAAAAGCTCGGTTTTAACGTCGGCATTAAACTGCGTGTCGCTAGCATAGAAAAACGTGTATAAATTTTTGTTTAATAAGTAAAATTCAGCCTCGTAAGTAGGGGTTCCTAAATCGTTTTCAAATTTCAAATTATAACCTGTAAAACCATCTTTTTTTACAAGTGTCGTGTTTTTTAAGTAATAAGGCACTCTATAGCGCATTCTGGCTATAACTCGTTCATATTCATCAATTAAACTGGCGTAATCGTAAGGCAGCCTAGAAAGACTTGTTTTTTGGTCTTCATTTTCAAAAAGCACTCTTTGGGCAATAAAATTGTAAGTATCGGTTTTAAATCTAATTTGGCGTATTTGTACACCATCTACAATAGTGTCCGATTCCACGAAATTTTTTGGAACATCCAAACTAACCACGTCATCTAATTTATACGAGAGCATCTCTCTGTTTTGTGCGGTTAAAGTGCTGGTAATTAAAACGAAAAGTAATATATAAAGCTTTTTCATAACGGTTTGTTTCTTAAAATCCTTTAATAAAGTTTAAAAAATTTGAACAAGTCTAAAATATGGATTTTTTTAACTCCACAGACAATTTAACACATATTTGATAAAACATTAAGGAATCTGTTTTTAAGATCGAATTTGTGCTTATAAACTAAATGGATTTTTTTCTTTTATAAAGATAATTTTTCTTTCAATACCTTACTTTGTTAATAACCCATTGTTCTTTTAACAGTTTTCACTGGAAATTATAAGTAATTTTAAAGTGCTACTTTCTGCATACAATCTTTATTTTTATTAAAAATGGATTCAAAATCTACCATAAAAGGCCGTGGTGCTCAGCTTAATGTACCCAATAAATTCTTCGAATTAAGCCACGACATGCGTGATGATTTTTTAGAATTCTGCCATAAAGAAGGAGAAGAAAGCGATAAAAACAAAACACTTTATCTAGAGGTGTTTCCAAAAACCATCGTCAATAAAGTTGAAAGTCCGGATATTGGTATGGCCTATTCCATGAATGCCTACCAAGGTTGCGAACATGGGTGTATTTATTGTTATGCGAGAAACAGTCATGAATTTTGGGGTTATAGTGCTGGTTTGGATTTTGAGCGTCGCATTATGGTAAAAAAAGATGCGCCAAAACTTTTGGAAGCCTTATTGAAAAAGAAAAGTTGGCAAGCGCATCCCATAGTAATGTCTGGTAATACCGATTGTTACCAACCTGCCGAAAAGCAATTTGAAATTACCAGACAATGTTTGGAAGTGTTTTTAAAATACAAACACCCCGTTGCCATTATTACAAAGAATGCTTTGATTTTGAGGGATTTGGATGTTTTAAAAGAGCTTTCAAAAGACAATTTAATAGGGGTAAATGTATCAATTACTTCGCTATCAGAAGAAACCAGACGTGTTTTAGAACCTAGAACTGCTACCATAAAACGGCGTTTGGAAACTGTAAAAACTTTAAGTGATAATGGTATTCCTGTAAATGTGATGTTGGCACCCATTATTCCATCTATAAACAGTCATGAAATATTGCCTTTAGCAAAAGCAGCTTCTGAAAATGGTGCCTTAGGAATAGCACATACTATCGTAAGACTTAATGGTGCCATTGGAGAAATTTTTTCCGATTGGATTCACAAAACCATGCCCGATAGAGCAGAAAAAGTGCTGCATCAAATTGAAAGTTGCCACGGCGGAACTTTAAACGATAGTCGTTACGGAACCAGAATGTGCGGTGAAGGAAAAATTGCCGAACAAATCAATAATCTTGTAAAATTGGCGAGACAAAAATATTTTAAAGATAAGGTGATGCCTAAGTTAAACACCCCATTGCATGAGCAGTTTAAAGATGGTCAGCTAAAACTATTTTAAATTAAAAAGAGTGAGCAAAATGCCCACTCTTTTTAATAGTAATTAGGGTTGGTTAGTTAATTTCTGTAGTAAAAACACGCTCTTCAGTAGTAAAAACAATTTTGTAATTACCATGGTTTCTGCCTGTTAGCTTATAAATTCTGCTAGTGTTTTCTGTATTTTCAATAGTTTCAGAATAAATAAGTTCTTCGTTGCTAAAAGTGTTATTAGTGTCTGTACGGTAAATAGCTATTTCCATTGGAGCTTTGTTTAACGACAATCTTGATACATAAACTACATCGCCTTTAACTCTTGTTACTGGTTTAAAAATGGTAGCTTCCATTTCTTTGTTAAAAGTAACTGTGTTTACTGATACTGTAAAAGGGATTGTTTGTATTTCTACATCTTTATCAAGTTCAAAAATGTAACCACCATTTGGAAGTGTGGTTAAATCGAAACCATTCGTGTAGGTTCCAGATTCTTGAATGAGTTCTTTATATAGTACAACACCATTATTATCCTTAATAGATAATAGGTTTCCTTGCTTTACATTGTTTAAAGTAATGGAGGTCTTTTCAGCATCATTTTCAATTTTAAATAATGATACTTCATTTGCGAAACTTAACAAGGTAGCAAACATTGTTACCATTAAGATTCCTTTTTTTGAGTTGTTTAATACGTTTTTCATAATTTGGGTTTTTTAACGTTTTACAATACAAATGTACAACCGCTTTTTAGTTATTAAAACACTGATATTGATGTATTTATATGCTATTTTATCTGTTATTTTTACATCAATTTTGTGTTAAATTAAAATAGAATATATTGGGGTTAAATATGTATATTTAAGAAAATACTTTAGGAAATGGATAATAAATAAATGATACTCTATAATTAAATTAGAGCAAAAAAAAGTGGGCCACCACAGCCCACTTTACCAACTAAACTAAATAAGACATTAAACTAATTATTAATGAATTTTGTGAACTCTTTATTATCAGAGTTAATTACTATTTTATAATTTCCTTTTTCTAATTTATAAGCTCTTTCTACAGATTGTAAACCTTCAATTTTTTCTGAGTGAAGTAATTCGTAATCATTGTTGTTATCGGCATAAACGCTAATTTTTACTGCTCCTAAGTTTGGAGACAATTTACTAACAAATAGTAAGTTTCCTTTTTGAGACATGTAAGGCTTGTAACTTGTAGTTTCTTTGTTTCTATTTATTACAATGTTTTTAAAACTTACTGTAAATGGAATTGTTGTAGTTTCTAAATCTTTATCCAATTCAAAAACATATTCTCCTTCAGGTAAAGATGTTAAATCGAAACCTTTAGCATATATACCAGATTTCTGGATAAGTTCATTATATAATATAACACCATTGGCATCCTTTATATATAATTGGTTACCTGCTTTTACATTAGTTAATGTTAGAGCCGTTTTTTTAGCGTCATCTTTAATTGTTGAGAATGATCCTTCATTTGCGAAACTTAACAAGGTAGCAAATAATGTTACCATTAAGAATCCTTTTTTTGAGTTGTTTATTACGTTTTTCATAATTCGTTTTTTTATAACGTTAATACATGGCAAATATATGCTGGTATTTCATCTGAAAAAACATTCATCTTGACCGAAATGTGTGCTAAATTATCTGTTAATAAAATATTAACATTATGTAAAGTTAATATAGCATATGTCTGTGTTAAATTTGAATAGTTCTGCAAAAAAGCCTCAGAATTTTTTTAAAATTGAAAATGAAAACGATGTTCAAAATAGAGATAGAACATGATTATTAGTAAATCGATTAGATTGAAAACGTAATACCTTAGATAAGAAAAGAATAAATATGATATTCTATATATTAAGGAGTAAGATGTGTACTTCAATAGAAAAAGATAAAGTTTAGGCAAAAAAAAAGTGAGCCACCACAGCTCACTTTACCAACTAAACTAAATAAGACATTAAACTAATTATTAATGAATTTCTGTAAACTCTTTGTTGTTCGAGTTATATTATATAGTATTTTACTTTTCTATTTTTGGTTGCTTAATCAGTAATTATATTTACTAAATATCAACAGTACAAATATACACTGGATGTATTTATTTAAAAACAACAGATTTGACCACTTTATATGCTATATTAACTGTTAATTTAATGTTAAATGGATGTAATGTTAATATAACATACAATAGGGGTAATTAAAGTTATGTTTGCATAATAATATATTGTAATTTTGCTTTAAATAAATTTGTATGATTAATAAAAAACCAACTTTTAGAAAAGTTACCCCAAGTTTCGGAAGTTCTATATTAGTTAAACAACATGTAGAAACGATAGATAAAGATGGCGCTTACTGGCATTTTCATCCAGAATTAGAGCTTATTTATATAAATAAAGGACAAGGTAAAACTCACATAGGAAATCATTTATCCTATTTTAATAACAGTCAATTAATACTTATTGGATCTAATTTGCCACACAATGGATTTACTGATAGGTTAACAGCGAATGGTACAGAAACTGCAGTACAGTTTAAATCGAACTTTTTAGGAGACGATTTTTTAAACGTTCCAGAAATGGCGCCTATTGTATCGTTGTTTGAAAGAGCTAAACAAGGTATTCGTTTTAAGGTTGAAACCAAAAAGGTAATTGGACCAAAAATTGACAAACTATTAGAGCACCAAGGCTTAAAACGTGTTTTAAAATTTTTAGATATTTTAAACTATTTAGCAACCACGGAAGATTATACATTGTTAAATGCTGATGGTTTTGCTTTTGAAACAGAACCACAGGATAGTTCTAAAATTGATATCATTTTTAAATACGTTAATAAGAATTTTCAAAATCATATTACTTTAGATGAAATAGCAGATGAGGTAAGTATGACAGTGCCAGCATTTTGTAGATACTTTAAAAAAGCTACCGGTAAAACATTTACACAATTAGTAAATGAATATAGGGTGGTGCATGCTACCAAATTGCTTAATGAAAGCCAAAAAAGTATTGCTGATATTTGTTTTGAATGTGGATTTAATAATTTTTCACATTTTAACAAGCAGTTTAACGAAATTACCGGTAAAAGTGCCTCAAACTATAGAAAGGAAATTAAGCTTATTATCCAATAATTAAGCCTCTCCATTCCATTCTTTATAAAATTGAGTAAGATATAGTTTCATAAAGTCATGTCTTTGTGTAGCTATATCTTTTCCCGTTTTAGTATTCATCTTATCTTTTAGAAGCAATAATTTCTCATAAAAATGGTTGATGGTTGGGGCGTTTGATGATTTATATTCCTCTTTTGTCATATTCAGATTCGGTTTTATATCAGGATTATAAAGCGCTCTGTTTTTAAATCCGCCATAATTAAAACAACGTGCAATCCCAATAGCTCCAATAGCATCTAGTCTATCCGCATCTTGAATTACATCCAATTCGGCCGATTTAAATTTTTGTGCCTCATTTCCACCTTTAAAAGAGATATTTTCAATAATATTCACCACATGTTCAATAACTTTTGAATCTACATTTAGGTTGAACAAAAATTTCCGGGCTTTGTTTGGGCCCACAGTTTCATCGCCATTATGAAATTTACTATCGGCAATATCGTGTAATAACGCACCAAGGGATACGGTAAAGTGATCTACCTTTTCATTTTTAGCTATCAGTAAAGCGTTTTTGTAAACACGTTCTATGTGAAACCAATCGTGTCCGCCTTCAGCATCTGCAAGGGTTTCTTTTACAAAATCGATGGTTTTATTGATTATTTCTTCTGAAGTCATAAGCGTATAAAAATAAAAATTCCTCTCAGTTTAGAAAGGAATTTTATAATGATATTTTAATTGTTTTATTATTTAGTAACAGCAGGTTCTACCCATTTAAACTGAAAAGAGTTTTGAGGTATTTTCATGCGTTCTGATAAACGATACATTCTAGCAGGTAGCTTCATTAGGTAGTCTCGGGCTTTTTCAGCTTCATCCGTAAGTCCTGTAATTTTATCTATTTCCCAACGGTTGATTAATTTATCTAAAATATCAACATAATCGTTGGATGTGTAAACACCTATACGTTGCGCTGTATTAGAAAACTCTTCAAAAGCAGTACTGATTTTATTGCCCGATTCTCTTAAAAAATGTGCAGGCATCGTGATTTTTTGCTTCATCATATCGTGAAACGCCATCATCATTTGGCTTGGATCTACTTTAAAAATGCGCTCCACAAACTCTGAATAGGCGTGGTGGTGCCTCATTTCATCTCCAGAAATAATCTTACACATTTTACCAAGTTGCTTATTGCCGTTTTGACTCGCAATTTTAGCAACACGGTTATGTGAAATATAGGTTGCCAACTCTTGGAAACTGGTATAAACAAAGTTTTTGTATGGGTCTCTATCGGTTCCAATATCAAAGCCATCGGCAATTAAATATTGCGTTGTTATTTCAATTTCTCGCATATTTACGCGCCCAGAAAGGTATAGATATTTATTAAGCACATCGCCGTGGCGGTTTTCTTCACCTGTCCAATGGCGTACCCATTTGGCCCAACTATTTTCTTTTTCTCTATCTATTTGGTCAACACCTTCAACATCCATTAACCACGATTCGTAGGTTGGCAATGCTTCTTCAGTAATCATATCACCTACTAAAACCACCCAAAAATCATAAGGCAGTTCTTTTGAAAGTTCTCTTATTTCGCGTACTTCTTCAAAAAAAGTATCTTTTTCAGAATTTGGTAAAAAATCGGTTGGTTGCCATATTTTATCAACAGGAATTAAGTATTTCTGTATTAAAGATTCTACGTCTTTTTCCAAAAACTGCATTACTTCTAATCTTACATTTTTTAACGACATCTTTATATTTTTAATGATTTATATTGTCTGTAATAGTTTTTTCGATACTATTAATAAGTTCTTCTTTGTTTACAAAGGTACTAACTTTTAAAGGCTTATGCACGGTAAAAGTTATATGTGTACCTAAACCCATTGGAAATTTACCATATTTTAACATTTTCCATGAATTGTTTATGGTAATGGGTACCACAAGAGCCGATGGAATTTTTTTAAACAATACGTCTAAACCTTTGGTTTGAAATGGCTTAGGCTCTCCGTTTTTGCTTCTGGTACCTTCTGGGAAAATAACGGCTGCTCGTTTGTTTGTTTCAATGTATTCGCCAAATTTCATTAATGCAGGTAGCGATTGTCTTGGGTTTTTTCTATCAATTAAAGCGGCACCACCATGGCGTAAATTATAAGATACGCTAGGTATACCTTTTCCTAATTCTATTTTACTAATAAATTTAGGATGATGTTTACGCATGTACCAAGTAATAGGGTAGATGTCGTGCAAACTTTGGTGATTGGCAACAATTATTAAAGGTTGATTGGTGTCTATTTTATGTGGATTGGTAAATGTAAAACGCGTGCCTAATATGTTGGCACAACGCATGAGACAAAACTGTAAAACATCCACACTTTTTTTATGTGCTTGATAACCAAATACATTAAAACAAAACCATTGAATGGGATGAAATACAACAAGTGTTAAAAAAAAACACAGATAATAAATAACACTTAAAGGGTATGATATTAGTTTTTGCATACCCCAAAAATAAACAAAAACAGGTTTTAATAAACAGCGATGCAGTTGTTATTTTCGCAATTTACGCTTGTTGGAGGCATTACGAACATACAATCTGATGCAACTCCCCATTTTTTATTATAATCGGTTTCTTTTTTATTATGTGTTTCAACCATTTTTTCAAGTTTTTCAGTATCTATTGAAGTTGAATACACCACGTAACCCCACGGGCCACCACAAGGTTTGCTGCCTAAGGCAATAAAATGGCATTCATACGTGTCGTTACAAATAGAAGTAGCGGCTAAATCTTCAATCGCTTTTTTAGATGCATTTAAAGCTTTTTGCTCACTTTCTTGTGTTGAAATGTTATCATCTTCACATTGAAATGCCATAAAAAACAAGCAAGTAATAAATAAAAATGGGAGTAACTTTTTCATTTGTTTATTTTATTGTTAGATGAACGTTTATCTAAAAGGTTGCGTTATTAAAACAAAAAAACCCACGATTATATCATGGGTTTTTTTATGCTTCAGTCATTGACCTTCGGTCTTCCGTCTTTTTTAACAATACTCATTATAAGCATCAGTAAGGTTTTCTGCAATTAATTGTGCAGGTCTGCCTTCAATGTGGTGACGCTCTAACATGTGTACCAATTCGCCATCTTTAAACAAAGCCATACTTGGTGAGCTTGGAGGGAATGGAACCATATAACCACGAGCTGCATCAACAGCCTCTTTATCAACTCCTGCAAAAACCGTTACAATATGGTCAGGTCTTTTTGCATTTTGTAAGCTCATTCTAGCACCTGGGCGTGCATTTGCAGCTGCACAACCACAAACCGAATTAACTACAACCAGTGTCGTTCCTTCTTTTGCTAAAGCAGCATCAACAGCCTCGGCAGTATGTAATTCTTCAAAACCAACCTTGGTTAAATCTTCGCGCATTGGTTTTACTAATTCTGCTGGATACATATTTTTTAAATTTTAATAATTAACAACTTTTTAGACTGCAAAGATACACAAAAGTATTGACTATGTAGTCGCAGTTTGCAGGCACAGTTTACAAATCGTTTTCGAAATATTTCAAATTAGTTTTCAAATAAGCATCAAACGCTTATCTAAACACATCAAAGTAACAAATCATTAAAAAACCCAACTAACAGTAGTATATTTGAAGCGTATTTTAAAAAAAAAGAAGATTACATGAGTTTTTCAAAATGGATTGGGGCAGCCATAGGCTGGTCATTTGGTGGGCCAATTGGTGCCATTTTAGGGTTGGCATTAGGAAGTGTTATTGATGGGATGTCCAATGGAACAGTGGTTTATACCAATAACCCACAACAACGTCCGCAAACACAACCGGGCGATTTTGAAGTAAGTTTGCTCATTTTAGCATCTATCGTTATAAAGGCCGATGGAAAACAAGACCAACGCGAATTGGATTTTGTACGCCTGCAGTTTGTAAACATGTACGGTAAAGAGCGTGCAAACCATGCTTTTAAGTTGTTTAAGGAAATAAATAAACAGCAAAATATCTCTACAAGGCAGGTGTGTTTGCAAATTAGACAAATGATGCAACATGCATCACGTTTGCAACTTATTCACTTTTTGTTTGGAATAGCTAATGCTGACGGTGTTGTTACTGAAGACGAGGTTGTACAAATACATACTATGGCGGGCTATTTAGGGATTAGCCATAACGATTATGAAAGTATTAAAGCCATGTTTTACAAAAGTAGCGATAGCGCTTATAAAATATTGGAAATTGACAAAACTGCGACTAATGATGAGATTAAAAAAGCCTACAGAACCATGGCTAAAAAATATCATCCTGATAAAGTGATCCACTTAGGGCCAGAGCACCAAAAAGGTGCTGAAGAAAAATTTAAAAAGGTGCAAGATGCTTATGATCAACTGCAGAAGGAGCGTGGATTTTAAAGGTATTTAGATATTTCTAATTAATAATATTAAAGGAAAATTCCTGATAATATAACAGCAATTATTAATAAAACTAAAACAATAATCACGAACGCGCTCGTTTTTTTTGTAATGCCGTCTTTTTGAAAAATATAATTCCTTTTGTTGTTTTCGGGGTTTTTTACAACTTCAAAATCTTCTTTGCCTTGTTTCTTTTCCATAATAAAGTTTATTTATACAAAGATGATGTAGATTAGGCTCATATGCTTTACAACATTTTTATGTTTTCTTATACTATTTTCATTTGGAAGGAATCGGATTAAGAAAATATCCAAATATTTAATATTGAAGAAGTTTCAAGAATAAAATTAAAATAAATAAATTGCGATTAGTTTAAATTAAAAGAATTTATCATGATAAACATGTTTGATATGAACGAAACCAATGCGGTTATCCAACGAATTAATAGTCTTAAACCAGATTCGCCAGCATTATGGGGCAAAATGAGTGTTGATAAAATGTTGGCACATTGTAATGTTGCTTATGAAATGGCTCTGGAAGACACCCACCCTAAACCAACAGGTTTAAAAAAAACCATGCTTAAACTATTTGTAAAACCCATTGTTGTAGGCAAAAAACCATATAAGCGAAATAGTAGAACAGCGCCAGAATTTTTAATTACAGATTCCAAAAATTTTGAATTGGAGAAAGTAAGACTCATCAATTACATTTTGAAAACCATTACTTTGGGTGAAGATTATTTTGATAATCGTGAATCCCATTCTTTTGGAAAACTTACCAAAACCGAATGGAATACGATGTTTTACAAACACTTAGATCATCATTTAAACCAATTTGGTGTTTAAATCATCAAAGTTCATTAATTATATAAATATCAAAATCCTTTAATTATTTCTGAACTCTAATATATTTTGAATGGCTAAATGTGCTTTGTTTTTTACTTTATTCATACTAATTGTTTTTAATATTTCCTGCGCTTCCAAACAACAGCTCATGACACTGAAACCAGAACCTGAAGAAGCTGTTTCGCCATTGGTGTACGATAATGTTCCGTCGTTTATAAATGTTCCTGTAAGTGTTAAATTGAAAGATATTGAAAATCAAATCAATAGTATATTGAAAGGTTTGATTTATGAAGATAAAACCATTGAAGACGATGATATTGAAATAAAAGTTTGGAAACAAGCCCCTATCACGATTCAACACGATGCTTCTTCGGGCAATAAAATTAAAACCACGCTTCCTTTAAAAGCCATTATAAAATACCGAATTGGTACACAAACATTGGGTGTCAATCTATATAAAACCAGCGAATTCAACCTTAATGGTGTGGTTACTTTAAGCAGCGATATTGGTTTAACCAACTGGCAACTAAAATCTAAAACACGTATTACAGATTTGGTTTGGAAAGAAAGCCCCTCCATGGTTGTTTACGGAAAAAATTTACCTGTAACCTACCTTGTAAATCCTGCTATAAAAATATTTAGAGCCGATATAGAAAAAAGTATCGATGCTGCCATTGAAGCATCAATGGATTTTAAACCAAACGTTCTGGAAGCCATAGAAAAGTTGACCGTGCCTTTTAAAATGAATGATGATTACGAAAGTTGGTTAAGGATTGTGCCTATTGAAATTTATAGTACCGATGCCCAACTAAAAAACGATAAGGTTTTGCTCGACATGGGAATGAAATGCGATATGGAAACCGTTATTGGGCAGCAACCCCAATCTAAATTTGATGCTAAAAAAATAGTGTTAAAGCCAGTTGCTAAAATGCCAAACCATGTAACATCCAATATTGTTGCCATATCTACTTACCAAGATGCTTCTAAAATAATGACCAAGAATTTTTCAGGTGAAGAATTTGGTTCTGGTTCAAAAAAAGTAACTGTAAAAAAGGTTGATATTTGGCATAAACAAGGAAAAATGGTAATTGCTTTAGATCTTCAAGGATCGGTAAATGGCACGATTTATTTAGAAGGTGTACCGTTTTATAATAATGTAACCAAAGAATTGTTTTTTGATAATTTAGATTACGTTTTAGATACAAAAAGCCGATTGTTAAAAACCGCAAATTGGCTGGCAAAAGGCACGATTTTAAAACGCATACAAGAAAATTGCAGATATTCCATTCAACCTAATCTAGATGAAGGCAAAAAAACCATGCTAAACTATTTAAATAACTATTCGCCAATGCCTGGGGTTTTTGTAAACGGTACTATGGAAGATATCGATTTCCAAAGAGTACAATTAACCAACACTGCTATTTTGGCGTTTTTAAAGGTAAAAGGTAATATTAGTGTTACTGTAGATGGTTTGAAGTAAAGCGTCATTGCGAACGCAGTGAAGCAATCTGTTTATTTTTTCTCGTTAAAAAAAATTAGTGCCCGTTTCTTAACGAGCACTAACCATATATTTTCTATTTTTTATCTGCAATTAGTTCAATTGCAAGGTCAAGTACAAACTAAGGTTACTGTTTTTTCCATCAGGAATGGTGTAAGTTTGTCCCCCAACGGTGCGTTCTTTTCCAACGGTGGATAGTCCGTAATTATATCTTAGGCCAATACCAACTTTATCCAAATCAATCCCAACACCGGCAGCTATACCCGTATCAAATTTATTGAAATCGTCGTTGTCATAATTCTCTTCAAAATTAAAACTTCCACTATCCGATTCATTAGTAATTTGGGCATCTACCAAATAAGCAAAATAAGGACCTGCATGAACGTTAAGGTTTTTTGCCAAATTAATCTTCAATAGTACAGGTAATTCGATATAATTTAGTTTGAATTTTGCCGTTCCCGAAGCAAAAGCGTTATCATAAACCAATTCAGAACCTTTTCTGGAATACAAGAGTTCGGGCTGAATGGCAATGAAATCTGTTAAAGGAAACGTGGTGTAAATACCAGCATTAAAACTGGTTAACACATTGTTATCGTCTACATCATCGGTATATAAATTTGAAAAGTTAGCACCACCTTTTATACCAATTTGAGGGCTTGGTGCATCCGTAACTTGTGCATTTGCTGTTGAGGTTAATCCAAATAATAAAATAACCGCAACCGAAAATTTTCCTATGTTTTTCATGATTTTTCTGTTTTTAAAATTTTACAATACAAAGATGCGGTTGTAATTATCCAAACGTGTTATAATATTTTTTGGATGAATTATAAAATTTCCATTTGTGGAAAGAAACTGGCTATTGTTTTATTAGAGCCTTTCGGCTAATTTCAAAATTTGATTTAAAAAGCTAAGTGTGTTGGTCATTTCTTTACTGAATTTAAAAAAATCAAATATTTTTTCTGGTAGTTTTTTATCTAATATGAGTTTTTCTTCTTCAGATAATTTTTCAAATGATTTAATCCAGTTCTCAAAGTAATTGATGCCTTCAAAAGTTAAGTAAGTGGCATTTCTATTGATGTAATTTTTATTTACATGAAGATATTTAATATTAATTAAGTATAGTTCATTATTGAAATTGTCTTCATAAAGATTTATAATATCAGTTTTTATATCAAATATTTGTTTTAAAGCTTCTCCTTTACTTTCAACATATAATTTAAATAATATGATATGTCTCATCAACTCATTTGATTCTAATATTTTTAGAGCATCATTCATGTTAACAATATTAGTTTTGAAAAACAACTGTAGACTGGTCTTGGCTCACGTTTAGCTGAACCGCTCTACCAAAAATCATGGCACGATTATCTTTTTCATGTCCTGCGGGCATATTAAAAGCTACAGGTATGTTATAATCTGTCAAAACATCCAGAATAAGTTGCTCCACAGAGCTTCCCCATTGGGTGGTATTCCTTCTTACTTTAGTGATATCGCCAACAATAACACCCTTGCAATGTTCAAAATAACCGGCACGTTTTAAACTTTGTAACATGCGATCTATATGGTATTCGTATTCGCCAATTTCTTCAATAAATAAAATTTTATTCTTAGTGTCAATACTGGTTTTAGATCCCAACATACTGTACAAAATACTTAAGTTGCCACCAACCAATAATCCCGAAGTAGTGCCTGTTTTGTTGTGTTTTGAACCTTGTAAGGTGTACGATAACGGATTGCCAAAAAGGGCATCCTTAAAGGTAGAAATCGTTTCTTTGATGGTTTCATTATTATCTTGCAAACTGGTACACATCATGGCATGCAAACTTTCAAAACCTTCATTATGAACTTGATTGTGAATTGCCGTAATATCAGAATAACCAATAATCCATTTGGGTTGTTTTCTAAATTTAGTGTAGTTCAATTTATCTAAAATACGCACCGCTCCATAACCACCACGTGCACACCAAATGGCGCTGATTTTTGGGTCGTCCATCGCTTTTTGAAAATCTTCGGCACGTTCAGCGTCTGTTCCGGCAAAGTGGTTGTTTTGGTTAAACACGTTTTTACCAACTACCGCGTGCAAGCCCCAACTTTTAAGCAGGTTTTTTGCTTGTTCAACTTCAGCAGTTCGGTTTCTTAAAATGCCCGATGGTGCAACAATGGCAACAGTATCGCCAGTTTTCAAATAAGGTGGACGTATCAAAGTAGTAGTTTTATTAAAGGTTGTGTTTTGTGCCGAAACAGTTGTTTTTCCGCAGAAAAAAACAGCACAAAGTAGGATTGTAAATAATGTGATTCTAGACATAATGTAAATGTACATTTTTTTTCTAAATCGCAGTCAAATTGTGTACTTTTGCGGCTTTAAATAAAGCAGTCTAACATACTTTTGTCCCCTCGAGCGCAGTCGAGAGGTTTTAAAGTATAAATATTAAACAAGGTTTAGTCCCAATAACTATCGGGAGCGCTCGACCTGACACAATAATAATTGAGATGAACAAACCAAAAAGATACACCATAACCTCTGCATTACCTTATACCAATGGTCCCATACATATTGGGCATTTAGCAGGTGTTTATGTTCCAGCCGATATTTATGCTCGCTATTTACGTTTAACAGGAAACGATGTGGTTTTTATTGGTGGTAGTGATGAACACGGTGTACCCATTACCATAAAAGCAAAAAACGAAGGTGTTACACCGCAAGATGTGGTTGATAAATACCATACAATCATCAAGCAATCATTTGAAGAATTTGGTATTTCGTTTGATAATTATTCGCGTACTTCGGCTAAAATTCATCATGAAACAGCTTCGGAATTTTTCAAAACTTTATACGATAAAGGCGATTTTATTGAAGAAACTACCGAGCAGTTATACGACGAAAAAGCAAACCAATTTTTAGCCGACAGATTTGTAACGGGAACCTGCCCAAAATGTGGTAATGAAGAAGCTTATGGCGACCAATGTGAAAAATGTGGTACCAGTTTAAATGCTACCGATTTAATCAATCCAAAATCAGCTTTAACAGGCAATGTGCCAACACTAAAAGAAACAAAACACTGGTTTTTACCTTTAGATAAACACGAAGCCTTTTTACGTGAATGGATTTTAGAAGGCCATAAAAAAGATTGGAAACCAAATGTGTACGGACAAGTAAAATCGTGGATAGATGATGGTTTGCGTCCGCGTGCCGTAACCCGCGATTTAGACTGGGGTATTCCAGTACCGGTGCCAGGTGGCGAAGGCAAAGTGCTGTATGTGTGGTTTGATGCGCCAATTGGTTATATTTCATCAACAAAAGAATGGGCACAACGCGAAGGTAAAGATTGGGAACCCTATTGGAAAAGCAACGACACAAAGTTGGTGCACTTTATAGGAAAGGACAATATTGTGTTCCATTGCATTATTTTCCCAGCGATGTTAAAAGCAGAGGGGTCTTATATTTTACCTGAAAATGTGCCAGCAAACGAGTTTTTAAATTTAGAAGGGAATAAATTGTCTACCTCAAAAAATTGGGCGGTTTGGTTACCAGAATATTTAAAAGAATTTCCAAACCAGCAAGATGTATTGCGTTATGCGTTAACCGCCAATGCTCCAGAAACTAAGGATAACGATTTTACATGGAAAGATTTTCAAGCTAGAAATAATAACGAATTGGTAGCTATTTTTGGTAATTTCATCAACCGTGTTGTGGTGCTAACCAATAAATATTACAACGGCATTGTGCCTGCTCCAGGTGCTTTTTCACAAGTAGATGAAGAAACTTTGGCAGCTTTAAAAGCGTATCCAGAAGTGATTTCAAGTTCTATTGAACGTTACCGCTTTAGAGAAGCCCAAACAGAACTAATGAATTTGGCTCGACTTGGAAACAAGTATCTAGCCGATGAAGAACCTTGGAAAGTAATAAAAGTAGATGAAGCACGTACACAAACCATTATGTATGTAGCGCTTCAAATAGCATCTGCTCTAGCCACTTTAAGCGAACCGTTTTTGCCGTTTACTTCAACAAAACTTAAAAGTATTTTAAATGTCACGTCGAGCGCAGTCGAGACGTCTTGGAATGAAGTAAGTACTAAAGATGTATTGCTCCCAGTCGGGCACCAAATAGGAGAAGCCGAATTGTTATTTTCAAAAATTGAAGATGAAACCATTCAATTTCAATTGGATAAATTAGAAGCCAGCAAAAAAGCTAACGAAGCTGCAAATAAAGCTGTAGAACCCCAAAAACCGACCATTACGTTTGATGATTTTACAAAACTTGACATGCGTGTGGGTACTATTTTGGAAGCTGAAAAAATGCCAAAAGCTAAAAAACTGTTGGTTTTAAAGGTAGATACAGGTTTGGATGTGCGCACCATTGTTTCGGGCATTGCAGAAAGCTTTACACCCGAAGAAGTGGTTGGAAAAAAGGTAACGGTTTTAGTAAATCTAGCTCCTAGAGCATTGCGTGGTGTAGAAAGCCAAGGCATGATTTTAATGACGGAAAGCACTGAAGGCAAATTGGTATTTGTAAATCCTGATGATGCCAACGTGCCAAATGGGTTGCATATAAGTTAAGTTTTAAATAGACTTAATCTTATTAAAAATTTGATTTGCATAAAATTATTGTGTTAGGCCAACTTTGAAGACCTTAAAGAATTCATTAACTTTACAAAAAACGCAAAATTATGTTATCAAAAAATATAGAAAAAGCACTTAACAATCAAGTGAAAATAGAAGCGCAATCATCACAAATTTACTTAGCTATGGCATGTTGGGCCGAAGTGAAAGGACTGGAAGGTGTTGCAGGGTTTATGTACAAACAATCGCAAGAAGAGCGCGACCACATGCTTAAATTGGTTAAATATGTAAACGAACGTGGGGGGCATGCGCAAGTTTCAGCACTTTCAGCACCCAACGTAACGTTTAAATCGTTTAAAGAGATGTTTGAAGAACTTTATAAGCATGAGGTTTTTGTTTCAGAAAGCATCAACGAGTTGGTACACATCAGTCTACAAGAAAAAGATTATTCTACACATAACTTTTTACAATGGTATGTTGCTGAACAAATAGAAGAAGAAGCCATGGCACGTACTATTTTAGATAAGATTAACCTAATAGGTGACGATAAAGGTGGTTTATATCTGTTTGACAGGGATATACAAAACTTAACGGTTAGTACAGCGGCTTCAACAACGCCACAATAATTTTAACATTTAATCTTATTTAGATTTAATTAAAATAACTATTTTTGCCCATCATTTATTTATAAATAAGTCTCTTGGGCAAGAAGAAACAAAAAAAGGCGCTTAAAAAACTTGAAAAAGCTGGGATAAAATTTCCTAGTAAAGTAAAAAGCAGCTGTTGCGAAAAATATAAGAAAAGTGAGAACAAGCGTTGTGGAAAATGCCCTTGCTTCGATTTACTTAAAAAAGTAGCTTAAGTTTTAAGGAATTCTGTTTTTCCTTAAATGAATGATATGGCATCGTTTTTGTGAGTGTTTTTCGTACAACCATGCTTTATGAAAAACACACTAACCACGCTTCTTTTTTTCTTTTCTTTATCATTCATTATAGCCCAAGAAAGCAACTTTTTTTCAGTAAAGGTTGTAGATAGCGTTTCTTTCGAGCCAATAAGTTTTGCCACCATCAGAATAAATAATACCAACAGAGGTTTAATTGCCGATGAAGAAGGGAACTTCAGGTTACCACAAGAACATCTAACTCAAAACGATACTTTAATTATATCTTCCATTGGTTTTAAAACTAATTATGTAAGTATTGAAACTTTAGATAAAGCCTCCCTCAATATTCTTAAAATAGCAGCAAAAGTTGAGGTTTTGGAAACGGTAACTATTACTAAAAGTAGAGTAAAAAAGGAAGCATCTGGTGTTTTAATAGCTGAACAAATTATAACAAATGCCATAAAGAATATAAAGATTCACTACCCTAAAGAACCGTTTTCTTATTTAGCCTATTATCGAGACTATCAAGTTTTCGAAAATGAATATTTTAATTTAAACGAAGGTCTACTTGAAGTCTTTGATGCAGGTTTTAGCACCCATTCATTTTTAAATAAAGAAAACAAAACAGCCCTTTATTCTTATATATTAAATAAAGGGTTTGAACAAAATTCAAAATTTTCTATTCCTTACGATAATAAGAAATCTAAGTACATTGAGAATGCAGAATTACCTCCCATAGGTGGGAACGAATTGAGTATTTTACAAATGCACGACCCTATTAGAAATTATGAAATGAAAAATCTGGCCTTTATTTATAATTGGGAGGCAGATTTTATAAAAAATCACGATTTTGAACTCGTTGGAACGACCTTTTTAAATGATAGACCCATTTATGAAATTAGTATAAAGAAGAAAGTCCCAAAAAACACTTCCATTAATACACGTTTTCTATATGTTAAAGGCAATATGAAGTTTGAAGATAACTTTAGAGCAGAAGGCACTATTTATATATCCAAAGGCAATTTTGCTATCCATAAAATAGTATATGCGGTTTATGAGGGTGACTCTAAAAATTCTACCTATGCTATTAATTTAGAGTACGTGCCTAAAAACAATCGTATGTATTTAAATTACCTTTCATTCAATAATACATTTAAAGTAAAAGATGACAATAGCTTTACAACAACATCGCTTAACTTAAATGATTTGTTAGATGTTGTATATGTAAGTTTCAATAATCCAATAAATGAAAGCACATTAAAAAAGAATAACTTTAAATTGTATTATGCCAATGTAGAACTGCCTATTAAGGCTGTTGAATTGGTTGAAGGTAAAGCGAATCAAATTAAAATTCATATAAAAGAAAACACATTTAAGAAGTTTGAAATGAATGCGAGTTCGAAGGTTGATTTTGAAACTAAAAATGTTTTAGATACCTCAAATAGAACATTGGGACAACTTCTTTTTTTAGATGTGAATCAGTTTAGGGAAATATTTGTGCAAGAGGTTTTTCCCAACAAGAAACCATCAAAGAATTTAGAATATATTGATAAATTATCACCTTTATCCAAAGCTCACCTAAATAAAAACGATGCTGTTTCAAAGTATTGGTTAAATACACCTTTAAAGACAACAAAAAATTAAAAGATTAAATGAAGTTCAAATGGCTCACATTTCAAAAAATGGTCTGCTTTTTGCTTTATTCAGAAAAACTATAAATCAAAAACATTATGAAATTAATTACTTTAAACATTTTTGTAACACTTATACTATTCACAAGTTGTCATACTTCAAAAACAGCAACTTCTACGACATCAAAAGAAACCACGTCTATTGAAAATGTTAAATGGAAACTGGTAACATTAATGGGTAAGGATGTAAGTGATAAAAATGCGTTCATCACATTCTCCAAAGATGATGATAAAGTTTATGGCAATGGCAGTTGCAATAATTTTAGCGGAACCTATCAACTAAAAGAAGGCAACCAAATAACATTGTCTAAAATGGTAGCCACTTTAATGGCGTGTATGGATATGGCAGTTGAAAATCAATTTATGGTAGTTTTAGAGAGAGCAGACAACTATTCTTTAAACGGAAATAATATGACTTTAAACAAGGCAAGAATGGCACCTTTAGCTGTTTTTGAAGCTGCTGAAAAAGAGTAAACTTCTAATTCTTACATACTTAAATAAGTCAAAGAATCTTCGTTTTTCATTTAGTTGGTTTGCCTAAATCGACAAACTACTTTAAATGGAAATTTTATAATCAAAATTGGCAATCTTATAACATAAATATGAGAACAGAATTGCATCTTTGTATCGTAATTTAATGTAAAATTTTTATGAAAAAGTTAATATTATTATGCTTAGCTATTAGTTTAGTAAGTTGCGGTACTTCTAAAACCGTAAGAGTATCAAAAAAAGTGATTAAAGGTGATTGGGTTTTAAATTCAATAACCTATAACCAAGCGGGAACGTACAATGCTACGTTACTTAACGACGCATCAAAAGCTTGTTTTGAAGGTAGTATATGGCAATTTGTACCTAACAACAATACAGGAGTTTATACTATTAACGGTACTAATTGTGCCACAGGGGAAAGATATTTTGTATTCACCATTCAAGAAGTAGATGCTGAAACTGGATTGTATGATTTTTTACTGAAACCTACAAATGAAAAGCATAAATCGGAAACCAATCAAGGGTTTAGGTTAAAACTCGCAGCATTGTCCGATAATGCTATGCAATGGCAGCAAACAGTAAATGTGAATGGCAGTACACTTACTATTAATATGGGTTTTTCAAAACAATAAAAACGGATCGAAGATGAAAACAATTATAAATAAAGCAGGAATTTTACTTTTTACACTTGTTGTGGCAATAAGTTTAACAAACTGTAAATCAGTACAAAATGCAAATAATAAACAAAAAGGTGCCGTTATTGGTGCTACCGGTGGTGCTATTTTAGGAGCCATTATAGGAAACAATGTTGGCAAGGGCGGTAATGGTGAATTAGGAGCTGTTATTGGTGGTGTTGTAGGTGGTGGTGCAGGTATCCTTATTGGAAACAAAATGGATAAACAGGCACAAAAAATTGAAGAAGAAATACCAGGAGCACAAGTAGAGCGCGTAGATGATGGTATTGTAGTGACTTTTGATGAAGGTAGCGGTGTGTACTTTGATACTAATAAGTATAACATTAATGCTGCTTCTCAACAAAACTTAAACAAGCTGATAAATGTTTTTAAAGAATATCCAGACACTAATATTTTAGTAGTTGGGCATACCGATAGCCAAGGTTCAGAAGAGTATAACATGACGCTTTCTAAAAATAGAGCATATGCGGTAACTAATTATTTGTCAAGTAATGGGATTTCTTCAGGAAGGTTAACTACCAATTGGTTTGGAGAAACACAACCGTTACACGATAATGCAACTGCTGCAGGACGTGCAAAAAACAGACGTGTAAATGTGGCTATTTTGCCAAATGAAAAAATGATTCAAGACGCAAAAACCCAAGCTGGGAATTAATTATTTTCAATATAAATTTGTAAAAATCTCGTTTTCAATGTTACTTTGAAAGCGAGATTTTTTCATTTAAAACAAGATTGATGACCCCATTATTAAATTATATTGTTTCCCACACAAAACTTCCCGAAGTTTCCATTAAAAATACGGTTGAATTATTAAATGAAGATTGCACCATTCCATTCATATCCCGTTACAGAAAAGAAAGAACTGGTAATTTAGATGAGGTTCAAATAGGCGATATTGTAAAGTTCAAGGAGCAATTTGAAACTTTAGAAAAACGAAAAGCAGCTATTTTAAAAGCTTTGGAAGAGCAAGATGCTTTAACTTCAGAATTAAAACAAAAAATTGAAGCCACGCAAGATTTAACAACACTTGAAGATTTATATCTACCATTTAAGAAAAGCCGAAAAACAAAGGCTGAAACAGCAAGACAAAACGGATTGGAACCTTTGGCAAAAATAATTATGAGCCAAAATGTGAATGATGTAGAATCGGTAGCGTATAAGTATGTAAAAGGTGAAATTAAGTCGGTTGAAGATGCGTTAGAAGGCGCACGCCATATTATTTCAGAATGGATTAACGAACTTACTGATATTCGAAACAACATCCGACAACAATTGGAACGTTTTGCTATGATTTCCACGAAAGTGGTAAAGGCGAAAGCAGATGATGAAAATGCCCAAAAATTTAGAGATTATTTTGAATGGGAGGAAGCTTTAAGCAGAATACCATCACACCGATTATTGGCTATATTACGCGCCGAATCTGAAGGTTTTATAAAAGTGAAAATTGAAATTGACGATGAAAAAGCCTTAACAAAAATTGAAGACCGCATCATGCGTTCTAATAATGATTGTACAGAGCAAATTCAAATAGCGATACAAGATGCCTACAAACGTTTATTGTTGCCGTCACTTTCAAACGAGGCCCTGCAAAATGCAAAAACCAAAGCCGATGAAGCTGCTATTTCAGTTTTTGCAAAAAATTTAAAGCAACTATTGTTAGGGTCGCCATTAGGAGAAAAACGTGTTTTGGCAATTGATCCAGGGTTTCGGACCGGCTGTAAAGTGGTGTGTTTAGATGCACAAGGTGGTTTGTTGTATAATGAAACCATTTATCCGCATCCGCCCAAGAGCGATACGATTGGTGCTATGAAAAAAATAAGCTCCTTAACAGAAGCGTATCAAATTGAAGCTATTGCCATTGGAAACGGAACGGCATCGCGAGAAACCGAAGCGGTTATTAGAAAAATTCATTTTAAGAATGATATACAAGTATTTGTGGTAAGTGAGGCGGGCGCTAGTATTTATTCGGCATCAAAAATAGCACGCGATGAATTCCCTAATTACGATGTCACAGTTCGTGGTTCGGTATCTATTGGCAGACGCTTGCAAGATCCCTTAGCAGAATTGGTTAAAATTGATGCCAAATCCATTGGTGTTGGTCAGTATCAGCACGATGTTGATCAAACCAAACTTAAAAAAGAATTGGATGTAGTGGTTGAAAGTTGCGTAAATGCCGTTGGTGTTAACCTAAACACGGCAAGTACAAGTTTGTTAAGTTATGTGTCGGGTATTGGACCAAAACTAGCCGAAAATATTGTAGCATATCGCGATGAAAATGGTGCATTTACTTCTAGAAATGAGGTTAAAAAAGTGCCGCGTTTGGGTGGCAAAGCGTTTGAGCAAGGAGCCGCTTTTTTAAGAATTAAAGAGGCTAAAAACCCTTTAGATGATTCGGCAGTGCATCCTGAAAGTTATGCTATTGTTGAAAAAATGGCGAAAGATTTAGGCAAGCATGTAACAGATTTAATAGGAAACAAGGACCAACTTCAAAATATAGATTTAAAAAAATATTGTACGGAAACCGTTGGGCTGCCTACGCTTCAAGATATTATAAACGAATTGGAAAAACCAGGTTTAGACATCCGAGAGCAGGCTAAAGTATTCACCTTTAATCAAAATATTAAAACCATTAACGATTTAAGAGAAGGGCAATTACTTCCGGGTATTGTAAACAATATTACCAATTTTGGCTGTTTTGTAGATGTGGGCATCAAAGAAAGCGGCCTTATTCACGTTTCAAATCTATCCGATAGTTTTGTGAAAGATGTTAACGAGCATGTAAGCCTGCACCAACAGGTTATTGTAAAGGTTTTAGATGTTGATGTTCCGCGAAAGCGTATTCAATTAAAATTGCATAAATAAAAAAGGCTGTCTTAAAAGTGTTTTATATTTACTTTGTCAGGTAGCTTTTCAAAACCGATATTAATTATAAGTAAGTTGATATATTTCAACAAGCTTAAAATGACATAAAACACTTTTAAGACAGCCTTTTTTATTTAACAAATTTTTAACTTCGTTTAGTTCGGAATAAACCGAACCTAATTTATATTTGCACTTTATTTTACTGCCATTATTTTCTTTTCTAAATAAAGCAGTCGCAAAAACATTAAAATGGAAGTTAACATTTGTAAAGAGAAAATGGCCTTAGTTGAAAAACTAGGAGTCCATTTAGAAAAAAGGGAACAGTTAGCACCCGTGGCTGCACGCATTCTATCCTACATTATTCTTACCGGGAAAAGTGGTGCCACGTTTGAAGATATGGTACACATTTTATGTGCCAGCAAAAGCACCATTTCTACACATTTAAACCATTTACAGGATTTAAACAAGATTGTGTATTTCACAAAAACGGGCGACCGAAAAAAGTATTTTGTGATTAACAGGGATATGGTTTTGCAACACATAGATACTATGATTGAGGAATGGCGCGAAGTAAAAGAACTTCATTTAGAAATTAAAGCCTATAAAGAAACCATTAACACCCATAAAGTTAAAAACGAAGATGAAAAATTCGATTTAAACTTTCATAACGATTATATCAAATTTATAGATGGTGCCACAGCTTCTATAGAAGAATTAAGAGCAAAATTAATCAACAATTCATTCAAAATTTAAAATAATAAAAATGAAAACCAATAAATTATATATAGTACCATTACTAACCTTGTTAGTTGTTTTAGGTTGTGCCGATAATAAAGGGAACCAACAGGTTGCACAAGCACCTCCAGCCTCTTTTCCAGTAGCTCAAATTCAGCATAAAACAGTAACAGGATACCAAGAATATCCAACCACAATTGAAGGGGTTGTAAATAGTGATGTAAGAGCAAAAACATCGGGTTACATTCAAAAAGTATTGGTAGATGAGGGGCAAAAAGTACGCAAAGGGCAAGTGCTATTTAAACTGGAAACCCAAACCTTAAGTCAAGATGCAGGTGCAGCAAAAGCACGTATTAATGTGGCTCAAGTTGAAGTGGATAAGTTGGTGCCTTTAGTAGAAAAAAACATAATTAGCCCAGTGCAATTGGAAACCGCCAAAGCAAATTTAGCCCAAGCAAAAGCAAACTACAGCAGCATTGCCGCAAGTATAGATTATGCCACGGTAAAAAGTCCGGTTGATGGCTATGTAGGTGCTATTAATTTTAGAGAAGGCTCCTTAGTAAGCCCTAGTGATGCATCGCCGCTTACTACAGTAAGTGATATTAAACAAGTGTATGCTTTTTTCAGTTTGAACGAAACACAATATTTAGATTTCCTGCAACATGCTGAAGGTAAAAATTTAGAAGAAAAGCTCGCTAGTTTTTCAGAGGTTAACCTGATACTGGCTAACGGAAACATGTATACAGAAAAAGGAAAAATACAAACCAGTACGGGCCAAATTAACCCAAATACAGGAACGGTAAGCATCAGGGCTATTTTTGATAACCCAAATCAGTTAATTACCAATGGTAACAGTGGGAAAATACAAATCCCCGTCGTTTACGAGAACGCCATAGTAGTGCCGCAACAAGCAACTTTTGAACAACAAGGAAACATCCAGATATTTAAGTTGGGCGAGGGCAATAAAGTAGAAACCTCTATTATAAAAGTGAAAGCTACAGTAGATAATGTTTATGTTGTAGAATCGGGCCTAGATACAAGCGATAAAATTTTGCTGTCTGGTGTAGGTAAGTTAAGAGATGGTACGGTAATAGCACCACAAGACGCCTCTTTAGATGAAGCCATGAAGCCCGTAGCTACTTTATTCAAAAACTAACAATCCCAAAACGTATTCGTTATGTTAAAAACATTTATTGAAAGACCCGTACTTTCAACAGTCATATCTATTATCATAGTTGTACTAGGTATCATCAGTATATCCAGTTTACCTATAGAGGAATACCCTGATATTGCTCCACCAACCATTCAAGTATCGGCATCGTACCCTGGTGCTAATGCAGAAACGGTTTTAGAAAGTGTGATCATTCCTATTGAAGAACAAATTAATGGTGTAGAAGGGATGACGTACATTACTTCTACAGCTTCAAATAATGGTACCGCCTCTATAACGGTATATTTTGATCAAGAAGTAGATGCAGATATTGCTGCCGTAAACGTTCAAAACCGTGTGGCAAGAGCAAATCCGTTATTACCTCAAGAAGTCATTCAAACGGGTGTAACCACTCAAAAGCAACAAACAAGTGCTTTAATGTTTGTGTCTATGTATTCTGAAAATGAAGAAGAATATGATGCTACGTTCATTCAGAATTACTTAAAAATTAACGTTATTCCTGCCATGCAACGTATTAGTGGTGTGGGCGATGTTAGTTTATTTTCGCAACAAGATTATGCCATGCGTATTTGGTTGCAACCAGAAAAATTAGCAGCTTATAATTTAATACCTTCAGATATTACAGCAGCTTTGGCAGAGCAAAATTTGGAAGCTGCCGCTGGTTCTTTGGGTGAAAATAGTGGTGAAGCTTTCTCGTATACCTTAACGTATAGCGGACGTTTCAAAGAGGAAAAACAATATGCTGATATTGTTGTAAAAGCATTAGGAAATGGGCAGTTTTTGCGTTTAAGTGATGTGGCAACCATTGAATTGGATGCGCAATCCTATTCGGCAAATGCCATGAGTTTAGGGCACCCAGCGGTTTTTATGGGAATCTTTCAAACGAAAGGATCGAACGCACAGGAAATTATAGAAAACATTAAGTCTACTTTGGAAGCGGTAGAAAAGGACCTGCCTAAGGGGTTGAAAATATTTGTGCCTTATGATACTAGTTTATTCCTAAACGCCTCTATCGATAAGGTGGTTAACACTTTATTGGAAGCTTTTTTACTGGTGTTTTTAGTGGTGTTTATCTTTTTGCAAGATTTCCGTTCTACGTTAATTCCGGCAATAGCGGTTCCGGTTTCCATTATAGGTACGTTCTTTTTTCTTAATATTTTTGGGTATTCCATCAACCTTTTAACGTTATTCGCATTGGTGCTTGCCATTGGTATTGTGGTAGATGATGCCATTGTGGTGGTAGAAGCGGTTCACTCCAAAATGGATCAAGGTGAAAAGAACCCTAAAACGGCCACATTAACGGCCATGACCGAAATATCGGGAGCCATTGTATCTATTACGTTGGTAATGGCGGCTGTATTTATTCCTGTAACCTTTGTAACGGGGCCTACAGGGGTGTTCTATGAACAATTTGGGGTTACGCTTATTATTGCCATTCTTATTTCGGCAGTAAACGCTTTAACTTTAAGTCCTGCCTTATGTGCTTTATTATTAAAAACGCATAAAGATGATGAAGACCTAAAAGGTAAAAATCCGTTACAGCGTTTTTACGCACTATTCAATCGTGGGTTTAATGCCACGGTAGATAAATACGGAAAATCACTTCAGTTTTTATACAGAAAAAAATGGGTGCCTGTATTGTTATTGGTTTTAGCTGTGGCGGGTATTTTCTACGCTTCACAAACAACACCAACAGGATTTGTTCCCAATGAAGATAGAGGTATCATTTTTGCTAATATTGAATTACCTGCAGGCGCATCTTTAGACAGAACAAATGCCGTAGCCAAAGATCTGTATGATAAAATAGATGGTATGGAAGGTATTGTGGGGGTAAACTTTATTAAAGGTAGAAGTTTAATTAGTGGCTCTGGTAGTAATTACGGTTTTGGAATTATAAAACTTGAAGATTGGAGTGCACGTGAAGACGAATCCCTTTCAGTACAAGCCATTACAGGTAAATTATTTGGTTTGGCCGCTTCTATTCCCGAAGCTAATATTATTTTCTTTTCGCCACCAAGTATCCGTGGTTTTGGTAACTCTGCCGGTTTTGAAGTGAATTTGTTGGATAAATTTGGCGGTGAATTTACCGATTTGGACAAAGTGAATAAGGAATTCTCTATGGCGCTTATGGCACATCCAGAGATAAAATATGCCACGTCTTCTTTCAACACGAATTATCCACAATACGAAATGGAAATTAATGTGCCTTTAGCAAAAGAAAAAGGCGTGCAAATTAATAGTATTTTCTCCACGCTACAAGGGTATATTGGAGGTGTTTATGCTTCAGATTTCTCGCGTTTTGGAAAACAGTTTAGGGTATACATCCAATCATTGCCAGAAGATAGAGCCAATGAAAGTGCTTTGAATAGTATGTATGTAAGAACGGATACTGGAGAAATGACGCCCATTACCCAGTTTGTTAGCTTAAAACGTGTGTACGGTCCGCAATCGGTAACCCGTTTCAACTTGTTTAACTCAACAAGTATCACAGGAGCAACAAACGACGGATTTAGTACCGGTGATGCCATTAGGGTTATTGAAGAAGAGGTTGCAAAACTCCCAAGTAATTATACAGTGGCTTATTCTGGTTTAACCCGTGAAGAAGTAAATGCAGGCAACCAAACCACCTTTATTTTTATATTAAGTATTCTGTTTGTGTACTTTTTGTTAAGTGCTCAATACGAAAGTTATTTATTGCCTTTAGCCGTGGTGTTCTCCATTCCGTTTGGTGTATTTGGAGCCTACATAAGCACGAAGCTTTTCGGTTTGGAAAACAATATTTATTTCCAAATAGCCTTAATCATGCTTATTGGCTTACTTGCCAAAAATGCCATATTAATTGTGGAGTTTGCGCTCCAAAGACGAATAAAGGGAGAAAGTATAGTGAATGCCGCCATTCATGGAGCCAAAGCACGTTTGCGCCCTATTTTAATGACCTCGTTTGCCTTTATTTTAGGATTGATGCCTCTGGTGTTGGCTAGAGGTGTAGGAGCTGAAGGAAACAACTCGATTGGTACTGGTGCTGCCGGAGGGATGCTTATTGGTACTATTTTAGGGGTGTTTGTAATTCCTGTCCTATTTATATTATTCCAGTGGTTACAAGAAAAAGTTTCAAGTAAACCAGCAATACAAACTATTGAAGATTAAAGCTTATGATATCTATTATAAAACATACCTTGTTTAATAAAACCATCCTTTTGGTGGTGGTTTCGGTAACATTACAAAGCTGTTTTGTTGCGAAGGAATATCAACAACCCGAGTTGGTAGAAACCCAAAATTTATATAGAACCGATAATTTGCCAGCCGATAGTGTATCGATGGCAGATGTATCGTGGAAAACCTTGTTTACAGACCCTTATTTGAACCAATATATTGAAGAAGGCCTTCAAAATAACATGGATGTTCGCATTGCTATTCAACAAATAGTAGCTGCCGAAGCTTATTTAAAACAAGGAAAAGCGGGCTATTTCCCTACGCTAAGCGGAAGTGCCAAATATACACACCAGGAAAATTCTGAAAACAGCCAATTTGGAAGCGCTTTTCCATCGATAGACTCTTACGAGTTAGCTGCCAATGTATCTTGGGAAGCCGATATTTGGGGAAAAATTAGAAGCAACAAGCGTGCCTACCAAGCCAGCTATTTGCAAACAGTGGCAGCACACCAAACCGTAAAAACGCAATTGGTTTCTAGTATAGCTTCTACATACTATCAGTTATTGGCCTTGGATGCGCAATTGGCCATTACCAAAGAAACGATAGCAACGCGCGAAAAAGGTGTGGAAACCATTCAAGCTTTAAAAGATGCAGGACAGGTAACCCAAGTGGCGGTGGATCAAAACATTGCGCAATTCAACAATGCCAAAGCATTGGAAGTAGATTTGGAAACGGCTATTTTTAAAACCGAAAATGCCTTAAGTATTTTATTAGGGGTATCGCCTCGAAATTTTGAGCGCAACAGTTTAGACATACAAGCCATTGAAACCAATATGAAACTTGGTGTACCAGCCACCTTGTTAAGCAACCGTCCCGATGTCATGGCTGCAGAATTTGCGCTTATCCAATCGTTTGAATTAAGCAATGTAGCGCGTAGTAATTTTTATCCATCATTAACATTAACCGCATCTGCTGGTTTGCAAAGTTTGGATTTTGATACGTTTTTTAATGCCAATTCCTTATTTGCAACTGTAGTTGGTGGGTTGGCACAACCTATCTTCAATCAACGAAAAATTAAAACCCAATATGAAGTAGCCAAAGCACAACAAGAGCAAGCGCTTTTAAAGTTTAAAAAGTCGCTTTTGGTAGCAGGTAATGAAGTGTCGAATGCGCTGTTTGCTTACAATGCTGAAACCAGAAAGTATACTTACAGACAAAAAGAAGTGGAGGCTTTACGACAAGCGGAAAACAATTCGGAAACCCTTTTAAATAACGGGTATGCTAATTATTTGGATTTGTTGACCGCCAGACAAAGTGCTTTAAGTGCTGAGCTGAATGTGATTGATAGCAAATTACAGCAATTGCTAACGGTGGTTAATTTATACGAAGCGCTTGGTGGTGGCTGGAAGTAACGTAATTTAAATGATTAATAATTTTTGTAATCCTTATTAGCGAACGCCATAAAGTTTGTTAATAAGGATTTTTTGCTGTTAAATTATAAAAATAATTATTTTGAATAGTTTGCTATTTTTGCAAGATGAAGAAAGATATTGAAATCCCTAAAGTTGAAGGCGTTTACGTTGCCATTGTAAACGAGTATAACGACATTTATAAAACCCAAGATTGGAACGCCTATATAATAAACGATAAAGCCATTGATTTAGAAATGGTTTTGATTGTAACCTCTGGTTATTCGGAAGAAAAAATAACCTCTACGTTTAGAAAAAAACTGGACACGCTTCCTAAAAAAAGTTACGCTAAAATAGAGTTGATGCAAGAGGAATTATTTGCATTGAACAACACTTTTAAAGTATCGTTTTTTGAGGGAAACAAAATGTTTGATAAAACCTTTTTATTTAGAAAGAACACCATCAACTTAAAGGCGTTACAAGCGATTCCTTTAATGGAAGCTAAAGGTGTTTTGGTAAAGTAAAATTCCTGCGAAGGCAGGAATCTCATTAAATTTAGTTGTGTATATTATTGGAAGTTCTGAACTGCGTTATGGATAGTAGCGGAAAGCCCACAGCGACGCAGGAGCGAGGACTTGCAGCGAATAGCCAGACCCGATAGGGGAACGCCCAAATTTTAACTATGCTAAAAATTCGCTATTGATTATCATTGGGATTACTAACCCTACTACAATGGCAGAAATAACCATTATCCAATCGCGTTTATTAAACCTGAATATGGTTTGCATGATGTACCCCAAGAGTAAAACGGCAAATACAATGATTATTTGAGCTAATTCGATGCCTAAAGCAAACTCCAACAACAGCACTATTTTGTTATCGGTATCGCCTAGTAACATTTTAAATTCGCGCGCAAAACCTAAACCGTGTATTAAACCGAAGAATAAGGTTGATAGAAATAAGACGCCTACTTTTTCCTTTTGAGCACCTTTACCTGAAGTGAATACATTAAATAGCGCTACAACTAATATGGTTATGGGTATTAAAAATTCCACCATGGTTGCTTTTACGCTAATGATGTTATAGACGGCTAAAATAAGAGACAGCGTGTGCCCTAAGGTGAACATGGTAACTAATAAAAACACACGTTTCCAGTCTTTGAATAAATACGGAACAGTAAGTACAATTAGAAATAATACGTGGTCGTAGGCTTTTATATCAAGTACGTGGTTGATGCCATATTGAACGTTGAACCAAAAATTATCGAACATAATACTATTAGGATTTAGGGAAAAACCAAAGATACAATTATTTGGATTCGTTTATCGATGCCTTATATTTTTTATTAAGCTGAAAAAGCATTTCTTGGGTGATGTCTTTTAGGTTGAATTGATGCTTCCATTTCCAATCTTGCCGTGCATAGGAATCGTTGATGCTTTTAGGCCAACTATTGGCAATTTCTTGTCTGTAATCAGGATGGTATGTCATTTTAAAATCTGGCATGTGTTGTTTTATAGAGTCGGCAACTTCTTTAGGTGTAAAACTAATAGCTGCTAAATTGTATGATGAACGTATTTTTACATTATCTTTTTTGGTAGCCATAATATCAACCGTCGCTTTTATGGCATCGTCCATAAACATCATGGGCAACATGGTGTCTTCTTTTAAAAAGCAATCATAAAAACCGTCGGTTATGGCTTTATGATAAATTTCTACCGCATAATCGGTAGTGCCACCACCTGGCAGTGTTTTCCAACTAATAATACCTGGGTAACGTAAACTACGCACATCTACACCGTATTTGTTATGGTAATATTCACACCAGCGTTCGCCAACTTGTTTGGTAATACCATAAACGGTAGATGGCTCCATAATAGTATATTGTGGTGTATATTCTTTGGGTGTTGTGCTGCCAAAAACGGCAATACTTGATGGCCAAAATACTTTTTTTATAAATTTTGCTCGGGCTAAGTTTAATACGTGGAAGAGGGATTCCATATTTAAATCCCAAGCTTTCATGGGGTATTTTTCGCCAGTGGCACTCAAAATGGCAGCCATTAAATAAACGGTATCAATTTTATATTTTTCCACACACACTTTTACGCTGGCGTAGTTTTTTGCATCAACAATTTCGAAAATACCCGAATTAACAATATCTAAATTACTGTAACTTATGTCGCTTGCAATTACATTTTCGGCACCATACAATTCCCTAAGTTTGAATGTTAACTCAGACCCTATTTGCCCACAAGCACCAATTATTAATATTTTAGACTTCATTTAATGTTGTAATTATAAAGATTTATCAAAAATAATAAGTTTTTATTGATAATATCGTATTTTAAAAACGAAATATCACGAATACGATTACAAACTATCTGAGAAAATAATAAACGAATCTTATATCTTTGCTTTTTATATGATACCTTTTAGTTATGAAAACGAAGTTTTTAAGTATTTTATGTGTTTTGGTTATTTCAATTTCTTGTAAAAAAAAACAAGATTTAAGTGAGCTAGCCAATAATAAGAACACAGATAGTTTAGAAATTAAACAAAAAGACATTTCGAAAATTAGATACACCGATTATATTTTAGATAGCAGAGCACAACAAGCTATTATACATTGGGAAGCTTATAGGCAAGTACAAAAAATTGTTGAAGAAGTAAAAAGAGGTGATTTAGGTTTTTTACGCAACAATAGCAAAGAAGTTAAAGAATTATTGCTAAACTTAAAACAAGACATTCCATTGGAGGTAAATAGTTCATCTATTTTATCAAGAATTACGGCCTTAGAAACCAAACTTTTAAAATTGGAAAGTTTAACAAATTTAACTACTACAAGCAAAGAAGAACTGCTTAATAATATTCAAGATTTTTTGGTGGCGTTTTCTAATTTCAACTTACAAATGAATAAGAAAATAGAAAATGATAACATTATTATTGAAAAGCCTTAAAGGATATTGGTTTCAATAAAAATTGGTTGTCTAAAAAGTGTAGTTGTATGTCATATTGAGCTTGTTGAAATATTATAACTTCCCAATAATCATTATCGGTTTCGACAAGCTCCTGACAAATAAAACTTTAAACACTTTTTAAAGAGCTTCGTAAATAGAACAAACAGATAAGCAAAAATCGTATCTTTACTATCATGTACGCCTTAGTAGATTGTAACAATTTTTATGCGTCTTGCGAACGTGCCTTCAACCCCAATTTGTGCAACAAGCCCATTGCTATTTTAAGCAATAACGATGGCTGTGTGATCTCGCGAAGCGATGAAACCAAAGTTTTAAAACTTCCTATGGGAGCACCCATTTTTAAATGGGAAGGGTTTTGTAAAGAAAACAACATACAGGTATTCTCGTCCAACTATCCACTGTATGGTGATATGAGCAGTCGCGTTATGGCCATTCTAGAACAGTTCACACCCGATGTGGAGGTATATAGCATAGACGAAGCTTTTATTCAGTTTAAAGGCTTTGAAAACTATAATTTTATTGATTACGGAAGTCAAATAAGAACCCGAATTTTAAAATGGACAGGCATTCCAACCTGCGTAGGCATAGCGCCAACAAAAGCTTTGAGTAAGGTAGCCAATAAAATAGCACGTAAATTTCCTAACCAAACCCAGGGGGTTTATGTAATCGACTCAGAAGAAAAACGCCTAAAAGCCTTAAAATGGATGAAGATTGAAGATGTTTGGGGCATTGGACGCGGTTTAACAAAACGGTTGAAAGCTAAACACTGCCATACAGCATTCGATTTTGTTCAGCTCCCTGATGATTGGGTGCGTAAAAATTTTTCGATTACCGAATGGAAGCTTAAAAAAGATTTAGAAGGCATTCCCACTTTGCAGCTAGACGAAGTTAAAACCAAACAAGCTATTGCTACCACGCGAAGTTTTGAATACACGTTTTCAGATATTGAAAACATCAAAGAACGCATTTCAACCTTTGCCACAAGTTGTGCTGAAAAGTTGCGTAAACAAGGTTTCAGTTGCCATGTTATTTACGTGATGTTGAGTAGTGATAGGCATAAAAAGGACTTAGAACAACACCGGGCAAGTAGATTAATAACTTTGTCTTACCCTACCGACTCTAGTTTAATCATCAGTCAGCAAGCAGTACAGGCCGTTACACAAATTTTCAAAAAAGGAATCAAATATAAAAGGGCAGGGGTTATTGTTATGGGCTTGGTGCCAACCCATAACCACCAATTACAGTTATTCGAACACGAAAACCCAAAGCACAAACCACTCATGCAAGCCATAGATGGGTTGAACCGAAAATACGCCGATTATAAAGTAAAAATAGCCAACCAAGATTTAAAACGCACTTGGAAAATGCGTCAAGAACGCCTATCGCCACGGTACACTACCAATATCAATGATATTATTAAAGTGAAATGATTTATCCAACAAAGGCAATAATTTCATAAATTAGAACTAAATTTAAAAACGGAATCAGTAATTACTATTTGGGAGATACCTTTATCCTGAAACAAGTTCAGGAACCAGGTCGGGCTTTCCGCTTCAAATGCGCAGCATTCACGATTTCATTGATTTAAAAATAAAATAGATGAGTAATCCCTAACGCAAACAAAAAGCACAAAATAAAATGATACTACATCAATCCAATAACCTAACATTTTTTACGCCGGCGGAGTCCGACAGTCTCGGAGCGCTTTTTTATGATGCAGGTATTTCAGCAGGTTTCCCTTCGCCAGCCGAAGATTTTAAGGAACAACGCTTGTCTTTAGATAAAGAACTTATAAAAAACAAAGAGGCTACGTTTTTTGCACGCGTAAGTGGACAATCGATGATTGATGCAGGACTAGATGATAGTGATTTGTTGGTAATAGACCGAAGTTTAGAGCCTGCAAACAACAAAATAGCCGTTTGTTTTCTAGATGGCGAATTTACCGTAAAGCGTCTAAAAGTAGATAAAGAAGGTGTTTGGTTGCAGCCAGAAAACCCCAATTATCCCATTATAAAAATCACCAACGAAAATGATTTTGTTATTTGGGGCATTGTTACTAACGTTATTAAAAAAGTATATTAGTTTGGGTTCGATTTTCAATGAGGTCTCGACTGCGCTCGACCCTGAAAAATCAAATGGATTGATAAAAACTAGATTATAACCTTACGTTATATTAACAAAAAACGCGAAGCAAAAGCTTCGCGTTTTTTTATTTTAAATAAAGTTAAAGTTTAGTCTACTAAAACAATTACTTTATTGTCTTTCATTTCAATAGTTCCAGAATTGATTTTTAAAGTCAACACTTTGGCATCACCTTTACTTGGTAATATTTCTGGGTGCAGGCCATCCAAAACTAAGTTGTTTTGTGTATGAATTTTAATGGTTCCTTCTTTTAAAAGCGACACAATAGAAGCGTGGTCTTTTAAAATTTGAAATTCACCATTTACGCCAGGAAGCACAACAGATTCTATTTCTGAACCGAATAAAGTAGCTTCTGGTGATACAATTTCTAAATACATATCTCTTTTGGTTATGAGTTATGAGTTATAAGTTATGAGTTTCATTCTGAACTCTGAACTCTGAACTCTGAACTTGATTAAGCTTCCGCTAACATTTTATCTCCAGCTTCAATAGCTTCTTCAATGGTACCTTTAAGGTTGAACGCTGCTTCTGGTAAGTGGTCTAATTCACCATCCATAATCATGTTAAATCCTTTGATAGTTTCTTTAATATCAACTAATACACCTGGGATACCGGTAAATTGCTCCGCTACGTGGAAAGGCTGTGATAAGAAACGTTGTACACGTCTAGCACGTCCTACAGCTAATTTATCGTCTTCAGAAAGCTCTTCCATACCAAGGATGGCAATAATATCTTGTAACTCTTTATAACGTTGTAACAACTCTTTTACGCGTTGCGCACAATCATAATGATCTTTACCTAAAATATCAGCAGTTAAAATTCTAGAAGTAGAATCTAACGGGTCTACCGCAGGGTAAATACCAAGCTCAGCAATTTTACGAGATAATACCGTAGTAGCATCTAAGTGGGCAAACGTTGTAGCAGGCGCAGGATCCGTTAAATCATCCGCAGGTACGTAAACCGCTTGTACCGATGTAATAGAACCTCTTTTTGTTGAAGTAATACGCTCTTGCATCGCACCCATCTCTGTTGCTAAAGTTGGTTGGTAACCTACCGCAGATGGCATACGACCTAAAAGTGCAGATACCTCAGAACCAGCTTGTGTAAAACGGAAAATGTTATCTACGAAGAAAAGTACATCTTTTCCTTGTCCTTCACCAGCACCATCACGGAAATATTCAGCAATAGTTAAACCAGATAAGGCAACACGTGCACGTGCTCCAGGTGGCTCGTTCATTTGTCCGAATACGAAAGTTGCTTTAGATTCTTTCATTTTAGATTTATCAACTTTCGATAAATCCCATCCGCCATCTTCCATAGAATGCATGAAATCATCACCATAACGGATAATTCCAGACTCTAACATCTCTCTTAAAAGGTCATTTCCTTCACGAGTTCTTTCACCTACACCAGCAAATACTGATAAACCACCGTGACCTTTTGCTATATTGTTAATCAACTCTTGGATCAATACCGTTTTACCTACACCAGCACCACCAAATAAACCAATTTTACCACCTTTTGCGTAAGGCTCAATTAAGTCGATTACTTTAATACCTGTAAATAAAACTTCGGTAGAAGTTGATAAATCTTCAAATTTAGGAGCTTGACGGTGAATTGGTAACCCAGCTTCTCCAGCTTTAGGTAAATCTCCAAGACCATCAATTGCATCACCAATTACATTAAATAAACGTCCGTAAACAGCATCACCAATTGGCATTTGTATAGGCGCTCCAGTAGCAACAACCTCAGTACCTCTGCTTAAACCGTCTGATGAGTCCATAGCAATAGTACGTACTGTATCTTCACCAATGTGAGATTGTACTTCTAGTACTAATAAAGAGCCATCTGGTCTTTTAATTTCTAATGAATCGTAAATTTTTGGAAGTTCAGAACCAGCACCGAATTCAACATCGATAACCGGACCTACTATTTGTGCAACCTTACCTGTAACTTTAGCCATTACTTATGTGTTTAATATTATGCGTTTTAATTGAATGAAAACACTTTTAGTTTCCGCGTGCAAAGATAATTTTTTTAATTTAAAATGAAAGTTGTTTTTAAAGCTTTTTTATAATAAAAAAACACCTTGAAATTCAAGGTGTTTTATAGCGTTTTCAAATTTAGTTTAGCGTTGGGGAGTAATTTGTTGGATAATCTCCTGCTTTTGCTACATTTCCGGAGGCTACAAAATTGGAGCCAAATTTCGCATCAATGGCTTCTAAAAATTTATTTGCCATATAAGCATAGCCCCTAGCGGTAAGGTGAATACCGTCTAATCCAATAGCACCACCTGTTGCTAAATTTGTTTTTAAAATAAAATTATCAAAAGGAATTCCATTTGTTTTTGCGTTACTAAGAATAGCATTTAAATCTACCAACGCTACGTTAGGATTGGAGGTTGCTATTGAAGAAATGGTTGTGTTGTAAGCATCGGTAGCGTTTTTTATAGCCAATTGTTCGCTTGGTAGTAACACCCATTTATCAGCCAATGGATTTGTAATGCCTTCTACCGAAAATTGCCCTGCTAGAGCAGGCGATAATCCTTGGCCTATCAAATAAGTATATGTTGCTGTATTTACAGTACCAATTATATAACTGCTTGGTAATACAAGTAAATCGGATGCTGTAGCTTGTCTTGTTTGACCATATAGTGTTCCTAATAATTTTGCTACTATAGGTGCCGCTTGAACTGGTAATCCAAAACTTTGAACAAAAGCAGGAAATGTTGGACTCGCATTTAACACGCCTTCAATTTGAGTAGATATATTGGCTAGATTTTCATCATGTATAACTACGGCACTTGCTGCAGTACTTGAAAAAACAATAGAGCGAGCTGCCGCATTATTAATTGCGTTTTGCGATTGTAAATAAGCATAAACTTGATTTAGTTGCCCAAAAACACCATTTAGTGTAGGTATTAATGGACCAAAACTAGGGTTGGTAGGACTTAAAGGTTTGAACGGAACGGTAGTAAAATGTGGTAAATCGGTTATATACGGAACATTTGTTACCACTCCTTTTGCCCCTCCTGAAGTTAAGGTAGTCACCAAGTAACCAAAAGTGGCATCAAAGCCTACACCAACGGCTCCTGCACTTGGCGTAATAGGGTCTGTATCATCGCCACCAGATAAGGCATATCCTAATACATCGTTCCCTCCAATTTCTGATAATGTAAAGAATGTTGGGTTTTTCGTCATGGCATCACCTAATACGGTAGCCGTTGAACTTGATGCCATTCTTATAAAATATGGATTGGCTGTTTTGGTTGCTAAGTTTGCAATGTTTCCATAGCCATTAAACAGTAAATGATAACTTTTAGCACCTGGTACCCCCATATTATTGAAAGGACCTTTTAAGTTGTTTACTGCTAAATCTGTAGTTGAAACAACTGGACCTATAATGGAAGATAGAGGTACGGGTCCTGCACCACCGAAAACCAATCTTGGCGCTAAAGTTGCGCCAGGAAGTTGAACACCGCCTAATGCAATGCCTCCATAATTATCATTCATTAAAGGCTGTGTAAAGGCGCCACCGCCAACTTTTGCAAATTGTTTGGATAATATGTTTGGAAATGAATTTTCTTGTGAAGCTTTAAATAAGGCACTATCAGTAAATCCTGCAGAGAAAGAAGCACCTACTGCAACATAGCTAGAAAAATCTACACTTCCAGAAGTTAGCTCAGGCAAATCTGCTACAGGATCCATTCTATCTACATCCTCAATGTCATTGCACGCTGTAAATCCTAACAGGATAAGTGACAGCAATATATATTTTGTTTTCATTATTAGCTTAGTTTTCATTTTATAAGTTGTTAATTGTCCATGATACATAATACATAGAACCTATATATCCTGTTCCGTAGGCGGTGTAATATTCTTTTCCTGTAAGGTTTGTAGCTCCTACTTTGAAAATAGACTTCACACTAGGTACTGTTAAGTTAATTTGGGCATCAACAACATGGAATTCTGGTATGGCACCATCTCCAAATGTAGCTTCCCAAAAGTAATCATCACTAAATCTGTATGACACATTAAATCCGAAGTTTTTAAACAACTCGGTATTGCCAAATGACGCTTTAAATTTATGTTCTGGCGTATTAAAGTTGGTTACAAAACTTGGGTATTTTGCTTGATCAAAGTCTAGTTTCGCATAGGTATAGCTGCCGCTTAAATCAAAATTACCCAATACCTTTGTAGACAATCCTAATGAAGCACCATAAGATTTAACATCGGCTTGAGCATTTGTATAAGTACCATAAATTTGATAATCTCCATTTTTTATTGCTTCAAAAGCTGTAGAACTGTCGCTAACTACATCGCCATATAGTGGAGATATAACACGGCCCTGTGAAATAAAATCTTTGTACTTATTGTAATAGGTACTAAAATCAATAATTAAGCTGTTAAATTTACCTCTATAACCAATTTCAGCAGAACTTACTTGCTCTGGTTTTACAATGCTTGGATTTGCGATTTCTAAAAGAGCTGCGTTTCCAGTGGCTGCAGCTGCTAAAGCAGAGGCTGCCGAATAAGAATTAGTATAACCAGCGCGACCTGTTTGTACTACAGTTGCAGGTTGCCCTAATAGCTGACCAGAGGCACTAATGTTATAGGTTCTTGAATATCGATCTAAGTTATCTGGTGCAGAACCTGCTAAAACATAGGCGCCTGTATCTAGACCAATGAATAAGTCTTGCGTTGTTGGATTTCTAAATCCTGTTTGCACGGACGCTCTAATATTATGATTTCGATTTACAGTTAAACCTGCTGAAATTCTTGGTGAAAAGAAGCCATCAAAAAATTCTGATTTGTCATATCTGATAGAGCCTGTAAGCTTTAATTCTAGGTCATCATTTAATTCTAAGTTTTTCTGGATTTGTGTATATATTCCAAATTCTGAATAATCTATTGGACCATCTTTATCGGTATAAATGGTTCCTGAAGAGTTTAAACTGTATTTTCTGTATGAGCCACCAATTTGAATGTCGGCTACATCCGTTAAATGACTAAAATTGTAATTACCATCGGCATGATAGTATTTTGATGCATCTTGAAATTTAGACCCTGTTAATATATCTGGGTCGCTAATACTTTTATTAAATGCTGCTATAAATTCAGGAGAACCCGGTTCAAAACGGCCATTTTCTGCTGCTAATCTGGCAGCTGCATGGGCTTGTTCTTCTGTAGCCCCTCCAAAAGCAGCTCCAACATAAGTGTTAATATAGTCTCCAAACCATTGGGCATCACTTTTCCAAGTTCTATTGATTTGAATTGCTGTAGCAACCATATCGTAAGAGTCTCCAGCATTATCACCTACAACATAGCCTCTTAAAAAGAAATTATTATTTTTTATTTCAAATTTGTGTTGTTCTTGAAAAAAGTCATTTATGTAATACCTATTGGTTCCTTGATAAATGGTTGAACCCGTACCTACTTTACCTACATACGATATTTCAAAGTCGTTTTCAAAAGGTCTGTAATATAAACCCCAATCTGCTTTAACACTCTCAGCGTTGTAATCGGTTAAGTCACTTTCGTCATAACCTGTTCTACTAACAGACACATTGGGTACAATACCAAGTCCGCCAGAAGCAGCTCTTATATTAGTGGAAACAATATCACCATATACGTTTAGACCGTTGTAGTTTACATTGTTCGCTCTCGTACCACCAACCATATTTTTGTCTTCTTTACTGTTTGCAGCCCAATCGGTTCCTTTTAAATAACCAAAGTTCACTTTTCCAGCAAATTTATTGCTGAATTTATGTGCTGCACGAAAGCTTACATCGGTATATGGATTATCGCCTGCGGCTTTTTGAGATGTTAATCCTCTTTTGAAAGATGCACTTATACCTTGATGATCGAAAGGGTTTTTACTACGCATGAATAATATACCGTTAAAAGCATTGGCCCCATAAAGAGCAGATGATGCGCCCGGCAAAAGCTCAACACTTAAAACATCTGTTTCTGTCATCCCCACCAAATTACCAATTGGGAAGTTTAAGGCAGGTGAGGAGTTGTCCATACCATCTACCAATTGCATAAAACGATTGTTGGCAAATGTTGCAAAACCACGCGTGTTAACAGATTTAAAGGTTAAACTATTGGTGTTAACATCCACACCTTTTAAGTTTTCTAAACCATCATAAAAATCGGCAGAAGCTGTATTTTTAATTTCTTTAATTCCTAAACGTTCTACGGTTACAGGCGATTCAAAAATGCGTTCGGGTGTTCTTGAAGCAGAAATAACTACTTCATCTAAAGACGTTCCTTCTTTAAGGATGAAATTTAATTTTTGATTATTGGAAGTAACCTGAATGGTCATTGTTTCAAAACCTACACTACTAGCCTTTACATTAAAAGGTGGTTTTTGACTATAGGTTAAAGCGAAATTACCGTCAAAATCTGTAACGGTACCTGTTGAGGTTCCAGTAATAATAATATTTGCACCAGGAATGGGCTGGTTATTATCATCTACAACTGAACCTGAAATTGTTGTCTGCGAGTATGCTATGCCGCAAATAAACAACAGAAAGAAGGGGAGAATTGTTTTCATTTAGTTTTAATTAGTTTTAGTTTGAGATAAGCAATATAAATATATTATATTTTATTTAAGAATAAAAGTACAAAAAATTATGCACGCATAGTAAAATTTAACAAAAAACAGCGCCTAAAATTGGTTTTTTGGTAAAAAATAGGGGTATAAACAAAGAATAGTCCTGTTTGATGTCTAAAACAGGACTATTCTTTGTAAGGAATATAAATTTTGAATTAAAGATTATTCTACAGTAACAGATTTTGCTAAGTTACGTGGTTGATCTACATTCTTATCTAACAATACTGCTATATGGTATGATAGTAATTGAAGTGGAATGGTAGTTAATAATGGAGACAACGATTCTAAAGTATCCGGTACTTCAATAATGTGATCCGCTAGTTCCCTAACTTGGGTGTCGCCTTTAGTTACAATTCCTATAATTTTTCCTTTTCTCGATTTAATTTCTTGAATGTTACTTACTACTTTTTCGTAATGACCTTTTTTGGTAGCTATTACAATAATTGGCATGTTTTCGTCAATTAAAGCAATAGGGCCATGTTTCATTTCGGCAGCTGGGTAACCTTCAGCGTGTATATAAGAAATCTCTTTTAATTTTAAAGCGCCTTCTAATGCTACCGGGAAATTAAAACCTCTTCCTAAATACAAACAATTGCGAGAATTTTTATAAACATCTGCAATCATTTTGATATGCGCATCCGATTCTAAAGCTTCTTCTACTTTTTTAGGAATTAATTCCAATTCCAATAAATGTTGCCTGAAGCCTGAACTGCTAATAGTGCCTTTAGCTCTTGCTAAGCGTAATGCTATTAGGGTTAAAACGGTAATTTGAGTTGTAAAAGCTTTAGTTGAAGCGACTCCAATTTCAGGACCAGCGTGGGTGTATGCACCCGCATGGGTTTCTCTTGCAATTGATGAACCTACTACATTACAAACGCCGAAAACAAACGCACCTTTAGATTTGGCTAATTTTATAGCCGCTAAAGTATCGGCAGTTTCACCAGATTGTGAAATAGCAATTACAACATCATTCTCACCAATAATTGGGTTTCTGTATCTAAACTCCGATGCATATTCAACTTCAACAGGTATTCTTGCCAATTCCTCAAAGATGTATTCTGCTACTAAACCAGCATGCCATGAAGTACCACAGGCCACTATAATAATGCGGTTGGCATTGAGGAATTTTTTCATATTATCTTCAACTCCAGCCATTTTTATAATAGCTTCGTTTCTTAATAATCGGCCTCTGTAGGTATCAGTAATGGCTTTTGGCTGTTCGTGAATTTCTTTTAGCATAAAATGATCGTAACCGCCTTTTTCAATTTGCTCTAAGTTCATTTGAAGCTCTTGAACATAGGCTGGTACTATAGAATCATCTTTAATTTTTCTTACTTTTATACCTTTATGGAACCTAATTATTGCCATTTCTTCATCTTCCAAATAAATGGCATTTTTTGTGTATTCTAAAAAGGGAGAAGCATCACTGGCTATAAAAAACTCGTTTTCACCAACACCAACAGCTAGAGGGCTTCCTAATCGGGCAATAACAATTTCTTCTGGTTTTGTTTTATCAAAAACAGCAATGGCGTAAGCTCCAATAACCTGATTTAGTGCAATTTGAACCGCTTGACCTAATTTGACGTTTTCTTGAATCTTTACGTCTTCAATTAAATTTATTAAAACTTCTGTATCCGTATCTGATTTGAAAGTGTATCCTCTAGAAATTAATTCTTGTTTTAGAGATTCATAATTTTCAATAATACCATTATGAATAATAACCAAATCGCCAGAATTTGAAAGATGTGGGTGGGAGTTAACATCATTTGGAACACCATGGGTTGCCCATCTGGTGTGGCCAATTCCAATATTACCGTGTTTTGTTATTTCTTTTTCAGCACGTTCTTCTAAGTCTGAAACTTTACCTTTTGTTTTTGAAACCTTAAGGTCTGTGCCATCAAAAATTGCAATACCAGCACTATCATAACCTCTGTATTCTAATCGTTTAAGTCCTTCAATTATAATTGGATAAGCTTCCCGGGTTCCAATGTATCCTACAATTCCACACATAATCTTAAATTTAGTTTTTGGTTTTTAATTGAAACAAATATGTATAATAAAATACTATTCAATGAAAAATATCATATAAAGTTCTTGTTTTATACGACAAAATTCACTTTTCATTCTTAAGAAATGACTTTGTGATGTGAATTTTTTGATATTAAATTATTTCGGTTCAGTAAAAAATACCTTTAGTTTCATTTTTCTATTGGCCGGCACACTTGAATTAGTTCCATACAAAATAGTACCTCTTGGGGTTATAATAGATACTGCTGGAACGGAAGTAACTTCATCTGAGGTACTGCTATTCATAATTTTAGCACTATTAAGTTTGTTGACATTACTAGATAAAACCAAACCTATTTTTGTGTTTGTTGAGTCACTAAGTAAAATATTATTCAAATGCTCGGTTAAATGAATTTTATATTTTGAAATACCTGCATTAGTGGAACGTAGGCCTAAATGAAAATACGTTGAGAAATAGGGTGTTGTTGTATTTGCTACTGTAGGGTCGTAGTTGTAATCTATAAGTTGCGTATTGTTTTCTAGATCGTATGCATAAATTCTGTCGTATTTATGTAAGTCTGAATTGCCATCTGTATCAAGATCAACATCTTCATAAACAATTAACTGGGCGTCGTTTATAAAACGTTTTAATATATAGTTGTCGTTATCGTCTTTTTTGTAATCGCCATTTTCAAGCAGTGTTCTATAGGTTTTTTTAAAGGCCTCTAATGCAGGAATAGATGTGGTAACCCCATTCTTGTCGGTATAATCTACCATGCCACTAAATAAATCAACCACAGCCATGGAGCCTTCGGCGCCTTTTAAGTAAAGTTTTTCATCACCTAAAGTTTTATCGCCGTCTTGCAATGTTACAGAACTGTAGTTATTTATAAAGGTGTTTAAAATATTGCCGGTAAAATTTAACACATAGGTGGATTGTGTTCTTTCGCCTTCTACAGTGGAATCTTTTGAATAATGAATGGTAATGTTAGCATTTGTAGATGCTAAGTTTAATAAAACCATACTGCCATCACCGGCAACTGCTTCGGCTTTAAAGTATAAGCCTCTAAAATAGTTTTTAAAATTATCGTCATTGCTTAAAACAGCATCACCTTCTTTATCTATAATGGCGGCTTTCCAAAAAGCGGCATCCAATTTTGTTCTAAAGGCGGGGGCAGATGAGGTTGTGACTTTTTCTGTACCTTCGCCTACACTAGTTTTAATGGGGTTGCTACTAGGAATAAATGAAGCGTTTGTATATATGGCAGCTCCTTTATTGTTGTCAAAATTTATAACCGAGCTACCATTTGAAGCAAAATTATCGGTAGTATTAATACTGCCATCTGCTTTAGAGTAATATTTTTGAGTTTCATCTAAACCAGCATTTGGGTCAAAACTTCTTAAGAAATAATTATTTTGATAAATGGTTAAATTAAAAGGCTTGATGGTTCCGTCTGATTTTTTCCCATATAGAGAATCTGAAATTGTGTAAGTAGTATTGCCATTAGCATCTGTACCTGTACTTCTACTGAAGTAAGGGATGCTCATTACAACAGAATCGATTACAGTATTATCTCCAAAATCTGGACTGTATGTGGTAGGTGTTAATTGCGTTATAATACTTGCTATAGTTTGCCCATAAGCTGGGTCGTTATAAACGCCCAATAGGTTTGAAGACAAACCGTTAATCTGCAAGGCTTCTAGTTTTTTGTTGTACGCCGCAATTTGAAAGCTAAGCGTATCGGTTTTAAAATTCAAATTTTGTTCCCCAAGTACATCACTTTCAACAACCGAAAAATCTTTATCGCAAGCAATGAAAGATGATAAAACTAATAAAAAAACAACGGGAAATTTAAGGGCTTTAATGGTCTTCTTCATATATATATTGAAATGAATGTAATAGATTTAGCTTAAAACGCTAGTGTTAAAAAATGTTTTGTAAGCTTCACCAAATTCATCTTTACTTTTATATTCTAAAACGGGTTTGTTTGATGCTTCCAAATAGGTTTCTAATTCTTTTGGAATAGATTCCGATCCTACTATTAAAGCATCTGAATAGTCTATAGCAATTTTCATTAAGTTTACATACGATGGTTCTTCAAGTACTTGAATAGCTCCTTCATCAAGATTGTCAAATTTAACTTTATTAAACATATCTTTATTTAACGTATTATCAAAACTTTGATTGTATACAGATGTTACTATTTTACTTTCGTTAAATAACGGCTCGTCTTTATAGTATTCTTTAAGATAAATAGGTAGCAAAGAAGCTAGCCAACCATGAACATGAATAATATCGGGCGACCAATTTAATTTTTTAACCGTTTCAATAACCCCTTTTGCAAAAAAAATAGCACGCTCATCGTTATCGGCAAATAGATTGCCATCTTCATCCGTTAATGTTGCTTTCCTTTTAAAGTATTCATCGTTATCAATAAAATAAACTTGAATGCGTTCTTTTGGAATAGATGCTACCTTAATAATAAGTGGCATATCTAAATCGTTTATCACTAAATTTATTCCAGAAAGTCTGATAACTTCGTGTAATTGGTGTCTTCGTTCGTTTATATTGCCGTATCTAGGCATAAAAATCCTTATTTGACCACCTTGTTGATTTACCAATCTTGGTGCCTCAAATGACATTGAAGAAATTTCGGTTTCTGGTAAATAGGGCACTACTTCAGATGATACATATAATATCCTCTTATCTTTCATGTGTTTATTTTATTTGTTCTTTATTGGTCACAAGTTGCTTCCATATAATCATTTTTCAAAGTATTAAAATCTCGTTATGGAAGGTTCATGTGTTCGTATTTATAGCTTTTTGTATGTTTTATATAGCAAAATAGGTGTCAATTCTTATGTAAAAAATTGAAAATACCTGCTGTATACATGTGTTTCTTTCGGAAAATCGAAATAAAAAACACGCAAAAGTACAAAAATTTATGCAGATTGGTTGTAAAATCTTAAGTTTGCACCCGTTAATTTTATATTAAAAAGTGAAGGTTTACACAGAAAAACAACAAATGGTAAAGGCCATTGATGCTTTTAAAGAGAAAAAGCAAACTTTAGGATTGGTTCCAACCATGGGTGCATTGCATAAAGGACACCTTGCTTTGGTGAAGAAAGCCTTGAAAAATAATGACAAAGTTGTTGTTAGTATTTTTGTGAATCCAACACAATTTGACAACAAAGAAGATTTAGTAAAATACCCAAGAACTTTAGAGCAAGATGTTGCATTGCTGCGTTCTGTAAGCGAAGATGCTATTTTAGTTTATGCACCAACTGTTGAAGATGTTTACGCAGGAAATACAGTTTCTGAAACTTTTGATTTTGATGGCTTAGAGTTTGAAATGGAAGGTAAATTTAGAATAGGACATTTTGATGGTGTTGGTACCATTGTAAAGCGATTATTTGATATTATAAAACCTGACAAGGCCTATTTTGGCGAAAAAGATTTTCAGCAATTGGCTATTATAAAAAAATTGGTAGAAAAACACCATATTCCTGTCACTATTGTGCCATGTCCTATATATAGAGAGCCATCTGGGTTGGCCATGAGTTCGCGCAATACCAGGTTAAAACCAGCGTATAAAGAAGCGGCACCTTTTATTTATAAAACATTGGAAACTGCCAAAACACTTTTTGGCACAAAAAGTGCTAATAAAGTATCGCAATGGGTTGAAAAACAGTTTGAAAGCCATAGTTTATTAAAGTTAGAATACTTTATTATTGCTGATGCATCAACCTTAAAAACAGTAAAACGTAAATCAAATAAAAAAGCGTATCGAGCCTTTATAGCCGTATATGCAGATGATATTAGACTAATAGATAATATCGCTTTAAATTAATTATCTTTGCCACATGCAAATACAAGTAGTAAAATCTAAAATCCACAGAGTTAAATGTACCGGTGCAGAACTTAACTACATTGGTAGTATCACTATTGATGAAGATTTAATGGAGGCTGCCAATATCATTCAAGGAGAAAAAGTTCAAATTGTAAACAATGATAACGGTGAACGTTTGGAAACATATTGTATTCCAGGACCCAGAAATACTGGTGAAATAACACTGAATGGTGCCGCTGCCAGAAAAGTTGCGGTGGGCGATACACTTATTCTTATCACTTATGCTTTTATGGATATTGAAGAGGCTAAAGTTTTTAAACCGTCATTGGTGTTTCCTGATGAAGCTACAAACTTGTTAAAATAACCGTTTGAACCAACATATAAAAAAAGCACTAAAAATTATACTCCCATTATTACTGGGAGTTTTTTTAGTCTGGTATTCGCTATCTAAAGTTTCTGTTGAAGATATTTGGGTTTATTTACAAAAATCAGATTACTGGTGGATATTTTTAGGTGCACTTTTAGGGTTGTTAAGCCATTTGTCTAGAGCTTACCGTTGGCGTTTTCAATTAGAACCAATGGGTTATAATATAAAATTTCCTAATAGTGTTATGGCAGTTTTTGCCACTTATTTAATAAACTATACCATACCACGAGCAGGAGAAGTTGCCAGAGCATCCATACTCACAAATTACGAAGATGTGCCTTTTGAAAAAGGATTCGGAACCATTGTAGCCGAACGTATTGCCGACCTCATTGTTATGTTCGGTATTATTTTAATAACACTATTTCTTCAGTTTGATTTTATTTATAGTTTTTTTGCCGAAAAATTCAATCCAATAAAAATCATGTTGGCGTTACTGATTTTAGCCTTATCAAGTATCATTTTTTTTAGATTTATAAAGAAAAGTAAATCTAAATTCGCAGTAAAAATTAAAAGCTTTGTAAACGGATTGATTGAAGGTGCCTTAAGTGTTTTCAAAATGAAAAAGAAATGGGCGTTTATTTTTCATACCTTATTTATTTGGGCCATGTATGTGCTTATGTTTTATGTAACATCGCTTGCTATTGAAGATTTAGAAGGCATTTCCACAGGAGCTATTTTAATAGGGTTTATTTCTGCAAGCTTTAGTATTGCAGCTACAAATGGTGGTATTGGCTCCTATCCTTTAGCGGTTTATGCTGCTTTTTCAATATTTGGTATTGCCCAAGAACCCAGTATTGCTTTTGGTTGGATTATGTGGGCGTCCCAAACACTTATGATTATTATTTTAGGCGGTTTATCATTAATATATTTGCCAATTTATAATAGTAAATTTAAAATGGTTAAGTAAAAGGGAAAGTATTTATAAAAAACTTTCATATCGTATCGCTTTTCTTCTTTTTTAGTACCAATTTTTGGGCTGAATAATTCCCACACATTGCACAGCACATTTACAAAAAACACATTCTTTTTTCCCCCAAATTTACCGTTCATCGATCTGCAAAATACAGTCTCCTTCGAGACTTGTTCGAGATTCCTTCGAGAATCCTTCGTAAAAAGCCTTATTTTACGAAGGATTCTCGAACAATCCTCGAAGGAATGTCGAACAAAGTATATTCAAATTGGTGCGTTTCATCGGTTTTTGTAAGCTTTTAGATGTGTTTTCTTTCTTAATAATGCTGTCCTACATAACCAAAAAGCAAAAATGCTTAGCAAACCCTACTAACATTTTCTTAACCACTGCCGCTATTGAAGCCGGGGCTTTCAAGTATGAAAGTATTTGCTGAAGAGCCTTAATTGGATCCTTAAATGGAAACCATCTGAATTAAATTAAAATCAACATTCTATAATTTTAACTAATTTCATACCTTGCATTAAAATCTCAAATCTTTTTTTAAAAATGAAACACCTATTTTCTGTTTTATTCGTTCTTTTCTCAATAAATAGTTTTGATGCTCAAGTAAAGTATGAAACTTTAGAATCAGTTAAACTGGGTGAAACCCGCGAATTAAAAATTCAACTTCCAAGAGGTTATAGTGCAAGTGATAAAATAACTTACCCATTATTAATTGTTTTAGATGGTGATTATTTATTTGAAGCGGTTGCCGGAAACGTAGATTATTATACTTATTGGGAAGATATGCCTGCAGCAATTGTTGTAGGAATCAATCAATATGGAAAACGCTATGACGATTGTGTATATTCTGAGCAAAACTCACTGCCTATGGATAAGGGTGCAAAATTTTTTGAGTTTATTGGTATGGAGCTAATTCCGCATTTAGAAAAAAAATATAGAGCATCTAATTTTAGAATAGCTGTAGGGCATGGTGAAACCGCAAATTTCATCAATTATTATTTGTTAAAACCAGACCCTGTATTTACAGGCTATATTGTTATAAGTCCAGAATTAGCACCAAAAATGCTTACCTATATTCCAGATGTTTTAAGTAAAAAAACGTCTAAAACTTTTTACTATTTGGCAAACACAAATAATGATACAGGGTCTGTTAAGAAAATGACAGATGCCTTAAATACTGATATTTCAGCTTTAGATAATAAAAACCTTTTTTACAATTTTAATAATTTTGAAAAGCCTTCACATTATTCGGTGCCTACACATGCCATTCCAAATGCTATAGAAGGGATATTTAAAGTTTTTCAGCCTATAAGTAAAGATGAGTACAATAATGTTATATTAAAATTAGAAGGTTCTCCTGTAGAATATCTTCAAGAAAAATATAAAACCATTTATGAGTTATTTGGTATAAAAAAACAAATATTGGTCAACGATTTTAAAGCTATTTCGGCAGCTATTGAGAAAACGCAAAGGTATGAATATTATGAAGCTTTAGGTAAAATAGGGCGTGATGAATACCCTAAAACACTTTTAGGAAATTATTATTTAGCACGGTTTTATGAAGAAAATGGCGAACCTAAAAAGGCAATGAGAACCTATGAGTCGGCATTTACATTAGAAGAAATAGCTGGTCTTACCAAAGATTTGATGTTTCAAAAAGCCGAAGCCATAAAAACGGATTTTGGATATTAGGAGTGAAATTCCAAAAGAATAAGAAAAACGGTGTTCTTAAATAGAAACATCAAATTACAAAATGATTAATGGCTAAAGTAAAAACCACTTTTTTTTGTCAGAACTGCGGTTCGCAATATGCCAAATGGCAAGGTCAATGTAATGCTTGTAAAGAATGGAATACTATTGTTGAAGAAGTAATTCAGACACCTGAAAAAAGTGATTGGAAATCGCCTACAGCTTCAGTGAAAAAAGCTTCTGTGCCACTACGAATTAAAGACATAGATGTTTCAAACGAAGCCAGATTAGACACCTTTGATGGTGAATTTAATCGAGTGCTTGGAGGTGGCATTGTGCCAGGGTCCTTAACACTTTTGGGGGGTGAGCCAGGTATAGGAAAGAGTACATTGCTACTTCAAATTTCATTAAAATTACCTTATAAAACCTTATATGTTTCAGGTGAAGAAAGCCAGAAACAAATAAAAATGCGTGCAGAACGCATCAACCCAACAAACAACAATTGTTATATTCTTACTGAAACAAAAACGCAAAATATTTTCAAACAAATTGAAGCTTTGGAACCGGATATTGTAATAATCGATTCCATCCAAACCCTTCACAGCGATTATATTGAATCATCTTCAGGAAGCATTTCACAAATAAAAGAATGCACTACCGAGCTTATTAAATTTGCCAAAGAAACGGCAACCCCCGTTTTGTTAATTGGACATATTACAAAAGATGGTAACATTGCGGGCCCTAAAATTTTAGAACACATGGTAGATACGGTTTTGCAGTTTGAAGGCGACCGTAACCATGTTTTTAGAATTCTGCGTGCTCATAAAAACCGATTTGGTTCCACGAATGAACTGGGTATTTATGAGATGCAAGGCTCTGGATTGAGAGAAGTTTCCAATCCATCAGAAATTTTAATATCAAAGAAAGACGAAGAGCTTTCAGGTAACTCCATTGCTGCCACTTTAGAGGGCATGCGCCCTTTAATGATTGAGGTACAGGCATTGGTTAGTACGGCAGTTTATGGTACGCCCCAACGTAGCGCCACTGGTTTTAATGCTAAGCGATTAAATATGCTGTTAGCGGTTTTAGAAAAACGTGCAGGTTTCCGTCTAGGAGCTAAAGATGTGTTTTTAAATATCACAGGAGGTATTAATGTAGATGATCCCGCCATAGATCTAGCTGTAGTGGCGTCTATTTTATCGTCAAATGAAGATGTAGCTTTACCAAAAGACTTTTGTTTTGCTGCCGAAGTTGGACTTTCTGGTGAAATTCGCCCAGTACAACGCGTGGAACAACGTATTTTAGAAGCTGAAAAATTAGGGTTTTCAACCATTTTCGTTTCAAAGTACAATAAAATTACTCTTAAGAATACAGCGATAAAAATCCAATTGATTTCTAAGATCGAAGACTTGATTTCAGAATTAAGTTAAAATCGTTGAAACCCCAATATTTTATTAAAAAAACACTTTATCCTTAAAAAGTAGCGTTTAAACGTACTTTTTTTATGTTTTGTCGGTTTTTTTATTTAATATTGTTCAATTATTACAAAACATATTATTATGAGTATCTTTTTATTTTGAAAGTTTAAAAAGTAATTCAACCTTTTTTTTTGCACTTAATATTTTAATGGTGCATTTAAAGGTTTTTTTGATATGTTATATCGAAAAAAAACAGTCTTTTTTTTTATAAGAAAAAATATACTTTAATATTGCATTGTATTTGATTATAAGCATAATAAAAGTGTTTTGTAATTAATAATCTTCCCTCAAAGATTTTTTTAAATCCATTTTACTGAAATTTACGTTAGTATCGTTAATATTAAATAGCCCCAAGCTATACAATGATGAATAACCTATGAAAACAAATTACGTTAACTCTCGTGGTGCAATATTATTATTGCTTTTTTTTGGACTCTTTTCTTCGAGTAATATATTTGCTCAATATTGTACCCCAACTAAGATTAATACTTATAATACCAATTATATATCAAATGTTAAATTTGCGGGTATTAATAATGCTAGTTCTGGTACTACAGGAGGCTATACATATTATTCATCTATATCAGCAACAAATATTAAGGTGGGGGAAACATTTACAGGTACAGTAAGTGTAACAATTGATGGATGGAATACTGACGCTAACAAATTGATCGTTTGGATGAATTTTAATGAAAATACAGACGATGATTTTCAAGATAGTGGAGAGGAATTTTCATTTACAGTACAAGATGGTACAAATGTAAGTGGTATCAAAGTTATAAATGTACCTATTAGTATTCCAGTTCCTGCATCAGCAAATTTAGGACTTTCAAGAATAAGAATTGGTTTTAAAACGGCCGATAATAGAACATATACCTCTTGTGACTTTAAAAATGTAGCAGGAGAGATTGAAGATTATCAAATTAATCTTACAACAAGTTCTACAGACACATTGCCAGGAACAACACCTACAAATGGAGATCATGCAGCTACATACTGTACTCCAAGTGAAATGGGAAATTTTAATGTTAATTATATTTCCAAAGTAACCCTTGGAAGTATTAATAAGACAACTACAGGGACAACAGGTGCTTATTCAGATTATACATCCAGCCAATCTACAGATATAACTCAAGGAGAAACTATATCGGGTAGTGTTACCGTGACCTTAAATGGATGGAATACAGACACAAATAGCGTAATTGTCTGGATGAATTTTAATGAAAGTACTCATAATAATTTCAACGAAAGTACTGAACGGTTTGTGTTTAGCGCAAAAAGCACAAGTAATGTAAGTGGTAATAAAACTCTAGTTGTGCCTATTAGCATTCCAGTTCCTAATACAGCAGAAATTGGGTTGTCTAGAATGCGTGTTGCTTTTAGGACCAGTAGCAATAACTCTTATACCTCATGTCTTTTTGGATATGCATCAGGTGAAATAGAAGATTATAAAATAAATATCATTCCAAAAATTATAGATACTGATGGTGATGGAATAGAAGATTCGGTAGATTTGGATAATGATAACGATGGTATTTTAGATAGCGAAGAAAATAATATTCTAAGCTACGGTGGCTTTGAAAATGTGCCTGTTACAAGTAATGGTAACAATCAAGCAGCCCAAGGTGTAAATGCTAACACTATTTTACCTTGGATTCTTATTCCAGGTGAATTTGGATCGGGTGGAACGCCTAATGTTGTTAGAGTAAATGGTGGTGCTTACAATTATGGTAATGGAGGACCACCCTTTGATGCTAACCCAAATACTAATACAGTTGAATTTAATCAGCATTATTTTGATATTAATGGTAATGCCGATATATATCAAACCTTTACAGTTACTTCTACTAACAATATTACGTTCTCTGGTTATTTTTCACCAAGGGATAATAATAATACAGCAACGGCTAAAATTTCAATATATTCAGGTGTTGGAAATAATAAAATGGGAGCCACTTTAATTAAAGATACTGGAACCATAGCACTTCCAGTTCAAAACGGATCATCGGCAAAAACACCTTGGACCTTAGTTCAAGGAACGGTAACACTATCACCAGGCACTTATTCTTATGTTGTTACAATGTCCGATTACTCAAACTTCGATGAGGGTTCCGTAAAGGTTTCTAACTCAAATCTAGATAGTGATGGCGACGGAATAGCTAATATTTATGACTTAGATAGTGATAATGATGGTATTTTAGATGCTGAAGAAGCGGGTCATGGGAAGACACATACAAACGGCGTTGTAAATGGAAGTGTTGGTACCGATGGGATTCCAGATGCTGTTCAAGCGTCTCCTAATTCAGGTACAGTGAATTATGTAGTTAAAGAAAGTTTAGATGATGCCGATTATATACCAAATTATTTAGATTTAGATAGTGATGGAGACGGTATTCCCGATAATATTGAAGCTCAAAATACAATTGGGTATGTGGCACCTTCAGGTTCTGTGGATTCAAAAGGGGTCGACTCTAATTATGCGACGGGTTTAGTTCCTGTAAATACAGATGGAACAGATAATCCAGATTATTTAGATTTAGATTCAGATAACGAAGGTGGAAATGATACTATTGAAGCAGGATTAACACTTGCGGGCAAAGATTCTGATTTTGATGGGTTAGATGATAATACAGATATAACTTCTGGTTATGCGGATGTAAATGGAAATATTAACAACCCAAGTTTGTTACCAGATGCAGACGGTGATGTCAATTCAGGTGGTGATGTAGATTTTAGAGATGCCGTTTTTACTATGCTTAATGTGCCAGAGGTTGCTAATTTGTATTTTGATGGTAATGATGACTACCTATCTGGAGCCGGTTTTATTAAAGGATTAAACGATGTTACAATTATGGCATGGGTAAAGTCTGATTCTGGAAATTCAAAAGATATGACTATTGCTGGTGAAGATGTGGCGTGTAAAATCTGGTTGAAAAATGGAAATATCCCAATGTTTACAATAAGTACAACTAAAGTGTCTAATAAGAAAGTAGGAGATTGTAGTAGTTGTAGTATTAACTTTGATGAATGGCATCATATTGCAGGAAGTTTTTCCAGCACAACAGGGGTTTTAAAACTTTATATTGATGGAAAGTTGGTTGATTCTAACAGTACATATAATGGGTATGCTATTGCTCAAAGTTCGGAGGCCAATAATACTTTTGAAATTGGGAGGTTTTCTAATAAATCCAAAAATAATGATTACTTCAAAGGAGAAGTAGACGAGGTAAGGGTATTTAATAAAGAGTTAACCGATAGTCAAATTCAACAAATGATTTATCAAGAAATTGAAAACAATAATGGAAATGTTAAAGGTTCTGTAATTGCTAAAGATATTGCTGATACTGCGACAGGTAGCATAATGTTATGGGAGAATTTAATAGCTTATTACCCAATGACCAGTATTAAAAACAACAAAACAACAGATTATTCTGGTAATAACCGTTCCCTTACCTTGTATAATATTGGAACCGTAATGGAGCAAACAGCACCCATGCCCTATATAACCGGATTTGATGGAAATTGGGAAAGTGCCAATATTTGGTTACATGGGGATGTTTGGGATATTGAAAATACCACCGCTACTAAAGAATATGGAATAGTTAAAATATCAAATAATATTACTGTTAATAGTTCAATAAAAACAGTAGGGCTCATTATTGATAATAACAAAACCCTAACAGTAACGGGAGATAATGAAATACGAAACAGCTGGTATTTAGAGTTAAATGGTACTTTAGATTTATTGAATGACTCTCAATTAATACAAACAAGTACTAGTGATCTCGTTACTTCAGCTGAAGGTAAGTTGTTAAGACGTCAAGAAGGGACATCCAATAAATACAGGTATAACTATTGGTCCTCACCTATAGGTACCAAAAAGGCAACCAGTTTAACAGATAATAATACGGCAAGCAACAATGCCAATAATACACCTTTCAAACTAAATATGATAAAAAACGAAATAGGCACCAATTTTCAATTTACATCGGCTTATGATCAGGTAGGTAAAATTAGTACCGTTTGGTTGTATACCTATAAAAATGGATTGACCTATTGGGACTGGAAATCTTTAACAACAAGTGCGGACCTAAATCCGGGTGTTGGTTACAGCCAAAAAGGTACAGGGAATGCCGGTTTGGAACAGCAGTATATATTTGAAGGAAAACCTAACAACGGAACCATCCTAGTGAGTGTTACCGATAAAGGTGGCCCGGGTTCTGTTGCCTCAGTATCTAAAACGGAATATCTTTTAGGGAACCCATATCCGTCCGCCTTGGATATCCATAAGTTCATTGATGATAACGCTGGCATTATAGATGGATCTTTATTGATATGGCAACAATGGGCAGGCGATTCCCATTATTTAGACCAATATAAAGGAGGCTATGCCCAAGTAAATAAACTAGGTTCGGTAAGGGCGTCCCAATTTGTAGGCTTAAGCGGAGCCAGTACAGGAAACCAAGAAGGTACCGAAAAGCCTTCAAGATACCTTCCAATCGGTCAAGCGTTCATGACCGAGATTATCGCAAGTGGAAACGTAGTGTTCAACAATAGCCAACGTGTTTTTATTAAAGAAGCGGATGCCGATGGTACTTATAGTAGGGGTTCGACATTTTTAAAATCAACCGGTTCAAAATCGAAAAGCACTACTGGTACAGAAACAGCTAAAACAGAACAAACAGGTGATATGAAAAAAATACGCTTGGAATTCAATTCGATAGTTGGTCCAAAAATGCGAAGAGAGCTCGTTTTAGGTTTTAGCGAAACTACCAGTGATGGATATGATTACGGGTACGATTCCGAATGTTTTGATGGCAGCACCAATGATTTTAACCTGAATTTTGAAGGCAAGAACATGAATATGCAGGCATACGGAGCTATAAAAAGTGATAAAGTGGTTTCCCTGAATTTCAAATCTTCAGCGAACAATACTTTTGAAATCAGTGCCACCGAGTTTGAAAATATGGATGCCGATCAAGAAGTCTATTTAAGGGACAATACAACGGGAACCTATTTCAATTTAAGGCAGAATACGGCCTACAGGTTTACATCGGCACAGGGAAAGTTCAATACCAGGTTTGAGATCGTTTTCCAATCAAAACAGCAAAGTTTAAGCGCGGAAGAAATTGCAACCGCCCAAAACTTTATTTACTATCAAAACACGACGAATACCTTGTATGGTAAAAAACTAAGTGCGTCCATAGATAAATTGGCCATCGTGAATATGCGCGGTCAAATAGTGCAGGAGTTTGGCAATGTATCCCAAGAAACCTTGAACAGTGGGCTGAAATTGGTCAATCTGTCCGCAGGTGCATATGTTGCTTGGTTTAGGTCGCAAACGGGAGAAGTAATAACCAAAAAAATAATTGTTAATTAGTTTTATAAAAGTTTGTGTTAGTTTAAAAAAAGCCCAAATATATGTTTGGGCTTTTTTTATGATTATAGGATCTAAGGTGTGATGTAGGTAAGAAATTGAAAAGTCTTTAAATTAATTTTGTAATTATATATAATAGTATGAGTTGTTAACACTTTTTTGTTAAAGACAAGTTAACCATCAAAACATGTAAAAGATAATTAATTCACTTTTAATGAATTAATTTTGTGTTATTAAAATGGTTAACAATGGAATATATAATTTTAATTTTTTGCTCAACATTTATCATAATTCTTTTGATATATTGGATAATGCCAATAAAAAAAATGAGAGAAGTTAATAAGGCTTTAAAATCCTTACTTCAAGTACTTCCATTATCAAAAACAATTGAAGTTATTTTAAATAGAAACAATTTTAGAAATGGAGATTAATAAATTTGTTTCTTTAAGTTGTCAAAAATCGAATTAAGACATGCTGTTTTAGTAAAATTCCTTAATTTCGCACCTCGAAAAGAAATTTGATATAATGAGCATGAAATTTCCTGAATACAAAGGACTTGACTTACCAAAAGTAGCAGAAGAGATTCTTAGCTATTGGCAAGAAAACAACATTTTTGAAAAAAGTGTTTCTACAAGAGAGAACAACGAATCGTTTGTGTTTTTTGAAGGGCCACCTTCTGCAAACGGTTTACCGGGTGTGCACCACGTTTTAGCACGTGCCATTAAAGATATTTTTCCGCGTTACAAAACCATGAAAGGGTATCAAGTAAAGCGTAAAGCAGGTTGGGATACACACGGTTTACCTATTGAATTGGGTGTTGAAAAAGAATTGGGCATTACCAAAGAAGATATTGGCAAAACCATTTCGGTAGAAGATTATAACGCTGCTTGCCGTAAAGCCGTAATGCGTTACACCGATGTTTGGAACGACCTAACCCAAAAAATGGGTTATTGGGTAGATATGGACGACCCATACATTACCTACGAACCAAAATATATGGAAAGTGTTTGGTGGTTGCTAAAAGAAATTTACAATAAAAACTTATTGTATAAAGGCTATACCATTCAGCCCTATTCGCCAAAAGCAGGAACAGGTTTAAGCTCACACGAGCTGAACCAACCAGGAACTTATCAAGATGTAACAGATACCACTGTTGTAGCGCAGTTTAAAGCAAAACCAGCATCGTTACCGGATTTTTTACAAAACGAAGGCGATATTCACTTTTTAGCTTGGACCACCACACCTTGGACATTGCCAAGTAACACAGCGTTAACCGTTGGTCCAAAAATTGAATATGTACTGGTTCAAACATTCAACCAATATACTTTTGAGCCTATCAATGTGGTTCTGGCAAAAAAATTAGTGCCTTATCAATTTGCAGGAAAGTTTAATCAAGTTGAAACAAAAGAGGAATTATCAGGCTATAATGCAAACGATAAAAAAATCCCTTTTTACATCGTTAAAGAATTTATTGGTAAAGATTTAGTAGGCATCACCTACGAACAATTATTGCCTTACGCACTTCCAAACGATAATCCAGAAAATGCATTTAGAGTCATTTCGGGAGATTTCGTTACCACCGAAGATGGAACAGGAATTGTACACACCGCACCAACTTTTGGTGCCGATGATGCTTTGGTTGCTAAACAAGCAACTCCCGAAGTGCCACCTATGTTGGTAAAAGATGAAAACGGAAATTTAGTGCCTTTGGTAGATTTACAAGGTAAATTCCGTCCAGAAATGGGGGAGTATGCCGGTAAATATGTGAAGAATGAATATTATAACGATGGTGAAGCACCAGAACGTTCGGTAGATGTTGAGATTGCCATCAAATTAAAAGAAGAAAACAAAGCCTTTAAGGTTGAAAAATACAAACACAGTTATCCAAACTGCTGGAGAACCGATAAACCGATTCTTTACTACCCGTTAGATTCTTGGTTTATTAAAGTAACCGATATTAAAGAGCGTATGTTCGAATTGAACGAAACCATCAACTGGAAGCCAAAAGCAACGGGTACAGGTCGTTTTGGAAACTGGTTAGCAAATGCCAACGATTGGAATTTATCGCGGTCTCGTTACTGGGGCATTCCATTACCAATTTGGAGAACCGAAGATGGTAAAGAGGAAATCTGTATCGGTTCTGTTGAAGAGTTGAAAAAGGAGATGCAAAAAGCAGTTTCAGCAGGTGTGCTTTCAAAAGCTATTTTTGAAGATTTTGAAGTTGGGAACAATTCTGAAGAGAACTATGCAAAAATCGATTTGCATAAAAACATTGTGGATGACATCGTGTTGGTTTCGGCTTCCGGAAAGCCAATGAAACGCGAAAGTGATTTGATTGATGTTTGGTTCGATTCCGGTTCCATGCCGTATGCACAATGGCATTACCCGTTTGAAAACAAAGATTTAATTAATAAAGGCACATCTTATCCAGCTGATTTTATTGCAGAAGGGGTTGACCAAACACGTGGTTGGTTCTATACACTGCATGCTATTGCAACCATGGTGTTCGATTCGGTTGCCTATAAAAACGTGGTGTCTAACGGATTGGTGTTGGATAAAAACGGACAAAAAATGTCCAAGCGTTTAGGGAATGCCATCGATCCTTTTGAAACCTTGACAACGTATGGCGCCGATGCTACACGTTGGTACATGATTTCGAATGCCAACCCTTGGGATAATTTAAAATTCGATTTGGAAGGTGTTGAAGAAGTAAAACGTAAATTCTTCGGAACACTTTATAATACGTATTCGTTCTTTCAGCTATATGCAAATTTGGATAGTTTCAATTATAGTGAAGCGGAAATTGCTATAAATGAACGCCCAGAAATTGATAGATGGATCCTTTCAGAATTAAACACATTAATTAAAAAAGTTGATGCGTTTTATGCGGAGTACGAACCAACAAAAGCAGCACGCGCTATTTCAGATTTCACACAAGATTACCTAAGTAACTGGTATGTGCGTTTATGTAGAAGACGTTTTTGGAAGGGCGATTATGGGCAAGATAAAATTTCGGCATACCAAACACTTTATACATGTATGGTAACTATTGCGAAGTTAGGCGCGCCCATAGCACCATTCTTTATGGATAGATTGTATTTAGATTTAAATGCAGCCACCCAAAAAGAAATGTTTGAAAGTGTGCATTTAGCAGAATTTCCAAAATATGACGCTTCGGTTGTAGATAAGAGTTTGGAGCGCAAAATGGAAGCGGCACAAACCATTTCGTCTTTGGTATTATCGCTTCGAGCCAAAGAAAAGATTAAAGTTCGTCAGCCACTTCAAAAAATAATGATTCCTGTAACTAGTAAACAGCAAAAGGAAGAGATTTTAGCGGTTTCCGATTTAATAAAACATGAAGTAAACGTAAAGGAAATTGAACTTTTAGAAGAAGCTTCAGATATCTTGGTAAAACAAATAAAACCGAACTTTAAAACCCTGGGGCCACGTTTTGGAAAGGACATGAAAGCCATTGCTGGAGCAGTTACTAACTTTTCGGCAGAAGATATTAACAAAATCGAACAAAATGGCGTTTTGGATATTGAAGTTAATGGAAAAAATATAACTTTAGCCCTAGAAGATGTAGAAATTACGTCACAAGATATTGAAGGCTGGTTGGTGGCAAACGAAGGTAATTTAACCGTTGCTTTAGATGTAACCATTTCTGAAGATTTAAAAATGGAAGGTGTTGCCAGAGAACTTGTAAATCGTATTCAAAATTTACGAAAAGATTCAGGTTTTGAGGTAACAGACCGAATAGATGTTAAATTACAAAATGATGTTCAAATAGTTACAGCTATAAACACAAATATTTCGTATATTAAAGCAGAAACACTAACTGAAGACCTTCAAATTATTGATAAATTAGAAAATGGTATAGACATTGCATTTGATGATGTAAATACTAAATTATTTATACAAAAACATTAAGATTATGAGTTCAGATTTAAACGTAAGATATCCAGATAAAGATTTAGCCGAGTTTAAAGCGCTAATTCAAGAGAAAATAGTAAAAGCACAGCACGATTTAGAGCTTATTAAAAGTGCGTACATGAATGACCATAGTAATGGTACAGAAGATACTTCGCCTACGTTTAAAGCGTTTGATGAAGGTAGCGAAGTAATGAGCAAAGAATCAAATTCTGCATTAGCTATTAGACAAGAAAAGTTTATACGTGATTTAAAAAATGCACTTATCCGAATAGAAAATAAAACCTATGGTGTTTGTAGGGTTACGGGTAAATTAATTGCTAAAGAACGTTTAAAATTAGTGCCTCATGCTACTTTAAGTATTGAAGCTAAAAACATGCAATAATTTTATTTTAAATGATATATTTGAAACGTCTCATTTTTTGAGGCGTTTTTTATTTTAGCAAAGCGTAATCAATCGTAATTCCAAAATTGTAATTCGTAATTAATTTCATGTCCCTAAAAAAATCAATAATAATAATTGTCATCATATTACTTATCGATCAAATAAGTAAAATATATATAAAAACACATTTCAAACTTCAAGAAAACATAGAGGTTTTTAGTTGGTTCCAAATCTATTTTATAGAAAACGATGGTATGGCATGGGGAACAAAAATTAGCGATTTTGCCTCTTTTATTTCAGACCGTTCCGCTAAAATATTTTTAACGGTATTTAGAATTGTAGCTATTTTTGGTATAGGTTATTGGTTGTTTGACGCCACTAGAAAAAAAGCATCGAAAATATTAATACTAGCTATTGCCTTAATTTTTGCAGGTGCTTTGGGAAATATTATAGATTCTGTATTTTATGGCATCTTGTTTGGTGATAGTTTTAACCAAGTAGCAACCTTTTTGCCAGAAGCTGGCGGTTACGATTCTTTATTGCACGGAAAAGTAGTAGATATGCTTTATTTTCCTTTGTTTGAAGTTGATTTGCCTACATGGTTGCCCATAGGTGGAGGTAAGCGTTTTAATTTTTTTGAACCTGTTTTTAATATTGCCGATATGGCCATTAGTACCGGATTTATCATGCTTATTGTGTTCAATAAGAAGGCGTTTCCTAAGAAATAGGTGTTAAAAAAAGATATTATTTAAGTGTTTATTATTCAAAAGTATTTATTTTAGCATAAATTTCTCTCAATCACTCTTTAAATGAAAAAAGAATATTTACTACTAATTACATGTTTACTGTTAGGATCAAACATGGTTTTGTCTCAAAATACTTTTGATATTGTTTTTAATGCCAGCGACAGAGATGAAAAATGTAAAGAGTGTATTCAGGCTTTTCGTCAAAAACCAAAAGAAGTAAGGTATTCCATAGTTAGAGAAAATGACAATCTTTATTTTGAAGTAAACGATAAAAATTGGTTCTATACGGTGTTTAAAAATCCAGATGATGGTATGGCTATAGACGTAGTTTTGAAAAACAGGTATAACTGCAATATAGCAACTATTAATAAAAACCAAATAAAAGGGCAATTGCTTAAACCCATTTATTCTGAAGGATTAAAAAGTGGTTTAGAGCCCAGGGAACAAAATAAATTTAGGGTAAAAGTTGGTAAAATACCTAGCGGACTTCTTAATGAACAGTTAGAATATAACATTCTGTTTTTAGGCAAAAAGAATCTTTGTCAATACTACGTAACGTATGATTTGGAATACTATTCTTGGGATTTATTGGATATGGGAATGTATTTAGATTATCTGTCTTATGAAACTAAACAAATCCGATCAACCAGTGAAAAGTCTTCCATCCAAAATAAAAAATTAAAGTTTATCATCCCTTTTGAAAAAAATAAATCGAGTTTTTCTTCATCGGATATAAAACCAATTTATGATACTTTAAAATCGACAGATTTTGATATAAAAGCATTGGATATTAAGGCATATTCATCCATTGAAGGCTCATCGGATAGGAATGCACAATTGCAAGAACAACGTGCAAAAAATATGATTGCTGCCTTACAAGCATATCAAAAACCAACTATTAAAACAACAGTTGCCTCATTAGATAACTGGGTAGAATTTTTCAATGATATAGAGGGTAATAAATATGAGTATTTAAGGTCGCTCGATAAAAATGAGATTAGAGACATCGTTATTGGAACTGTGGCGAATGAATTAGAACCTATTTTGAAAAAACATAGAAAAGCGGTTGTAGAATTAGAATTAGAGAAAAAAGTTATACGTAAGGGTGAATCTATTCAAAATTTAATAGCAGATTTCAACAAATCTATTACCGATGGAAAACTTGATGTTGCTAAAGAGCTTCAAAATTCAATTTTTGAAAAAATGAGAACCAAAGAAGCTTCCATTACGAATATTCAAGATATGATCATTCCCATGCATAAAAAATATGCACAATTTCTCAATAAAAATGCTTCTTATAAATGCTTATTAGATGAGAGGTTAACCTTAATTGCTTATAAAGAATTATTGGAGATTGAGAAGATAGTACCTAAAGATGCTAACGTAAGATACAACTTAGTAGCCATGGAGATAAAACTATGGAAGAATAATGGTATTAATGTTGATGAGTCTCAAATTGTAAAGGATATTAATGATTTGAAGAAATATGGTATTGATAAATCGCTTATTTCAAGAATGATGGTGAATTTCTATATCGTTATTGCCGATAAATTTATGAAAAACCGAGATTTTGATAATAAAGATAAGGCTATCGATTATGTGAACGATAACTATAAGAACTTCACTTTATCTAATTATGATTATTTAAGTTTAGCACAGTTTTTTAGTCTGTATGGAAATTCCAATTTAGCCGTAAAATTGTTAGAGCGTAAGTCAAGAAGTATTGATATAGATGAAGATTTATTGTTCTATTATTTAAACCTAACTTTAATAGATAAAGAACTAACCAAACAAACCAATTATCGAACCATTTTGTTGAATGCTTATGATATGAATAAAGAGCGTTTTTGTAAATTGTTTAATTCTGTAGATAACGGTGGGGTTACTTTCCAATTGTTAGAGAATGAATATTTACGAAAAACGTATTGTGATAATTGTGAGAGTCAAAACTTATAAACCATCTCGGGCGTTACGCAATAATTTAATTTAACATCACTTTCAAAAATATCAGTAATCTCATTTTCAGCTTCAAAAAAAGACAATCCAATTTTAATGGTTTCGGGTTTGCAATTGGCTAAAAAACGGTCGTAAAAACCTTTGCCATATCCCACACGGTTTCCTTGTTCATCAAAAGCTAAAAGTGGTATAAAAACAACTTCTATTTTATCGTTGGAAATTTCAATACCATCAACAGGTTCAGGGATGTTGTAACTGTTTTTTTTAATAACGGTATTATCGGTTAGAAGAAAGTTTGTCATTAAACCCGTTTCAAAATCACTTTTAGAAATAACAATATGCTTATCTTTTCCCGAAAGGATATTCAGAATATAATCGGTATTTACTTCTTTTTGTTCTTCAATAGCTAAAAAAACATGATAGAATGCATGTTCCCAAATAGGTAATTTTAAAAGTTGATTGGCAATAGCTATACTTAAATCGTCAATTTGGTTTATTGACAACGCATTACGAAGCTTTTTATATTTTTTCCGTAATTCGGCTTTAAGCATGTGTTTCTATCGTTTAAGTTTTGTGGAAATATGAAATAAAGCATCCCCCTGGTAAACAATGGGCGATTCGTTCACATTAATGATATATCCTGAGTTTTGGGCTTTTACGGCTTGGTTTAATTTGCCATAGGGGTCGGTTATGTATCCTAAAACATCGCCTTTTTTTACATGGCTGCTAATGGCAATAGTGGCTCTAAACATACCTGAAAAGCTAGCACGTTGCCAGCGGCTTTCATTAATAAAAACGGTGTCTTTTTTTGGTTTAGTAGCTTTAGCTTGCGAGTTTAGCATTCCTAAATGTTTTAAAACACGTTTTGAGCCATTAACGCCATGGTTGGTAATATTCTCATCTATGTGAAACGATTTACCGCCTTCAAAAAGCAACATGGCTTTTCCTAATTTGTAACAGCTGTTTCTAAACGATTTATTTAAGTTTTTAGAATACAAAACGAAGGGTGCAGCAAAAACCTTAGCCAACTCGTTAAGATGTCTGTTTTCTTTTGAAATACGTATTTGAGGTGCGTTAAAACGTCCGGAACCACCAGTATGAAAATCGATAATACAATCTACACAGGGCACAATATCGTGTATGAGTTTATGGGCAACCCTACTGGCCAAAGAGCCATCAACCGTACCCGGAAACACACGGTTTAAATCCCTGCCATCGGGAAACTCACGTTTTAAGTTTATAAATCCAAAAACATTGATGACGGGAATGCAAATAATGGTGCCAATTTTTGGTTTGTTAATGCCACTGGCTATGAGTTGCCTAACAATTTCAACACCATTTACTTCATCACCATGAATGCCTGCAGTGAACAGCACGATAGGCCCTGGTTTTTTAGCGCGTTCAATAATAATGGGAACGTTTACGGGGGATGAGGTGTGAAGATTGGCAACATCAAAATCAATTTCTTTGCTTTCGCCGGGGTATATTTTGGTGTCTAGAATAGTTAAAATATTGTTCACTAAAGTCATACGAAACCTAATTTATTTTAACGCTGGTGTCTGTTTTTTTCAATGTACGTGATGATGCTTTTGGCAATATTTCTACCTGTAGCTTCTTCAATACCTTCTAAACCGGGTGTAGAATTTACTTCTAAAAGCAACGGTCCACGTGCCGATTGCAGCATATCAACCCCGCAAACAGGAAGTTTAAGAACACGCGATGCGTTCATGGCCAATTTTAATTCTTGCTCATCTAGTTTTATAACTTGGGCTGAACCCCCACGGTGTAAGTTTGAACGGAATTCACCTTCTTTCCCTTGGCGTTTCATGGCGCCTACCACTTGTCCATCAACAATTAAAGCGCGTAAATCGGCACCTTTAGCTTCCTTTATAAATTCTTGAACGATAACACGGGCTTCTAAACCATTAAAAGCTTCTAAAACCGATTCTGCAGCATTTTTGGTTTCAGCTAAAACAACCCCCAAACCTTGTGTGCCTTCCAGTAATTTTATAATAACGGGTACACCGCCAACGTGTTCTATCACTTCTTCAACATCGCGTGAGTAATTGGTGAAAACGGTTTTTGGCATGCCAATTCCGGCTTTACTTAAACGCTGTAAACTACGCAGCTTGTCCCTAGAACGCTGTATGGCATCAGACGTTGCGATGGTGAACACATTCATCATTTCAAACTGCCTTACCACTGCACACCCGTAAAAGGTAATGGAGGCGCCAATTCTAGGAATTACGGCATCAACATAATCTAAATAGCGGTCTTTGTAATATATGGTTGGTTTTTCCCTTTCAATAATAATATCGCATTTTAAGGGGTCTATCACTTCAACTTTATGGCCTCGTTTTTCACCTTCTTCAACAAGTCGGTCGGTTGAATATAGATTAGAATTTCTTGATAATATAACTATGTTCATAGGAGTTTTGTGTTATAGGAAACGTTTTCTAAATCTACATCAACTAGAAATTTCCGTTTTAAAAATTGCCTGCCAATTAGCACAGGAAACCTCATGTCATTACGTGTGCTTAAAGTTAGGTTAATCTTATAGGTCTTTCCAAAAAAAATGACTTCAGATTTTATTTTATATCGGTTTTCTTTCAATCCGTTGCTGCTTTTTACAACGGTACTTGAGTATTCGTTAAAAACAATCTCGGTTTTTCCAAAATTTTGATGCTTATCACTGTTAAAAACGCATCGTAACGTGTTGTTTTCTTCAATAATTTCATCATAATGAATGGTAGATGTATAAGCGCCCGTATCAACTTTAACATCAATATTGAATAGACCCAATTTAGGGAAATCTATTTTATCAACTCTACCAATTACTTTTTTGTTCATTTTATGGTTTTAAAATGTGCTGCAATGTAACGAATAGTTAGGTAGCTTCAAAAGTTTAACAGATTTATACAGGCGTATTTTATCAATAAAAAATTAAAATAATTACCTTTACGTTAATGGATAAACCTACTTTAGAAATACAATTACAAACCTTACCAAATCAACCAGGGGTGTACCAGTATTATGATGCTGATGGCACTATTCTTTACGTTGGAAAAGCCAAAAATTTAAAGAAACGGGTTAGTAGTTATTTTACAAAAACGCACGATAATGGTAAAACGCGTGTGCTGGTGAAAAAAATTGACACCATAAAGCATATTGTGGTAGATACTGAAACTGATGCCTTGTTGCTAGAAAACAACCTTATTAAAAAGTATCAGCCCAAGTATAATGTAATGCTGAAAGACGACAAATCGTACCCTTGGATTTGTATAAAAAACGAGCGTTTCCCTAGAGTGTTTTCTACCCGCCGTGTTTTTAAGGATGGCTCGGAATATTTTGGCCCCTATACCAGCATGAAAACGGTTCATACCCTGTTGGATTTAATAAAAGGGCTGTATTCGTTGCGAAATTGCAATTATGATTTAGCTGAAAATAAAATTGAAGCAGGCAAGTATAAAGTGTGTTTAGAGTTTCATTTAGGAAATTGTAAAGGCCCTTGCGAGGGTTTGGAAACCGAACAGGAATACAACGAGAACATTAAGGATATCAAAGAAATTTTAAAAGGAAATTTTAAAGATTCGTTGCAGCAGTTCAAGCTTCAAATGAAGCAATATGCTGAAGACATGCGTTTTGAAGAAGCTCAAAAAATTAAGGAAAAGATTGAGGTTCTTGAAAATTACCAAGCAAAATCTACCATTGTAAACCCAAAAATCAGCAATGTAGATGTATTTTCCATAATGAGCGACGAAAGTTATGGGTATGTCAATTTTTTACAGTTATCTTACGGGTCCATCATTCGTTCGCATACTTTGGAAATTAAGAAAAAATTGGATGAAACGGATGTTGAGTTGTTAGAGTTGGCAATTACAGAAATTCGTCAGCGTTTTCATTCGAAATCAAAAGAAATATACGTGCCTTTTAAAGTGGAGTTGGGTGAAGGCATTAAAGTAACCGTGCCACAATTGGGCGATAAAAAACATATATTGGATTTATCGCTTAGAAATGCTAAATATTATCGGATGGAAAGGTTCAAACAGGATAAAATTGTAGATCCTGATAGACACGCCAACCGTATTATGGCACAAATGAGAGCCGATTTAAGATTGCATGAAGAACCACGACATATAGAATGTTTTGATAACTCGAACATACAAGGAACCAACCCCGTTGCTGCTTGTGTGGTTTTTAAAAACGGAAAGCCCAGTAAAAAAGATTACCGCCATTTTAATATTAAAACGGTAGAAGGTCCAGACGATTTCGCTTCGATGGAAGAAGTGGTATACCGGCGTTATAAACGCATGTTGGACGAGGAACAATCATTACCACAACTCATCATTATAGATGGAGGCAAAGGGCAATTATCATCAGCCTTAAAAAGTTTGGATGCGTTGGGTTTAAGAGGAAAAATAGCAATCATCGGAATTGCAAAGCGTTTGGAAGAATTATTCTACCCAAACGATCCAATTCCATTATATTTAGATAAAAAAAGCGAAACGCTAAAAGTCATACAACAATTACGAAATGAAGCGCACCGTTTTGGTATAGAACACCATAGAAATAAACGTAGTAAAAGTGCATTAAATACAGAGTTGGAAACAATTCCTGGCATAGGCGAAAAAACGATTGTAGATTTATTAAAACATTTCAAATCGGTAAAACGTGTTGCCAATGCAAAATTAGATGAGTTAGAACCGGTTGTTGGAGTATCTAGAGCTGAAAAAATATATAATTACTACCATAATAAATAGAACATTCAAAATTAACACATGAAATATATTTTAACCTTAATGCTGTTTTTTGTTTGTTTTGAGGGAATTTCTCAAGACACGGAAAACGACGGGGTTAAAGTTGGTTTAGTACTAAGTGGAGGTGGTGCCAAAGGGTTGGCGCATATTGGTGTGTTAAAAGTCATTGACAGTCTTGGTGTAAAAGTAGATTATGTGGCAGGAACAAGCATGGGTGCTATTATTGGAGCGCTTTATGCTTCTGGTTATACAGGTAATCAACTCGATTCCATTTTTAGGGTTATTGATTTTGATAACTTAATAAACGACGATTTACCAAGAGATTCGAAAGCATTTTATGAGCGTGATAATTCTGAAAAGTATGCCATAACATTGCCGTTCGAAAATTTTAAAATTAAATTACCTTCAGCATTATCAAGAGGTCAAAATACCTATAGCTTATTTTCAAAACTCACGTTGCATGTCAGTGAAATTAATAATTTTAGCGAGTTGCCCATACCATTTTTTTGTATTGCTACCAATGTGGAAACAGGGCAAGCAGTCATGTTGGATTCGGGTAATTTAGCCCAATCCATGATGGCAAGTGGTGCGTTGCCTTCATTATTTCAGGCGGTTAACATTGGCGGTCAAGTTCTAATTGATGGTGGTGTGGTTAACAATTACCCCGTAGATGAGTTGCGCTCCAAAGGCATGGACGTAATTATTGGAGTAGATGTACAAGATGGATTGGCTACTAGAGAAGAATTAGCATCGGCACTAGATGTGTTGGTTCAAATAAACAATTTCAGGACCATCAACGATATGAAATTGAAGATTAAGAAAACCGATATTTATATTAAACCAGATATAAAGGACTATTCGGTAGTATCATTTAGTGAAGGTTCAAAAATTATTGAAAATGGTAAACAGGCAACTGTTGAAAAAGCTAATGTTTTAAAAAGATTGGTTCGAAGAAATCAAATAGCATCAAAACAAAAAGTTAATTGTGCTGTAAACGATAGTATTACTATTAACAATATAGTTATAAAAGGAAATGAAAAATATACCAGGGCCTATGTTTTAGGTAAGCTGAAATTAAAAAACAATGAAAAAATCAGTTATGAAAGGTTCAATAACGGCATTAATAATTTGGTAGCTACAAATAACTTCGATTCTTTTGAGTACAAATTAAATAGAAGTGAAGACAAAGAGGGGTACGATTTAATTGCTAATTTAAATGAAACTAAAACTACGACCTTTTTAAAACTGGGTGTGCATTTTGATGATTTGTACAAAAGTGCCGCTTTGGTTAATTTTACTAAAAAGAGATGGCTGTTTGATAACGATGTGGCGTCTTTAGATCTTATTTTAGGCGATAACGTACGTTATAATTTCGAATATTTTATAGATAATGGTTTCTATTGGAGTATCGGGTTAAGGTCTAGATACCATCAATTTAATAAAGATATTAGCGCAAGCCTCTTGCTAGACGATGCACAATTAACTAGTACTGGATTGAATAAGATAGATGCGAAATTACAAGATCAAACCAATCAAATGTATGTACAAACCTTATTTAGAAAAGATTTTGCTTTAAGTGCTGGTTTAGAGCATAAGCGGTTGGAAATAAAAACAGAAACACTTACAACCAATAACCAAACCAATCGGTTTGTTTTCGAAAGTACCGATTATTTAAGTGTTTTTGGTGGATTAAGATTAGATACTTACAACAATAAATATTTCCCAAGTAGTGGTGTGTATTTTGATGGCGATTTGCACATGTATATATACGCATCCAGTTTTAACGAAACTTTTGAAAACTTTTCATTGGCAAAGGCAAATATGGGGTATGCTTTTAGTGTTTCAAACAAATTAGCGTTTAATGTACAAACAGGAGGTGGCTTTAAAATTGGAGATAGATCTACCCAAGCTTTAGATTTTGCATTGGGAGGCAATGGCAATAATTTAATAAATAACTTTATTCCATTCGTGGGGTACGATTATATTTCCCTTACGGGGAACAGTTTTGTAAAGGCATCTTTAACTGCCGATTATCAATTGTTTAAAAAACATCACATTACTCTAGAAGGGAACTGGGCAAATGTTGATGATAATATTTTTGAAACAGGCGAATGGTTTACGCTTCCAGATTACAGAGGTTACGCTTTAGGTTACGCCATCGAAACCTTTATCGGGCCTATTCAGGCTAAATACAGCTATTCACCAGAAGGAAACCAGAGCTATTGGTTTTTTAATGTTGGTTTCTGGTTTTAACAAATTCTTAAACATTCTCCGTAATTTTTTCACGATATTTGTTAGGTTATGCAACATTTTTGGCAAGACTTATTACTATTTCTGCACTTCCTTATCAAGAGAAATCCTGAATAAGCTTACTTTATTGTATCTTTATATGTAATTGATTTTTAGTTCAATGCTACCCTTAGCGCAGTCGATAGGGGTTAACTTTGAACATAATACTTTTAACTTTTAAATTTTTAAAGTATGCCTTTTTATCATAAATTAGGAAACATTCCGCGCAAACGCCATACCCAATTTAGAAAATCCGATGGCAGTTTGTATTCCGAGCAGTTATTTGGTACCATTGGGTTCGATGGTATGTATACAAATAGCTACCACGAACAACGACCCACGCAAGTAAAAGAAATAAAAAAACAATACAGTGTAGCGCCTAAAATAGCCAAGGCAAACAACATACAGTCGTATAAGTTGAAAGGCTTTCAAATAAAACCAGAACGCGATTATTTAGAAAGCCGAAAAACAGTATTGGTCAATAAAGATTGTGCCATTATTTTAGCGGCACCTACTCAAAGAAAACAAGATTATTTTTATAAAAACACCGATGCTGATGAATTGATTTTCATCCATAAAGGTTCGGGAAAACTAAGGACCATGTTAGGGAATCTCGATTTTAAATACGGCGATTATTTGTTGGTGCCACGAGGTGTTATTTATAAAATAGATTTTGATACGGAAGCGAATAGGCTGTTTATTGTTGAATCTCGCCGCCCTATTTACACACCAAAACGTTACCGTAATTGGTTTGGGCAATTATTAGAACATGCGCCATATTGTGAACGTGATATCCGAAAGCCACAAGAACTAGAAACCTATAACGAAACGGGCGACTTCCTAATAAAAGTAAAAAAACAAAATGATATTATAGAAATGGTGTACGCATCGCACCCGTTTGATGTAGTAGGGTACGATGGTTATAATTACCCGTATGCCTTTTCCATTCACGATTTTGAACCCATAACGGGGCGCATCCACCAACCGCCACCAGTGCATCAAACCTTTGAAACCGATGCCTTTGTGGTGTGTAGTTTTGTACCACGACTTTACGATTACCATCCACTTTCCATCCCCGCGCCATACAATCATAGCAATATAGATAGTGATGAGGTGCTGTATTACGTAGATGGCGATTTTATGAGCAGAAACGATGTTGAAGCGGGTCATATCTCGCTACATCCTGCAGGTATTCCGCATGGGCCACATCCAGGAGCTACCGAGCGTAGCATAGGAAAAACCAAAACCGATGAACTAGCAGTTATGGTAGATACGTTTAAACCACTTATGGTAACAGAAGAAGGTATGAAAATTGCCGATGACGATTATCATAAATCGTGGCTTTCTTAAATAGAAGAATCGAGAATATAGAAGCTAGAATAAAGAAAATGGATAAAAGAATAAGACACAATTATAAGAATTTAAAGATATGGAAACTAGGTATTGAAATAGTTGATGACGTTTATGAGATTATAAGTGACTTTCCTAAAGATGAAAAATTTGGATTGATTTCACAAATTAGTAGATGTTCAATTTCCATTCCAAGTAACATTGCAGAAGGTTCGTCTAGAACAGATAAATCTTTTTCCCATTTTATTGATATATCTCTAGGCTCTTCATTTGAACTTGAAACACAATTAATAATAGCATTCAAAAGAAATTATATAACAAGAGAAGCACTAATGAAACTTGAAGAAAAAATTGAAGAATTTCAAAAAATGACTATGAGCTTTCAGAATAAGCTCTAAAAGTCTTTCTTCTATATTCTAATTTCTCTTTTCAAAAATTCAAAAAATGAGTAAAAACATAAAAACAGTAAACTACGGTTTAGAAAAAATATTCGAAGGGGCACAAGATTTTTTGCCACTTCTAGGAACCGATTATGTAGAATTCTACGTGGGCAATGCCAAACAAGCGGCGCATTTTTACAAAACAGCATTTGGTTTTCAATCATATGCCTATAAAGGTTTGGAAACAGGTTCAAAAGACCAAGTAAGTTATGTGCTTAAACAAGATAAAATAAGGTTAGTTCTTACTACGCCTTTAAACAGCAAATCACCTATAAACAAGCACATAGTTAAACATGGCGATGGCGTAAAAGTCATTGCGCTTTGGGTTGAAGATGCAAAAAAAGCATATCAAGAAACCACCAGTAGAGGTGCAAAATCATATATGGAACCCGTTGTTGAAAAAGATGAACATGGCGAAGTAGTACGTGCAGGTATTTATACCTATGGCGAAACGGTACATATGTTTGTAGAGCGTAAAAACTATAAGGGTACATTTTTACCAGGTTTTAGAAAATGGGAATCTGAATACAATCCAGAACCTGTGGGTTTAAAATATATAGACCACATGGTAGGTAATGTAGGTTGGGGGCAAATGAATACTTGGGTAAAATGGTATGAAGATGTTATGGGTTTTGAAAACTTTCTATCATTTGATGATAAGCAAATCCATACCGAATATTCAGCATTAATGAGCAAGGTAATGAGTAATGGCAACGGACGCATAAAATTCCCAATAAACGAGCCCGCAAAAGGGAAAAAGCGTTCTCAGATTGAAGAATATCTCGATTTTTACGAAGGCGCAGGCGTGCAGCATATAGCTGTAGCAACCGATGATATTATTAAAGCCGTGAGCCAACTAAAATCAAGAGGCGTCGAGTTTTTGTCAACCCCACCCGAAGCTTATTATAAAGCAGTTCCTGAACGTTTACACGAACATAATCATGAATTGCGTGAAGATATCGAAACACTAAAAAGTTTGGGTATCATGATTGATGCCGATGAAGAGGGCTATTTATTGCAAGTTTTCACAAAACCAGTAGAAGACAGGCCCACGTTATTCTTCGAAATCATCCAGCGCATGGGTGCAAGAGGTTTTGGTGCAGGAAATTTTAAAGCACTTTTTGAATCCATAGAGCGTGAACAAGCCAATAGAGGTACTCTTTAGTTTTTATAAAAAGAGCCATCATTTTAAATGATGGCTCTTTTTTTTTGTAACAAATTAACGTAATGGTCTTCTTAATAAATACAAACAGTTTAAGTTATTTTTTTATTTTTGGAACAGTAATTGCAAATCCCTATTAAATAACATAAATATGTAATTCAAGAATTTAATTACAATTACCCCAACAAGATGAAAAAGATACTACTTATAATAACGGCAATAATAATCACACAAATAACCTTTGCACAACAGGAATCGGCGTTTGGTGATGGTGAATGGTTCCAGTTTAAAATGAGCTATAGTGGTTTTCTAACAGCTGGAAACGCTTCCCTTAGTGTGAAAGAAACCAAGCTTAATAATAAAGACGTGTACCATGTAGTTGGTAAAGGTTGGACATCTGGTATGATAAAATGGTTTTTTAAAGTGAAAGACCGTTATGAAAGCTATTTTGATAGAACAACACTACTTCCTTATAAATTTATTAGGAATATAGATGAGGGTGGCCACACAAAAGATCTGGAAGTAGAATTTGACCAAAACAACAATAAAGCATACGTTAACGATAAAAAACACAAAACCAAAGCTGTTTACGATACCAAGCCTAATATTCAAGATATGGTGTCAACGTATTATTATTTGCGTAATAAAATCAATATTAATACTTTAAAAGTTGGTGATGAGATACGTACCGATATGTTTTTTGATGAAGAAAATTACGGGTTCAAATTACAATATTTAGGTACAGAAATTATTGATACCGATTTTGGAAAAGTAGAGTCGTTAAAATTCAGGCCCTATGTTATGGCAGGTCGGGTTTTTAAAGAAGAAGAAAGTTTAACACTTTGGGTGTCAAAAGATAAAAATAAAATACCTTTGCGTATTAAGGCAGATTTAAGAGTAGGTTCTCTGCGTGCCGATTTAGAAGCTTTCAAAGGATTAAAACACCCTTTTAAAATAGTTGTTGATAATTAAAAGACATTTTGAAATCTAGAATAAACGACCAACTTAAGGATAAATACGAGGCAATAGACCAAGATTTAGATGCCTATTTAGAAGGCTTATTGCACAGTAAGCCCATAAACTATTGGGATTATATTCAAACGGATGCCTTGTTGAACCTTCAAATACAACGCACCGTTTTTCCAGACGAGATGGTATTCATCATATACCATCAAATAAATGAGTTGTTGTTTAAAATGGTACTTGTTGAAATAGATCAAGTGGCCAAAAGCAAAGAGCTAACCGTTGAATTGTTTACCTCTAAACTCATGCGCATCAGCCGTTATTTTGATATGCTTACTTCTTCATTCAGCATTATGAAAGATGGTATGGACGTCGATCAATACAACAAATTTAGAGCAACATTAACACCAGCAAGCGGGTTTCAAAGCGCCCAATACAGAAAAATTGAATTTGCTTCTACTGAATTGATAAACTTAATAGACAAACGATTCAGAGATACAATCGATAGAAATTCTTCCTATGAAAACGCTTTCGAGCATTTATATTGGCAAGCCGCTGGAAAGAATTATAAAACAGGCAAAAAAAGTTATACATTAACAGTTTTTGAAGAAAGATATAAAGGCGAATTTATTAGATTTGCCCAGTTTTATAGCACAAATAATTTATACTCTAAATTTAAAGAACTTCCTAAAGAAGCCAGGGAAGACAAAGAGTTAATTAACGCCATGCGCCATTTTGATTATACGGTAAACATCAAATGGGTTATGGCGCATTATAATACAGCAAATCATTATTTAAATATTGGCGGAAAAACCGCTGAAGCAACAGGAGGAAGTGAATGGGTAAAATACATGCATCCAAAGTATCAAAAAAGAATATTTTTTCCGGACTTATGGACAAAGCAAGAAATAGAAGAATGGGGAGTAAATATTTAGTAGTTTTATTGGCATTATTAAGCATTATTGCGTGTAAAGAAAAAGAGCAGCCAGTTGAAGAAGTTGTAGTTGTAGAAAAGCCTGCCGACATTTACGAGTTTGGTTTTAATTTAAGCGATTTTGTTGTAAAGAGAGATACCGTAAGAAGTGGTGATAGTTTTGGTGTTATTTTAGAGCGTAACAAAATTGGTTATCCAAGAATTTTTTCAATAGCAGAAAAAGCAAGAGATACGTTCGATATCAGACGCCTTCAAATAGGAAAACCCTACACTTTGCTTTGTTCTAAAGACACTTTGGAAATTCCCAAACATTTCATTTATCAACCCAATCAAGAAGAATTTGTTGTTATAAGTTTTCAAGATTCCATTCACGCTTATACCAGTAGAAAGCCCATTAAATATGTTGAAAAATCGGTTACAGGCGTTTTAAATAGCAGCATCTCCCAAGAGTTGGATAAAAAAGGCATCAGTCCTATTTTAACCAACATGTTGGCCGAACAAATTTATGCGTGGACTATTGATTTTACAAGACTTCAAAAGGGCGATTCGTATAAAGTAATTTACACTGATAAATATATTGATGACACTATTTATGCAGGTGTACATAAAGTAAAAGCTGTAGTTTTTAATCATAAAAATACGCCATATTATGCCTTTAGGTATCGAACAGATTCTATTAAAAACATACATGAATATTACAATGAAGCCGCTAAAGATTTGCGTCGTGCCTTCTTAAAAGCACCTGTGCAATTCAGTAGAATATCATCTAAATATAACTTAAACAGACGCATTGCTTACTATGGTTTTGCGTTACGCCCTCATAAAGGAACCGATTTTGCTGCGCCTATTGGAACTCCCATTTTAGCCACCGCAAACGGAACGGTTACCGAATCGCAATATAAAGGGGGTAATGGTAATTATGTAAAAATCAGGCATAATAGCACTTACGAAACCCAATATTTGCACATGCAAAAACGAAAAGTTAGAGTTGGGCAACACGTAAAACAAGGCGATGTGATTGGTTGGATAGGAATGACCGGAAACACTGGAGGTCCGCACGTGTGCTACCGCTTTTGGAAGAATGGGAAACAGGTAGATCCATTCAAAGAAAAATTATCACAATCAGAACCTATCGCAGAATCTTTAAAAGGCGATTATTTGAATTTTATCAGACCAATAAAGCTTAAATTAGATGCGCTACCTATTTTTGATGATTCAAAGGAAAAAGAGGTAAAAACTACTGTAACTCAAAAAGAATAAATTATGGCACTACCAACCATCAACCCAACAACAACAAATGCTTGGAAAAAACTTCAAGAGCATTTTAATAAAGTTAGTAACAATCATATGAAAGATTTGTTTGCTCAAGATAAAGACAGGGCAAATAAATTCACGATTAAATGGGATGATTTTTATGTAGATTTTTCCAAAAACAGGATTACTGAGGAAACTTTAAAGTATCTGTTGGAATTGGCCGATGAGGTAAAATTGAAAGATGCCATTAAAAGTCAATTTTCTGGGGAAATAATAAATGAAACCGAAGGTCGTGCCGTATTACATACTGCTTTACGCGCACCAAAAGATGCCAATTTTAAGGTAGAAGGCGTGAATGTAATGCCCGAAGTATATGCCGTAAAACAAAAAATAGAAGCGTTTACCAATCAAGTAGTAAATGGCGAACTTAAAGGTTTTACAGGAAAAGCATTTACCGATGTAGTAAACATTGGTATTGGTGGGTCCGATTTAGGTCCGGCCATGGTTGTAGATGCACTTCAATACTACAAAAATCACCTAACAACTCATTTTGTGAGCAATGTAGATGGCGACCACGTAAACGAAGTTATTAAAAAGCTAAACCCAGAAACAACACTTTTTGTAATTGTTTCAAAAACGTTTACAACACAAGAAACACTTTCAAACGCCAATACGTTGAAAGCATGGTTTTTAAAATCGGCTAACGAAGAAGCAATTGCTAAACAATTTGTGGCGGTTTCAACCAATATTCAAAATGTAAAAGCTTTTGGTATAGATGAAAACAATATTTTTCCCATGTGGGATTGGGTTGGCGGTCGTTTTTCATTATGGAGCGCTGTTGGTTTAACCATTAGTTTAGCTGTTGGATATAAGAATTTTGATAGCTTGTTGCAAGGTGCCAATAAAATGGACGAGCACTTTAAAAATGAAGATTTTAAAACCAACATCCCTGTTGTTTTAGCATTGATCAGCGTTTGGTATAATAACTTTTTTAAAGCTGAAAGTGAAGCCATTATTCCGTATTCACAATACTTAAATCAATTTGCTACGTATCTTCAACAAGGTATTATGGAAAGTAATGGTAAAAGTGTTGATAGAAATGGCAACCCCATAGATTACCAAACAGGAACTATTATTTGGGGAGAACCAGGAACCAATTCGCAGCATGCTTTCTTTCAATTAATACACCAAGGGACTAAATTGATTCCTGCCGATTTTATTGGTTTTACAAAATCGTTACACGGAAACCAAGACCATCAAGATAAATTGATGTCTAACTTTTTAGCACAAACCGAAGCATTGTTAAATGGAAAAACAGAACAAGAGGTGTTGGCCGAAGGAGCTTCAGAAACCTTAAAACCTTTTAAAGTATTCCAAGGCAATAAACCTACAAATACAATATTTATTAACAAGTTAACACCAGAAAGTTTAGGTAAATTAATAGCAATGTACGAGCATAAAATATTTGTACAAGGCATTATTTGGAACATATTTAGTTACGACCAATTTGGTGTAGAATTAGGCAAGCAATTAGCTAGTAAAATTTTACAAGAATTTAACAATAGCGCAAGTAATAGCCATGATTCATCAACTCAAAATTTATTGGATCATTACAAGAAAATGTCTTAAATAACAGTAAATTCTTAATAATATTCTTAAAAAAAAGCATTTATATGAAAATTATAAATGCTTTTTTGTTTATACAGTAAGAATCTGATATGTTAACAATTACATAATAATTATGCGATATTAATACGTAATTTTGCAGCGACTAATTCAATTAATTAATCTTTATTATGAAAAAAACTACTCAATTTTTATTGATGGCTGTAGTGTTATTGTTTTCTACAGTTTTGATGGCTCAAGGTACTATAACGGGTACTATTGTGGATGCCGAACTTAATTCGCCGCTACCAGGAGCGAATGTTGTTGAAAAAGGAACCACTAATGGTGTTTCTTCCGATTTTGATGGTAAGTTTAAATTAGAAACTACTACAACTACCGGTCAAATTGTTATTTCCTTTGTTGGTTACAGTTCAGTTACTTTAAAATTTACTGGAAATACTAATTTGGGTAACATTAAATTAACTCCTGATAATTCACTTGATGAAATTGTAATTATTGGTTCTGGAATTATCGATTTGGCTGAAGGTAGAGAAACGCCAATTGCGGTTTCAACAATTAAAGCTAGCCAAATCCAAGAAAAAGCTGGAAATTTCGATTTACCAGATTTGTTAAAATCAACGCCTTCTGTACAATCGGTTCAAGCTGGTGGTTTTGGAGATGGTCAAATGTTTTTACGAGGGTTTGACCAAACCAATACAGCATTTTTATTAAATGGACAGCCAATTAATGGGATGGAAGATGGTAAAATGTACTGGTCTAACTGGTCTGGAGTACTGGATGTTGCCAATGCGGTACAGGTGCAAAGAGGTTTAGGTGCTTCTAAATTAGCAATCTCATCAGTTGGAGGTACGGTCAATATTGTTACAAAAACTATTGACAGAAGAGAAGGAGGTTTTTTGCAGCAAATGATTGCTAATGATAATTATACAAAAACTACAGCCTATTATTCTACAGGTGTAAATGAAAAAGGTTGGTCTTTTTCGGCTTTGCTTGGTCACTGGCAAGGTGAAGGTTATGTAGAAGATACCGACGGACAAGGGCAGACTTATTTTTTCTCTGTTGGTTATAAGCCGAATGAAAATAATACATTTAATTTCTTGTTAACTGGCGCGCCTCAATGGCATGCAGCAGCAGGCAGTGGTTCTATCAAGTCGTTTTTAGATAATGGTAGAAAATACAATTCATGGAATTTTAGCGGTGTAAATAGTAAAAACTTATTACAAAGCGGTAAGTATCCAGGTGGTAGAAACATTTACCATAAACCAGTGGCTAACGTAAGCTGGGATTTGGACATTAATGATAATTCATCTTTATCTACTGTACTTTATGGTTCTATGGGTAGAGGTAGCTTTGCACAAGCTATTACTTCTGGAGGTAATTTAACCTATGCAAGAGGCTCTAATAATAATCATAATTGGTACGGGTTAGTAACGAACTATAACAATCAATTAAGTGAGAACTTAAATCTTAATGTGGGTGCAGACGTGCGTTTTTATAACGGAATACACTTTAGAGATGTAAGAGAGTTTATTAGTATAAGTTCTGTTAATGCAACAAGTGGTTATAGCGGAAGTTATCAATTAACTGAAGAAGGAGGAATAAATCCATGGACTGTATTCTTTAATCCAAATACAGACCATGAAGAGCGATTTGGCTATGACTATGAAGAGCAAATTAACTATGGTGGCGTATTTGGACAATTAGAGTACACAAACGATAGTTTTTCAGCATTTTTTCAAGGAGCTATTTCTACACAATCGCATGTTAGAACAGAGTATTTAAATGCATCTGCAATAGGGCAAGCTGATGAATCTGAAAAAGTAAATAACCCAGGTTTTAATGTTAAAGGAGGTGCAGGATACAGCTTAAATGATTTCAATAAAGTGTTTGTAAATGCAGGGTATTATTCTCGCCAGCCATTCCATAGTTTCTTATTTCAAAATGATAGAGGAAGCAATGCGCTATTGGATCCAGTAGTTGAAAATGAAAAAATAACAGGTTTCGAAGCAGGTTACCAATTGGGAGGTGATAAAGTGAAAGCTAATGTAAACTTATACCACACAACTTGGGACAATAGAACTATTGTAAATAGTAATGGGCAGGTAGGCAATGCGTTTATTAGTTACCAAACAAGAGGGGTTAAGGAAGTGCATATGGGTGTAGAATTGGAGTTGATGACCAAGCCCTTAGATAATTTGGACTTAAACGGATTTGTTTCAGTAGGAGATTGGGAGTTTGTTGGAGATGGATTTATAACAGCATTCAACAACGATGGTGACGATATTTCAGATACCGAATTAACAACCAGAGTAGCTCCATTAGATGGTGAAAAAGTTGGTGGTGCTGCACAATTCACAGCTGGTGTTTCTGGTAGATACGAGTTTTTACCAAGATTTAGTATTGATGCTAACTGGAATATGTACAACAATTTGTATTCAAATATCGGTGCTGGTTCTGGAGCATTAAAAATGCCATCATATAATACTTTAGATACTGGTTTATCATATAAAATGTTATTAGGTGAAAATGATACTAAATCATTACAATTCCGTGTGAACATTTATAATGTTACTGATGAACTTTATTTAGAATCTGTTTTCGGTAATACCGCAGCTTCGTCTAATCCTTCTGAAAACTGGAAAGGTATCAATACATCAAATACAGGTAGATTTGGTTACGGTAGAACATGGAATTTTAGCATGCGTTATAATTTCTAATCCTATCTCATTATAATATTACATCAAACCGCTTCTATTGAAGCGGTTTTTTTATGTTTTAAATTATTACATTTGTGCTATAAACTTTTAAAAACATAATTCATGTACAATGTTGTATTAAAGCTACATTCTTATTGGGCTTACTTAGTGCTTTTAGTGTTAATTATTGCGGTTATAAATGCCTTAATAAAAGTATTTGGAGACAAAGAATATGAAGCTAAAGATTTTAGAATATCATTATTCACTTTAATTGTGTCTCATATTCAATTGCTTATTGGCTTGGTGCTTTATTTTGTGTCACCTAGGTTTGAATTATGGAGCGAATTAGGCGGTGGGGTAATGAAAGACTCCCTGTCACGATTATATTTGGTAGAACACCCGTTAGTAAATATAATAGCTGTAGCTTTAATTACCATTGGTTATTCAAAACATAAAAAGAAGTTAACTTCAAAAGCAAAATTAAAACCATTGGCTGTTTTCTATTCCATTGCGTTGGTATTGCTTTTATCAAGAATCCCTTGGAGCATCTGGTTAGCTTAAAAACTAGCATAAAAAAAGAGGCTATCTAAAAAGTCTATATATTGTCAAACTGAACTTGTTTCAGTTTCTAACAAATATTTATTATCAACGAGTTAAGATTCTGAAATGAATTCAGAATGACACTTGTTGATACTTTTCAGATAGCCTCTTTTGTTTTTATATATAACGGAAATTAATTGGCAACTTCCCTTACAAGGTACACATACACAGGGAAATGGTCGCTATAGCCATCGGTAAACCCACCATAACTCCAACTACGTTTTGGGTAGCCTTTATAAGCGCCAGCTTTTTCAATTAAATAGTTTTTATTGTAAATCCCAGATTTGTAAAACCTAAAAGACGAATAATCTTTTTCAAGCAATGGTTTTGTAAACATTATTTGGTCAAATAAACTCCAAGCATCCCTATAGGCCGTAGTGCCCAAACCGTCTTTAAAATAGTTTTCATAAGGGTTGTAAATACCTTTAAGTCCTACTTTGTCTTTATTTTTTTCAGTTTTTAAAACCTTTTTAACGCTTTCATTGGTTGGGTCGTCATTCAAATCGCCCATAACAAAAACCTTAGCATAAGGGTCTATAGATTGCAACGAATCGACTAAACGCTTAGTTAATTTGGCAGCTGCAACACGTTTAGGTCTGCTTCTAGCTTCTCCACCACTTCTAGAAGGCCAATGGTTTACTATAAGATGAATCAAATCGCCTTCCAATTCACCACTCACTAACAGTTGGTCTCTGGTATAAACACGTTTTCTGGTTTGGTCGTCAAATATTTTCAATTCATGGGTACTTGTAGAAATGGGTGTAAAAAGCTTTTTCTGGTACAATAGGGCCACATCAATACCTCTGGCGTCTGGCGAGTGGTAGTGTACAATGCCATAATCTTTATCTCTTAGTAAAGTGTCGTTTACAACATCTTCCAAAACCTCTCTGTTTTCAACTTCGCAAACGCCAATAATAGCTGGAGCGTTGTTGGTGTCTTCTTTTCCAATATCGGCTAAAACACTTGCCATGTTTTTCACTTTCTTCTTGTAGATCCCTTCCCTGTTTATGTTTAGTTCCATAATAGGGCTTGCTTCATCAAATTTAGTAGGGTCATCCACAGGGTCAAACAAGTTTTCTAAATTATAGAACGCAATGGTATGTATTTTATATACCTTTTTGTCTTGTGCGTTAACCTGTGCTATGAAGCACAAAAAGAAGATTAAAAAATGAAATTTAATGTTTTTCATTAGTGAAATGTTACGTTAATGTTATTTTGGTTACAAAATATAAGCCAAAAGTAAATATTAATTAGAAATAATGTAAATTTGCGGCTATTAAATTTATATTATTTAATAACATCGAACCTATAACTTTAAATTAAAGTATGAAAAAAAGATTACTCATTTCTTTGTTCGGAATGTTTTCAATTTTTACTGTTTTTGCACAACAAACCATCATTAAAGGTAGTGTGAAGGATGCCGCATCTTTTGAACCTATTCCAGACGTTTCTGTTACCATTGAGGAAACAAACCAAACTACACAAACCGACGCTAAGGGAACCTTTGTATTTTCAGCAAATGTACCATTGGGCGAGCAGGTTTTAAAAATTTCAAAAATAGGATATATTACAAAAAGGTACCCTATAGTTGTAAACGAAACTAGAACCGTAAACATCACTGATATGACATTGGAGTTTGATGCTTCAAGTTCTCAAGATTTGTTTACCGTTACACTTTCTGATGATGAATTGAACGACGATACAAGTGGTTCAGACAATATTTCAGGACTTTTATCATCTTCCATGGATGTATTTCAACGTACAGCAGCTTTCGAGTTTAGCTCTTCGTTTTTTAGAATGCGAGGTTTAGATTCTGAAAACGGTTCTGTTTTAATTAATGGAATTGAAATGAACAAAGTATATGATGGTAGGCCACAATGGAGCAATTGGGGCGGATTGAACGATGTTGTTAGAAACCAAGAATTAACTGCAGGCTTAACCCCATCGGCTTATAATTTTGGAGGTATTTTAGGAACCACCAATATGAATACACGAGCTTCTGTTTTTCGCGAAGGCGGTCAAATAACGTATTCGTCTTCAAACAGAAGTTATACCAATAGAGCCATGGCAAGTTATGCAACGGGCTTGATGAAAGACGGATGGTCTATGGCCATTATGTTGTCTAGACGTTGGGGTAACGAAGGATATCAAGATGCCACGTTTTACGATTCAAACTCGTTTTTTGTTTCTTTAGAAAAGCAATTTGGAGAAAAACACAGTTTAAACTTTACCTCTATTTATGCACCAAACAGACGTGGAAAATCATCGCCAAATACTCAAGAAGTGTATGATTTAAAAGGCATCAAATACAACGATTATTGGGGGTATCAAGATGGAGAAAAACGCAATTCGCGTATCAAAGAAGTGGAAGAGCCTATCCTAATGTTAAACCACTATTGGGATATTACTAAAAAAACGAAGTTGAACACAAACGTTGGTTACCAATTTGGTCAAATAGGAAATAGCAGGTTAGATTATGCTGGAGGTGCAAACCCAAGTCCAACCTACTACCAAAAATTACCAAGCGATTACTTATACGATAATGATTTAGCAGGAGCTTATGAAGCAGAACAAGCTTTTTTAAATGATGGTCAAATTGATTGGAACAGGCTTTACGATGCCAACCTCACAAACAATGCTACGGGCACAAACGCCGCTTATGTATTGTATGAAGACAGAAACGATGACAATCAACTTACGTTAAACACCATTTTAAATTCGGAAATCAATCAAAATATTATAGTAAATGCATCTATTAACTATAAAAAATTGGAATCTAAAAATTTTGCCGAGGTTATGGACTTGTTAGGAAGTACCAATGGAGTTTTAAACGTAGATAACTTTAGCAATAATGCCTATAATGAGTTAGACCCTGATTACGTAGCTTTTGAAGGCGATAAATTTAAATATAATTATAATATTACAGCCAATGAGTTATCGGGGTATGCACAAGCTCAATTTAAGTACAATAAGATTGATTTTTATGTATCTGGTAGTTTAACAAAAACCGATTATCAAAGGGAGGGACTTTACAAAAATGGAAATCAAATTACCATTCAAAATGGTGTAGAAAAGGATAACTCATATGGTAAGGGCGATAAATTAGATTTTACAGGTGTTGGAGCTAAAGCGGGTTTTACCTATAAAATTACCGGAAAACATTTATTAGATGTTAATGCAGGTTATATAACCCAAGCACCTACGGTAAGAAATACATATACCAATTCTAGAGAAAGTCATGATTATATAGGTGTTATAAATGGCATTAAAAACCCAAATATAAACCTTACTGAAGAGAAGATAACTTCAATTGATGCTAGTTATATTTTTAGATCTCCCATAGTTAAAGCCAAATTAACAGGTTTTTATACAATGATTGAAGATGCTAACGAAATTGCTTTCTTCTTTACACAAGGAAGTTCTACCGGATTTATACAAGAAATAATTGCAGGTGCTGATAAAAGACATATTGGAGGTGAATTAGGTATTGAAGCACAAGTAACGCCCACTATCAAATTAAAGGGAGCTGCTTCTGTGGGAGATTATACGTATGATAATAACCCTATATTTTACTCAACGTCAACTTCAGAGAATTTTATTGATGCCCAAGAAGGAGGTGATATAGTAAATACCTCAGGAAAAACAGGTATATCATACCTTAAAAATTATAAAGTAGCAGGTGGCCCTCAAAGTGCTTATTCAGTTGGTTTTGAATATCGCGATCCAGACTACTGGTGGTTTGGTGCAACAGCTAATTTTTTTGCAAATACATACATTGATGTAAGTCCAAAATCAAGAAGCGATTTCTTCTATAAAGATGTCGATGGATTGCCGTTTAATGAATATGATGAAGATGTTGCTAGAGAACTTCTAAAACAAGAAAAGTTTGAAGACTATATGGTAATAAACCTGGTAGGTGGAAAATCTTGGAAAATTGGCGATAAATACGTGGGCTTTTTTGCCAGTGTTGGAAACCTTTTAGATAAAGAATATAAAACAGGTGGTTTTGAACAAGGAAGAAATGCTAATTATCGCGAGTTAAGAGATGATAATGCAAACCCAACCCGAGTATTCGGAAATAAATATTGGTACGCCCGTGGTGCCAATTATTTCGTTAACTTTTACCTAAGGTTTTAAAAAAGAATAAGAAAAATAAAATATTAAAAACATAGTATCATGAAAAATATAAATAAAATTTTAATGTTAATGGTTGCTGTAGTAGCTAGTTTTACTATCCAATCGTGTGTTCAAGATGACGACTTTACAGTACCTACTAGCTTAGGTAACGATGAAAATGAAGGTTTGAAAAAATTATTGGCTAAAATAGACAATGGACAGGTGCAATTACAAACCATTGCCCAAGTAAAAAGCAATTTTGTGCAATATGAAGCAACTCAAATAACGTCTGAGATTGCCGTAAAAGGTTATGTATCTTCAAGTGATGAAACAGGCAATTTTTATAAAGAATTCTTTATTCAAGACAGCCCTACAAATCCAACGTCAACCCTTAAAGTGGTTTTAAACCAAGTGGATACTTATAATCAATTCAACAAAGGTAGAGAGGTTTATATTTACTTAAAAGGATTATATATAGGTGAAACCAATACGGGCGATGATGTTATAACTATTGGAGGTAAGTTTGATACGTTTGATAATGATGTTTTAGCTATGACAGCTAACCAAATTCCAGATCATTTATTCCGATCTACTACAACTGAAACTTTGGTTCCTAAAGAATTGAGCTTGTCGCAAATTACAGAAGCTCACATAGGTATGTTTGTAAAATTATTGGATGTACAATTTCCAATAGGATTGGCAGGACAACCTTATATAGATCCTACAGATGATTTTGATTCTCAAAGACCTATTGAAAGTTGCAGCGATTCTTCAGAATTCATCTTAGAATCTAGCACCTTTGCATCTTTTAAAAATATCATTTTGCCTACTAACGGAAAAGGAACTATTTCAGGAATTATTAATAAAACATATGATGGTTACGATTTAGTAATTAACTTAAACTCTACCGATGATGTCGTTATGGACGGTAACCGTTGCGACCCATTATTTGTTGAAACTTTTGAAACTAATTTTACAACTTGGACTGCTTACAGTGTAACTGGAGCTCAAGTTTGGCAATCTAACAATTATGGAAACCCAGGTAAATGTGCTGCTATGTCTGGTTATGCTAGTGGCAATAAAGCGAATGAAGATTGGTTAATTACACCAGCTATCGATTTGTCAAACGTTACCGGAGCTATCCTAACTTTTCAAACAGCTAAAAACTTCACAGGTAATGTGCTTGAGGTTTATATGAGTACAAATTATGTACCTGGTAGCAACCCAACCACAAGCGGTACTTGGTCGCCTATTTCAGCAACGTTGTCAAGTGGTAGTTGGACTTGGACGGATTCTGGAAATATAGATGTATCTGCAGCCGCAGGAGGTAATTTGTTTGTGGCGTTTAAATACACTTCAACAACATCGGCATCTGCAACTTATGAAGTAGACAATGTAAAAGTGGTTGCAAAATAATTTTATAACCATTTTGAAAATAATAAAAAAGACCACTTTTTAGTGGTCTTTTTCATTTAGCTGTTTTTTGTTTTTGAAATGATATTGAGATAATGAGTACATTTACCTAGATAAAATAGTTATTAGCCAAGTAAAAAAATGAACACCTTCGATACCGTATTCTACAGCATATTTACTTATTTCAAACCCAAATACAAACAAAAATCGAATAGCATTGCTATGGCTTATGTTTCGATATTGCAATGCGCTTTATTATTGCTTTTAGGGGTGTTGTTTGCTAAGTTTTTCAATCAAATGAATATGACTACCATGAGCAAAGAAAAAGCGTGGACACTCTTTGTTTTGGTTTCAGGGTTTGTGTTTTTTAAAAATTGGATGCAATACACAGGCAAAAAACGCATGATGATAAATGCCAAAATGAATAAAAAAGCAAGTCCAAAGTATAACATATGGTTGCTTTTGTTGCTGCCATTAGGTGCGCTTATGTTGGCATTTGTGCTTTATCAAGCTGCTTAATTACTTCTTAAAAATAGCGTACACTGGAAAATGGTCGCTATATCCGCCTTGGTATTTTTTACCTATATAGGTTCTAAAGGGGCTTCCTTTAAACTTTCCGTTAAAGCTTTTTAAAAAGTCTTCATCAAAAATATTAGCGGTTTCAAATTCAAACTTGTTGGGTGTTTTGTCAAAAAAATTAGTAGAGAAAATTATTTGGTCAAATAAATTCCATTGACGATTGTGCATGGTGGTCCCCCTGCTAAAAGAACGCAAGGTTTCCATTGGGTTATAAAGGTTTGCAACTTCAACTAGATTTTTAATGCTCTTGCTGGATGGGTCGTCGTTAAAATCGCCCATAACAATAATTTTGGCCTCGGCATCTTCTAAACGTAAATTGGCAATGATTTCAGTAACTTTATGTGATGAGGCCATACGTTTAGGCTCGGTTTCTCTTTCACCTTCACGTCTAGACGACCAATGGTTCACAATCACATGGATAGCTTCGCCATCTAAAAAACCGGAAACCAATAAAATATCTCTTGTATAATCTGGTATGCCTAAGGCATCAATCAAATGAATTCTAAATACTTCAGAATGTGTTACCTCAAAGGCTGTGGTATCGTATATCAAAGCTACATCAATACCGCGTTCATCTAAAGAATCGTAATGTACATAACCGTAATTGCAGTTTTCCAAATGCTTATAGCTAATTAAATCTTCAATGGCTTTGGAGTTTTCAACCTCTGCCAACCCCACAATAGCAGGATGCTTGCCCGTTTCCTGTTTTCCAATGTTAGAAATGGCAAAACTTAACTTCCGAAGCTTATTATCGTAGCGTTTTGGTGTCCACTTTTTTACGGAAATAGGAAGTAAATCATTATCGTTTGTTCTGGAGTCATCATAAATATCGAACAAATTTTCAAGATTATAAAATGCTATGGTTTGTAAGTCATGGCGTATGGGTGTATCTTCGTAGAAGTCGGTCATAATATATAATAATGACTAAAAATATAAAACACCATAACATTATCTATTATATTCTATAAAAAAGTTGGAAGAGCTCCATACTTTTCACTTTTAGAAGGCATTAAAAATTATTAATGTCTTACATCGTAAAAATTTACGTAGTTTAATACTCAATTAATGCATTTGGATTAAAAATATAAAAATGAAAGTAAAAGCAATTATGTAACTTTGCCTATTACGTTTATATTATGTTAGAAAAGAAAGATATTACTTTAGAAAAAGCCGTTTTAATAGGTGTTATTACTAAAGAACAAGACGAAGTTAAATCTCGTGAATATTTAGATGAGTTGGAGTTTTTAACCTACACAGCAGGTGGTGAGGTGGTGAAACGTTTTACCCAAAAAATGGAAAGACCCGACCCAAGAACGTTTATAGGTACGGGAAAAATTGAAGATGTTCGCAAGTATATTGAAGAGCATGAAGTGGGAACAGCTATTTTTGATGATGAATTATCGTCTGCCCAAGAACGCAACATTAGCAAAATTCTTAACTGTAAGGTTCTAGATAGAACCAATTTAATCCTCGATATTTTTGCACAGCGTGCCCAAACCAGTTATGCTAGAACGCAAGTGGAATTGGCGCAATGCGAATATTTATTACCGCGTTTACGAGGTATGTGGACGCATCTTGAGCGTCAAAAAGGGGGTATTGGTATGCGTGGTCCTGGTGAAACGGAAATTGAAACTGATAGACGTATTGTACGCGATAAAATTTCATTGCTAAAAGAAAAATTAAAAACCATTGATAGGCAAATGTCAGTCCAACGTGGTAACCGTGGCGCCATGGTGCGTGTAGCATTGGTGGGTTATACGAATGTTGGAAAATCGACGTTAATGAATGTAATAAGCAAAAGCGATGTGTTTGCCGAAAACAAATTGTTTGCCACTTTAGATACCACCGTTAGAAAAGTAGTAATTCAAAATTTACCGTTTTTATTGAGTGATACCGTTGGATTTATTAGAAAGTTGCCTACCCAATTGGTGGAAAGCTTTAAAGGGACGCTTGATGAGGTTCGGGAAGCCGATTTACTGTTGCATGTGGTTGATATTTCGCATCCTAATTTTGAAGAGCATATCGAGTCGGTAAACAAGATTTTAGGTGAAATTAAAAGTGCCGATAAACCAACCATTATGGTATTTAACAAAATTGATGCCTATAAAGCAGAACCTTTAGATACGGATGATTTAGAAACAACACGCAGTACAAAACACTACACGCTTAATGAGTGGAAAAGCACTTGGATGAGTAAAGTGGGCAATAACGCTTTGTTTATTTCGGCATTGAATAAAGAAAATTTAGAAGATTTTAAAAAACGTGTTTACGATGAGGTTCGCGAAATTCATATCACACGTTTTCCTTATAACAAATTTTTGTACCCCGACTACGAAGATATGAATTAGATAAAACCAAGTATGGCGCTATTAAAAAGATTACTGGAAAATAGATGGATAAAATGGGGGCTTGTAGTTTTAGCCTCCATCTTAATTTTTTTCCTTGGGCTTTATATTAGCATTTATTTAGGGGTTTTTGGAAAAGTGCCAACAAGTACTGAATTAAGTTCCATTAAACAAGAAGAAGCAACTCAGGTTTTAGATCAGGAAGGGAAACTTATAGGCAAGTATTATATCTATGATAGGCAGCCTTTAAAATATGAAGATTTCCCTAAACACCTTATTGATGCTTTAGTGGCTACGGAAGATGTTCGCTTTTATGAGCATAACGGTATTGATAATGTAAGTTTGATGCGCGTTTTTGTAAAAAGCATTCTACTACGAGATAAATCTGCTGGTGGCGGAAGTACCATAACCTTACAACTCGCAAAAAATCTATACGGCAGGAATAATTACAGGTTTTTCAGTATGGTCATCAATAAGTTTCGTGAATCCATCATTGCAGAACGTATAGAAGCCATTTATTCCAAAAAAGAGATCCTTACCATGTATTTCAATACGGTTCCTTTTTCAGATAACACTTACGGTATAGAAAGTGCCGCACGTAAATTTTTTAATAAACCAGCTTTTCAGCTTACAAAAGATGAAGCCGCAACATTGGTGGGGTCTTTAAAAGCGAACAATTATTATAACCCCAGATTGAACCCAGAACGCAGTTTAAACAGACGTAATGTTGTGCTTAATCAAATGGTTAAATATGGTAATATGCCGCAAGATTCGGCAGATTTTTATGCAAAAAAACCTTTGGGATTGGATTACAAATCCTTTAATCATGATGTTGGGGTAGCACCTTACTTTAGAGAACAGGTAAAAAAAGAATTGGCTGTAATTTTAGATTCTATTAAAAACCCCAATGGCGAGCCTTATGATTTATATCGTGATGGCTTGATAGTTCACACCACTTTAGATATGGGAATGCAAGAGTTGGCAGAAGAAGCCATGAAAGAGCATCTTACCATTTTACAAAAAGAGTTTGAAGCATCCTATGGGAACTATGCACCTTGGAAAACCAATAAAAAACTTATTGAAAGTGCTTTAAAGAAAACATCTCAATACAAAAAATTTAAGGAAGCTGGGTTGTCTGATACGCAAATTCATGATTCACTTTCCGTAAAACGCAATACGGAGTTATTTCATTGGAAAGGAGATACCATTCAGAAAATAAGTGTTTTAGATAGTTTACAGTACTATTTGAAATTTTTAAATACAGGTATGTTGAGCATCGAACCCAAAACAGGTGCCATAAGAACTTATATTGGAGGTACGGATTACCGCTTTTTTAAATATGACCATGTATCGCAAAGCGAACGTCAGGTAGGTTCCACTTTTAAACCGTTTGTTTATACGGCTGCTATTGAAAACGGTATGAAACCTTGTACCTATTTTTCATTAGCGGAGGTAACTTATAGTAATTATAACAATTGGACGCCATCCAATTCTGGAGGTGAAACGGAAGATCCTTATACCAATTACAATCTAGAAATGGCATTAAGCAATTCAGTAAATACCATTGCGGTAAAGGTGCTGAATGAAGTTGGGATACCTAAGGTTTTGGAGCAAGTTAAAAAATTAGGAATTAAAAAAGAATTGCCCAATTTACCCTCTATAGCATTGGGTGTTACCGAAATTAATTTAAAAGAACTCACGGGTGCGTATGCTAGCTATGTGAATAATAGTAAACCTGTTAAACCATTTTGCATTACAAAAATTACAGATAGGAATGGAAAGGTAATTGCGTCTTTTAAACCAAAAGAAACAGAACCTGCTTTTAATGATTATACACGTCAAGTCATGCTTGAAATAATGAAATCAACGGTTAATTCGGGTACAGCTTACAGATTGAGAACCTCATATAATCTAACTAATGACATGGCGGGTAAAACAGGTACCACTCAAGATAATAAAGATGGGTGGTTTGTGGGCATCACCCCAAATTTAGTAACGGTTACTTGGGTAGGGAACGATAACCAATCTATTGGTTTTAAAACCACAGGCATGGGGCAAGGAGCTAATTCTGCATTGCCTATTTTTGCAAAATTCTATTCGAAATTAAATAAAGATTCCAATTACAATAACATTACAAAAAGCCATTTTGAAAGAGCTTCCGATGAGGTTATTAACGATTTAGATTGTAAGGAAGAAAAGCGCGATGGATTTTTCAAAAGGCTTTTCACCAGTAAAAAGAAGCAACGAAAATTCAAAGGAAATAAGGATAATTAAAACAAAAACGCACATCTAATGATGTGCGTTTTTGTATATATCAAAAGTTTGTAATTAAAACTTATAACTTAATCCAATAGTGTAATAAGATTGTAAATCGTTATCTACATCATCAAAACCTGTTGCAGTAGGAGGTGTTTGAGCTAAGGCATAATTTAAAGCTTCTTGTTTGTTGCTTCTTAAACCAAAATCAAAACCAACTCCAATCATTTTCCAAAGTGTGTAGCTAAATGAGTTGCTCCAAGTCCAGTTAGAGTAGTCGCTACTTTTATAACTTTGGAACATAGATAAGTTTGTTTTAAAGTTTATGGCACCAATTTGTCTGGTATAATCCGCTACAATTTTTGCACCCAAAGAGGATTCAAATACAGTATCACCATCGCTAAACACAAAGTTGTAGTTTAAAGGGTGAATTACCACAATTAAATTATCAATAGGCGTCCAAGTAGCACCAATACCTAAATCTAAATAACCTGGGTCGTTAAAGTTGTCTAAAAGCGTTGTTCTATATTCCATTAAAGCAGAAGCCGCTAATTTTTTGGTAATGTTTCTTCCGTATAAAGATGTAACATTAAAAACATCGGTAGTAGGTCTAAAACTGTCATCATCTGCTGGGTCATCTTTATCATCTAATTTCACCCAATTTAAATTGGTAGTCAATGCATTTCTCCAAAAGAATTTTTCTTGAATTAAGTTGGCATGACCATTAAAAGTAAATCCAATATTACCCGATGAGTTGTTTGGCGCACCTTGTGCATACCATTTGTTAAAGTTAGATAAGCTACCGCCAATAGTACCAAATGCTCCAACTCTCCAGCCTGGTAAGGCATCTATTTTGGCTTGAATAGCTTTTGCTTCGCCTAATAAAGCATTTCCAGCAGCTTGTTTTTCGGCTTTTTGAGCTTCAAGTTCTTCTTTCGTCTGTGCGTTTATGGTGGTAATACCAATAAACAATGCAAATAATAAAAGTGTTTTCTTCATTTCTTTTTTGTTTATAGAATGGTTGCAAATATAATTATATTATCAATTTGCGTATTAGAATTATTACAGATTAGACACGCTTTTTATTGCAAAGTCACAATTAATATTATTTTTTTTTGAAAAGAGGCACCGAAGAACAAGCTTCTCCATACATAATAGATTTTGCAATAGGCTTTAATTTTGAAGCAAGCATGATGTAAGCATTTTGAGGCACCGGTTTTTTTGAGCAGCCTTTTATTATGAGGGGTTTGTTTTCAAATTCCGAAACATCTAAGTCATTTAAAATATCTTGATAAATGGAAGTTTCTAAAAGCTCCAAATTACCAATAACTACTTTTTTTGCAAATGGTTCTAGGTGTAAACTAATGAGCATATACGCCCAACCTGGTATAATAGCATCGGTACTACAAGTTAATGCTACATACGAATCTTGATATTGAGACCAATCGTATTCGGCTACTTGGTTTCTAAAATCTTTTTCCCGTAAAACGAAACCTTCAAATAGCCAATCTTTAATATCAAACAAGATACGCTGGCCTTTAGGGTAATAATCCTCTAGGTTGATAGTAACCAAAACACTGTTCGCAACGCGATTTATAATTTCATCTGCCATTATTGGTTTAATTTTTAAAATCAGTTTTATTATTAATTATAAAGGCAACTAGTAGTTCAGTAATATTGTCTTCATATTTATAATATGCTTCGTCTTGTTCACTCCATAGTTCAACATCTTCATCAATTTTTAATGAAATGTCTTGTCTTTCAGACCAATTTTTGGGAACGACTCCATTAGGGAATTTAGAATTTGCTGTTTCAACTTTTAGTTGCTCCTATTTGAAGAAGGGCTTCTACTGTTTCGTGACTAAAGTTTCCACTAGAGTTAAAATAGAATTGATTGAAACCACCATTATTTATTTCACTCTCTAAACTGTCAATCAACAAAAATATTTTTTGAGATGGATTTAATCTATCTGCCTTTTCTCCATATTTAGATTTTTTACTAAGATATGTGCTGATTTTCATAATAATTAAATCGCTTCTTTTTGTTTTTAGTACATCCTCTAAATTGAACTTTTCTTGTGAATTAGAATTGAATAAGGATAGCGATAATATGAGTATGATAAATTGTCTCAATAAATGTGTTGATTAAACTTATAGCATTCCCAATTCAAGTTTTGCTTCTTCACTCATTAAATCTTGTGTCCAAGGGGGATCAAAAGTAATTTCAACTTCAGCAGATTTCACGTCGTTTAAAGACTTTACTTTTTCTTCAACTTCCATAGGCAATGTTTCTGCTACAGGACAGTTTGGGGTTGTTAAGGTCATTAAAATTTTTACGTCGTAATCTTCATTTACAAATACATCATAAATCAATCCTAATTCGTAGATGTCTACAGGGATTTCTGGATCGTAAATGGTTTTAAGTACGTTTACTATTTTTTCACCTAATTCGGTAGTATCAATTGTTTCGCTCATTTTTTCTAATGTTTAATTGTTTATTTGTTGAGGTGTTTATTCGAAATGTATCAACAAATAAACTTATTTTAACTGTGTTTGGTACGCAATAGCATACATTTTAAGTTGTTTTATCATACTCACCAAACCATTTGCTCTGGTAGGCGATAAATGTTCTTTTAAACCAATTTTATCAATAAAACCCATATCTGCATTAATAATATCTTTTGGATGTTGGTTTGAAAACACACGTATTAAAATAGCAATAATACCTTTGGTAATGATGGCATCACTATCAGCCGTAAATTCTATTTTATCGTCTTGCATTTCGGCATGTACCCAAACTTTACTTTGACAACCTTTTATAATGTTGCTGTCGGTTTTGTATTGGTCGTCAATTAGGGGTAAATCTTTCCCTAAATCAATCATATATTGGTAGCGTTCTTCCCAATCTTCAAACATTGAGAATTCGTCTATTATTTCGTTTTGTATATCTTCAATACTCACTCTTAAAATTTTATAGTTGTCTCCACGAGCGCAGTCGAGAGGTTGTTTCTATATGTAAAACAAATTGAGGTCTCGAGTGCGCTCGACCTGACATCAAATTATATAGCAAAAATACAACAAGAAATGTTGCTATTCAATGTTTTCTGAAATTGATAGCATTTCTTTAACAAGTTGTGCTATTTCTTTGGGTGGATTTCCATGATCGAAACTTTGACTTTCATAAGTTTTGCCTTCGTATGTGATTTTCAAGTTGGCAATAGCGGCGCCATCAAAAAAACGGTTTTCAGAAGGCGCTTTTAGGTTTGGGATATTTTCAATGTCAATAGGTTTTAAAGCTTTTAATAGGGTGTTCCAATGTGTTTTATTGATGTTTTTTAAAATGGAAGCATCGCCTCTATTATTTTGAATGGAAATTTGTTTTTTGCTGATAATAATATGCTTAAATGTTCCCCTTGAATGCGCAACGTATTCAAAGCTAATAGGCTCATCTTCTTTTTGTGTTTTATCGGCATTTATTAGAACATTGTTATTTGAAGCTAAACTTAAAAAATCGCCGTTGGTTTTAAAAGTATCTACTTTTGCAAGTAACTCCAATAGTTTGGTATCTATGTTGTTTTTGGAAGTGTCGCAAAACATTCTGGTAGAGGCCAACGGACCCATTGTTATGGAATTTTTGTTTACAGTATACGTTCCAGAAAATCTATTACAGCCAGAAAATCCGGAAACTTGTTTGGTTTCTTCATCAAAGGCAATGGTAAGAATATGGTCGTTTAAGTTTAAATCTGAAAAAGAATTAATATGGTAAACGCCACTAAGCGTCGTGTTTTGCGCAGTCATGTTATTTTGTGTGTTGTCACAGGTTTTTACAGCAAATAGGCTTAAAAAAATAAGTATTAATTTCATGTTGTATCGTTAATGATTTTAAACATACAAAAAAGACGCCAAAGTTGGCGTCTTTTTATATTTGAATAAAATTATCGGTTTTTAATTGCCAGCCATGGTTGCTCTTGCACCACCTGTGGTAAAAAGAGCGCGCATTCTATTGCGTTGGCCATCTGTAAACATGTACATACAGCTATCATTTGTGTAATCCATATAATTCATGGTCATGTCTGTAGATTTACAATTAATGGTTGGATAAGATGGACATCCGTAATTAGCACCATCAGATGATGGGGTATCTAAAACGAAATCATCTTGCTTACATCTTCCATCACCCCAGATATGGCGTAAGTTTAAATAATGTCCAACTTCATGGGTTGCTGTTCTGCCTAAATTATAAGGAGCAGCAGAGCCACCTGGCAAGCTAGAATGCAATAAAACAACCCCATCTGTATTTGAATTACCTCCCGGGAATTGTGCATATCCTAATATACCGCCACCAATATTACAAACCCAAACATTTAAATGGGTTTCTGGTGTGATAGGAGGGTAGGCAGCTTTTACCGCATTATTGGTTCCCCAAGATGCAGTACTGTTATTATATCTGTAAGTACCGGCTAAAGTAAAGTTGATATTAGTAGTGGTAGCATCGTTCACAAAATTGGTAGCGCCCGAAGGTAATTGGTTTGTGTTAGAACTATTAAAATCACTGTTTAATACACTCATTTGAGATTGTATTTGCGAGTTGGTTACATCGTTGGCATTTGGCAGTACAATATGAAAATACACGGGAATATTAACGGTTCCTAAACCATCATCAATAGGTAGCACATCAATATCTTCTTCTGTATCAGAACCACCGTTATTGCCTCCACCAGGATTGGTAGGTTTTCCTTTTGCATTAATAAATTTTCTTGTATGAAATTCAATGTCATACATTTTTTTTTCTAATCCTGGATTTTCAATTAGTAGCTTGTTTAATACTTCCATGGTATAGCATGAAGTGTAATTTTTGTTAGAGTTAACGGATTTAGAACTTAAATTTTCGCTACTTTCTGTATAGACATAAAAATCGCTCATATCAATTTGTTGTTCTTGCAGTGGGGCTTCTTTTGATTCGTCACTACATGCAGTAATTAGCAAGGCTAAAGTGGCCATGCTTAAAAGTAATTTTTTCATTTTTTAAATATATTTGAATTAGTCGATCTGAATATAAAAAAAAATTGAAAGAAAATTAAAGTTTTAGCAATAAAATTGTTATTTATTTGACAAAACATAGGTATTTGTTAAATAAATAACAAAATGAAATTAAAAAATAAAGATGTAAAGCGTAATAGATTTATTTAAGAAAGCATCATTTTTGCTTTTTTAACACCAGAAACAAAAATATCAATTTCTTCTTTGGTGTTGTAAAAAGCAAAAGAAGCACGAACCGTTCCTGGAATTTTATAATAATCCATAATAGGTTGCGCACAATGATGACCCGTTCGAACAGCAATTCCTAATTTATCTAAAATAGTTCCAACGTCGTATGGGTGAATGCCTTCTAAATTAAAAGAAATAACGGACGTTTTATGCTTTGAAGTACCGTAGAATTTTAATCCATCAATTTGAGATAATTGCTTTGTGGCGTATTCTAAAAGTTCGTGTTCGTATTTGGCAATAGCATCAAAATCAATAGCGTTCATATAATCGATAGCGGCTCCAAAAGCGATACCGCCACAAATGTTTGGGGTTCCAGCTTCGAATTTATGAGGTAAATCGGCATACGTGGTTTTCTCAAAGGTTACTTCGGCTATCATTTCGCCACCACCTTGGTAAGGCGGTAGTTTTTTTAGCCAACTTTCTTTTCCGTACAACATGCCTTCGCCTGTTGGTCCGCACATTTTGTGTGCTGAAGCTACATAAAAATCGACATCTAAAGCTTGAACATCGGGTTTTATGTGAGGACAAGATTGTGCGCCATCAATTAAAACGGCAGCACCTACTTGGTGCGCTTTTTCAATGATATATTCAATAGGATTGATAGTGCCTAAGGCGTTTGAAATATGATTTACAAAAACAAGTTTGGTGTTTTTGGATAGTAATTTATCGTATTCGGTCATTACCAATTCGCCTTCTTGGTTCATGGGAATGACTTTTAAAGTAGCTCCAGAACGCTCGCAAAGCATTTGCCATGGTACAATGTTACTGTGATGCTCCAATGCTGAAACAATTATCTCATCGTCTTTTTTTAATAGTGATGAAAAACCGTTAGCAACTAAATTGATACCATGCGTTGTACCCGATGTGAATATAATTTCGTGCGCATGTTTTGCATTGAAATGATTTTGGATTTTTTGTCGGGCTTGTTCGTATTTATCGGTAGCTTCTTGACTTAAACTATGCACGCCACGGTGAATATTCGCGTTGTAATTTGAATAATAATCTACAATAACATCAATAACCTGTTGTGGGGTTTGTGAGGTTGCTGCATTATCAAAATACACCAAAGGTTTACCATTTACTTTGCGAGAAAGAATGGGGAAGTCTTTTCGAATGGTTTCTACGTTGAACATGGGTTTATGTTTAGCCCCGATTGAGGCATTTGTTGGAGCTCCTCGCAGAGAGCGACTGCCGAAAGCGGGATTAGCTTCAAAAAAATATAATTAAAACATCATGAGATTCCCCCTTTCGAGGGAATGACAATATATTTTTATAGGTCGAAACCAATATTAACGCCTAATTTGTTGGCGATAATTTTAGTAATACGTTGTTTAATTTCAGGGATTTTAACCGAGCTTAACACATTGTTACTAAAGGCGTACATTAAAAGTGCCTTGGCTTCTTTTTCTGGAATTCCGCGCGAACGCATGTAAAACATGGCGCTTTCGTCTAATTGACCAATGGTGCAACCGTGAGAACATTTTACATCATCAGCAAAAATTTCTAGCTGGGGTTTGGTGTTTATGGTTGCTTTGTCGCTTATTAAAATGTTGTTATTGGCTTGAAAAGCATTGGTTTTTTGAGCCTCTTTTTCAACGATGATTTTTCCGTTAAAAACACCTGTAGAGTTTTCGCCAAAAATACCTTTGTAATCTTGATGGCTTTCGCAATTTGGTTCAATATGGTGAACTAATGTATTGTGATCTACATGTTGTTTGTCGCCAATAATGGTAACACCTTTTAGGGTAGATTCGATACGTTCGCCTGTTTGGTAGAAATTCAAATTATTACGTACCAATTTACCGCCAAATGCAAAAGTATGCACCGAAGCAACACTTTCTTGCTTTTGTTTAATAAAAGTATTGTCTATAAGTGTAGCGCTTTGGTTGTCGTTTTGAATTTTGTAATAATCGACAATGGCGCGTTTGTTAGTGAAAATTTCTGTAACGCTGTTGGTTAAAACAGGGTTATCGGTTAAACTTTGGTGACGCTCAATGATTTGTACATGCGAATTCTCATCAACCACAATTAGGTTACGCGGTTGCAACATGGTTGCTGCTTCGTTACCTGTTGAAAAATAAATGATTTGAATAGGCTTTTGAACCAGTTTGTTTTTTGGAATATGAATGTAGGCACCTTCGCTTGAAAAAGCTGTGTTTAATGAAGGCAAGCTGTCTTTAGTAGCTGCCTTATTGAAATAGTTTTCAATAATTAAACGGTATTTTGGTTTTGTTAATGCGGATGACATTAAGCAAACGTCCAATCCGTCGTGCGTAGTTTGCGAAAGGTGCGAAGAATATTTTCCGTCAATAAACACCACATTAAAAGTGTCGATATCGTGGATGAAATATTTTTTTACATCGTTATATTCTATGGCGTTTTCTTTTTTTGGAAAAACGCTGTAGTCTTCTTTTAAAACGCTGTTTAAAGAGGTGTATTTCCAAGCTTCTTCCTTTTTGGTAGGGAAGCCTTTTTCTTCGAATATTTTGATGGCTTCGTTTCTAACATCGTGTACGTAGGTATCCGTATCTACTTGATTTTCGAATGCTAAAAAGGATGCTGTTAATTTTTCTTTTAAATCCATTTTGTTGAGTTGAAATGTTTAAAAGTTTGAAAGTAAAAAGTTGAATGCGTGTAACTTTTAAACTTTAAAAACTTTTTACTTTTAACTTATTTTTAAGCGTTCACTTCTTCTTTAATCCAGTCGTATCCTTTTTCTTCAAGCTCGTGCGCTAATTCTTTTCCGCCCGATTTTACGATACGTCCGTTATAAAGTACGTGTACAAAATCTGGAACGATATAATCTAACAAACGTTGGTAATGCGTAATAACAATAACCGCGTTGTCTTTGCTTTTAAGTTTGTTTACACCATTGGCAACAATACGCAGTGCATCGATATCCAAACCAGAATCGGTTTCATCTAGAATAGCCAATTTAGGTTCTAACATAGCCATTTGAAAAATTTCATTACGCTTCTTTTCACCACCTGAAAAGCCTTCATTTAAAGAACGTGATAAAAACTTTCTATCAATTTCCAATAGTTCCGATTTCTCGCGGATTAACTTCAACATATCTTTAGCAGGCATGTCTTCCAATCCTTTGGCTTTTCGTGTTTCGTTAATAGCAGTTTTCATGAAGTTTGTTACCGAAACGCCTGGAATTTCAACAGGATATTGGAAGGATAAAAACACACCTTTGTGAGCACGCTCTTCAGCAGCTAATTCATGAATGTCTTCACCGTTAAATGTGATATCTCCTTCGGTTACTTCATATTCTTCCTTTCCAGCAATTACAGAAGCTAATGTGCTTTTTCCAGAACCGTTTGGCCCCATAATAGCGTGAACTTCTCCAGCTTTAACTTCTAAATTAATGCCTCTTAAAATGGCTTTATCTTCAACACTTGCGTGTAAATTTTCAATTTTTAACATACTATTTATTTGAAATTCCAATTTTTAAATTCCAAATCCCACAAGAGTTATTTCTATTGGAATTTGTTATTTGAATTTTGTTGTTTTTTATTTTATCCTACCGAGCCTTCTAAACTAATTTCCAATAGTTTTTGAGCTTCTACAGCAAATTCCATAGGAAGTTTATTTAATACTTCTTTACTGAAACCGTTTACAATTAATGCAATCGCTTTTTCGGTATCTATTCCACGTTGGTTGCAATAGAAAATTTGGTCTTCACCAATTTTACTAGTGGTTGCTTCGTGTTCTATTTTAGCCGATTTGTTTTTAGCTTCAATGTACGGAAAGGTGTGTGCACCACATTCGTTACCCATTAGCAAACTATCGCATTGCGAAAAGTTACGGGCGTTATCGGCATTCGGACTAATTTTTACCAATCCGCGGTAGCTGTTTTGAGATTTTCCTGCTGAAATACCTTTAGAAATGATGGTCGATTTGGTATTTTTACCTAAATGAATCATTTTCGTTCCCGTATCGGCTTGTTGGTAGTTGTTTGTTACTGCAATAGAGTAAAACTCACCAACCGAGTTATCACCTTTCAATACACAAGATGGGTATTTCCAAGTAACAGCACTTCCAGTTTCAACCTGTGTCCAAGAAATTTTAGCGTTCTTTTCGCATAAACCTCGTTTGGTTACAAAATTGAACACACCACCTTTACCTTCAGCATTTCCTGGATACCAGTTTTGAACGGTTGAATATTTTATTTCGGCATCATCTAAAGCTATAAGCTCTACAACGGCTGCGTGTAATTGGTTTTCATCACGACTAGGTGCAGTACAACCTTCTAAATAAGAAACGTAACTACCTTCATCGGCAATAACCAAGGTTCTTTCAAATTGTCCTGTTCCTGCTTGGTTTATTCTAAAATAAGTAGAAAGTTCCATGGGGCATTTAACGCCTTTTGGAATGTAGCAGAAACTTCCATCACTAAATACAGCCGAGTTTAAAGCGGCGTAAAAGTTGTCTTTTTGTGGCACAACGGTACCGATGTATTTTTTAACTAAATCTGGATGCTCACGCAACGCTTCAGAAATAGAGCAAAAAATGATGCCTTTTTCACCTAAAGTTTTCTTGAAAGTTGTAGCTACAGAAACGGAGTCTACCACCACGTCCATAGCAACACCAGATAGTTTCTTTTGCTCGTCTAAAGAGATGCCAAGTTTAGCAAATGTTGCTAATAACTCTGGGTCTACTTCATCTAAACTATTGTATTTAGGCTTGCTGTTTGGTGCTGAGTAGTACGAAATGGCTTGAAAATCTGGTTTGGTGTAATGTACATTAGCCCATTCTGGTTCAATCATTTTTTCCCAAGCACGAAAGGCTTCTAAGCGCCATTCGGTCATCCATTCTGGCTCTTCTTTTCTATGGGAAATAGCACGAACAATATCTTCATTTAAACCCACAGGAAATGTGTCAGATTCTATATCGGTATAAAATCCGTATTCGTATTCCTTGGTTTTAAGTTCTTCCCTTAAATCGTCTTCAGTATATTTATTCATAATTAGTATTAATGTTGTAAAGTAGAAAGTTATAAAGTTGAATTCAGGTATTTAATTAAACCACTAATTAACTTTGAAACTTCATTTACTTTTAACTTTAATTTTTCAAATTCATCTGAACTTAAATAATTTATATCAAAAGCTAAATATAATTGCGAGCGAAACTCTCCTGAGGAAGCTTTTGCAATATATAAAAAGCGAATGAACTCTTTTGTTGTTTCTCTTTCAAAACCTTCAGCTATGTTTGAAGAAATTGAAATGCTTGACCGTCTTATTTGGTCTCTTAAACCAAAATCAGCATTGAAATATTTATTTTCTTTTGTTAAGTTGTAAATATCTTTGTTTAATTCTCTTGCCTTTTGCCATGATATTATTTCTTCAAAAGAATTAAACTTAGCCATCTACTTTAAAACTTTTTTACTTTCTACTTTATAAACTTAAAGTGAGAAACTTTCACCGCAACCACATGTGCGATTTGCATTTGGATTATTAAATACAAACCCAGTACCGTTCAATCCTCCTGAGTATTCTAAAGTAGTTCCTACTAGGTACAGGAAACTTTTTTTGTCTACAATAATCTTAACATCATTGTCTACAAATACTTTATCATCTTCTTTATTTTCTTTATCAAACTTTAAATCGTAAGATAGCCCAGAACAACCGCCACTTTTAACGCCTACACGCACAAAATCGGTAGCAGGGTTAAAGCCATCTTCTTGCATAAGTTCGATAACTTTTTTCTTAGCTGTTTCAGAAACTTTTATCATATGTTTTTTATTAGATTTAGATGCGTTTTAATGACTATTTTTATTAAGACGACTTCTAAATAGGTTGCAAATATACAATATAAGTCATGGATTTCCATATAACCTAACATTATATTAGCATATAGTTTTATAGGTTTTTCTTATTGATTAAAAAATGCGCGAATACTTGTGTTTTTTTAATATTTAGTTTGATAATTTGAATTTTTATTAACCAAAGCATGAAGGTTTATATCAATAAGCTTCTTATTTTTGCACTATGATAGAAGATAAAAACCAGCAACGTACACCATTAAGCGAGTTTGGGGAATTTGGATTGATAGACCATTTAACCAAAAATTTTAAGATAAATCACAGCTCAACTATTAAGGGAATAGGCGATGATGCCGCTGTTTTAAATTTTGAAAACAAAAAAATTGTTCTTACTACCGATTTGTTGGTGGAAGGCGTGCATTTCGATTTAAGTTACATGCCACTAAAACATTTAGGGTATAAGGCAGTTGTTGTAAACCTATCGGATGTGTATGCAATGAATGCAAAGGCAACACAAATTACAGTTTCTATTGCCGTATCCAATAGATTTCCAGTGGAAGCACTAGAGGATATTTATGCCGGTATTGAAACTGCTGCAAAAATATATAATATTGATGTAGTTGGTGGCGATACCACATCTTCTAACACAGGACTTTTAATTTCTATAACTGCTATTGGTGAAGCTGAAGATGAAGTTTACCGAAGTGGTGCAAAACCTAAAGATTTGCTAGTTGTTACCGGCGATTTAGGTGCTGCTTTTATGGGGCTTCAGGTGCTTGAACGCGAAAAGGAAGTTTACAAAGTGAACCCAAATAATCAGCCTGATTTAGAGCCTTATACTTATATTATTGAGCGTCAATTGAAACCTGAAGCACGAAAAGATATTATTAAATTGCTGAAAGATTTAGATGTAAAACCTACTTCTATGATTGATATAAGTGACGGTTTGTCATCTGAAATTATTCATTTATGCAAACAAAGTAATGTAGGTTGCGATTTGTACGAAGATAAAATTCCGTTAGACCCACAAGTGATTTCAACCTGTGAGGAATTTAATATTGATAGTACAACCGTTGCTTTAAACGGCGGTGAAGATTATGAATTGTTGTTTACAATTTCCCAAGACGATTTTCCTAAAATACAAGCAAACCCTAATTTTAGTGTTATTGGTTATATGAAGGAAGCAAATGATGGCATGCATTTAGTAACCAGAGGCGATAGTAGAATACCTATTAAAGCACAAGGTTGGAAAAACTTTAATGGCTAAACACTAGTAAATCACTTTTAATTTTTTTGCGATTGTTTTTAGAAATGCGTTTTTTATGAATGCGCTCTAACACATCGTTAATTTCTTTAAACTGAGGTGTTAATTCTGTCAAGTGGCCACTGCTATTTGTGGTAAGTTGTTTGTTACACGTTTTACATGCGTATTCTTTAACATGATAAGTAACGTTACGGGTTACTTTAAAATCATGCCCGAATACCAGACAAGGGATTTTTTTCATTAATATATTTTAATTAGCTACTTAAGGGACCATTAAATTATAGAAAATGAATCAGAAATTTTTAAAACATATTAGTAAATCGACGAAACGATTCTTTTTTCCTTTGAACGTTCCATCCTTGAGTTGTGAATGCGTTCTAAAATGGCATTAATTTCTTTAAATTTTGGAGTTAATTCAATTAAACTTCCGTTACTGCTTGTCGTTAATTGTTTTTTGCAATGTGAGCAAGTGTACTCTTTTACATGATAAGTAACCTTTTTAGTTACTTGATAATCATGCCCGAAAAGGTTGCAATACATCTTTGGGATGAATGCTTGTTTGGTTGTGGTTTTTTTCATGATTTATATTGTTTGGACAATAAAAGTAAATAAAAAAACCACATAAATCGTCAAAACGCTATATATTTTCGATGAAATGCACTATCGTGCTTAGGAAATCGCTTTCATTTTCAATATGGCTCATATGTCCATCTGGAAATTCAACGACTTTAACATTGTTGTTCTTGGTTTGGTTAATGAGTGTTTCGTAATCTAAAACAGGGTCTTTTTTGCTGATAATCATCATTTTATTAAAGTTAGATGATTGGAGAACGTGTTGTCTATCTTCTCTAATTTTCATACCCTCTAAAGCTGCAACAATGCCCTGTAAAGGTGTTTGTAGTGCTTCATTGATAATGTCTTTTATTTTTTCAGAAAAAGCAATTCTGTTTTTTGGTCTGAATAAATTATTTACGGCAATTCTAATAAAGGTTTTATAATTCTGTTTTACAGCTACAATAGCACGGTCTCTGTTTTGCTTTTTTTCCTCCGTATCTGCTAATGCCGTCGAGTTCATTAAGCACAATCCTTTTAAAGCTTCTGGGTTTTTTTCAGCGAAAGCGAGCGCCACATAACCACCCATAGAATGCCCAATTATAGTGGATTGTGCAATTTTTAAATGGTTTAAAACGGCTTCAACAGCTTCCGCCATAAGTTCCATGGTGTGTACATAGCCTAAGCATCCGGTTTTTCCATGTCCTAATAAAGCAATGCAAATAACTCGGTTGTTTTTGCTCAGTTCAGGAATGAAAGCATCCCACATGGTCAGGTTTTCTAAAAATCCGTGAAGTAAAACCACAGGGTGTCCTTTTCCTGTGTCTGTATAATTTATTTGGATGCCCTTATATGGTAATGTCATATTCAAAAACAATTTAAAACTAAGCTTTCACCTTTTTTATAGCCGTAAAGGCTTTGTCTACAAATTCATCTTCAACTAAAATGGTAAATTCGTTGGTTGTAGAAATTACCTCGTAAAGTACAATGCCTTCCCAAGCTAAACGCTTAAAAAATTGATAATATAATCCTGCTATTTTGGAGTTGTCTTGCGGAAGATTTACACTAATTGCTGCAAGTCCGTCTTGAATAGCTATAAAACTTTCGTTTTTTAAATTTTCTTTGATAAAGTCGTTTAAGCTGCTTGAAATGATGATGTTGCTTTCGTGTATTCCTCTGGTAAACGTGTAGAATAATTTAGATTCTTGATTGATTTTATCTAAAATTTTGGCATGATTGTCGATTATGGTTTCAGAATTTTTTATGGTAAAATCCGTAAGGTTTGAACGTACCGTAATATCGCCCAAATTCTGCATGAATTTTTTCATTTTCACACTATTTGATAATGCTGGTGGCGGGTTATAGCGTCTTAATGCCATCATAATAGCACCAGGTTTTACATCCTTTTTCAGCATTTTGCTAATAGGTTCGGTCAGCTCAATGGCCAAAGCACTGAAATTTATGATGTTTCTGGAAAGAGCTTCTTCTAAATAAGGTTGTGTGATTAAAATGTCTTCTACACAGTTTGATACAGTCTTCATGTTAATTATTTAACAATATGTGCAAAAATAAACATATTTTTTAATAAATATCTTTTTTAGGCTTAGGAGTTATACATTCGCTGCCTAATTGATATCAAATGAATCAATTAGATAAACGATTTAGCTTATAAAAAGTATGAAAGTATTAAAATTCGGTGGCACTTCGGTAGGATCGATTGAAAATATATGTAACGTTAAAAATATTATTAACGACGGAGAAAAAAAGATTGTTGTATTATCGGCTATGTCTGGTACCACCAATCAGTTAGTTGCTATTTCAAAACATATTGCAGACAATGAAGCACATGAGGCTGTTGATAAAATCAATGCGCTTCATGAAACATATATCAAAGTAATAGATAACCTGTTAAGCGATGCTTCTTTAAATAAGGATGTAAAAGCATACGTTTCAAGTGTTTTTGATTTATTGGTTGCCTGTACAGCTAAGCCATATGCTGTAGAATTAGAAAATCAAATTGTGGCCCAAGGTGAGTTGCTTTCAACTTATATGGTGAATAGCTATTTAAATCAAGAAGGTGTAAGTTCAGCATTATTGCCTGCATTAAGCTTTATGCGTATTGATGCTGCTAAAGACCCTGATTTAGATTATATTAAAGAACATTTTAAAACCACGTTTGCTAAGGCTGAAGATGCTCAAATTTACATCACACAAGGATTTATTTGTTTAGATGATAAGGGTGTTATTTCTAACCTTCAACGAGGTGGAAGCGATTATACAGCAACTATTATTGGTGCTGCTATTAACGCTGAAGAAGTACAAATTTGGACTGATATTGATGGGATGCATAATAACGACCCAAGATATGTTGAGAATACAAGGCCAATTTCAAATTTATCATTTGATGAAGCGGCAGAATTAGCATATTTCGGAGCTAAAATTTTACACCCGCAAACGGTTACACCAGTTAGATTTTTAAATATCCCAGTGCGATTAAAGAACACCATGAATCCAGAGGCTTATGGAACTTTAATTAATAACGATCATTCTGAAAGTGGTGTGAAAGCCATGGCTGCTAAAGATGGTATTACTGCTATTAAAATAAAATCTGGCAGAATGCTACAAGCGCACGGTTTTTTAAGAAAGGTGTTTGAGATTTTTGAAGTTTATGAAACGTCTATAGATATGATTACAACATCGGAAGTTGCTGTGTCTTTAACTATTGATGATGATAAAAACTTAGACAAAATTTTAGTAGAATTAGAAAAATTTGCGACCATTGAGGTTGATAAAAACCAAAGTATTATTTGTTTGGTTGGGCATTCGGTTGTAAACCACCAAGAAACACACAAATTGTTCCAAATACTACAAGATGTAAAAATAAGAATGATTTCCTACGGAGGAAGCAATAACAATATTTCACTTTTGGTTGATACCAAAAATAAGATTAATACGCTGCAAAAACTAAACGATTATTTATTTGAATTAGTCACTCTGTAAATTGCAAAACTTTAGTGTTGTACGCAAAAAGGGCTGTTTTTAAACAGCCCTTTTCTTTTTTATGAATTCATTAAATCTTCAATTTCTTCAGCTTCAATAGGAATGTTTTTCATTAAATTTAAAGGCTCGCCGGTTTTTTGAATGACCACATCATCTTCCAATCGAATGCCAAAGCCTTCTTCAGGAATATAGATGCCAGGTTCTACGGTAAAAACCATGTTGGCTTGCATCGGTTCTGTTAAAATACCATAATCATGCGTGTCCAATCCCATATGGTGGCTTGTTCCGTGCATAAAGTATTTTTTGTAAGCAGGCCAATCGGGGTTTTCGTTTTGCACATCTGCCTTGTCCAACAAACCTAAGCCTAATAATTCTGAAGTCATTATTTTGCCTACTTCAACATGGTAATCAGCCCAAATAGTTCCTGGGGTTAATACTTTAGTGGCCTCATTTTTCACCCTTAAAACGGCATTGTAAACGGCTTTTTGTCTATCGGAATATCTTCCGGAAACAGGAATGGTTCTACTTAAATCACTGGCATAATTTGCATATTCAGCAGCGGTATCAAATAAAATTAAATCACCTGCTTTACATTGTTTGTTGTTTTCAATATAATGCAACACATTGGCGTTGTTTCCTGAAGCGATAATAGGGGTATATGCAAATCCTTTAGAACGGTTACGCAAAAATTCGTGCATCAGTTCCGCTTCAATTTCATATTCCCAAACACCCGGTTTTACAAAATTTAAAACACGTCGAAATCCTTTTTCGGTAATGTTGCACGCTTGTTGGATTAGATCAATTTCAATAGGGTTTTTAACCGAGCGAAGGCGTTGTAAAATAGGCGCACTTTTAGCAACACTGTGTGCTGGGTATTTGTCTTTTAGCCATTTGGTATAACGGTCTTCGCGGGTTTCGGTTTCAACATTGGCTCGGTAGTGTTCGTTGGTGTTTATGTATACCGTATCGCACTGCGTCATTAATTCAAACATGATTTTCTCCATGTCTTGAAGCCAATATACCGTTTTTATGCCACTGGTTTTAAAAGCTGCTTCTTTGGTAAGCTTTTCTCCTTCCCAAACAGCAATATGGGCATTGGTTTCTTTAAGAAATAAAATTTCACGATGTTTTTCTTTTGGGCAATCGGGAAACAAAACCAAAATGCTTTCTTCTTGGTCTACGCCGCTTAAGTAAAAAATATCACGATGCTGTTGAAAAGGCATGGTGCTATCGGCGCTTATCGGATATATGTCATTAGAATTAAAAACAGCCAAACTGCTAGGCTTCATTTTTGCAGTAAAGTTTTTTCTGTTGTTAATAAAAAGTGAAGAGTTTATAGGTAAATATTTCATGTGACAATTTTAAATTCGCTGAAAATCAATCCTGTATCAAACAAGATTTGATATTTTCAAAATGATTATAATTTAAGTATTAAGTAACAAAACTACTTAAATCATGTGTAAAAATTTGTTATATTTGGTATTACCTCGTTTTTTAACCAGATTTTAACAAAAACATGTATTATGAAAAAGAATTATTTGTTGATTTTTCTAGCTATAGGACTAAGTAATTTTCAGGTAATATTTGCTCAATTGATGTTAAAAGAAGTTTCATTAAAAACACAAATTGAAAATTCAAGCTTAGTAGTGGAAGGGAAGGTGATTTCACAAAAATCTTTTTGGGATGCTGAAAATAAACATATCTACACTTCTAATACTATTTATGTTTATAAAGTTTTTAAAGGAGAAACATTGGCGACTATAGAAGTGATAACCCCTGGAGGAACTGTAGGATTATCTGCTGAAATTGTAAGTCCAAGTTTGAAGTTAAATAATGGGGATTTGGGTGTGTTTACATTGTATAACAGTAATGTTGTAATGAAATTGAATGAAAAATCTTCAATAAAACAGTATAAGCCTTATGGGTCTTCTCAAGGTTTTTATAAGTATAATTTATATGATAATGTGGCTGTTAATACTTTTAATAAAAAACAAGGAATAGCTTCTGCTTTTTATAATGAGATAATGAGTTATACAAAATCAAATTATATTGAACTGTCTGATTTTACTGTGCAGTCAACACTTTTAAAATCATCACAAAGTAAAGTTGCACTTGTTCCAGGTTCAATAACTTTTACGCCAACAACTTCTACCGCTGGTACAAAAAGTATTTTAACCATTAATGGGACTGGTTTTGGAAGTACAAAAGGAAAGGTCTCTTTTCGAAATGCAGATGATGGAGGGGCTACTTTTGTTGATGCTTTAAATACACAAATATTGACTTGGAATAACACTCAAATTACAGTTGAGATTCCTTCAGAAGCTGGTACTGGGCAAATTATGGTAACAGATGCCAGTGCTTCCAGTGCGATGTCTTCTTCTATTTTAACTATTACTTATTCAGAAATCAATGTAACTCAAGAAGGAGGTACTGTTGCTTACAGGATTCAACATGCCAATGAAAATAGTTCAGGGGGATATACACTGCAAATGTTTACGGATTTTAATAATAATGCTAATGCTAAAGCTGCTTTTCTAAGGGCTTTTGATACCTGGCGATGCACCACAGGGATTAATTGGATTATTGGAGCAACAACTACTGTAGATGTTGCTGATTCAGATGGTGTTAACGTTATTCGGTTTGATAATGGAGCTGAATTGGGGCCTAATGAATTAGGAAGGTGTACTTATTATTTAAGTGGGTGTGGTACAGGAACAAATTTAAATTGGTTCGTGGCAGGGCTTGATGTTGTTTTTGATGATGCTACTAATTGGAATTATAGTTCAGCTACCAATTCAACCGGAATTTCTCAATATGATTTTGAAAGTAATGTGCTCCATGAATTAGGACATGGTCATATGTTAGGTCATGTTATCAATACCAATGATGTCATGAACTACGCTATTTCAAATTCTGAAGAGCAACGTGTATTAGGTGCTAGCAATATTACTGCAGCAAATGCTATACAAAGCAGAAGTACAAGTTCAATGGTGTGCGCGCAGCCTTTAATGACCAATCATCCTTGTTCTTTAGGGGTTGAAGAAGAAGAGTTGAATGCGGCCATTAATATATATCCAAACCCATCTAATGGTCAGTTTTACGTAAAAAATACTGGTCTTGTTAATTTAGATAAAGTAGTGGTGTATGATCTTAGAGGAAGACTTGTGTCTCAATTCGATATGTCTAACGCATCTAGAACCAAAACAATTAATTTATTGGGAGCTTCTAAAGGCATGTATTTTGTTAAGATAGTTTCCGATAGAGCAGAAATAACAAAAAAAATACTTATAGATTAAGTTTTTTTCAATAAAATGTGGTTGTAAAACACGGTAAAACCAATGTAAATAGTTTTATAAACACCATTAAAGGTTTTAAATATTTAATAAAACACTTCGTTTGTTGTGTAATTCTATTTTTTTTCTTCTTTTTAATAAGAATATATTGGCTATTTTTTAAAACTAAGTATTATTACTTATAATTATTCTAAATTATAATTTTACAGCTTAACTTTTTGCCTATGAATTTATTGTAAATTACATTTGTAAACTATACTTAACAAATTAACTAATGAGCGGATTTTTTAAATCTTCAATCGGAAGAAAAGTAGCCATGGCGCTTTCAGCTTTTTTCCTCATGTTTTTCTTACTTCAACATTTTGCAATTAACCTTTTATCAGTTTTCAGTGGCGACCTTTTTAACGAGGTGTCTCACTTTATGGGAACCAATTGGTTAATTCAATTTGTAATGCAGCCCATTTTGATTTTTGGTGTTGTTTTCCATTTTGTTATGGGCTTTATTTTAGAAATAAGGAACAAACAAGCAAGAACTATTTCTTACGTGAAGAACAATGGTTCAGCAAATTCTACATGGATGAGTAGAAACATGATTTACAGTGGTATTGCTATTCTGGCGTTTATCATTTTACATTTTATTGACTTCTGGTTTCCAGAAATTAACGCCAAATATATAAAGGGCGACTGGACTGGCGGACATGAACTTGTTGATGGTTATCGCTATTTTCATGAACTGCAAGTAAAATTTGAAAACCCGATTAGAGTTGCGGCCTATGTTTTGGCTTTTGTGTTTTTGGCATTGCATTTATTGCATGGTTTTACCTCGGCATTTCAATCTATGGGTGCTTCCACAATTCGTAAAAAGCGTTTGCAAACCATTGGTAGAATTTATTCCATAGCGATACCTTTAGGTTTCATATTTATTGCGCTTTTTCATCATTTAAATCACCATTAATCTCAGATATATGGCATTAGATTCAAAAATACCACACGGTCCTTTAAAAGATAAATGGACAGATTATAAAAATCATATCAATCTTGTAAATCCTGCAAATAAGCGTCATATCGATATTATTGTTGTGGGTACTGGTTTAGCTGGCGGGTCTGCTGCAGCCACTTTAGCAGAGCTAGGTTATAATGTAAAGGCATTTGCTTATCAAGATTCACCTCGTCGTGCGCACTCTATTGCGGCTCAAGGAGGTATTAATGCAGCTAAAAACTATCAAGGTGATGGCGATTCAACATATAGATTGTTTTACGATACTGTAAAAGGTGGCGATTACCGTTCGCGTGAAGCCAACGTGTACCGTTTGGCTGAAGTATCTGCTAATATTATCGACCAATGTGTGGCTCAAGGGGTTCCTTTTGCACGTGATTATGGAGGGTTGTTAGATAACCGTTCATTTGGTGGTGTATTGGTTTCAAGAACCTTTTATGCTAAAGGTCAAACAGGACAACAGTTATTATTAGGGGCTTATTCTGCTATGAACAGACAAATTGCTCGCGGTAAAATTGAGATGTTCAACCGCCACGAAATGTTGGACGTTGTTAAAATTGATGGTAAAGCACGTGGTATTATCGCTCGTAATTTAGTTACAGGTGAAATTGAAAGACATTCGGCACATGCTGTTGTAATAGCTACTGGAGGTTATGGAAATGTATATTTCCTATCAACAAATGCTATGGGAAGTAACGCCACTGCTGCTTGGAAAATACATAAAAAAGGTGCGTTTTTTGCTAACCCTTGCTTTACGCAAATTCACCCAACATGTATTCCACGCTCAGGCGATTATCAATCGAAATTAACATTGATGTCTGAATCGTTACGTAACGATGGGCGTATTTGGGTTCCAAAAAAGATTGAAGATTCAAAAGCATTACAACAACGTAAAATAAAGCCAACTGATATTGCAGAAGAAGATAGAGATTATTTCTTAGAGCGTCGTTATCCTGCATTTGGTAACTTAGTACCTCGTGATGTAGCATCTCGCGCTGCTAAAGAGCGTTGCGATGCTGGTTATGGAGTGAATGCTACTGGTGAAGCTGTATTTTTAGATTTTGCTTCGGCAATTACGCGTTATGGAAAAACGCAAGCTAAAATTCAAAATATTGAAAATCCTTCGGATGCTAAAATATACGAATTAGGTCAAGCCATTGTTGAAGAGAAATACGGAAACTTATTCCAAATGTATGAGAAAATCGTTGATGAGAACCCATACGAAACGCCAATGATGATTTACCCTGCAACCCATTATACCATGGGAGGAGTTTGGGTAGATTACAACTTAATGACCACAGTTGATGGGTTGTATTGTATTGGTGAAGCTAATTTCTCTGAGCATGGTGCAAATAGACTTGGTGCTTCAGCCTTAATGCAAGGACTGGCAGATGGATATTTTGTATTACCATATACCATTGGGGATTACTTATCTAACGAAATTAGAACTGGTAAAATTCCAACCAACACACCAGAATTTGAGGAAGCTGAAAAAGAAGTAACCGATAGAATCAATTTCTTCATAAACAATAAGGGAACGAACTCTGTAGATTATTACCACAAAAAGTTAGGAAAAATTATGTGGGATAAATGCGGTATGTCTCGTAACGAGCAAGGTTTAAAAGAAGCGATGACGGAAATTAAAGCTTTACGTGAAGATTTCTGGAAAAATGTAAAAGTACCTGGTTCTGCAAACGAAATGAATCCTGAATTGGAAAAAGCGGGTCGTGTAGCCGATTTTCTAGAGCTAGGTGAGTTATTCGCTAAAGATGCTCTTAATAGAAACGAATCTTGTGGTGGTCATTTTAGAGAAGAATCGGTTGAATTGGATGGTGAACAAAAAGGTGAAGCTAAACGTAATGATAAAGATTACGCTTACGTAGCTGCTTGGGAATACAAAGGCGAACCTGCCGATGCCGTTTTACATAAAGAAATATTAGAGTTTAAAGATATTGAACTAAAACAACGTTCATACAAATAAGAAAGACATTATGAATTTAACACTTAAAATTTGGAGACAGAAAGACTCAAAATCAAAGGGTCAAATGGTCGATTATAAAGTAACTGATATTTCAGAACATATGTCTTTTCTTGAAATGATGGATGTTTTGAATGAGCAATTGGTAAATACTGGCGAAGAACCAGTGGCTTTCGATCACGATTGTCGTGAGGGTATTTGCGGTATGTGTTCTATGTACATTAACGGTGAAGCACATGGTCCGGATAGAGGCGTAACAACCTGTCAGTTACACATGCGTATGTTTAAAGATGGTGATACTATAACTATTGAACCATTTAGAGCAACTGCATTTCCAGTCATAAAAGATTTAGTAGTAGATAGAAGCTCTTTTGAGCGTATCCAACAGGCTGGAGGATATATTTCTGTAAATACTTCAGGAAACACACAGGATGCCAACTCTATTCCAATTTCTAAACATGCTGCCGATGAAGCTATGGATGCAGCAACCTGTATAGGTTGTGGTGCCTGTGTAGCTACGTGTAAAAACTCATCTGCTATGTTGTTTGTTGGAGCAAAAGTATCGCAATATGCGTTGTTGCCTCAAGGACAAGTTGAAGCTGCAGATCGTGTTCGTAACATGGTGGCACAAATGGATTTGGAAGGTTTTGGAAACTGTACCAACACCGGTGCTTGCGAAATTGAATGTCCAAAAGGCATTTCGTTAGATAATATCGCTCGTATGAATAGAGAGTTAATGAAAGCGAGTTTGTCTTAAAACCTACCTTTCATCGATAATAAATAGAACCCAGGCTTTTGCTTGGGTTTTTTATTTAGATTTGGTTGCTTAATTCTTAAAAATGAAAAAAACGCTATGCCTATTTGTATTGGTATATCTTTTGGGCATACCGTGTGATGCACAAACCATAAACCATGATATTCCTAATGCGTCATTGTTTTCTGAAACGATGTTGCTTCAACATATAAAAACATTATCATCTGATGCTTTTGAGGGCAGAAGAACAGGAACAAATGGTGCTTTAAAGGCTGAAAAGTACATTATCAATCAGTTTATGTTATTTGATGTTTTGCCTTTAGGAAAAGACTATTTACAGTCCTTTTCGTTTACCGAAGCTGGTAAGCGCTATGAAGGTAAAAATGTTTTAGGATATATAAAAGGAACAACATACCCACATAAATATATTGTTGTTAGTGCGCATTACGACCATGAAGGTGTTAAAAATGGAAACATTTTTAATGGTACAGATGATAATGCTTCAGGTACCAGTGCCCTGTTTAGTTTTGCTGAATATTTTAGAACCCATCCCCCAAAACATTCGGTTATTTTGGCGGCTTTTGATGCCGAAGAATTGGGATTACAAGGGTCTAAATACTTTGTGAATCATTCCATTATTCCTCTTAAACAAATTATGGTAAACCTGAATATGGACATGATTAGCCGAAGCGATACCAACGAATTGTTTGCAGTTGGCACAGTTCATAACGAAACTTTGAAACAAGTTGTTACAAACCACAGCTATTCCAAAAAAATAAATTTTTTAGCAGGTCATGATGAAGGTAACTGGAAAGACAATTGGACCTATGCTTCCGATCATGCTAACTTTCATAAAAAAGGCATTCCATTCTTGTATTTTGGTGTTGACGACCATGAAGATTACCACAAACCAACTGATGATTATGAGAATATCCAACCAGAATTTTATATTGAGGCCGTAAAGGTTATCATATCCGTTTTTAAAAAAATAGATCAACTAAACTTTTAGAAGTTTTAATATCTGTAAGGTTTTCAAAACCTTGGGGTATATTTAACTTTAAAAATAAGCTTTCAATTGAACTGTTCCCGTATGAATGGTTCTACTGGTTTCGGTTTTTCTTCCAAAGTAACTTAGGTTTAGGTCTAAAAAATCGGTTAGTTTTTTCTGTGCCAACAAACTCCAAGTAAAGTTTTTTCCGGGTTGTAAACCTTCCAACATTTGGTAGGAAACAGGTGTGTTCGCATTGCCTTCAAAGGTATTGGAGAAAAAGTTAAACTCACCTATTATGGAGTTTTTTGGGCTGCCTGCAAACGTAAAAGAGGTGCCGTATTTTTGTTGGTTTAAGGTTTCTAAACCACCTATGGTATTTTCTTTGCTGGCATGTTGGTAGAAGATATCAAACCTGGAATTATCATTAAATAAATACGATAGTTTAGGGTTGAAGCGGCTTTCATCAAAATTATAATTCTTGCTTACAAAATTTTCACTCAAACTTTCATTGGTTCCAAAATCAGATTGCAAGGTTATTAACCAGCTTTGAGCAATTTTATGGTTGAAGTTAAACTGATGGCTTTTCAGTCCGTTTTCAATAAACCCAATAGATAGAATGTTGCGGGTTCTGTTTGAAAGAAAGGTGTACGATGTGGTGTAATGTTGCTTCCCTCTATTGAAAAACAGCACGTTTCTGAAATTTAATTGCAATCCTAATTGGTTTTCTTCGTCGCTTTCAAACGGATTCAAATTAAAACCACTTCCTTTACGTTTTAATTTTCTATCTACCAAATAACTGGTTTGGTTGTAAAAATGCGACCAGAACTTTTGGGTTTTATTCTCACTAACCGACCATTGCGACGGATTGATAGTTAAGGTTTGACTCAACCTGTTTTGATGCGTTTTTATGTAAACTTGGTTGGGTAAAAGCACCCGAATGTATTTGCCTTGGTCTTGAAATTGGGCTATTTCAAACTCTTCCAATTCTTGTATGCCGTTTTCATTGTAATCTATCCACGTATAGGTTCCTTGTCCGGGTTCTACTTCTACATAGGTAAAATCTTGTTGTGGCAAGGTTCCAGAATTGGTTTCAAAAAGCGTATTCCATTGTACAAGTTGTTTGAATAATTTTTGGTTGAACTGCAATCTGGAGTTGATGGATTTTTCATCATCGATACCTTCATCAGCACTTTTTAAAGTTCGGTAATTGGCGAAAAGCGATAAATTCGTATTTGTGTTTTGAACCAGACGTGTATCTAAATAAAAAGTATTTGAAGTATTTACTTTTTGTAGTTGGTTGTTTCGAATACTGTCGTTCACGCGGTTTTTGTACCCAATTTCGGTGAAAATTTTGGTGCTATCGCCCACGCCAAAAAATACTTCGTATGATTTGAATTTCTGACTTAAATCAGTCAATTCTTGGGTGTCAACAGTTTTTTGTTCGTTGTCTTCAATGGCCAATTTAGTTCCCAGCCAACTTTTTTCCATACTATAGGCAACAGTATTTGAAGATCTTAAAAATGTGGAGGTATTGGTGTTGGAAGTGGCATTTAAAAAACTGGAATACGATGCAATTCTAAATTTATGAAGCATTAAGTTGGCATTGAAAACATGTCGGTTACCATTAAAATTTTCAGAATAACCCAAATGTTCAAATTGATAGGTAGCAAATCCTTTTTTAGCATGGTTTAAACGCAATCCAGATGTAATTAAGGATTGGTTGCCAAGTATGATGTTTGAGGTTGAAGAGGTATCATCTAAGTTCCAATCTCTATTAAATTCAGCATTATACAAACGCTCAATGGTTTTGAAGTTCTTTTGAATGAAATCGCCATCGGCAAACACGTTCAAATTCCATAAACTGTCATTTTCAATAAGGTCTTGAGATACTTTAAGTTTACCTGCAAACCCATTATTGTTGCCATCGTCTAAACTTGAAAACAGGTTTAAATCGTTTTTGCTGGCGGCTATTTCAAAACCAACATCGGTTTTTTCGGTTGGGGTATAGTTTCCGTTAACAACCGCTATTTGAAGTTTTGTTGGCGCAATCAATTGAACAATGGGTGCGTAGTTACCTTGTAAAGTGCCAGCATATTCATAAATATTATTAATGGCATTGCTGCTTTGTAAAACGTAATCGCCTTGGTTGGCACCCACTTGTGAAAACGTAACACGATATAGTGTGTCATCCGGATTGTTAGAAAATACAAAAGCTTCAACCCCACCAATAAGTTCTTTTTTATACAAAATTCTATTATCGCTATAGGATTCTAAAACTTCTGAAGGCGCTACCATTTGCGTTCTATCATCTCCAGCATTTGTTAGAATTTGTACTTGTGCTTCCGATAAATTTTGTTGTAAGGGTTGGTTTTTAGCATCATTTTCAGAATACACAGAAACCCCAATATTCAATTTTTGACTTTCAAACCGCCCACCACCATATGCCACTAAGCGCGAATAGTTGCGTTCGCTATATTGATAATCGACGGTAATACGCATTTCAGACGTCATGGGGAAGGTGGAGTTGAATATAATTTCACCCGCATTATAATCGATAATATAATCTTTATCTTCACCACGTTGCGCCACAATACCATTGACGTAAACGGTTTCACTACCAGACACTATAAGCACGAATAATTCGCCATTTTGCCCTTGCAATTTGTATGGACCTTGATTGCCTTCTTGAGCTTTAAAGGTGCTTCTGGTAAACTGCCCACGCACCAAAGCGCCAGCACCAAATACATTGGTTTGTGCATCTTCATCGCCCAATTTCACGTTTACAGACAATCCTTGTACGCGTTTAGAAAAGTTAGCAAAGTAAGAATCGGTATTTTGCAAGTCAATGTCACCTGCACGAATGTTCCATTGGTCGCTATACAATTCAATAAAAACTTGGTCGAATTCATCCAGTCGTTGGCTATATCCACTTTCTTGCAGTGGGATATTGGCATCTTGAATGGAAGCTCGAAGCGATACTTTTTCACTCAATTTCCCTGAAATTTGTAAATCCAGTTCGCTATTTAAAACAGAGTTTTGATTGTTTCCAATGGTAACTCCGCGAGAGATACTTCCCGAAGTTGTTAACCCATCAAAAGGAATGTAATTTTTAGAATCATTAGGTTGTGAGAGTTGATAAAGCTTTTGAAGGTTGTCGGTGTTCTTAACAATAATTTTGTCGTCTAATTGCTGGTATGTTTTAGTTAAAAACTCGGGATATTTTAAGTAATTGATGATGATGGAATCGGTTTCAACAGGTTGTACAAATATTAAAAGGGCTTTTTTAAAATCAACCCTATAAAAAGAAGAATCTATAACCGTATTGTATTTTGTTTTAATTGAAAAGTAGTTTGAATTGATACTTACGCTATCTATTACAATAGAATCGTTTACAGCAACTTTTTTAGTTCTATAGTTTGAAACCGGATTCTGCGACATACCACAAAATCCAATAAAAAAAACAAAAAGGCAGGTTATAAACTTCATTACATACTTAAACTTCAAATAGTTTAAAATATTTTGTTAATAGATTTCGTTAAAAGTGCTATAAAATAATAGTGTAAAAGTAACGCATTATTTATTTTAGCTGAAATTAACTCGTTTTTTAAAACGAGTTGAGGCTGTCTGAAAAGTGTATTATATTCACTTTGTCAGGTTGAGCATGTCGAAACCGATAATGATTATCAATAATTTAAAATATTTCGACAAGCTCAATATGACAAAGAATTACACTTTTCAGACAGCCTCCTCATAAAAACAAAGTAAATGAAAATAATCTCATACAACGTAAATGGTATTCGTGCAGCATTAAATAAAGGGTTTATAGATTGGTTAAAAAGTGCTAATCCCGATGTTATTTGCTTACAAGAAATTAAGGCTTTAAAAGAGCAATTGGATTTAGATATTTTCGTTGAAGCAGGTTACAATTACAATTATTGGTTTAGTGCTCAAAAAAAAGGATATAGTGGTGTTGCCATTTTAAGTAAAATAAAACCAAATCATGTAGAATATGGCACAGGAATTGCTTCCATGGATTTTGAAGGTAGAAACCTTAGGGCCGATTTTGATGGTGTTTCAGTAATGAGTTTGTATTTGCCTTCAGGAACCAATGATGCGCGATTAGGCCATAAATTTGAATACATGGATATGTTTCAAGAATACATTACTACTCTAAGATCCGAAATACCTAATTTAATTATTTGTGGCGATTACAACATTTGCCATGAAGAAATCGACATTCACAACCCGAAAGGCTTGAGCAACGTTTCTGGGTTTTTACCAGCCGAACGTAAATGGATAGGCGCATTTATAAATAACGGATTTACCGATTCTTTCCGTCATTTAAACAAAGAACCCCATCAATATACGTGGTGGAGTTACCGAGCCAACTCTCGGGCCAACAACAAAGGTTGGCGATTAGATTATGCCATGGTTTCAAATACAATGCAAGAAAAGATTAAAAGAGCCGTTATATTGTCGGATGCAGTTCATAGCGATCATTGTCCCATTTTATTAGAAATAGAAAATTAAACCCAGTATTATAACTCAACCCATAAAGAAATCAAAAAAAAATGATAAAAAGAATTTCCTTAATCGCACTAGCATTAATACTTGTAACCTCATGTGTTTCGCCTAAAATTTATAAAGATTTAGAAAATAAATACGCCAATTTAAAACAAGCTAATAGAAAACTTTCGGACGAAAATGAAGATTTGCTTTTCGATAAAACAAAAGCTGAAAACGAGTTGAAACAACTAAGGGCAGACTATTCAGAAACCTTGGCGCAACGTAATAAATTACAAAGTGATTACGATGCAACCAAAGCAAATTTGGAGGCACTTAAATCATCTTACGATGCTTTAGAAAAAAACAGTTCAGCCTCAATTAGTGCCAACTCTGAAAAAAACAGAGAGTTATTAGCGCAGTTAGAAGCTAAAGAGCAAGCCCTAGCAGATGAAAACCAACGATTGGAAAATCTTAAAAAACAATTACAAGACCGTTCAAACCGAGTAGCAGAACTTGAAAAAGTGATTTCCGATAAAGATGCGGCTATGACAGCCTTAAAAGACGCTATTTCTAAAGCTTTAACCGATTTTGAAGGCAAAGGTTTAACCGTAGAGCAGCGCGATGGGAAAGTGTACGTTTCAATGGAAAACAAATTATTGTTCAGTTCTGGAAGTTGGGCCGTGGGTACCGAAGGACGTAGAGCCGTACAGCAATTAGGAAATGTTTTGGCAAACAACCCGGATATCGCCATTTTAATTGAAGGACATACCGATAACGTACCGTATCAAGGCAGTGGGCAAATAGTGGGCAACTGGGATTTATCAACCAAACGCGCCACCGCCATCGTTAATATTTTACGCGAAAACGCCTCTATAAATGCCGAAAACTTAACCGCCGCTGGCCGTGGTGAGTTTGCACCAGTTGCCACCAACGACACGCCAGAAGGAAGAGCAAAAAACCGTCGTATCGAAGTTATTTTAACACCAAAGTTAGACGAGCTTTCAAAATTATTAAAAGATAATTAATTTTTTTTGTCATTCCTGCGAAGGCAGGAATCTACTAATAAATGTTTATAATAATTTTAAAACCTTTCAAGTATAATTAAACTTGAAAGGTTTTTTTATCTTTAACATCTTATTTAAAAACATAAAGAACTGTCTAGTAATCTAAATATCTAAGCAGTCTAACAATCTAAAAATGAAATACACCACCATACCAAAAACCGATATAAAAGTTAGTAAAATATGCCTAGGTTCTATGACTTGGGGCAACCAAAACACCGAAGCCGAAGGACATGCACAACTAGATTATGCCTTTGAGAACGGAGTTAACTTCATAGACACTGCCGAAATGTACCCAGTACCAGCAAGTCCAGAAACGCAAGGCGCTACAAGCAAAATTATAGGCACTTGGTTGAAAAAAACAGGCAATCGAGATAAAGTGGTTGTAGCAAGCAAAATTGTAGGACGCCCAAGCGACTATACCGCGCATATTCGAACGACTGGAATAACTTCAAAATCCATAAAAGAAGCTGTAGATAATGAGTTGAAACGCCTCCAAACCGATTATATTGATTTATACCAAATACATTGGCCAGAGCGCGAAACCAATACCTTCAGTACACGCGATTATAAACATAATCCAAACGATAGTTGGACAGACAATTTTAATGAAGTGCTTCATGGTTTAGATGAACAAATTAAAATGGGCAAAATCAAACACGTTGGTATTTCAAACGAAAAAGCTTGGGGCACCATGCGCTATCTAGAAGAATCTAAACACCACAGTTTACCACGAATGAAAACCATTCAAAACGCATATTCTTTAATAAACAGAGGTTATGAAGGTGATATGGCTGAAATTTCCATGCGTGAAAATATTGGATTGTTAGCTTATTCGCCTATGGCATTTGGAGTACTTTCAGGGAAGTACATAAAAGGCACAGCGGCTGATAATGCAAGACTCAAATTGTTTCCCAGATTTGCACGTTACAGCAGCGAACAAAGTACTGAAGCTACCAAACGCTATTTAAAAATAGCGGAAGATCATGGTATGAGTTTAGCACAAATGAGTTTGGCTTTTGTAAACCAACAACCCTTTGTAACCAGTAATATTATTGGTGCGACTACTTTAGAACAACTTAAAGAAAACATCAATTCAATACATATAATATTAAGCGATGAGATTCTTGAGCAGATTAATGCGGTACATGCACAGATTCCTAATCCTGCAACGTAGTTTTATAGTTATAAAAACAAAAAAGCTTAGCAGGACTAAGCTTTTTTTGTTTTCCGCTTTAGGTTAATTCATTGCTTCTTGTAATTTATATAAATCGTAAAGTTTCTTATTGTAAGGGTAGTCCCAGCATCCCATTCTATGGTAGAGGTCGCCACCAAATCCTTTTTTGTAAATATGTACGCCATGTAGTGGATGAGATCGGTTTAAATTGGGTGCAGAGCCAAACATGTCGTATTCTGTACAACCCCAAGCTTTTGCCATGCGTATAGATTCCCATTGCAATGCATAACTTGCCATGGCATTCTTTTTAGAAGATTTAGAAGCCCCATATAAATAAGTACCTCTCTTTTTCGACAAAACTAAGAACATAGAAGAAAGAAATTTACCATCAATATCGGCCATGAGCATTTTAACGGTAACACCATTTTTACTATTATCCTGATTTTTTAAAATAGTAGAAAAAAACCCTTGATTTTGTAAAGGCATACCATGGCGAGTGGCTGTATCAAGGTATAATTTATACCATATATCTATATGTTCTATGCCATATTCACGAACTTTAATACCTTTTTTATTTGCTTTTTTTACATTATAACGTGTGTTGTATCGCATGTTATATAGTAAGTCTTGTTCGTCTAGAGTTAAATCAAGAAAAAAAGTGTTTTTAGGTAGGTTGTCCTGTACGCTTTTTTGCAGGTTCCAGTTGTTTGTGCCAAAATTTACTCTAAATTCTTGGGTTTGGTTAGGTGGTGGCCCAACCCAATTGCCAGAATTGTCAAAATATTCTTTTTCGGTGGCCCATTGGTTCTCCCAAATTAAATCGTAGCGGATAAAGATGCAATTGGGAGGTAAGTGTGGTTTTATGGATTCCGATAACTGTTCTAAAAACAAACCTTGGTTTTCAAACGTAGGTTCTAATTTTGGACCGTATGGAACGTAAGCAATACAGGTGTCATCATTTACATACTTAATTAGAATTAGTAAGTCTTCAACTTCTTTTTCCAAAGAACTGGCATTGCTTATTAATAGATTTTTAGAAATTGTTAACTCGAATCCTTGTGGTATAAATCCTTGATTGCTTTTTATGCGACCCCAAAAAGGTGTTTGGGGCAATATGTTTGTTGTTTTAAATTCTTCAATATCCTTTCGCTCTAACTCACAAATCATTTTTTTTGCGGCAAAACTAAGGAATCATATACTTAATTGAAAATCATATGTAATTAGATTCACTTTTTTGCCTAAAAAGTGGTATTTCAAATGCGAATTTTAGTAGAAATTTACAATAACTTCCGTGTAATTAATTTATAATATCGAAATTATATGTAAATTGAAGCAATCAAAAAATCAGTCATAATTTTATTTTAGTTCGTATGAAATGGAAAGGTAGAAGACAAAGTAATAATGTTGATGATCGTAGAGGTAAAGGTGGTGCAGGTCAGGGCATTGGTGGATTTAATAACCCTACATTACTAGCGCCATTAGTTAAGCTTCTTTTTTCAAAAGTAGGACTTTTTATTGTTGGGGGTTTTATAATAGTATCTTTAGTAATGGGTAAAAACCCATTATCGTTAATTACGCAACTTTTAAATGCAGGTGTAGCAACCGAGACTTCTGCACCGTATCAACCTAGTGCCGAAGATGAAGAGTTGGCTCAGTTTAGCGCTACCATTTTAGCAAATACTGAAGATGTTTGGAATAAACTTTTAGATAATTACAGAGAGCCCACTTTAGTACTTTTTACTGGTTCGGTTTCCTCTGCTTGTGGTTCTGCTTCTAGTGCTACAGGTCCATTTTATTGCCCAGGAGACGAGAAATTATATATAGATTTAAGTTTTTTTGACGAAATGGAAAGAAGGTTAAATGCGCCTGGAGACTTTGCGCAAGCATATGTAATTGCTCATGAGGTTGGGCATCATATCCAAAAAATTATGGGAACTACCGATAAAATGAACCGATTACGTGGGCAAGTTTCCGAAACCGAATATAACAGATACTCGGTAATGTTAGAACTTCAAGCCGATTTTCTAGCAGGCGTTTGGGCACATCACTCACAAGCTATGACGAAGATGATGGAAACCGGCGATCTTGAAGAAGCTATGAATGCTGCCAATGCCATTGGTGATGATAGACTACAAAAACAATCGAGTGGCAGGGTAGTACCCGATTCGTTCACACATGGCACTTCGGCACAACGGATGCGATGGTTTAAAAAAGGATTTGATACAGGCGATTTATCGCAAGGTGATACCTTTAGTGCGACTTCCTTATAAAAAATTGTTAACTAAAGAAAATATTGATCGTATTCAAATAAAGATAAAACTAGAGTTTTTTTGTTTATTCATATATTACATGTTACAGAACAGTATTTTGACATAGATTGATAATCAAACCATCCTTTCTTTAATCTATAAAATAACTATATGAAAGACAAACTGCTTTTCTTTTTCAGAAAGCTTTATCGACTAACCGATAAGATTGCTTTCTATCCCACACTTTTAGGTTTACTAGGTTTTGTTTTTACCTATGTTATGATTTATTTAGAGGAAAAAGGGATTTCCAAATACCTTCTTGAAATATTTCCAGCCTTGGTTATAAACAATACCGAAACAGCAAGAAGCCTATTAACAACTTTTATTGGAGGGCTTATTTCCATTATGGTTTTTAGCTTCTCCATGGTAATGATATTGCTTAACCAAGCTTCCAGTAACTTTTCACCCAGATTACTACCAGGTTTAATTAGTAATAGAAAACATCAATTGATTTTGGGTTTATATATTGCAGGGATACTGTATTGTACGTTCATTTTAGTTTATATAGAACCTAACGGCGATAAATACCAGTTGCCAGGTTTTGCGGTACTCTTTGCTATTTTGTTCATGGTAAATTGTCTTGCTGCTTTCATCTATTTTATCCATTCCATTTCACAGGAAATTCAAATCAATAATATTATGGATAAGATTTTTAATGTATCCAAGAAAAGAATGTTATATTTAATTGACAACGAAAAGTATAATGAAGGCGATTTTCCTGAAACCAAAACATGGAAAGCATATAAATCGAAAAAAGCAGGATACTTACAAAATGTATCAGCAGAAAACATTGCAGAAATAGCCAAAGAACACGATGTGAAAATTGACGTGGTTGTTATAAAAGGATTATTTGTTTCAGAAGAAAACACTCTTTTTAAATATGAAAAAGAATTAGAAACGGACGTTATTGATAGGATTGTAGAACACTTTGATTTTTCTAAAAGCGAATTTGTTGATGATAATTACGTGCTTGCCTTTAAGCAAATTACCGAGGTTGCCGTTAAAGCCATGTCGCCCGGTATTAACGACCCCGGTACCGCTTTAAATGCGATAGATTATTTGTCTCAGTTGTTTGCTCTGCGTATTCAGAAAAAGGATAAGAGCCTTAATTATATAGATGAAGTTGCCTATGTTTCTATAGCGACTATCAATTTTAAGGCATTAATTTTTCAGGTAATGGCAGAATTAAGAACTTACTGTAAACACGATGTGGTAATTGTAGAAAAGCTGTTAAAAATGCTTTTACATTTAAAAAGTATTGTAAAGAAAGAAAACGAAAAGTATCGAGATATTTTAGATGAAGAAATAGCTAATTTAATTTTTGATGCCGAAGAAGCAATTACCAATAAACGGGATATAGACTATATTAAGTCTATTGCTTAAACTGGAACTATTTTAGTTAATTAACAAGAATTTTTAAGTGACTATTTGGTTTTACAGTTGATAGTACTGGTTTTTTGTGTTGAAATTGTCTAAAAGGTCATTTTAAGTGCGTTATCCAATTTTAATAAAATATAGTTTTAAAGAAATTTTCATTAATGGTTAAATTAAAAAAATACTCTATTGGTTTAGGAATTATTTTTATTTCAGTTGCATTGATTTGGTTATACATTCATTTGTTTGAATTGTACTGGGAAAAATGGCACTTGGAAATTATTATTGTATATCATTTGATAATTCTTATGGCTATAATGATTTATTTCAAAATTAATTTTAATGATAAAAAAAACCTAAAACTTATGTTATATATTATTGGTTTTTTGATTTTCTTTATTCCTTTGTTGACTTATCTATTATCTATATTTTATTTGCTTATACAATTTATTTTTAGTTTTTTTAATTAAGTCTAACTAAATCTAATTAATTCCAAATTTATCCTTGACTCTTCTTAGTGGATATATAAATAAGACTTAAAATAAAATTAATTACATAATTTATGTTTGATAGGACATTTGGAATAGCGATTGCAGCGGCATCCTTTTTTGTGCCTAACTATAACTATGTTTTAAAACTAATATTAGAAAATATAGAAATAGTTTAATGAGATACTGAAACAAGTTCAGCACAAAAAAGATATAGCGCAAAGCGCGGTACTTTAGCAATTGCCCAACTTCTCGATATAATTTTATAAATTAAGCAGATTGCTTCGTACGCAATGACGTTAAAAAGATTGTAATGGATAGCCCGATCCGATAGGGTAACACCCAATAGATTTTCTTCTACAAGGAAATGAAAAATGTGCTTATTAAAAACCGAGTATTAATTTGGCTATTAAAAAGTACATTAAAATACCAAAGACATCGTTGCTGGTGGTGATGAACGGTCCTGTGGCTACGGCGGCATCGATACCGCGTTTGTCTAAAAATATGGGGATGAACGTGCCTATTAATGCTGCCATTATGATAACGGAAATTAGGGCGACACAAATGGTTAGCGACTCTAAATAGGTTGTTTTAAATATGAAATGGCTAATGATTAATACAATGCATGCTATGGCGAGACCGTTTACCAAACCTAACAAAAATTCTTTAAGAAGGCGGCTTAAAATGCTGCCATCTATAGAATCGTTGGCTAAACCTTGTACCACGATGGCTGATGATTGTACCCCTACGTTTCCTGCGGTTGCTTGTATGAGCGGAATGAACATTAATAGTGCTGGGAATTTTAACATGGCATCGCTAAACCCGTTAATGATGCTTGCTGCCCCAATACCGCCAAACATACCTATTAAAAGCCATGGCAAACGGGCCTTGGTGAGTTCCCAAATGTTGTCATCGGCTTCTACATCGGCGGTAATACCTGCAGCTAATTGATAGTCTTTTTCGGCTTCTTCTTTCATCACGTCAACGATATCGTCGATGGTGATTCTACCTAAAAGTATTTGGTTGTCGTCTACTACTGGAATGGCTTCCAAATCATATTTCTGCATGACTTTGGCAACGTCTTCAGCATCATCGTGTACGTTTACATAATCGACACTTGAATTGGATATTTCTGCAATTTTTTGGTCGCTTTTAGCAACAATAAGGTCTTTTAATGAAAGGCGGCCTACGAGTTTGTTTTTTTTATCGACCACGTAAATGGAATGCACGCGTGTTACTTCTTTGGCTTGCCCACGTATGCGACGTAAACAACCGGCAACGGTCCAGGTTTCGTAAACTTTAACCAACTCTTTTGCCATAAGTCCACCCGCCGTATCTTCATCATAAGCCAACAATTCTTCAATTTCGGCTTTGTGCTCTTCATCTTCAATATGTGATATAACTTCGCGTTTACGTGCTTCGGGAAGTTCTGAAATGATATCGGCAGCATCATCGGTGTCCAATTCACCAATTTCGTCGGCTATTTCTTTTGAAGACAGATTTCTTAATACTTTTTCTCGATTGTCTTCATCGAGCTCCATTAAGATGTCGGCAGTGGTTTCTGAATCTAGAAGTTTGATGATATAGATGGCTTCATCTAAATCCAGTTCATCTAAAATTTCGGCAATATCGGCGTAGTGAAAGTCTTTTAAAAGCTTTTGAAGTGCTTTATCATTGTTTTGTTCAATGAGACTTTCTACCTGATTGATTAAATCATCGGTTAATTCAAATTGTATGTTTTCTATTTCTTCAGACAAAATGCGATGTTTACATGTCTTTTTCAATTAACTGCGTAAGTTCTATAAACTGTTGCACGCTTAATTGTTCCGGACGTTTGTCAAATATACTATCTTCTCTTAAATTATCGCTTAAATTGAATGTTTTTAAACTGTTACGAATGGTTTTTCTTCGTTGTTGAAAGGCTGTTTTTACGACTTTGAAGAATAAGGCATCATCGCATGGCAACGAATAATCTGCTTTTCGGGTAAGGCGCAACACGCCCGATTCTACTTTTGGTGGCGGATTGAATACCGATGGTGGCACCGTAAATAAATATTCGGCATCGTAATAGGCCTGAGCCAATACCGATAGAATACCGTACACTTTACTGCCTTCTTTAGAGCAAATGCGTTCGGCAACTTCTTTTTGAAACATGCCTGAAAACTCAGGAATCTGGTCGCGCATGTCCAAGGTTTTAAAAACGATTTGTGTTGAAATGTTATAAGGGAAATTGCCAATAATTGCAAAGGATTCGCCTTTAAACACTTGGTTTAAATCGTACTTTAAAAAATCCTTTTCAATAATTCTGGATGCCAGATTTAAGTAATTGGCTTTTAAATAATCTACCGATTCTGTATCAATTTCAATAACGTGTGTGGTGATGTCTTTTTTAAGTAAATATTTGGTAAGCACACCCATGCCTGGACCAATTTCCAAAACGGTTTTATAGTTTTTTAAAGTAAGAGTGGCGGCAATTTTTTGAGCAATTGTTTCATCATTTAAAAAATGTTGCCCTAAATGCTTTTTTGCTTTTACTTGGTGTTGGTTTGGGGTATTTGCCACGAATTACGAATGTTTTAAGAGAAATACGAAGATATAAAACTTAATCGTGGTAAAGTGGTATATGGGAAAGTTTGTTTAAAATACCAGTTTTAAAACGGGCAACGACGGTTTGAGGTATTTTATGTTTTTCTATTGCAGCCATTTTTTTAGGGCTTGAGCCTTTTCCCTACTAACATCAACCGTTTTATTTACTGGAGCTATTAGTTTTACTATTAGCTTTCCATACGAGTCCGATTTAAAACTTTCTACAACATCAGACTTAAAAATGACCTGTCGATTAGCACGAAAGAAGGTTGCGGGATTTACCAATTCTTCAATTTCTTCCATGGTTTGAAAATCGGTTATAAACTTTTGATTGTCCTTGGTTACCAAATAAATAAGTACTTCTTTAATAAAATAAGCAATTTTATCGTGGTTTATAATAAGTACCGATTTTCCTGAGTGAACCATAAAGCGCTCTTTATAAGCTTTGGTTTCATTAGGTAAACTAATGTGCTTTATTAAAGATTTTAATTGCTCATTGAGCAGTTGATTATCTAAATATCTATGCTGTTTAAATTTATCAATGGCCAATTTTAACTCTTCCTTATCTACTGGCTTCAATAAATAATCTATACTGTTTAATTTGAATGCTCTTATGGCATATTCATTATAAGCCGTGGTAAATATAATGGGGCAATTTATCTTTACTTCCTTTAAAAGCTCAAAACTAACCCCATCGCTTAACTGGATGTCCATAAAAAGTAAATCGGGCTCTGGGTTAGATTTAAAATAAGCAATACTCGATTTTAGCGACCCTAAAACCTTCACAATATTAATCGTTGCATCTGCTTTATTAATAAGGTCTACTAGTCCCTTGGCTACCAAAGTTTCATCTTCAATAATTACAGCGTTTATCATAGCTTATACAATTAAAGGTATTTTAACCACAAAATGTGTTTCCGTATTTTCAACTTCTACAGATCTATTGGTAAGGTATTTATATAAATCCTTCATATTTTGAACCCCTAGTTTATTACTGGTTTCCACCTGTGCTTTTTTATTGATATTATTTTCTACTATAAAATAAACACCATCAGAGCTTATTGATATTCTTAATGGGTTTTCCAGACTTACACTGTTATGCTTTACCGCATTTTCTATTAGCATTTGAGATAGAACAGGCACTATGCCTTTTTCCATATCAACTTCATCTACTTTAATTATAAATTGAATGGCCTCACCAAACCTGGTTTTCATTAGAGAGATATAATGTTGTACAAAATTAAGTTCTGTTCGAATGGAAACCGCTTCTTTATCTCTGTTTTGAAGGGTATATCGATACACTTTAGATAGTTGCTGTAAAAAATCGGATGCCAATTGTTGGTTTTCAAAAATCAAACTGTTTAAAGATGTTAAAGCGTTGAATAAAAAATGAGGGTTTAATTGATTGCGTAAAGCATCATATTTTACAATGGCTTGTTCTTTTTCAAGGTTGCTTTTATTGATAAGATTATTTTTCCACTGATAGAAATAATATGCTCCAAAAATTACAAGGTTGAATATTACCGATAGGAAAAAGTTCATTAAATATATAACACTGTCCCACAAGGGTGTAATCCCCACATCAAAAAGGGTATTTGCAGAAAAAAATATGAAATATGAAAGGAAAATGTTTAAAAAAGTTGCTATAAAAATTTGCACTGAAATTTTTAGTAAAGGCTTTTTATTAATTGGAATAACATGTTCTAAAAGACGGTGGATTAACAGTGTCCCTTCCCAACCTAAAAAAATAAGAAACAATGCCGTAATGGAAAGGGTTATATGGTATAAAGCAGACTCATAAGGAAAAACCTTAAGCCTTACCGATGCCATAACAATGTTAATAACCATTAAAACCGGATAGCTATACTTTCGTTTAATGTAGGTGCCCATGAAGCTAATTTATCTACTTATTAATGTTAGCTAAAAATACAATTTCTACTTCTATATATGCATAATACATTATCCGAAATGCTCGATTATTGAACTGAAGCATCAAAAAAATAAGTTTAAACGCAAACGCCTATATTTTATAGCCTTCTTTTAATAGCATTGCACATATACTTTATGTATAAACAGCTAGCTTACAGAATAAGAAATACATTGGCTTTCACTTCATTATATTTTTAAAGCACTTCCACATATTATTTTACCACTTCGGTATAGATTATTTTCCCAAACTTTTAATCACTCCTACTTTTGGAAAGCTTTAAAAGAAAGCATCATCAATCAAAAATCAAAAAAATATGAAAACAAATTTAATTTTTATGTTACTCTTTTCAATGCTTATTATAGCATGTGATAAAGATGACACCATTAACGAACCAAGCAACACTTTGGAGGCAAAGGTGGAAAGTTTTAATGGTTTAGTTTATGTTGGTCAGTTAGTAACCCTAAACGGATCGGAATCTAAAGACAATGCCGGCAAACCCTTTCAGTTTTTATGGAAATTTAAGAGCAAACCAGCCACAAGTGCTAGCCTGTTAGAAGACGCTACCACATCTAAACCAAAATTCACTCCAGATTCAGAAGGTGTTTATGTACTAGAATTAAAAATCTATAACCAAGTTTTTTCTGATACTGATGAAATATCCATTACAGTAAATAAAAACAACATTCCCAATGACGGGCCTATTGTTTTAAGTGACGATATTAATGCTGATTACGTTCTTACTAATATTTATGAAGATAGCAATATGCCAGATTATTTAGTGACTAAGGACATTCATGTAAGAGGAAATTTAAGAATACATCCTTCAGTTACCATTGCATTTGAAGAAAACACCGCTATGTATATTGAAAACCAAGGTTCTATTGAAGTAATTGGATCTGCCAATCAGTTTAGTTATTTCACTGGTAAAGAAAAAACCATTGGCTATTGGAAAGGGTTGGTAATTAACTCCAATAGTTCCTTAAATAAATTAGATAGGGTTATAATTGAATATGCCGGTAGTGGTATTGCATCGGGAATGCAGGAAGCTGCAGCAGTTAGCCTAAACAATGAAGGGGCAGGAAACCTTAAAGTAGTATCTTCTATTTTTCAATACAATAAAGGTTTTGCCATAGCTGCAGAAACTGGCACTAAATTAACCACCGAATCTTTTACTGTGTTTAGAAACAACCAGAAATTGGCGATGATACCAGCCTCTCAACTTTTGGCAATTAATAGTCTGTCCGATTTTCAAAACAACGAAATAAATACTATTGAAGTTATAGGAGATAGGATAAATGCTTCAAATAACATCACTTGGAGTCCTGTGCAAGCTGATATTAAATATGCTTTGAAAGGGAAGCTTGAAATAGCATCGGGACTTATAATGACCGAAGGCTCAGAATTTCAAATGGAAAACGATGCCGAAATCATTATCATGCCTACAGGATATTTAACCGCTATTGGCACACAGCAATACCCTATAAAATTTTATGGCAAACAGCAAGCATCTCAAGGATATTGGAAAGGAATTGGTTTTAAATCCAATAATACTAAAAATGAATTAAAACATGTTGAAATTATTGGGGCAGGAAGCGCTCCTATGGATGGATTTGTTTTAAAAACAAACATAGGAGTAGAGGGTGATAATAATGCCCATTTAAAAATATCTGAAAGTTTAATAAGCAAAAGTGGCGGGATTGGATTATTAATTGAAAAAAAAGCAACTCATAACAATTTAGGCTTCCTAAGGTTTAAAGACAACACAGCATCAGCTATTGCATTACCAGCCAATGAGGTGGAAAAATTAAACAATGTAGCAGCTTTAGAATTTTCGGGAAACCAACATAATGGTGTAGAAATTTTTAGTTCAAATTTATTAGTTGAACAAGGAAGAGAATCTATTTGGCCCGCTTTAGGTTTTAGTTATACTTACTTGGTAAGTGGTAATTTAAGTATAGATACAGGTTTAAAAGTTTTATCGGGTGCCATATTTAAATTTGAAGAAGACGTAACAATGCGCATAACTACTAATGGCTATTTAGATGCTAAAGGTACTAACGACCAAAACATTTGGTTTACAGGAAACAACCAAACTAAAGGCTTTTGGAACGGTATTCTTATACAATCTAGCAGCAATAAAAATGTTATGGAATATTGCAATGTTAGTTATGCCGGAAAATCTCCAATGTTAAATATTAATAAAGTAACAAGTATTGGTTTAGATGGGGATTCTCTTGGAAAACTAAGCATTGCCAATTCTAAAATTTCTCATGGTTATGGTTATGGCATTGCCATTGAAGACAACAGAGCGATTATTAACAGCAATGCCGAAAGTTCAAATATCTTTTCAGATTTAGATTTGGGTAACATCTATAAACCATAAAAAACTTAATACTATTCATCAATCAATTATACATCAATCAAAAAACGAACAAAAATGAAAAATCAAATTTTAGCAATTATCCTATTCTTTTTTGCGCTAACCGCAAAATCACAAACTCAATTTGGAGTACAAGCTTCTGGCGTTTTAAGTAATGCCTCTTTAACAGATGAGAGCGACCAAGACCTTAACAAAAAACTTAAAGCAGGTTTTGCCATTGGTATATTTGCCGAAGTTCCTTTATCTGAATCTTTCAGTCTAAAACCGTCTTTCAACTTCATGCAAAAAGGAGCAAAAATTGAAAACGAATTTATAGAGGAAGACATAACTGTAAAACAAGAAATGAAAGCAAACCTCAACTATTTAGAGTTGCCCATTCTAGCCATTTATAAGGTTAATGGGACTAACGGTAAATTATTTTTGGGAGCTGGTCCTTCTTTTGGTTATGGTATCTCCGGAAAGATTAAAGGCGAAGTTAGCTTTAAGGAAGGAAATACAACAAGTACAGAATCCTTTTCTATAGATGCCTTTAAAGATGAGGAAGATGACGGCGGTGGCTTAAGCCGATTCGATTTAGGTGTTATGGGAGTTGCTGGATATGCCCTTTCAGAAAAAATAGCATTGCAATTAAGCTATTTATACGGTTTAAGCAATATTGCCAATACTTCTGATTCGGATGATAATGAATTCAAAAATAGAAATATCCTATTATCCCTTTCTTATAAAATTTAATGAATTAAAAGGTACAGCATCCTTTGCTGTACCTTTTATAAAACCTGCTACAATGGGAAAGTTGATGTTATTATTGGCCGTATCTGTCATGGCTTATGCTTTTACTTCATTTTATAAAAAAAGCATTAAAGATTCCATGACCTATACAAAAGACACTAAGTTTAGGTTTGAAATGGCTACTGCAAAAGATTATGAAAACGCATCAATGAATCAAACAGTAGGTTTTGTAATGGAAAAAGATGATGCCAAAAAAGTAGATGGCACCATATACCTTAACATAGATGAGGCCTGGAAACCAATAAAAAACTTAAAAGGATTGAGTACTAAAAAAGCCAATTTCAACTACTTAGGAAAAAACAACGCCATAAATAAATATTTAATAGCAGCACACATACCAAACAAAATCATCAAATGGTATCTTATAGATAAAAAAACAGGAAACGCAACAATGTTAGGGTCGGAACCTGTATTTTCAACCAACCAAAGCATATTTGCAACATTAAAGCATATTCCAGATTTTGAAAACAGAAAAAACTCAATCCATATTTGGAAGGTTAATAAAACAACAAATGCATCTACTGTAAATAAGCATATAACATCCAAAAACACCAATTGGATTCCTCTTGAAATGCAATGGGAAACCGAAACTTCAATTATAATTAAAACAATTCTTAGAAAAAATGACGCCCATTTAAATTCTAATTTAACGAACAACCATTTTTCTTTTATAAGAATGGTTATAACTCCTTAAACATATAATTTTAAACTATAAACGATGAAAAATATCTTAACAATTATTTTTGTAATTGCATTAGGCAGTACTTCTTGGTCACAAACTTTTGAATATAAAACCATAACCGTAGTAGAGTCTATAATTCCAAACGGATTGGGCAGATCTAGAATGATTGCCACAGAGGAAGCTAGAGATTATAAAGAATTTACTTCCAACAGAACCGAAGAAGATGATGAAAGGAACAAATCGGACCGAGGCGACATTCGTATCAGGAATTTTGAAGAAACAAAACTTCTAAACTTTTTTAATGTAGGAGGTATTCGTTTTCAAAACATAGCTGCCAATGACGCCGTGGTAACATCAAAAATAAATGAACTCGCTAATTTAGGCTGGGAGTTAACTTTTGTAAACAGCGGTGTTGAAAGCTTTAGTGGTGAAACAGATAGTAACGGTATTTTTATTACCCGTTACATATTTAAAAGATTGAAAACATCTATTTAAAATTTACGGTGTACTCGTCCAGTATTTGAAGTTCGGTTCTAAAGGATAACACTTTATCGGCAAATTTTTTGAGTCCTTCGCTTCGAAGTTTTTCGGCATCTTCTCTATAATAAGCATCCAATGCTTCTCTAGAATAGGTACGGTATTGTACAGAATAGGTAACACCTCCCATGTCTTCTTCTACCAAAACTCTGGTAAGGGTTGCTTTTTCAAATTTTCCGGTAGCCAATACTTGCGGAATGTGTTCTTTTATCCATGCTAACCATTCGTCGTGTATGGATTCGTCTATGTTTGATGTTACGTTGTATATTATCATGTTTTGTTGTTTAATTGTTTGTGGTTTAGGCGTTGAAATGAGACTGCAAACTGAGACTGTAAACTAGTTTATAGCATCACCACGTAATGCTCGGTATCGTTTTCTGGCTTCTACAAAGTAAATACTATCGGCATGATTAAAAATGATTTTTTCGTATAAACTTTTAGCCTTTTCTGGTTGATTGGATTGGTTTTCATAAAGTTCAGCAAGATGAAAAAAAGCATCGTCTACTAAAACACCATCGGGATAATTTTCAATTATAATTTCGTAGTTTGCTTCGGCCTTTTCAAATTGAGCTTGTTCTTCAAATAATTGCGCTTGTTTAAATAATGCTTGTGGTATGATGGGTTCGGTTTTATGTTCGTTTAAAATTTTATTCAGCAAGGTTATAGATTCGTCCGTTTTATTTTGAAAAGACAATAAATCGGCTTTTGCGTAAAGTTTTAAAGCCGTTTGGGTGGAATCTTCATATTTATTATCTGAAATAAGCAATTTTAAATCTAAAGCATCATTAGCTATAAGTTGCGATGTTGATGCTTTTAAAACCTTTAGTTGCGATTCTGCCCATTTAAAATCGCCTTTGTAGTAACTAGCTTTGGCTACTTTATAACGTGCTTCTTGAGAAATGGTACTGTTTTTTGAATTTCGTTGAATTTGTGTGTAGTAAATTAAAGCGTCATTAAACTTTTCTTGCAGTACTAAAATATCGCCTAATTCCAATTTTACTTCGGCTTGTTGTAAATCATTCAGAGGCAATTCCAATGTTTTTTCTAAAAAAGCTGATGCCTTTTTAGGCTCATTTTTGTTGAATGCCAAAAAATGCGCGTAGGCAATTTGAAGTTTTAAGGTTTGGGAAAACGTACCAAACTTATTAAACAACTCTTGGTACTTGGCATCAATGGTACCGTAGTTTTCTTTGGTGCTTTGCTTTGTTTCTAACTTAATTAAATTATAGTGCGCCTCTAACAAAATATCCAAATCTTGGGCTGTGGTTGTTATAAAAGTGTAAATTTCTTTGGCTGTTTCCAGTTCATTTTTACTAAATGCAATGTCGGCCAGTTCTTCTATTCTAAACAAACTTTCGGGCTGCCTACTAAAAATTGCTTTTTCTTGGGCAAATGCTTTTTTAAAATCATTTTGCTGAATAAATAACCAACTTAACAACTCGTTCCAAAAAACATGGGGTTCTTGCTGTACTTTTTTAAGCAAAATTTTCCGGAAAATAATATTGTTTTCATTTTCGCCATCTTCACTTATAAAATCGCTTATAGCCCGTTTTATGTTGCCCAAACTAAATGGGTTTGATTGTGCAAAATCAACATAGCTATTAAACATTTTTTCAATGTTCCCTTGCTCGCCATATAGTTGTGCCAACTGTAAATTAAAATTATATTCGGGTTTTAGAATCATGGCCTTTTCATAAGCGATTATGGCTTCATTGTTAAGTGAATGACTTTGAAAACTTCTGGCAATGGTATACACGTTAATAGGATTTGTATCTATACTTGCCAAAGCTTTTTTATAGTTTAAATTCGCATTTTCCAAATCGTTTTTAAGCTGATAATTATAGCCTAACTCAACAAATAACGCAGGATACTGCACACGATCTATTAACGCTTTGAGAAATTTTTCAGCCTCATCATATTGCTCTAATTGCGCGTATGTACTTACCAATTGATTAATGTAAGTCATATTCGATGGTGTTTCAGCATACAGTTTTTTATACTCAGCTAAAGCCTTTTCAAAATCGCCATTTTTATAGTACTCCCTAGCAATTCCATCGTCTTGCGAGAACAATTGGGCAGTAAATAGAAAGCATAAAACAAATAGAATTCTCATGTTGTAAATATAACAAATACACGGAGTAGCTACTGCTAATATAATTATAAAAAAATGCCCGAATAAAAATTCGGGCACTAACCAACCAAAATAAAAGTTCCATTAACTACCGTTAATATAAAAAACGATGTAATACTGATTGGGGACAGTCTTTGTATAAAGAATTAAATCCCTATTTAGTTACAATAGCAGTAACTTTGCTTTCGGATTTTGAGATTTCAAAATCTGAAAACAATACTTTGCCTGCGAAAAAAATTAATGTAATTAAAATTACTAAACGTTTAATATTTTTCATGGTTAGTAGGTTTCATAGATTTGGTGCCCCTAACTTCTAAAATATTTTTAGATACGCAAAAGAAATGCAAATAAAATCGTTAAAAAACGTTAATAATTTGCATTTTGTCGATTATTAAAAACAAAACCCTACAATTGTGTAAGTTTTTGATTCACTTTGAGTGTGTAAATATATTGTTTTAATCAATGATTTTAAAACCCGTATATGCTTGTAAAACTTCAGGAATAACAATGCCGTCTTTAGTTTGGTAGTTTTCTAAAATGCCAGCCAAAACTCTTGGTAATGCTAACGAACTTCCGTTTAAGGTGTGTGTCAATTCATTTTTACCATCACTGTTTTTAAAACGTAATTTTAAACGGTTTGCTTGAAAGATTTCAAAGTTTGAAACTGAAGATATTTCCAACCATCTATCTTGTGCTGTAGAAAACACTTCAAAATCGTAAGTTAATGCTGAAGTGAAGCCCAAATCGCCACCACAAAGTCTTAATATTCTATAAGGTAATTTTAATTCTTGTAAAATGGTTTTTACATGCTCCACCATACCATCTAACGCTTCGTAGGATTTACTTGGGTGTTCTACACGTAAAATCTCAACTTTATCGAATTGGTGTAAACGGTTCAATCCACGAACATGTGCACCGTAACTTCCAGCTTCACGGCGAAAACATGGTGTGTAACCTGTAATACCAATGGGCAATTCGCTTTCATTCAAAACCACATCCCTAAAAATATTGGTTCCTGGCACCTCAGCAGTTGGAATTAAATATAAATTATCTTCGGTTACATGGTACATTTGCCCTTCTTTATCCGGCAATTGCCCCGTACCAAAACCAGATGCTTCGTTTACCAAATGTGGTAATTGGTATTCGGTATAACCCGCTGCTGTGTTTTTGTCCAGAAAATAAGCGATTAATGCACGTTGTAGTCTGGCTCCCTTGCCTTTATACACAGGAAAACCAGCACCAGTGATTTTGTTACCTAATTCAAAATCGATGATATCGTATTTTTTTGCCAATTCCCAATGTGGCAATGCGCCTTCGTGCAATACAGGAATATCGCCTTCTTTATAAACTTCTAAATTATCGGTATCCGAATTTCCATTAGGCACCAACTCATTAGGAACGTTAGGGATTTTATACAGCAATTGGTTTAGCTCTTCTGTTTTATTGTTAAGCGCATCGTTTAGTTCTTTTGAAACTTCTTTTAACTGACTTGTTTTCTCTTTTAAAAGATTTGCTTTTTCAGCTTCTCCCGATTTGTATAAGTTGCCTATTTCTTTTGAAATCGCGTTCGATTCTGCCAAGGTATTATCCAACTCGGTTTGAATGCGGCGTCTTTCTTCATCCAACGAAATAACATCGTGAATCATTTGAGTAGCATCAATGTTTCGTTTTGCTAATCGGGTTATTACTAAATCTTTGTTTTCTCTAATAAAAGGGACTTGTAACATGTCTTGAAAATTTAAGCGACAAATTTAATGAATTGCGAACATATTTGCTGTTCTTTTGAATGTAAAATCAACGTTAATTAAAATGCGATTTTATATAGCTAAGCGATGCTTCTTTATCTTTTAATAATTGGTCTTTTAAAGCCTCAACCGATTCGAATTTTTGTTCATCACGAAGTCTGTGCAATAAATCTATTTGAATGGTTTTATTATAAATATTTCTGTTGAAATTGAAAAAGTGCACTTCAATGGTTTCCTCTTGCCCTTCAACGGTAGGGTTGAAACCTATATTCATCATACCAAATACAACCTCGTTATTTATAACAGAACGCACTATATAAGCACCGTGTTTTGGAATTAATTTATAATCTTCATCTATTTGGATATTGGCTGTTGGGTAATCTATTTGTCTGCCCAACGCTTTACCTTTTACCACGTTGCCGGTAAGCATAAACGGATAGCCTAAATACGCATTGGCCTTATCAATATCGCCGTCTTCCAATGCTTTTCTAATTTTGGTAGAACTTACCGATACATCGTTGATATCTTGAGCTGAAATTTCCTCAACTTCAAAACCATATAAATCGCCAAACTTTTTCAAATCGTTAATATCGGCGTTTCTATTTCTACCAAACCTGTGGTCGTAACCAATAATTACCTTTTTAGCATTGAGTTTATCAACTAAAATTTTTTTTACAAAATCTTCTGCCGAAAGTCTGGAAAATGCTTTGGTAAACTTCTTAATAAGTAAAAAATCTAAACCTAAGGCTTCTAAAATTGCGCCACGTTCGTTAATGGTATTAATTAATTTTATGTTTGAATCTTTTTGCAGCACCATACGTGGGTGCGGAAAAAAAGTAAGGATAACAGACTTTAAATGGGTTTGTTTTCCAATATTAATTAAACGCTTTACAATTTTTTGATGACCAACATGAACACCATCAAAAGTACCAATGGTTACTATGGTAGGTTCCATAGATCTATATGCGTTGATGTTTTTAATTTTGCTCATAATAAGCAGTTAATTGCTAATTTGGTTAAAAAAAGTTAGTTTTGTTGTAACTGTTAAATAAAAATAGCCCCAAATATTTTTTTATGAACGCAAAACTACATTATGTTTTATCAATAGCAATGTTTTTGGCTATCTTTTCGGTATCTTCTCAAAATTCTTCTTGGAAAAAAACAGAAACCATTAAAGATTCTAAAATAATTTCTAAATTAAATTTAGATAAAAATAAGGTTCAAGTTTTTGAGCTTAATACCGCTTCTTTAAAAGAATCGCTTACGGATGTGACTTCAAGAAATTCCAAAACGAAGGAAAAGGCAACAACAATTTCCATTCCGGGTGAAGCAGGCAACTTGGAAACGTTTCAAATTTATGAAGCTTCTACTTTTTCGCCAGATTTAGCAGCTAAATATCCAAACATCAAATCGTATGTTGGCGTTAGTTTAAGTAATCCTGGAACGCGTTTACGTATGAGTGTATCTCCACAAGGCACGCAAACCATGATTACTTATTTAGATAAACCTAGTGTTTTTATGCAGCCTACCTCAAAAGGTTCAAACGAATATATTCTGTATTCTAAAAAAGACAAAAACAAAACAGCATTTATATGTAACACCATTAATGAACTGAGTGAAAACTTTAACAAAAGTACTGGTTTAACTTCAAAAATGGCCATTAATGAAGGTGGCGCCAACAATAAAACTCTTCAAAAATTTAGAATCGCCATTTCAACCACTGCAGAATATACCGCTTATCATAACGATGGCAACCCAGGAAACGGTGATGCCGTTGCTGATGCCTTAGCAGCCATTAACGCCACTTTAAGCAGGGTAAATGAAATATTCGAGACCGATATGGCAGTTACTTTTGAACTTGTAGATGCTACCCAATTAATTTACACAAATGCAGGAACCGACCCTTATTCTGATGCTAGTATAGGAACTGATGATGATAATTTTGAGAACACAAACGGTTGGAGCCTTCAACTACAAAACAATTTAACCAACACTATTGGAAATGCTGCCTATGATATTGGGCATTTATTTGGTGCAACAGGAGGTGGCGGTAATGCAGGATGTATTGGTTGCGTATGTGATAACGACACAGCGAGTACTACAGACCATAAAAAAGGAAGTGCATTCACATCGCCTGCTAACGGAATTCCTGAAGGGGATACGTTTGACCTAGATTTTGTAATTCATGAAATTGGACATCAAATGGGAGCCAACCATACTTGGGCTTACCAAAGTGAAGGTACCGGTGTAAACTCCGAACCTGGAAGTGGAAGTACTATTATGGCATACGCAGGAATTACTGGTGAAGATGATGTACAAACCAATAGCGACGCTTATTTTCATTATCATAGCATTAAACAAATACTAAATAATTTAAGTGGTAAAACCTGCCAAACTACGGAAGCGATTACCAACAACCCACCCATAGCAGATGCGGGTAGCGACTATAATATTCCTGCTGGAACTGCATACGTTCTAAAAGGTGCTGCTACCGATGCTGATGGAGGTGATAATCTAACTTATTGTTGGGAACAAATAGATAGTGGTACCGTAAATTATTTGAATTTTGGACCCGACTTAGCCTCTGGTTCGATGAACAGGTCGTTGCCGCCATCAAGTGCTTCTGATAGATATATTCCTAAATTCAGTAGTGTTTTAGCTGGAAATACCACACAAACCAACCCAACTTTGGGTAGTGACTGGGAAACGGTTTCAACCGTTGGAAGAAATTTAAACTGGGCATTAACAGTTAGAGATAGAAACACCGCAAGTGCCAGTGGTGGACAAAGTAGTTACGATACCATGAAAATAACGGTAGAAAATGTAACACCATTTACAGTTTCAAACCCTATTTCTTGGGCACAGGGAAGTACTGTTACTATTAATTGGGTTGTTGGGCAAACAGGGAATGCCACTATTAATTGCCAAAATGTAAATATTAAATTATCAACAGATGGTGGTTTAACCTTTCCCATAACTATCGCATCAAGCACACCCAATGATGGTTCCCATACGTACACAGTACCATCTATTCCTGATACAAATACTGCACGATTGTTAGTTGAAGCCGCCGATAACATTTTCTATGATGTTTCTAATTTTGATTTTTCAATTTCAACAAGCCCTGATTTTTTTATGGTTGAAGAAACTTTAGATCCTATTGGATGCGCTGAAACTACGGCTACATTTCATTTTAATTATGAAACCGCTAATGGTTTTTCTGAAACCACCGTTTTTAATGCCTCAGGAAACCCCAATGGGTCTTCTGTAACTTTTTCCCCTACCAGTATAAATGCTTCGGGTACGGTTACCATGACCATTAGCAATTTAGGAGGCGTTCCGTTTGACGATTACAGCATTACCATTACAGGAACTGCATCAACTAAAACCAAAAACAAAGTAGTTAATTTTCCTTTTAATAATGGACATTGTGCCTCGGTTGCCAACACCCAATACGAAACAAGTACAACTAGAGTACGATTTAACAGCATAAATAATACGTCTGCAAAACCATCGGGTTATAGTAATTATAAAAACATTTCTACCAATGTTAATAGAAACAGCTCTTACAATTTAACTGTTAATGTAAATACTGATGGCGACTATACCGTTGCTACCAAAGTTTGGATAGATTGGAACCAAAACTGTAGTTTCAATGATGCGGGTGAAGAATACATTTTAGGTGATGCCACTAATGTTACAAATGGCACAACAGGCAATTCGCCACGTTCTATAACAGTGCCATTGACGGCACTTTTAGGAAATACCATCATGCGTGTTTCTACCAAATATAAAGACGATGGGCAACCAACGGCTTGCGAAAATGGTTTTGATGGTGAAGTTGAAGACTATACCATAAATATTACACCATCGTTGGCTATTGAAGAATTTGGTTTCGAGAATTTTATAGTGTTTCCAAACCCAAATAATGGTACGTTTAGCATTCAATTAAATGGTTCGTTGGAACGCAGTATTAATGTGGCTGTTTTTGATATGAGAGGGCGACATATTTATGAAAAGGAATTCCCGAATGTTGGCGATTTCCGTCAGGAATTACAATTAAATAAAGTGCAATCTGGTATGTATTTATTGATTGTGAGTGATGGCGTTAGAAAATCTACCAAGAAGATTGTTGTTGAATAAATAGCTTGTTTCAAAGTTAAATGTTAACGTCTTTGCGAGGTATGAAGCAATCTGTTTGTAATTATTTAGAAAAATTTATTAGTGTTTTATGAGAGATTACTTCAGTTATACTTCCCTCGTAATGACGATTCCATAGAAAAGAGTGGTTTACTATTTTGTTCGTTCTTCAGTCTCCCGTCTTAAATTATTTTCCATTAAAAGTGTTCATGGTAATGTTCATGCCTGCCAACCCAAAGGATTTTATAAGTTCTATCGATTTATCTAAGCGTTCTTTTAGTTTATCGTTTTCTTCATCGGTCCATTCTCCCAAAACATAATCTACTTGTTGTCCTTTGTTAAAGGCATCGCTTATACCAAATCTAAAACGGTTATAGGCTACGGTGTTTAGTTTTAGTTGGGTGTCTTTTAAGCCATTGTGCCCGCCATCGCTTCCTTTGGTTTTTACACGAATGCTTCCAAAAGGGAGGTTTAAATCGTCTGTAATTACCAATAAATTTTCTAAGGGAATGTTTTCTTTTGTTAACCAATATACTATGGCTTTTCCGCTTAAGTTCATGTAGGTACTTGGTTTTAGGAAAATGAAGGTACGCCCTTTTAGTTTATAGGTGGCGACATCGCCCAGTTTTTGGGTTTCGAAGGTTAAATTTTCTTGGGCCGCAAAGTGGTCCAATATTTTGAAGCCTATGTTGTGACGGGTATTGGCATATGCTGCGCCTATGTTTCCTAAACCAACTATTAAGTACTTTTTCATGGTATCTTGTTCGTCTTGTGGGCTTTCCTTTTTAAATAGGTTTAATAGAAATTGCCACATGATGTTTTTTGATTTTTAAAAATTTTTAGCAAAAATACATTTTTGTTTTCTAAAACTTTGGATTTGCTTTGTTATTGGCTGATGGGTACGTTAGGGATTGAGCAATTGTTGGAGCGCCTCGCAGAGCGCGACTTGCGAAAGCCCGACCCGATAGGGTAACGCCCAAAAGTTTAATGACGTGAAAATAAAAAAGCATCCTGAATTAATCAGAATGCTTTTAATATTTAATCTAGAATATTATTTATTCTTGAGTAGCTTCGGCAGCTGGTGTAGCTTCTGCTCCTTCAGCTGTTGCGCTTTCTGCTTCTTCTTCATCGTCATCTTCTACAATTGCAGCTCTAGAACGTCTTACAAGACATACTACGGTATTGTCTGGGTGCAAGAATTTGTATGCATCGTTTTCTAAAGTTGTAATGTAAAGTTTGCTTCCAATTTTAAGTGGCGTAATGTCTGCCTCGATAAAATCTGGTAAGTTTGCTGGTAACGCTTTAACACGTAAGCTACGACGGTTTTTACGTAAAACACCACCGTTTTTAACACCACGAGAGTTTCCAACAAATACTACTGGAATATCCATAGCAATTTCTTTGTCTTCGAATAACTGATAGAAATCGATATGCAAAATTTTATCAGTTACTGGGTGAAATTGAATGTCTTGTAGAATGGCGTTGAATTTATCGCCATTTTCTAAAGCAATCACAACTGTGTGCGCATTAGGAGTGTATACAAGATTTGAGAACGCTAGTTCTTCTGCACTAAAATGAACTGGCTTATCTCCTCCGTATAATACGCAAGGAACCTGACCAGCATTACGTAAGGCTTTTGTTGCTTTTTTGCCCACGCTTTCTCTTTGAGATCCGTTGATTGTAATTGATTTCATTTTTAATATATATAGTTAATAATTATTCTTTTTTTATTGTAAGCTTTTTTGGGCTTACATTACAAATTTTGAGCTTATAGATTTGTTGTTGTGTACTTTTTCCATAACCTGTGCGAATAAATCGGCACAACTTAACACTTTAATTTTATCGCTTAAAGGTTTAACGGGTATAGAATCGGTTACTATAAGTTCTTCTAATTTAGAATTGTTTAAGTTTTCGTATGCTTTTCCTGACAATAAAGGATGTGTACAAATGGCTCTTACACTTAAAGCGCCACGTTCCATCATTAAATCGGCTGCTTTGGTTAGGGTGCCGGCTGTATCAACCATGTCATCAACCAAAACCACATTTTTACCAGTTACATCTCCTATCAATTCCATGTGGGAAATGATGTTGGCCTTGGCACGCTGCTTATAACAAATTACCACATCGCTTTCCAATGCTTTTGAATACGCATAGGCTCTTTTTGAACCTCCCATATCGGGTGATGCAATGGTTAAATTATCTAAATTTAAGCTTTGTAAATAAGGTAAAAAGATGGTTGATGCAAACAGGTGGTCTACAGGTTTTTCGAAAAAGCCTTGTATTTGGTCTGCATGCAAATCCATAGTAATGATACGGGTTGCACCAGCTGCTTCCAACATTTTTGCTACTAATTTAGCAGCAATGGGTACTCTTGGTTTATCTTTTCTATCTTGTCTTGCCCATCCAAAATAAGGTAACACGGCAGTAATGTGTCTTGCTGAAGCACGTTTAGCAGCATCAATCATTAACAACATTTCCATTAAATTTTCAGCTCCAGGATTGGTAGATCCGATGATGAAAATACGCGTACCTCTAATAGATTCTTCGTAGGATGGCTGAAATTCACCATCACTATAAGTAGAGGTAATCACATTACCTAATTCTACTCCAAATGACTTTGCAATTTTCTCCCCAAGTACTTTACTTTGGGTACATGCAAAAATTTTGGCTTCGGTAATCACTATTGGCATAGGTAACTTGTTGTTTTATAGCGCAAAAGCACGCCCTTATTTTAAACAAGGTGCAAATTTATACATTTATTTTAACCTAAAAAGTATATTGCCCAGTATTTTTATTAATAATTTGGAAAAATTATATATTTTTGCTGCGCTAAAGAAGCTCAAGTGGCGGAATTGGTAGACGCGCCGGATTCAAAATCCGGTTCTTCGGAGTGCGGGTTCGATTCCCGCCTTGAGTACTTTTTAAATACCAAATTATAACAAAAAGCCTGTAAATCAATGATTTACGGGCTTTTTAATTTTATTTGATGTCATATAATAGCATAAAATACCATTTAAAAAGGGGCTAATTCGGTGTCACTAAATTTGATTTTTCAACTGACACCGAATAGCTTGTAAGTATTTGTATTTCAGTTGATTATGAAGAGTATTGTTTGTTGAATTTTTAGTATATTTAAGTCTAAAATAACAACTGACACCGATGAACAATTCATTATCAATTTTGTTTTACATTAAAAAGAGTAAGGCGGATAGCCTTGGGAAGGCTAATATCTATTTAAGAATAACGGTTGATGGTAAACGAGCGGAATTTAGTATTCGACGCAAAATAACCCCAGCTAGATGGAGCAATGAAACAGGCTTAGCCAAGGGAAACTCTAGTGAAACGCAGGAACTCAATAGATATATTTCGTCAATAAAAAACAAATTATATCAATGCGAACAGCGTTTTATTGACAAGGGAATACCAATTACATCTAAAAAATTACGTGATGCCCTTTTAGAAAAGGAGACCAAATTTAAAATGCTGATTGAGGAATTTGAGAATCATAATAACCAAGTTGAAAAACTAATAGGGATTGATTTTGCTCCAAATACATTGATAAGATATAAAACAACGTTAAATCACTTAAAAAAGTTTGTGTTAAATGAGTATAACATTAAGGATATTGCATTGAATCAAATAGACAATGTCTTTATTAATAGATTAGAATATTATTTTAAAACATCGGAAAATTGTGGACATAATACCACATTTAAATATATTTCAAATTTAAAAAAGATTGTCCGGATCGCATATAATAATGGTTGGATTAAAAAGGATCCTTTTGTTCATTATAAAACAAAGTACAAAACTGTAGATAGAGAGTTTCTAACGGAACAAGAAATTCAAACCCTGATTGAAAAGGATTTCAGAATTGAAAGACTGAATCAAGTCAAAGATATTTTCATATTTTGTTACTATACAGGTTTAGCATATATTGATGTAAAAAAATTAGTGAATAGTCACATTGTTTTAGGAATTGATGGAGAATATTGGATTAATACAAAAAGGACTAAAACAGATAGTAAAATAAACATTCCACTTCTTCCAAGCGCCTATAATATTATTAAGAAGTATCAAAATTTCTCTGAGATTATAGATGATGACAAAGTTCTACCAGTATTAAGTAACCAAAAAATGAATGCATATTTAAAAGAAATTGCTGTTATCTGTGAAATAAATAAAAACTTAACATTTCACTTGGCACGACATACTTTTGCAACTACTGTAACGCTTACTAATGGTGTTTCAATAGAATCGGTAAGCAAAATGCTTGGTCACAAATCATTAAGAACTACCCAGCACTATGCCAAAATTCTTGATAAAAAGGTAAGTGAGGATATGAATGCATTGAGGATAAAAATGAGTGGAGTAAAACAAACAAACTCTAATAAATCAATAAAATAATGGGTAACTATAAATGCCACAATAGAAATTGATAGTAAATCTGCGTTTTTCTATTCCATTATTTACAAAAATCCTCGAATTCTATTGTTAATAACTCAAAATACCCTCAAATCGGCCATTTTTCTGATATTTAGTTTGATGTTATTTGATATCATATAACATCAAAAAAAAAATAGAGAATAATCTTATGATGGTATATAATCTAATTTATTGTTTATCAAATATTTGTGTATAACTAAACTATTTTATTTTTTCTTTCAACAGCCACGTTTTATACCTTTATTACCATAATCCCGTAAGGGAAAGCAAAAGCGCTTTTGTTCATTTTATTAATCTATAAAACAATAAAAATGGACACTATTTTAATACTGGATCGATTAGATCGTTTAGAAAAACTACTCATAGGAAACAAAGAAGTATTAACCTTTGATGAAGCCAGTGATTATACGGGCATATCCAGAAGTTATCTATACAAACTCACAGCTTCCGGAAAAATTCCACATTCCAAACCCAATGGTAAGATGGTCTTTTTTGATAAAACGAGGCTTGTGGATTGGTTACTTCAACATAAGCGAGAACCCGAACTAAATATAAAGGGCAGCACCCAAGCAGGAAATCTGTCGAATAAGAATGCCTAACCTTTTTTAAGACAAAATCAAACAGTCTAACGATCTGCTGTGATTTCTCATGGCATAAAAACAATTCTTATGGAACAGATACCCTATATACGTGTGGGCACGTCCTACTATAAAAGCGTCAAATCCCCAACCATAGCGGGCCACTTTAATGAAATCTTGGTGCACTGGAACATGGAGACCATCAAACAGGACCATGGCAAAGACCACTTAAGCAAAATCCCAAAATATGATGGCTTTACCTGTATTCCAAGCCATGTAGATTTCAAACAGGAATGTTTAGGGTTCTATAACATCTATTCCCCGTTGGGTAAAGCGCCTAAAGAAGGGGGTGTTACCTTATCCCTCAAATTCGTAAAACACATCTTTGGAAAGCATTACGAACTGGGATTGGACTACCTCCAATTGTTGTATCTAAAACCCATCCAGGTACTTCCCATATTATGTTTGGTCTCCAAGGAACGATCCACGGGAAAAAGTACCTTTTTAAAATGGCTCAAGGAAATCTTTGAGAACAACCTGACCTATTTGACCAATGACAGTTTTAGCAGCCAGTTCAATGCCGATTGGGCAAATAAACTTTTGATTTGTATTGACGAAGTGCTGTTCAACAAGGAAGAACTTACTGAGCGCATCAAATACCTTAGTACCACGAATATCAATAAACTGGAAGCTAAGGGCAAGGACAAACGGGAAGTTGAGTTCTTTGGCAAGTTTATTCTTTGTAGCAACAATGAAGAAAGCTTTATAAAGATAGATGCCAATGAAACCCGATTTTGGGTAATCAAAGTGCCCGTTCTGGAAGAAGAAGAGACCAACTACCTGGAGAAATTGATTGAAGAGATACCCGCATTTCTTTATTATCTGGCAGAACGAAAGCTACATTCAAAACACCTAACACGCATGTGGTTTACGGCGCAACAGATAAGAACCAAGGCATTGGTAAAACTGGTACAGAACAATCGCAACAGGGTTGAAAAGGAACTGGCAAGCATCCTGATGGGTGTCATTGAAAAATTTGATTTGGAAGCCGTAGACCTTTGCCCCATGGATGCCCTGTTGGCATTGAACAGGACTCGGGTAAAAACGGATCTGACCCAACTGCGGAGGTTGCTGAAAAAAGATTGGAAACTGAGCAATAGGGACAACTCGAACAGTTACCAAAAATTTGTGATTTGGACGGACGGGGATATGACCTTGGTAGATGCCAAAGGGCGCTATTTTACCGTTAGGAAATCTTTTTTAACCGAAAATTTTGATGATTTGATGACAGAATAGAAAACCTGCCGTATTTGTTGGGCTAAAGCCGTCATCATTAAATCATCATTTAGTCATCAAAAAAATTAATGATGACAAAATAGAGATATAAAAAACCAAGAATGATGAATTGATGACATTTTGATGACGCTGAAAACGTACTGTTTATAAGGCTTTCCAGATGAAATCATCAAATCATTAAAAAAACACCCTAAAACACATTGGCTTATGAAAAGAAAAATAAATTGTGAAACAGCCCGTAATTTTTCAGTGGAAAAGGCACTGGAAAAATTAGGGCATTTTCCCAAAAGGACAACGGAACAAGAAGCTTGGTTTCTGAGTCCATTTCGGTCAGAAACCCAAGCCTCTTTGAAAGTCTCAAGAACCAAGAACCGATGGTACGACCACGGCGAGGGCATAGGAGGCAATGTGATCGATTTGGTATGCAGGATTTTAAGATGTACGATAAAAGAAGCTCTGTCCTTTTTAGATGATAATAACTCTATTGGTTCTATCAAACGGCAACCCTTTGACAATAGCTTGGAATCCCAGATTCAAATTATAGAAGTGAAGGAATTGGAACATCCTGCCCTGCTCCAATATATAAGCACAAGGGGCATTACCTCAGAAGTTGCCAAAACCTATTGCAAAGAAGTATGGTATAATTATAGGGGTAAAACCTTTTTTGCCGTGGGCTTAAAGAACCATAAAAATGGCTGGGAATTAAGGAATAGGCTTTTTAAAAACAGTAGTAGCCCAAAGTCCTATACCTACATCCAAAACAAAAGCAAAGAACTTATTCTATTGGAAGGCATGTTTGACCTATTGTCCTTGGCCATGTTGGATGCAGAACTTTTGAACACCTCGGATATACTCGTTTTAAATTCCCTGGCTTTTATTAAGGACGCTGAAAAATATTTTGAAACATATGATTTGGTACACCTTTATTTGGATAGGGATGCAGCTGGACTTAAGGCTGCCAAGTATATAATTGATAGGCACAAACATGTCTTGGATAAAAGTAATAGATATGAAAACCATAAAGATTTAAACGACTTGTTAAACCATGAAAAAGGAAGATGAAAATGATTTTTATTTTAAAGATGAACCGAAGCAGATTTTAAAGATTCCTACTGAAGTAATCGGTCAATCAGATAGTTTGGAACTTGATCTGGAAAAGGATCTATCGGAAAACGAAAAGCTTGTGGGTAGGAATTCGAGATGTGTGCCTGTGGACACATTCTCGTTTGCTCCCCTTGGTCGCAAAGGAAAAAAAGTGTTTAAGGGGAAGGGAGACCTCGTTAAGTTTCGCTGTTCCGTTTATGAAAAGAAACTTTTGAAAGTGAAGGCCAAAAGAACAGGTTTGACGTTAAGCGAATATATAAGACGTAGCCTATTTCAAATAGAAATCACGGAACGGTTTACCGAGGAACATATCCAGATTTATAAAATGCTCATTAAATACCATAACAATTTTAAGTCCATTGGGAACATGTTCAAAAAGCGGAATCCGAAATTGACCCAAGAAGTCTATGACTTGGCAAATGACATCAAGGCACATCTTAAAAAATTCCAACCATGATAGGCAAGGGCAAAAGCATATCGCACACCATGGCGTCCATGTCCTATGGATGGAACCAGGAAAAGGATGCAGAAATTGTGCTGAAGGAATTTCTGCATGGCGATACACCAAAAGAAATCACCCAAGAGTTCAAAATGCTCCAGGACCAAAATTACCACTGCACAAAAAATACATTGTCCTTTGTAATCAGTCCAACCATTGAAGATGGCAAACGGTTGGGAAAGGAAGAGCTGCATGCCATTGCCAAACGCTTTATACATGAAATGAAATTGGGAGAACGACAAGCCATCGCATTTGTCCATCAGGATAAAGAGCATAAGCACATCCATCTATATGTCAACCGTATTGATTTTAGAGGGATTGCCTATAACGATAGCTTTATTGGTAAGCGCAGTCAACAGGCTGCTGAAAAGGTAGGGGAACACATGGGACTGACCACGGTGAAACAGATCCAATTTGAAAAGGAATTCAATCTAAAGGAAATTCGAACGGAAATCAAGCGGCGGCATGATCTGACCATGAAACAGTTCAAACCCAAATCTTTTGATGCCTATATAAAGGATATGCAAATCAATGGTGTAAAAGTCATTCCAACCATTAATAATCAAAACAAGCTACAGGGCTTTCGGTTTGAATTTGATGGTCATAACTTAAAAGGTAGCGAAGTGCATCGCAATATGTCTCTTGGTAATATTGGAAAACAGATAACAGGTATTCAAGGGGCAAAGATTTTAAAGGACAACAAGGTAAGCGTCACACTAGCTGGTAAGGTAGTTGACCTAACACCTAATTTGGCTCTTAAAATAACAAAGTTCATTATTAAAAGAGCCATTAATAAAGGAATAGATATAGGATATTAAATTAAACAGGACAATCATGACAAAACTTGAAGAATTATCAGCTTTATTGGTCAATGAACTCCATCAATTCAATAAGAACATCGAAAAACTGGAGTCAATCAGCCAGCAATTAAATGACCTGAAAATCCAAATGGATGTGTCGGAATATAAAACTCTCATTGCTGACCATCAAAAAGAAATAACGACACATAAAAGCATGATAGAAGGTTTTGAAAGCCGCTTTAATGATAAAATTAAGGAGGCTAAAATTTATCCTACTTGGGCGGTGGTGGTTTTTATAATTGCCCTGTTGTTTGGTTTTTGTTCAATAATTTACGGAGCTATCTAAAAAGTGTTTAACAATTTATTGTTTTTTTAAACATCTTTTTAGATGTTATGATTCATAATTGTCAATATAAAAGGGGTAGTGTTAAAAATACTTTTATTAATTTTCGAATAAAATAAATATCAGGGAATAGTTCCACTAAATATTTTTTACATTCGATAAACATACCATAATAAAAAAATGAAAGAGATTAACTTGTCAAATATTTCAAAATCAATCTTTCTTATAGCTGTAATTTTAATTTTAGGATGTTCTAAAGGTTCAGAACCAAAAAAGTACAAAATAGGATTTTCGCAATGTATTAGTACTGATGATTGGAGAAAATCAATGGATCATGAAATGAAAGTTGAAGCTTCATTAAATGCAGAAATAGATTTGACTATTTTTCAAGCTAATGGCGATATAAAACTTCAAAATTCGCAAATTGAATTCATGTTAAGTAGTGGTTTTGATGTAATTATAGTTTCTCCTCTAAGATCAGAGCCATTAGTTCCAATAATTGAAAAAGCTTTTGATAAAGGGGTTCCTATTATTATTGTAGATCGTAAAATTAATTCTCAAAAATTCACGGCATATATTGGAGCCAATAACATGGACGTTGGACGTAATGCGGCAAATTATATTGCGTCACAAAATGAAAAAGAAATCAATGTTCTAGAAATTAAAGGAGGTGATGATTCTTCACCTGTTCTAGAACGACATTCTGGTTTTAATCAAATAGTTAGCAATGAGCCAAAAATAACTGTTTGTTATAGTATTAAAGATGGAGATGTTAATCGAAGAATACCTCAAATCCTAGATTCTTTAAATGTAATACCCATTAATTATGTGTACGCATTTAATGATGAAATTGCTTATAATACTTGGAAGATTGCAAAATCTAAGGGGGTTGAAAAAAACATAAAATTTATTGGTGTAGATGGTTTAAATGGTGATAATAATGGTATTCAATTAGTGCAAAGTGGCATATTGGCTGCGTCCATATTATATCCAACTGGTGGTGATGAAGCCATAAAAATTGCTATGAAAATTTTGCGAAATGAAAATGTTCCCAAAAACAATATATTGAGTACGACTATAATTGATCATAGAAATGCTGAGATTATGAAAAATCAGTATGATAAAATTAAAAAACACCAGAACGACATAGAAATACAACAACAAAAAATCAAGAAGCAGGAAGAAACCTATATAACACAGAGTAAAACTTTAAAGTTAGTTTTAGGGTTGTTAATTATTAGTTTTATTTTAATTACAGTAGTCATCTATTCATTGAGTATAATAAGAAGAAAAAAACGCCAATTAGAAGTAAGCAATAAAAAAATCCTAGTTCAAAGAGATCAAATAAAAGCCAGTAATAACGCTAGGTTAAACTTCTTTACAGGATTATCCCATGAGTTTAAAACACCAATAACTCTAATATTATCTTCCATTGAATCTATAATTGAAGATAGTATAAAGAGAGATTTTAAACTAAAAAACGAATTGGGTTTAATTTTTAATAATTCCAAGCGATTACTTAGGTTAATCAATCAATTATTGGACTTTAGAAAGGTTGAAGACAGAAAATTTATTTTAAGAGCCTCAGAAACGAATATCTTCAATTTTACTAATAGTATCTATAAAGATTTTGAGCGGGAAGCATTAAAGCATAATATCGATTTTCAATTACATAGTAATAATGAAGATTTGCTTGTATACATAGATAGAAACCTAATGGATAAGGTGTTTTTTAATTTATTATCAAATGCCTTTAAATTTACGCCAAGTAATGGAAAAATTACAATTGATATTATAGATGAAAAAAAGACAAATTTTGTACATATTCATTTTAAAGATTCAGGAATAGGTATTCCCGAAAGTGAACTAAAAAATGTATTTAAACCCTTTTTTCAAGGTTCAAACAACAATAATCCTAGTTCTGGTATTGGATTGCATATCTCTAAAGAGTTTATTGACCTTCATAAAGGTAAGATTGAGATAAAATCTAATAATGGTGTTGAGATCATAATAACACTCTATAAAGGTAAAACACACCTCAATAGTAATCAAATTGTTTTTGAATCCGATAACCTTGAAAGTCCTAATTTGAATTTTATTACAGATTATGATGATGATTTTACACCTGTAATCCTCAATAAAAATGAAAGCGAGAGATTTAGTATTTTGATTATTGAAGATAATTCTGATTTAGTAAAGTTTTTAAGAAATAAACTATCTCAAGTATATGAGATACACGAATCAGATGGTCATGATGGAATTGAGAAAGCTTTCGAAATCATCCCCGATATTATAATTTGCGATGTTAACTTACCAATTAAAAATGGTTTTGAAATTTGTGAAATTTTGAAGAAAGATTTAAGAACTTCTCATATCCCAACCATTATTCTAACAGCACTAAGCAATAAAGAATCATATATTAAAGGTTTAGAGTCAGGTGCAGACTTGTATTTAACTAAACCGTTTAGTTTATCTATACTGTTCCAATCTGTAAAAACCTTATTGTATAATAGAGAAAAACTAAGATATTATTATATTAATAATATTCATAAGTTAAATGAGAACCATGATTTTATTGCAACTGAACAGGATTTCCTTCATAAAATGAATGCTATAATAGGTGTGAACCTTGATAACTCTAATTTCACAGTTGAAATTTTAGCTGAAGAACTTGGAATATCAAGAGTGCAGTTATACAGGAAAATAAAAGCTATTTTGGATATTAAAGTTAGTGATTATATCCAAAATATAAGATTAGAAAAAGCAGAGGAAATGCTAAAGAATAATTTAGATCTATCCATTTCTGAAATTGCTTATTCTACAGGATTTTCTTCTCAGACTTATTTTTCTACCAGTTTTAAAGTCAAATTCGGGGTAACACCTAAGCGTTTCAGAGATAAGTTATAAACCAATTTTAACTTCAAATTATATATTCAATACTATTTGAGCTATTTAGGTTGTAAGTTATTATTTTGATTAAGATTAATTGAGGGTTCAATAACATCTAGGTCAAAATTTTATCATATTATAATTTCCTGTTATTACTTCAATGTAACATTTCTTTAAAAACCACTTTAGAAATGTAAAAAAAGTATCTTCTAAAACATGTTTTTAATTAGTAACTAATTGTTTTTTAGGTAGTTGTGTTTTTTTTTATTAAATTTTTATTCTATGTAACAAATTTTAACCCTATTTCATTTATGGCTGCATAAATTGCCATTGGGAAATCAAAATCCCAAATAACTAAACTAAATACACCACATGAACAGAAAGATATTGATATGGTCTATTACCGCAGCTTTGGCTGGTTTCCTTTTTGGTTTTGACACAGTAGTTATATCGGGCGCAGAAAAAAAATTACAACTATTATGGGGTTCTTCAGATATGTTTCACGGTGTTATTGTTATAGGAATGGCACTTTGGGGGACTGTAATTGGAGCCTTTTTTGGAGGAATACCAACTAATAAATTAGGAAGGAAAAACACATTAATCTGGATAGGTGTACTATATACCATTTCAGCCATTGGTTCTGGTTTAGCAAACGACCCTTGGACATTTGCTGTTTTTAGATTTATTGGAGGCTTAGGCGTAGGAGCTTCAACTATTGCGGCCCCAGCATATATATCTGAAATTGCGCCAGCGAAGGATAGAGGTAAACTAGTGGGTCTTTATCAATTTAACATTGTATTTGGTATTCTTATAGCCTTTTTATCAAATTACTTATTAAATAATGTGGGCGAAAACGCTTGGCGTTGGATGATAGGTGTCGAAGCTTTTCCTGCTGCTATTTACACAATATTTGCTTTAACAATTCCCAAAAGCCCACGTTGGTTACTTACCAAATTTAGAAATAGCGAAGCTATAGGAGTACTTAAAATTATTAATCCAGATCAAGATCCAGAAAAGCTCATGTTAGAGATTAAGGATGAGATGGAAAACACCGTGCCTAACGAAAATATATTTCTTAAAAAATATAGATTCCCTTTGATTTTGGCTTTTTTAATAGCTTTCTTTAATCAACTATCAGGTATTAACGCATTATTGTATTATGCTCCAAGAATTTTTGAAGAAGCAGGTCTTGGTGAAAGTACAGCCTTATTAAGTAGTATAGGAATAGGAGTTACCAATATGATTTTTACACTGTTAGGTATTATTCTAATAGACAGATTAGGACGAAAACAATTAATGTACATATGTTCATTTGGTTATATAATTTCATTGAGTCTAGTGTCTGCTGCCTTTTTTTTTAGTTGGGAAGGTAGCATTGTACCCATATTACTGTTCATGTTCATAGCATCTCATGCTATAGGGCAAGGAACTGTGATATGGGTATTTATTTCAGAAATTTTCCCTAACCATCTAAGAGGCTTTGGGCAATCATTTGGTAGTTCAGTGCATTGGGTGCTGGCAGCAGTTGTGCCTTCTTTGGTCCCCATATTATTTTCTACCATTGGAGAAGGCATGGTATTCTTGATTTTTGCCATAATGATGGTACTACAATTACTATTTGTGATTTTTATGATGCCAGAAACGAAAGGAGTATCTCTGGAAGAATTAAGCAATAAACTAATTAAAGAACGAAATATATAAGCCTATGAAACGTATTAATAATCCAAAATTTGTCATAACTATTTTGTTGTTATCATTATTTGTTAGTTGTAAAAATAAGACAGAAGAAAGTCAAATTACAGAAAACAAATCAGATAAAACAACATATTCAGAAGAAGATCTTTATCGCCCAAACTTTCATTTTACACCTAAAAAAGGTTGGATGAATGACCCAAATGGGATGTTCTATAAAGATGGGTTTTATCATTTATATTTTCAGCATTATCCAAATGGAAATACTTGGGGGCCTATGCACTGGGGGCATGCCATAAGTACAGATATGGTAACATGGAAAGAAATGCCCATAGCAATATATCCAGATGAAAAAGGATATATCTTTTCAGGAAGTTCGGTTGTAGATGTTAATAATAGCTCAGGGTTTTCCAAAAATGGTATTGCGCCCATAATTGCCATGTTTACTTATCATGATATGGATGGTGAAAAAGCTGGTAAATTAAATTACCAATCTCAAGCCATTGCATATTCTTTGGATGAAGGACAAACGTTTACTAAATATTCTGAAAATCCAGTAATTAAAAACCCAGGCATTAAAGATTTTAGAGACCCTAAAATGTTTTGGGATTCCATACATAAAAAATGGCTAATGGTATTGGCTGCAGGTCAAAAAATCATGTTTTATAGCTCTTTAAATTTAAAAGATTGGAAACTAGAGTCTGATTTTGGCGATGGTATAGGAGGCCATGGTGGAGTTTGGGAATGTCCAGATTTATTCCCAATGAAAGTTCAGGGAACAGATGAAGTTAAATGGGTATTACTTGTTAGTATTAATCCTGGTGGCCCCAATGGTGGTTCTGCAACGCAATATTTTATTGGTGATTTTGATGGTAAAAAATTTACTATTGATGCTTCTTTTGAAAATGACCTAAATAAATCTGAGTATAAATCTATATGGATTGATTATGGCAAGGATAATTATGCGGGTGTAACCTGGTCCAATATCCCAGATAGCGATGGCAGAAAATTATTTGTGGGATGGATGTCCAATTGGGATTATGCCAATGTAGTACCTACTGAAAGATGGAGAAGTGCCATGACGGTAGCAAGACAAATAGAACTTCAAAAAGAAAATGCTAGTTATAGATTATTATCTCAACCAGTAAAAGAATTAACCAAGTATAAAAGCACAAAGTACAAAAGGGAAGATATTGCCATTAAAGGTGTTACAAAAATTATTGATTCTGATGCTATTGATTTATCCAGTGCGGAAATCCAGTTTAAAATTTCAGATTTAAAAAACAATGGTTTTACCTTCAAACTTACAAATAAACAAGACGACACCTTAGCTTTTGGATATAATACTAGCGATAAAAACTTTTTTGTAGATAGAAGAAAATCTGGAAAAACAGCATTTTCAGAAAAGTTTGCAGATCGTATTTCTTTTGCTAAAAGAACGTCAACTAATGTCAATATATCGGGTACGATTATTCTCGATAAAACATCTATAGAACTGTTTTTTGATAATGGAGAAACAGTCATGACAGAAATATTTTTTCCGAACTCACCATTCGAAAAACTAAGTATTGAACCTAAAGATCAAGAATTTATTCTTGACAATATTGAAATTCACAAACTAAATATTAACTAAACTAAATATTAACTAAATTAAATTAAAATGAAATTAAAACAACTTTTATTTCTGCCTGTATTTGCTCTTATAGGCATGTTGGCACAAGCTCAGGTAAAAGGTGCTGTTACCTCCCAAGAGGACGGAATGCCGCTACCCGGAGTATCTGTTATTATATCTGGCACTACGCAAGGAGCTGCTACAGATTTTGATGGTAATTATGTACTTGATAATGTTGATGCAAATGCGATATTGATTTTTAGTTATATAGGCTATAAGACAGTCAATATTCCAGTAAATGGGCAAAAAACAATTAACATTAAGTTAGAAATAGATAAAAATGAGTTAGATGAAATTGTTGTTGTCGGATATTCAAGCCAAAAAAAGGCAGACATTACTGGTGCTGTGGCGGTAGTGGATATGGATGAACTGAATAAACAAGTAGAACCAAATCCAGTAAAAGCTTTACAAGGGCGGATTCCTGGGGTTCAAATTAGCACAGATGGATCACCTAGTGGGGGAAATACAGCCATATTAATTCGTGGTGTTGGAACTCTAAATAATACATCACCCCTATTTGTTATAGATGGTGTACCTACAAAATCTGGTATGCATGAGTTAAATCCTAATGATATTGCTTCCATACAGGTTTTAAAAGACGCTTCTTCTGCAAGTATTTATGGGTCGCGAGCATCCAATGGGGTTATTATTATAACAACAAAACAAGGAAAGAGTGGAAAGATGAGGGTTGAGTTTAGTTCCTACCTAACTGCATCTTCTTATGCAAACAGATTAGATGTTCTAAATGCTAAAGAATACGGAGAAGTACTTTGGCAAGCCAATATTAATGATGGTCTGAATCCTAATAATAATAATTTGAGTTATAAATTTGATTGGAGTTTTGACTCAAATAATAATGCTGTACTAGATTATATTACAGTTCCAGAATTTTTAGATAATGAACAAACTTTAAAATCTTCCGATACAGATTGGTACGATGAAATATCACAAACTGGAATTGCTAGTTCTTACAATTTAAATGTTTCCAATGGTACCGAAAAAGGTAATTATTTGTTTTCCCTAGGGTACTTAGATAATGAGGGTATTGTTAAAAATTCAAGTTTTGAACGTATTTCTGCACGTTTAAACACCAGTTATAAACTTTTTAATAATAAACTGGAAATAGGCGAAAACTTATCACTAAATAAAACGGAGGAACTTCAAATTCCTGGGGTGTTAGATTTAGCGTTGAAAGCGTCTCCAATTATTCCAGTAAGAACTGTTGATGGTGAAGGATGGGGTGGCCCAATTGGCGGTATGAATGATAGACAAAATCCTGTTCGTTTGCTGGATGCGAACAAATATAATGGTTATCAATACCATAGATTATTTGGTAATGTATTTGCGAATTTGGAAATCGCAAAAAATTTGAATTTCAAAACAAATTACGGGTTAGATTATGCTAATTTTTACAAAAGGTCATTACAGTTCAGTTATCAATCAGGCTATTTAAAAAATGACCAAAATGCAGTTAATATTGAAAACTTTAGAAGCAGCAAGTTTACATGGACCAATACACTTAATTATAAACTTAATGTAAAAAAACATAACATAGAAGCATTTATTGGTTCAGAAATGTTTAAAGATAAATTTGAAAATACTTTTTTAAGGGCTGAAGATTTTACAATTGAAACCCCAAGCTTTATGTTTCCTGATGCAGCAACTGGTCAAAGAACTAATTCAGGATCAGAAACAGCCTATACCTTAGTGTCATATTTCGGAAAAATAAGTTATGATTTTGATGGTAAGTATTTATTCTCTGCAACGCTAAGACACGATGGTTCATCAAGATTTGGAAGGAGCAATCAGTTCGGTACATTTCCTGCTTTTTCCGGAGGTTGGAGAATCAGCAATGAAAGATTTATAGAAGATAATTTCTCTAAGATATCAGATTTGAAGTTTAGGGTAGGATGGGGTCAGACTGGAAATCAAGAAATAGATAATAGCGCAATTTATTCGTTATATGTAGCTGATTATGCAGGAGGAGATCCAACATGGAGTACATCTTACGGAACAGCTTATGATTTATTTGGCCAAGGTTCAGGTTTATTGCCATCTGGATTTAGATCGACTCAAATTGGTAATGATAATTTGAAATGGGAAACTACTACGCAATTAAATTTTGGTCTTGATTTTGGGTTTTTTAACCAAAAACTTTATGGTTCAATAGATTATTATAAAAAAGAAACTGAAGATATTTTGGTTTTACCACCGTATTTAGCAGCTATAGGTGAAGGAGGAAATAGATGGGTAAATGGTGCTAGCATGGAAAATGAAGGTCTGGAATTTTCAATAGGTTATAGAAATGAAACTTCAGGAGGTTTTACTTATGAAATCAATGCTAATATTTCATCAAATAAAAATAAAATAACTAAGCTTCCAGAAGAGGTAAAAAATAATTATGGTGGTAATGGTGGTGATGATAATATTTTGGGAAGGCCATTAAACTCTATGTATGGCTACATAGCAGATGGGTTATTTACAACAAATGAGCAAGTATTGAATTCTGCCGAACAACAAGGAAAAGATTTGGGGCGCATTAGGTATAGAGATTTAGATGGAAATGGTATTATCAATGATCGTGATAGAACTTGGATAGGCATACCTTATCCTGATTATGCTTATGGTTTAAACATAAATCTAGAATATAAAGATTTTGATTTCACCATGTTTTGGCAAGGTATAGGAGAAGTCGCTATTGTAAATCAACTTAAATATCAAACAGATTTTTGGAGTGTAGATGATATCGGCTCAAACAAAGGTTCTCGTCTTTTAAATGCTTGGTCTCCTAGTAATCCAAATTCTAGTATTCCAGCATTAACAACTATTGATACAAATGCAGAATCCCGTTTTTCAACTTATTTTATTGAAAATGGCAGTTATCTAAAATTACGAAATGTTCAGTTGGGATACTCTTTACCAGGTTCAGTTTTGGATAAATACGCCATAAATAAATTTAGAATTTACCTTGGAGTTCAAAATTTGTTAACTATTACAACTTCAGGATTCACAGGAGTTGACCCAGAAAATGCTGGGTTTGGATACCCTTTGCCTTTAACATCAACCCTTGGTTTTAACATAACATTTTAACAATAAAAAATATTTATCATGAAGAATATAAAATATTTATTTGGATTCATTCTGTTAGTCATTACTACTGGATGTTCTGATTTTTTGGAAGAAAGTCCTAGATCAGTTTTGTCTGAAGAAGAACTTATTACTCCAGACAATATAGATGGATTTGTGACGGCAGCGTACGCTTCTTTGGGTAACGATCATTATGACATGCCATTCAGTTTATGGCCTTATGGAAATGTAAGGTCTGATGATGCCTATAAAGGAGGTAGTGGGCCCAATGATATTCAAGTATTTCATTTTTTTGAAATATCTGAAAATATAAGGACAGACTTTGGGGAATTGGATAAATTCTGGTTTAATAGCTATATAGCCATTTCTAGAATTAATCGAGCCATAAGAAACTTGAATAAATTAAGTGCTAGCGATTTTCCGTTGAAAGAAACTAGGATTGCTGAGATGAAATTTTTAAGAGGACATTTTTATTTTATGCTAAAAATAATGTTTAAGCATGTGCCTTATATAACAGAAGATATTCCAGTTGATGATTACGGTACGATATCTAATAGAGATCTCACAAATGATGAATTATGGGATGCTATTGCTGGAGATTTTCAAGCAGCCATAGGAGGACTTCCTATTTCACAACAAAACATTGGAAGAGCAAGTAGAACTGCAGCTTATGCTTATCTAGCCAAAGTTAGACTTTATCAAGCTTTCGAGCAAGATGATAACAATAAAGTAACAAACATTAATCCGGCTAAATTACAAATGGTAATTGATGCGACTAATAATGTGTTGGGTCAGGGATCTCTTGAGCCAGATTTTGCAAATAACTTTTTGCCAGGTGTTTATGAAAATGGGCCTGAATCTATCTTTGCTATTCAATATACAGATAGTGATAATACACTACATGGAAGGTTAAATTTTTCTGATGTATTATCAACACCTCAAGGACTTGGCTGTTGTGATTTCCATAAACCGAGTCAAAACCTTGTAAATGCTTACAAAACGGATGCTAATGGTCTTCCTCTATTCAATACATATAATGATGCAAATGTTGATTATAACAATTTGAATAGTGTTCAGGTCGACCCACGGTTGTATCATACTGTAGCAATCCCAAACTTACCATATAAATATGATAATGATTATATATATGTAGAAGGTTGGGTAAGATCACCTAATCCATACGGCTATTATGCTTCATTAAAAGAGAATGTATCACCAAATTGTGGTAGCTGTTTTGTAAACATTGATCCGTTTTACGGTAACTCAAAGAATAGAATTCAGATTCGATATGCTGATGTTTTACTTATGCGAGCTGAAGCATTAATAGAACTGGGTCAGTTTAACGATGCTTTACCTATAATCAATCAAATACGAAATAGAGCTTCACAAAGCACAGGCTTTATTGGATATGCGAACAATTTAAATGTAAGTCCATATATAGATGGTGTTAATTGTACTTGGACCCAAGATTTTGCTAGACAAGCTTTAAGATGGGAACGCCGATTGGAGTTTGCCATGGAAGGAAGCCGTTTTTTCGATTTAGTACGATGGGGAATTGCTGCAGAAACACTTAACAAATATTATCTAGAGGAAAAGGATGAAGTAGAATATTATGGAGGTGCTAATTTTAATTCATCTAAAGAAGAATATTGTCCAATTCCTCAGGCACAAATCAATTTTAGTCAGGACGTTTACAAACAAAATAAAGGTTATAATTAATCTATTAAAAAATATTATTATGAAACAGACATTATACATAATAAAGATAACAATACTTAGCTTATTTATTATTATAAATTATTCATGTTCTCAAGATCGTGAAATAGAAGCTGCTGCTGATGCTATAGTTCCTTCAGTAGAAAATTTAAATGTTGAATTAGTTGGTGATATTGCTACAGTAACATGGAGTAATCCAACATATACAGGAAATGTTACGACAGTATTAAAACACAACAACGGATTGGAATTACTCGATTTTTCAAAATCAAGTTATGAATTTGAAATTCGTGAAGTTAATATAGAATACTTTTTTACTCTAAAATTAAAAGATAATGATACAGGAAACTTCTCGTTAGGAGAAACGGTTAGTATCACTAGAGAAGGACCACGACCAGTTTTAAATTTTGCTGGCACACAAGAAGAAACTAATGTTATTTTGACATGGGGTATCCAAGACACTAATATTACTGGTATAAAATTAACAATTGATGGTTCTGAAGTGATTGATTTGCCAAGTAATGTTACAACATACACGCTTGTAAATGCGGAACTTAGAGAATATAGTTTTAAAATAAATACTATTAATTCACAAAATCAAGAATCACCATCTAGAAACTTAATTTTTAAGGTTGGGAAAACTAAAATAGGTTACCTAGGTTTAGCACCAGATGTTGCTTCAATTAGTGATGATGATGAAATGGCATCAGCTGCATGGCTTTTCGAAAACTATCCAGATGCGGAATATATCTCATTTGCCGATATAGATAACGGAAAAGATTTAAGTGAGTTTAGAGTGCTTTGGTGGCATTATGACAAAGATGATGATAACCCAGCACTTCCATCTGTAGCATTAAGCGCAAATGTAGTTTCTGCAATTACAAATTTTCATGCTAATGGAGGAGGGCTATTACTTAATACACACGCTATAGAATATTTATGGACAATTGGAAGAATTACAGATAATATAGGGAAACTTAAAGGTGCAGGTGCTGGATTTTCTAATGGAGACACATGGTCTGTTGGGATAAATATTGGTCTTGTGCATGATGAAAGCACTCATCCGATTTATCAAGGGGTAGAAATTATACAACCAGATGAGCGGAAAATAATTCCATTAATAGGACCAGGATACAGAGAGGATCATAATTTCGTTTTATGGATAGGAGATTATTATGGTATTGGTAACGCTAATGAGCAGGTGTATTCGAATTTATTTAATGATGCAAAACTTAGAATTCTTGGAGTTTGGGATGGAATTAGAGATTATTGGATGATGGCTAATTTTGAAGCAATGCCAAATGATGAATTTGAGGGGACTGCTATTGCGATTGGAATAGGTGGTTTCGAATGGAATCAAAACGACGGAACAAATCTTTATCAGGATAATATAGAGACTATAACAAAGAATGCATTAGAATACTTAAAAACCAAATAATATGAATATGATAAAAGTTATTAGAATATTATTGCTTGCTAGTATAATAATTTTATTCCAAAACTGTAATGAGGATGATATATCCTCTAATTCAAAGGCTGAATTAGTAACAGTTGGAGATAATGATTATAGGCCTGACTTTCATTTTACACCACAAAAGAAATGGATGAATGATCCTAATGGAATGGTATACTATGCAGGTGAATATCATTTGTTTTATCAATACAATCCCAATGAAAGTGTTTGGGGGCCTATGCATTGGGGGCATGCAATTAGCAAAGATTTAGTTAATTGGGAAGAATTGCCAATTGCCTTATACCCTGACAATTTAGGTAACATTTTTTCTGGTAGTATTGTTGTTGACAACAACAACACGTCTGGGTTTAAATCGGGTAGCGAGAGTCCTTTAGTGGCTGTATTTACTCATCAAAATCCAGAAAACAATAAGCAAACCCAGAGCTTAGCTTATAGTAATGATAAAGGTAGAACTTGGACTAAATATGAAAACAACCCTGTTTTGGTAAATAATGACAAAGCAGATTTTAGAGACCCTAAAGTATCTTGGCATGAAGGAACACAAAAATGGGTAATGGTACTTGCAGTAGGTGATGAAATTATGTTTTACACCTCATCCAATCTAAAAAATTGGGTATATAAAAATAGTTTTGGAAAAAATGTAGGAGCACATGGTGGTGTTTGGGAATGTCCAGATTTGTTTAAAATTAAAGATGCAAACGGTCAAGAAACATGGGCGTTATTGGTTAGTATTAATCCTGGAGGTCCTAACGGAGGCTCTGGAACACAGTATTTCTTAGGGGATTTTGATGGTGAAACATTTACCTCTTCTCAAGCAGAAACTTTATGGTTAGATTACGGAACGGACAATTATGCTGGTGTAACTTGGAGTAATGAGCCAAATAATAGAAATTTATTCATGGGATGGATGAGTAATTGGTCATATGCTCAAAATGTTCCAACCTATAGTTATAGAAGTGCAATGACATTCCCAAGGACGTTACATTGGGAAAAAAATAATGGGAAAAGCATAATTGTAAGTAAACTGCCAACGGAGATGATCTATGCAATTGGTGGTAAAGTTGTTGAAAACAATAATGCTGGAAGTAGATTTGAATTGCTGAATGATGAAACATTGGGGGAAGGTAAATTCTACCTAGAAACTACTATAGATTTTAGTGTTATTAATGAAGCAAAAATTGAATGGGGTAATAAAAGCTCAAGCGTTGTTATAAAATATAACAAAATTAAAGGTGAATTAATCTTAAATAGAGCAGAATCTGGATACAAATTTAACAACTTGAATAGTAATATTTTAAAATGTCCATATGTATTACCTGATTCGAATCAGTTTAAAATAAATATGCTGGTCGATAAGTCTTCAATGGAAATTTTTCTTAATGATGGTGAACGGGTTATAACAGCTTTGGTATTTCCATTAGCACCTTTTAAAAATTTAGAGATTACTGCTAACGAGGAAATACAATTTATTGAACAGATTAAAATTAATAAATTGTCAAAGTAGCCTTGCCTAAAAAGGCAGCATTAAAATATTTACCGTTAAAAGAACAAAGTAATAATATAGAGTTTGAGTTAGTTTTTTTATTTAGTTATTTAAATTCCAGAAGATATTAGTGGTTTTAATATCTTCTGGATTGAATTAATATTGATATGTCAAAAATCACATGTTTCGGAGAAGTGTTGTGGGATGTATTCCCAACCCATAAAAAAATAGGAGGAGCACCTTTAAATGTTGCAAATAGATTGCAATCATTAGATAATGAGGTTACTATGATCAGTGCTATAGGTAAAGGAGAAAATGGTGCTAAATTGCTTAACTATATTAAAGATGTTGGTATTGATTCAAGTTGTATACAAGTACATAATGAATATAAAACCGGAAAAGTAAAAGTGATGCTGAACGAAAAGGGGTCTGCTTCTTATGACATTAAATATCCAAGAGCTTGGGACAAAATCAGATTAACAGAAGTGAATAAAAAAGCTGTAAAAAGCTCAGATGCATTTGTTTTTGGGAGTTTAGTGGCAAGAGATGATAGTTCTAGAAGCACCTTATATGGCCTCATTGAGTTAGCTAAATACAAAATATTCGATTTAAATTTAAGACCACCTTACTATACAAAAGACGTTTTGTTTCATTTAATGGATAAGGCCGATTTTATTAAGTTTAATGATGATGAACTTTTTGAGGTATGTAAATACATGGGCTCTAAATTTAATTCGCTGGAACAGAATCTTATGTTTATTTCAGAAAAAACAAATACAAAACAAATCTGTGTAACAAAAGGGTCGCATGGAGCTGTTTTGCTATACGACAATAAATTATATTACAATAGTGGTTTTCTTGTAAAAGTTATTGATACTGTAGGTGCAGGAGATTCATTCTTGGGCACTTTAATCAGTCAATTATTAAATAATGTAAATCCTCAAAAAGCAATAGATTTTGCTTGTGCCGTAGGGGCACTGGTGGCGCAAAGCGAAGGTGCGAACCCAGTTTTGTCGAGATCTGATATTGATGCTTTTATAAACCCACATTGATAACTGATTAAGTTCAGAATTAAATACAAAAATGATTTCTTAATAGAAAAAAGAAAAAATTTAGCTTAACTCAGACAAACGAAGAACCTTATCCAAATTATCACAGGTATTTTAAAATATTGTTTTAATTAAGTTTATAACAGAAGGATGCAAATTCAATTATAAATCATGTCAAATTCAACTAAATGAGTTAAATTATTGTTAAAAAGGGGCTAATTCGGTGTCAGTAAATTTCACACCCTCTTAAAGACCTTTAAAAACACAGGTTTTCTCATTTTTGGTTAGTTCCGCCTTGAGTACTTGTAAAGCCTATAAAGCATTTATTATTAATGTTTTATAGGTTTTTTATTTGTGTAAAATCTGTTATCCTTTTTAAGGTCGTGTTACAATTAAAATTCTGTATATCGTATAAAATGGCATCGATACCTAATTCCTGTGCTGCCTTTATTTCTGAATTTGGGTCGTCTCCAATTACTAAAACGTCAGACAAATCGAATTTAAATCTCGTAAGAATATCAACAAAAACATCTTTTTTTGTTTTATCTGATAATTGAGGGTCTACAACATGTATTTCTTCAAAATCATTTATAATTCCTAATTGGGCAACCTTACTGTTTTGCATCTTTGTAAAACCAGTAGTTACTAGAAACTTTTTTAGCGAAATGTTTTTAAACTCATTATAGTCCTCAAAAACAGACATTTTCATTGTGCATTTTGTTTCTTGTAATAGGTTCATTCCCTCTTCAAAGAGTTTTTTACTGAAATTATATTCAGAAGCAACCTTTTGAAAAGGTTTACGCATAATGTCTTTCTTAATTAAATCAAATTCTTCTGCATGAGCCCCACTTTCCAATATTAATTGAAATAAAGGACTAAACAATACCTCCCCAATTGACGAAACAGGGTAAATGGTATTGTCTAAATCTAGTATTATTGCTTTTTTGTTCATTTTAATTAGAATATTTTATTTAACTAGCGTTTGGCAAATGAAATGTTGCGTGATAGCGTGCTAGGATTTTTTCGAAGTAATATTATTAGCTTTTAAACTTAGCAACTTACAACTCTTATGCTAAAAGTAGTGATTTTTTTAAACTGTACTTTAATTGGCGTCAAAGCTTAAAATATTTCCTTCATAAACTTACCCAAGTCAGATAGAATTTTGAGGCATCTAATTAGACTTATTTTAGCACATAAATATTACTAAATTATTAATATCTTCGAGAAAAGTCTTTTTTACAAATGTCTAGAATAAAAATATACACCAAATTTACTTACTTCATTTTAATAATGTCTTTTGTCTTATTGGGGTGTAATGATAATGAAACCAAAACATACAAGATAGGATTTTCACAATGCATTAGTAAAGATGATTGGAGAAAAGCCATGGATCATGAAATGCACGTTGAAGTATCGTTGCATACGGACATAGATTTAACTGTTTTTCAAGCGAATGAAGATATAGAACTTCAAAAAAAACAAATTGAATTCATGATAAATAATGGATTTGACGTTATTGTAATTTCACCATTACGACCAGATCCATTGGTTCCTCTAGTAGAAAAAGCTTATGATAAAGGGATTCCTGTTATTATTGTTGACCGAAAAATTAATTCACAAAAATTTACTGCTTTTGTTGGGGCAAATAACATAGATGTTGGTAGAAATGCTGCAAATTATATTGCTTCTCTAAACGAAAAAAAAGCCAATGTTTTAGAAATAAAGGGAAGTGATAATTCCTCTCCTGTTATTGAACGCCATTTTGGGTTTCACCAAATTGTAAAAAGTGAGGCTAGTTTATCAGTTGTTTATAGTATTAAAGATGAAGAAATTGAACAACAGATACCTCAAATCTTAGATTCTTTAAGTGTGAAACCAATCAATTTTGTGTTTGCATTTAATGATAACATTGCCTATAATACTTGGAAAATAGCAAAATCGAAGGGCCTTGAAAAAAATATTAAATTTATTGGTGTAGATGGCTTAAACGGTCCAAATAATGGTATCGATTTAGTTCAAAATGGGGTGTTGTCAGCAACCATATTATATCCAACAGGTGGTCATGAAGCCATAAAAATTGCAATGAAAATTTTGCGAAACGAAAATGTTCCAAAGAACAATAAATTAAACACCACGATCATTGATTATAGAAATGCTGAAATAATGAAAAACCAGTATGATAGAATCAATAAACATCAGAAAGATATAGAAATACAACAACAAAAAATTAAAAAACAGGAACAAACCTATTCAACTCAAAACAATATTTTAAAAGTGCTCCTAGGGTTATTAATTATAAGTGTCCTTTTGGCTGCATTTAGTATTTATTCGGTTTATAATATAAAAAAGAAAAAGCGCGAGTTGGAAATTCGCAATAAAAAAATCACTGTACAGCGCAACCAAATTAAGAAAATAGCAAAAGAGGTTAAAATTAGTAACGACGCCAGAGTTAATTTTTTTACAGGATTGTCCCATGAGTTTAAAACACCTATTACATTAATTTTATCTTCAACAGAATCATTAGCAGAAAACAAAGCAATAAAGGATAGTAAGCTTTTAAGCGAAGTTGGGTTAATATTTAATAACTCTAAACGATTGTTGCGATTGATCAACCAACTGCTTGATTTTAGAAAGGTTGAGGACCGTAAGTTTGTATTAAGAGCTTCAAACACAAATTTATATCAATTTTCAAATATCATTTTTAAAGATTTTGAACGAGAAGCGCAAAGACGGAACATTAATTTTACAATAAGTACCAATAATGAAGATTTATCGGTTTATATAGATAGAAATTTAATGGATAAGGTGTATTTTAATTTACTGTCCAATGCTTTTAAATTCACCCCCAATAATGGTGAAATTTCAATAGAAATACAAGATGAACTTGACAGCAATTTTGTAAAAATCCATTTTAAGGATTCTGGAATCGGCATCCCTAAGAAAGAAATGGACAATGTGTTTCTTGCCTTTTTTCAAGGTTCAAACAATAATAAAGCAAGCTCTGGAATAGGTTTGCATTTATCGAAAGAATTTATCGAAATGCATAAAGGTTCTATTGAGGTTATCTCAAAACATGGTACAGAATTTATAATTACCCTATATAAAGATAAAGCGCATTTGAATTCCGATGAAATTATTTATGAGGCTGATATTATTGATAGTTCGCTTTTAAATTCTAATTTAGATTATGAAGACGACAGTTTTAGCGAACCATTAGTTGTGAATGATGAAGATAACTATTCGGTCTTAGTAATTGAAGATAACGTCGATTTAGTGAAATTTTTGAGAACAAAGTTATCAGCAGAATATACGGTGCACGTTTCAGATGGGTCAGATGCTATTGAAAAAGCTTTTGAGCTTATACCCGACATTATTTTATGCGATATAAACTTACCCGACAAAAATGGCTTTGATATTTGTGAAATTTTGAAGAAAGATTTGAGAACGTCCCACATTCCCACAATCATTTTAACAGCATTAAATAATAAAGAATCTTACATTAAAGGTTTAGAATCTGGAGCAGATTTATACCTAACCAAGCCATTTAGCTTTGCCATTTTAGCACAATCTATAAAAACACTTATTTATAATCGTGAAAAACTTAGATACTATTTTGTCAATAACGTTCATAGTATAGACGAATCAAGCAGTTTTGGATCTATGGAGCAACAATTTGTTTCTGATCTGAACAAAATAATAAATATGAATATGGACAATTCTAAATTTTCTGTTGAAAATTTAGCAAACGATCTAAATATATCTCGAATTCAGCTTTACAGAAAAATGAAAGCCATAATGGGTGTAAACATTAGCGACTATATTCAAAATATTCGATTGGAAAAAGCAAAAAACATGCTAATCAATACACCATTAACAATATCGGAAATAGCCTATGCTACCGGATTTTCTTCTCCAAATTATTTTTCTACCAGTTTCAAAAGCAAATTCAATAAATCTCCTAAAGCTTTTAGAGGATAATTAGAGGCAGCTTTTATCTTATTATTACAGTGCATTATAGCAAAATTACATATGTCTTTTTGCGATTTTGATATTTTTAAAGCCAATTAACAGCTTCATTGTTAATTATTATGGGTGCTTTTTGGGAAATTCATATCTTCTTTAGTTAATTATAGGTAACATTTTTGAACATATCAGGTAACAATTTTGAATCTCTTAATTATTTGTTAAAACTTAAACACTGTATAATTAACTGATAATAAGTGTGTTATGTTGATTCAGATGATTACTTAACAATTTTGAATTCATTTGATACATAACTAAAAGCCATATCTGTGCTTTCAATCTAAATTGCAACTAACTAAACTAAATACCACCACCACATGAACAAAAAAATACTAATATGGTCCATTACTGCAGCTTTGGCTGGTTTTCTTTTTGGATTTGATACTGTAGTCATCTCGGGTGCAGAAAAGAAGTTACAATTATTATGGGGGTCTTCAGATATGTTCCATGGCGTAGTTGTAATAGGTATGGCATTATGGGGTACGGTAATTGGTGCTTTTTTTGGAGGTATACCTACTAATAAATTAGGACGTAAAAATACTTTAATATGGATTGGTGTTTTATATACCATTTCCGCAATAGGATCTGCTCTTTCTAATGATCCCATAACTTTTGCAGTATTCAGATTTATAGGCGGCTTGGGGGTTGGAGCGTCAACCATTGCAGCTCCGGCTTATATCTCAGAAATAGCGCCCGCAAAAGACCGAGGCAAATTAGTTGGTTTATACCAGTTCAATATTGTATTTGGTATCCTTACTGCTTTTTTATCTAATTACTTATTAAACAATATAGGTGAAAATGCATGGCGATGGATGGTTGGTATTGAAGCCGTTCCTGCTGCAATCTATACCGTCTTCGCATTTACAATACCTAAAAGCCCAAGATGGTTGCTTACTAAATTTAGAAATAGTGAAGCCATAGGTGTATTAAAAATTATAAATCCAGATCAAGATCCAGAAAAACTCATGTTAGAGATTAAGGACGAGATGGAAAACACCGTGCCTAATGAAAATATATTTTTAAAGAAGTATAGGTTTCCTTTAGTGCTTGCATTTTTAATTGCTTTTTTTAATCAATTATCAGGAATCAATGCATTGCTTTATTATGCTCCTAGAATTTTAACAGAAGCAGGTCTTGCCGAAAGTTCAGCACTTTTAAGCAGCATAGGTGTAGGTGTTACAAACTTACTTTTTACACTCTTAGGAATTTTTCTAATTGATAGATTAGGAAGAAAACAGCTTATGTACATTTGTTCATTTGGTTATATAATCTCATTGAGTTTAGTCTCTGCTGCTTTCTTTTTTAGTTGGGAAGGTAGCTCAATGCCCATATTTCTGTTCATGTTTATAGCTGCACATGCTATAGGGCAAGGCACAGTAATATGGGTTTTTATTTCAGAAATTTTCCCCAATCATTTAAGAGGTTCGGGGCAATCCTTTGGCAGTTCGGTACATTGGGTATTGGCAGCGGTTGTACCTTCTTTAGTCCCCGTACTATTTTCTACAATAGGGGCAGGTATGGTTTTTCTCTTTTTTGCCATCATGATGGGATTCCAGTTACTCTTTGTAATATTTATGATGCCAGAAACAAAAGGGATTCCTTTAGAAGAATTAAGTAAAAAACTAATTAAATAAGATGAATAAAATGAAAACCTTAATCAAATCCAATCTAGTTGTAATGCTTATGGTTGTGTCCTTTCTTATAGGATGTAAAGGTAAAGCTGAAAAGAATCAAAATGTTGATAAAGTAGACCAGGTATCTTATTCGGAAGAAGAACTATACCGTCCAAACTTTCATTTCACTCCAAAAAAAGCTTGGATGAATGACCCAAACGGTATGTTTTATTATAACGGTTACTATCATTTATACTTTCAATACCATCCAGAAAGTAGCGTTTGGGGGCCTATGCATTGGGGACATGCTACTAGTACCGATATGATTACTTGGAATGAGCAACCTATAGCCATTTACCCAGATGAATTAGGGACTATTTTTTCAGGAAGTGCGGTAGTTGATATAGGCAATACCTCTGGTTTTGGTAAAGTAAGCAAAGCCGCACCAATTGTAGCCATGTATACAAGCTCAAAAAAATTGGAAGGCAATGATAACTGGAAACAAACCCAAAGCATAGCCTATAGTAATGATGAAGGCAAAACCTTTACTAAATATGATAACAACCCGGTTATAGATAATCCTAATATCAAAGATTTTAGAGATCCAAAAGTAATGTGGGATGAAGAACGCAATAAATGGGTAATGGTTCTTGCTGCTGGAGACAAAATCATGTTTTATGATTCTAAAGATTTGAAAAAATGGCATTTACTTTCAGATTTTGGTCAGGGTATTGGTGGTCATGGTGGCGTTTGGGAATGTCCGGATTTATTCAAATTACCTGTTCTGGGAACAGAAGAATCCAAATGGGTACTTTTTGTAAGTATCAATCCTAGAGGCCCTAACGGAGGTAGTGCTACCCAATATTTTGTTGGAGATTTTGATGGAACAAAGTTTACTATGGATAAAGAATTTGAAACCGCACTAAACAAAGAACATAATTATTGGATAGATTTTGGTAGAGATAATTATGCAGGGGTGTCATGGTCCAATGCCACTAGAAAAGATGGTAGCAAACTTATACTAGGCTGGATGTCAAATTGGGATTATGCTCAAGTTGTTCCTACCGAAACTTGGCGAAGTGCCATGACCATAGCTAGAAAAGTACAGCTACAAAAAAATGATAACGGTTACAGGTTATTAACTAACCCTGTAGAAGAATTAACAAATTATCGTAGCACAAAGTATAAAAAGGAAAATATAGCTGTTAAAAACGATACAAAAATTATAGATTCTAAAACCATTGATTTGGCTAGCGCTGAAATTCAATTTAATATTTCAAATTTAAAAGAAGAAGGATTCACTTTTAACCTAACCAATAAACAAGGAGATACCTTGTCCTTTGGATATAACCATACAGATAAAAACTTTTTTATAGACAGAAGAAAATCCGGAAAACGAGATTTTTCAGAGAAGTTTGCAAATCGTGTTTCCGTTGCTAAAAGAACCTCGCTTAGTTCGGACTTAAAAGGCACAATCATTCTTGATAAAACCTCTATAGAATTATTTTTTGATAATGGAGAAACCGTAATGACAGAAATATTTTTTCCTAACTCACCATATGATAAACTAAGTATTGAACCAAATAATCAAGAATTTGTTCTTGATAGTATTGAAGCAAATAAACTAAATTTTAACTAAAACTAAATTATTATGAAATGTAAAAAACTCTTTTTATTAACGCTGTTTGCGCTATTGAGCATTGTTGTTCAAGCTCAAATTAGTGGTACTGTTACTGATAAAGCAGGTGGTATGCCGCTTCCGGGAGTATCCATTATAGTATCAGGAACCACACAAGGTACTGCAACAGATTTTGATGGAAACTATACACTAGAAAATGTAAGTGGTAATGCCACTTTGGTGATTAGCTATATTGGTTATAAAACCCAAGAAATTCAGGTAAATAATCGTACTTTAATCAATGTGGCCTTAGCAGAAGATGCTGCGCAACTTGATGAAATAGTTGTAACAGGGTACTCCAGAGAACGTAAAGTAGATGTTACTGGGGCGATTACCGTGGTAGAACTAGGGCCTACTGAAGGTGTTAGTATGAGTTCAGGTAGTGCTATTCAAGGATTACAAGGACGTGTACCAGGTGTTTTTATTGAAAAATCCGGAGATCCTACAGGGGCTAGCAGTAATATTTTAATTCGTGGTGCTACCACATTAGGAAATAATGATCCGTTGTTTGTTATAGACGGTGTTCCAACAGTAAGACAAGATGTGTTCTCAAGTATCAACCCAAGTACTATCGAATCGGTTCAAGTGCTTAAAGATGCATCGGCTTCTTCTCTTTATGGAGCTCGTGCAGGTAACGGAGTAATCATTGTTACCACTAAAAATAGTGCAAAAGCTGCTGGTGGTGAAAAATTCAAAGTAAGTATAAATTCTAATATATCGGTACTTTCAGAAAAGAAACAACGTTATGATATGCTTAATGCTCAACAAAGAGGTGAAGTATTATGGCGAGCTTCAGTAAATGATAATTCAGATCCTAATTCAGGATATGGTGAGATATATAATTTTGACTGGAACGGAGACTTTAATAATCCTGTTTTAAATAGTGTTACCGTACAGCCATTTGTGGGAGGCGATACTAATGTTCCTGTTGGTGATACAGATTGGCAAGATGAAACCTATCAAACAGGTTATGTATATAACAACGAAATATCTGTTTCTGGAGGTACTGATAATTCTTTCCATTTGCTTAATCTTGGACATTTAAGAAATACAGGTATTTTAAAAAACACAGGGTATGAAAGAATTTCTGCAAAATTAAATTCTAATTTTAATTTATTTGATAATAGATTAAGAGTTGGGGTTAATACACAAATGTTCACATCCGATGAAACTTTGGCTTCACCTGATGTTGGTAGTGCACCTACACCTGGTTTAGCAATTTCTTTAGCACCAACCTTACCGGTTTATGATGCTGATGGCAATTTTGCAGGTCCTTTAGGTTCGGGCTATTCTGATAGAAACAATCCTGTTTTAATGCAGTATATAAACCGTTGGGATAACACCGATAGAACAACCATATTTGGAAATATATGGGGTGAATTCGATATAATTGAAAATTTAACTTTTAGAACAAGTTTAGGTTTAGATTATAACGATTATCATAGAAAAGATATTGAAACAAAAGTTAGTAATGGATTCATTACAAGAAGTAACAATAGGCTGATACATGATACTAGTAAATTTACCAGTTTAGTTTTTACAAATACACTAAACTATCAACTGGATATTAATGATAAACATAAAATTGGTGTTTTACTGGGAACAGAATCTATACAAGATGATTTTCAGAGTGTTAGTGCGCAAGCAGATGGTTTTGCGGTTGAGACTGAATCATTCTTTCAGTTAGATGCAGCCACTGGCGCTAGAACCAATTCAGGTTCTTCAACAGGAAGTCGTTTATTGTCGCAATTTGGTAAAATTAATTACGGTTATGAAGACAGATATTTGGCTTCGTTCACATTGCGTCGCGATGGGTCTTCAAGATTTGGACCAGATAACAGATATGGTGTTTTTCCAGCAGCAACTGTTGGTTGGAGAATTAGTAACGAAGAATTTTGGAAAGATAATGATATTGTAAACTCATTAAAATTTAGAGCCGGTTATGGTGAAGTAGGTAACCAAACCATAGGCGACGTAGCGCGTTTCGGTTTGTTTGAATCTAGATATGGCGCAAATCAGTTACAAGCCACTGGAGATACTTTCTTCTTTAATACGTTCTATAATGTAGGTACTGCTTACGATTTAAATGGAAATAACACCGGTAATTTACCCTCTGGTTTTGTTTCTATTCAAGCGGCAAATTCTGGTTTAAAATGGGAAACTACCAAAGAGATCAACCTTGGTATTGATTTTACATTGTTGAATAATAATATAGTGGGATCTTTTGACTATTTTACAAGAGAAACATCAGATATTTTAACAATACCTCCAATTGCATCGGCAATAGGTGAAGGTCAATTACGAACATTAAATGGAGCTACAACCGAAGTGAGAGGTTGGGAGTTGGCTTTAGGTTATTCAAAAACATTTGATAACGGTTTATCGCTTACTGTAGCAACTAATTTTGGTTCCTTTAAAGATGAGATTACCGAATTGCCTGCTGAAGTTGTTTCTGCTTTTCCAGGAACTGTTGATAATTCTATTATTGGTCACTCGCAGTTTTCGATTTTCGGATATAAATCAGATGGTTTGTTTCAAAGTCAAGCCGATGTAGATTCAAGTCCAACACAAGTCCCTGCTGGACGACCAGGAGGAATTAAATTCAAGGATTTAGACGGTAACGGAAGTGTAGGTGTTGAAGATAGAGATTTCCTTGGAACAACTTTACCAGACCTTGAGTATGGTATTAGAATTGATTTAGCGTACAAAAATTTCGATATGTCGTTATTTGGATCTGGAGTAACAGGAAGAATAGGACAAGATCCTTATATCTTTTGGAACAATTTTGTTCAAGGTAGAGAAAATGCTGGACTTGGTGTATTGGATGCTTGGACCCCAACAAATACAGATTCTAATATTCCATCATTAACACTTGCAAATAATGATAATAGGATTTCAGATTATTTGTTTAGAAATAATTCTTATTTCAAATTAAGAAACCTTCAATTAGGGTATTCACTTCCAGAAGACTTAATAGAAAATTGGGCAGGTATGTCAAGCTGTAGAATTTATTTTCAAGGAGAAAATCTATTCTGGTTTACTCCAAGCGATTACATAGGTGCAGATCCTGAGCGTACAGATGTAAATAGAATTCCGGTACCTACAACGCTGTCTTTAGGTCTTAACATTAACTTTTAAAAATGGTAAACATGAAAAAATATATAAAAACAGTATTAACAGGAATTATGGCAGCATCTGTATTGTTTGCTTGTTCCAAAGACTTTTTAGATTACGAACCGGAAGGCGTATTATCTAACGAAAACGTAGCAACTGCTGAAAATGCAGAAGCCTTAGTAGTTGCAGCTTATGCTGGAATTGCCAATGATGATATGGTAGGGCCTTTAACCAGTATGTGGGTATATGGCAGTGTACGTTCTGATGATGCCTATAAAGGAGGGGGAGGACGTGGTGACGTGGATGTTGTTGATAGATACGAACAATACAACTTAACTATTGCTGATGATCCATTAGATTGGATGGCACCAAGAACTTGGACAAACTATTACGCAGCGATTTCTAGAGCAAACTTTGCCTTGGATGTAATTAATCAAATTCCAGATGCAGATTATGCAGATAAAACAACAAGACAAGCAGAACTTAGGTTTTTAAGAGCGCATTCTCATTTTGTTCTAAAATTATTGTTTAAAAAGATTCCTTACATCACCGAAGGTTTAACACAAGAGGAAATTTTACAGATTTCAAATGTAATAGACAATGATGCTTTATGGGATAAAATTGCAGATGATTTCTTATTTGCCTTTAATAATTTACCTCAAGCTCAAGATCAAGTTGGTAGAGCCGATAGAAATGCAGCAGCAGCTTATTTAGCAAAATTACGTTTATATCAAGCCTATGAGCAAAACGATACGCATCAAGTAACCAATATTAATCTTTCTCGTTTACAGGAAGTAATTGATTATGCAGATGAAGTAACGGGTGCATTAGAATCAGATTACGGAAATAATTTCCTAGATGGTTTTGATAATGGTCCTGAATCCATTTGGGCAGCACAATTTTCAATAAATGATGGAACAACTGTAGGTAGAGTAAGTTTTGTAACAGGATTAAACTCACCGCACGGAACAGGCTTGTACGGGTGTTGTGGTTTCCACTTGGCAAGTCAAAATATGGTAAACGCCTTTAAAACGGATCCTGTAACTGGGTTGCCACAATTAGATACATTCAATAACACTAATATTTTTAATGTAGTAAATAGCAATGGTGAAACTCCTTTGGCGGCCGGTATAACTTTAGACCCAAGAATAGACCATACAGTAGGAATACCTGGGCGTCCGTTCAAATATAGAAATACGGTTAAAACTTCTGGAGATATGATTTACAAATTTAGTTGGGCAAGAGACCCAGGAGTATATGGTTATTTTGGAAATATGAAAGAACAACAAGCACCAGATTGTACATGTTATGTAAAAGAAGGACCGTTTGTAGGAACCTCAAAAAACATAGAATTCATTAGATATGCCGATGTGCTTTTATTTAAAGCTGAAGCTTTGATCCAACTAAGTCAAGTGGATGCTGGTATAACCATTATCAATCAAATTAGAACGCGTGCCGCAGCAAGTACCCAAAGACAAATTGATGCTGGAGCTTCAAACGTTTATAACGTTGGGTACTACCCAATGGGAATGTCTAAAGCAGATGCTTTTAAAGCCTTAATGTTTGAAAGACGTTTAGAATTTGGTATGGAAGGCCCTAGGTTTTTTGACTTAGTGCGTTGGGGCATGGCAGAGCAAGTACTTAATGCCTATTTAGCTGTCGAGAAAACTAGAAGAGATTTTCTTGCTAATGCACAGTTTACTGCAGGTAGAGATGAGTATTATCCTATTCCACAAAGAGAGATTGATTTCACAGGAGGGTTATATGACCAAAACCCAGGGTATTAAGTATAAAAAATTAAGTTTGGTTTAGTTGTTGATAAATTCCAGGAGAGCTTCATTTTTTTTAAGTTCTTCTGGAGTTATCTAAAAAAATAAGGTCATGGCAAAAATTACTTGTTTTGGAGAAGTGTTATGGGATGTGTTTCCTACCCACAAGAAAATTGGTGGAGCTCCTTTAAATGTGGCGAGCAGATTACAATCATTCGATCATAGCGTAACAATGGTTAGCGCCATTGGAAAAGGGGAAAATGGAGCGAAACTTATGCAATATCTTAAAGATTGTGGTATTAACACAAGTTGTGTACAGGTACATGATGAATATAAAACAGGAAAAGTAAAAGTGATGCTAAATGATAAAGGCTCGGCATCTTATGACATCAAATACCCAAGAGCTTGGGACAAAATCAGATTAACAGAAGTGAATAAAAAAGCTGTAAAAAGCTCGGATGCATTTGTTTTTGGGAGTTTAGTGGCAAGAGATGATAGTTCTAGAAACACCTTATACAGCCTCATAGAGTTAGCGAAATACAAAATATTCGATTTAAATTTAAGACCACCTTACTATACAAAAGACGTTTTGTTTCATTTAATGGATAAGGCCGATTTTATTAAGTTTAATGATGATGAACTTTTTGAGGTATGTAAATACATGGGTTCAAAATTTAATTCGCTGGAACAGAATCTTATGTTTATTTCTGAAAAAACAAATACAAAACACATCTGTGTAACAAAAGGGTCGCATGGTGCTGTTTTGCTATACGATAATAAACTATTTTACAATAGTGGTTTTCTTGTAAAAGTTATTGATACCGTAGGTGCAGGAGATTCATTCTTGGGCACCTTAATCAATCAATTATTAAAAAATGTAAATCCTCAAAAAGCAATAGATTTTGCTTGTGCAGTAGGGGCATTAGTGGCGCAGAGTGAAGGTGCAAATCCGGTTTTGTCGAGATCTGATATTGATGCTTTTATAAACCCACATTGATAACTGATTAAGTTCAGAATTAAATACAAAAATGATTTCTTAGTAGAAAAAAGAAAAAATTTAGCTTAACTCAGACAAACGAAGAACCTTATCCAAATTATCACAGGTATTTTAAAATATTGTTATAATCAAGTTTATGATATATGGACGCAAATTCAATAAAATTATGTCATATTCAACTAAATGAGTTAAATTATTGTTAAAAAGGGGCTAATTCGGTGTCACTAAATTTTAAGGGGCTTTTTAAGCCCTGAAAATGCTATAAAAATGAGATTTTGGATAGTTCCATCTTGGAGTACAAAAGCCTTATCAAAATTTTGATAAGGCTTTTTTTTATGGTATTATATTTAGTAATTACCTATTTCTTTTCCAGCATATCGGGAGTTGCTACCGTTCTAAACCCCACGTGTTCTGCGGAAGAATCCATACTTGTTCCCATTCTAGAAGACACTCTATAACTGGCACAATAGGAATCGCTACATAAAAACGAACCGCCTTTTATTATTTTTTCCTGCAAATACGGGTTATTAGGGTTGTACGCCTTGTCTGCACCTTTAGGGTTCACGGTTGTTGATTTTGTTGCGGCCAACGCATCGTAATAATTTAAATTGTACCAATCGGAAGTGAACTCCCAAACATTGCCTGCCATATCGTATAGACCAAAGTTATTGGGTGGGTACGATTTTACAGGTGCCGTTCTTTCAAAGCCATCTTCTAGGGTATTATAAACAGGAAATTCGCCTTCCCAACTGTTTGCTTTTTTTGATAGTTTATCGCGTTCATCGCCCCAGAAAAATATGGTGCTGTTATTATTGCCTCTTGCAGCAAATTCCCATTCGGCTTCGGTGGGCAACCTTCGTCCTGCCCATTTGCAATAGGCCTGTGCATCTTCATAGGCAATATGTACAACGGGGTGGTTTTCTTTACCTTTTAAGTCGGTGTCTGGTCCACTTGGGTGTTTCCAGTTTACACCAATTACCCAGCGCCACCATTGTGAAAAATCGTATAAATTAGGTACGGACTCTTTGGTTTTTTTAAACATTAAAGACCCGGGTTGCATGATGGAATCGTGGGGTTTTGGTGTGCCTTCTGGCAATTGTTTTTTCATTTCTTCCCAATCTATTTCGCGTTCCGCCACTGTAACATAACCTGTTTCTTTTACAAATTTTGAAAACTGTGCGTTGGTAACTTCGGTTATGTCCATAAAAAAACCATCGACGGTTACCGAGTGCTGTGGTTTTTCGTATTTCATTGCCATTTTATCTTGTGGTACAGCGCCTTGTAAAAAAGTGCCACCAGGTATCCAAACCATCCCTTGGGGTGGGTTGTTAATTAGGCTATCGCTTATTTCTGTTTTATGGGTTGTTTGCGACAACGCTTCCTGTTCTTGTTTTTGGTTTTTGCATGCCAATACCACAAAAAAACTAATTGCTGTTATAATTATTTGGGTTATGTGTTTCATTAATCTGTTTTAAAAAGGTAATGTATAGTTACAAAAGTATTTATTAATTGCGTTAAAAACTACTTTATAGATTTAAACTGCTTTTTTTAACATAAAACCAAGTATGATGATGGGTGCGTTAGGGATAGCAGTGAAAAGCCCACAGCGACGCAGGAGCGAGGACTTGTAACGTATAGCCCGACCCTTGTGGTAACGCCCAAATTTTGGTTGAAATTTACCCAATGGAAAATAGGTGTTTTCTATCCCTTTGGTTTTAATTACCTTTGCATACCTTAATACATACGTTTATGATATATTCAATGACAGGTTACGGAAAATCTGTTTTGCAATTGCCCACCAAAAAAGTGACCATTGAGCTGAAATCGCTTAATAGCAAAAGTTTAGATTTGAATGCTAGAATGCCTTCTATTTATAGAGAAAAGGAACTTGCTATTAGAAAATTGCTTGCCGATGCCCTAGAGCGTGGTAAGATTGATTTTTCTATTTACGTGGAAGCTACGGCCGAAGATACCTCTACACAAATAAACACGCCCGTTGTAAAGCAATATATTGAGCAATTACGAGGTGTGGTTGATGGCGATGACATAGAATTGCTTAAAATGGCGGTTCGTTTTCCGGATGCTTTGAACACCGTACGTGAAGAAATTGACGAAAACGAGTGGGCATTGATAGCTGTTGAAATTAACAATGCCATTGAAGATTTAAACAACCACCGTTTAAATGAAGGTAAGGTTTTGGAACAGGATTTTAATAAACGTGTAGCTATTATTGATGATTTGCTGGACCAAGTTATTGCTATGGATCCCGACCGCATTGTTGGCGTGCGTGAACGCCTGCTGAAAGGTGTTGAGGAACTTAAAGACAAATACGACGAAAACCGTTTTGAACAGGAATTGGTATATTACATTGAAAAATTTGATATTACTGAAGAAAAGGTGCGTTTAAAAAACCATTTGAATTATTTTATTGAATCTATAAACTCCAAAGATTCCAACGGAAAGAAACTTGGATTTATAAGTCAGGAAATGGGACGCGAAATAAACACCATTGGCTCTAAAAGTAATTATGCACCTATGCAACAACTGGTGGTGCAAATGAAAGATGAACTGGAAAAAATTAAAGAACAATTATTGAACGTGCTTTAAAAGCTTTATGCTGTACGCCATATGCTTTAGGCCAGCATTTTAGCCTAAAGCCTATAGCTTAAGGCATAAAGCCATAAAAAAAATATTAGTGACAGAACAAAACACCACAAAAAAAGGAAAGCTTATTGTGTTTTCGGCACCATCGGGATCGGGAAAAACAACTATTGTTAGGCATTTATTAGGCTTAAAAGATTTAAACTTAGAATTCTCCATTTCGGCAACTTCTAGAGAAAAACGCGGCACCGAAGTAGATGGGAAAGACTACTACTTTTTATCATTGGAAGCTTTTAAAAAAAATATAAAAAACGATGCCTTTTTAGAATGGGAGGAAGTGTACCGTGATAATTTTTACGGTACTTTAAAAACCGAAGTGGAACGCATTTGGGCCATGGGTAAAAACGTTATTTTTGATATTGATGTATCGGGTGGACTGCGTATAAAACGTAAATTCCCAGAAGAAACCTTAGCTATTTTTGTAAAACCTCCAAGTATAGACGAATTGAAAATCCGACTTAAAAATCGTAAAACAGAAACAGAAGACAAGATAAACATGCGTGTATCAAAAGCATCAGCAGAATTAGCAACAGCACCTTTATTCGACGTTATTGTAGTAAACGATGATTTAGAAAAAGCTTTTGCTGAAGCCGAAAAATTGGTGAGTGATTTTGTAAAATGATATGTTTTTCTAGATTAAATCAGAGCATGCACAATGTCCCCTCGAGCGTAGTCGAGAGGTTAAATATTATTTAAATTAAAAAGGTCTCGACTGCGCTCGACCTGACAATAGTAAAAAAGGAACATTCTTTAAATTGCAAATATTTACATGAAAATCGGTTTGTATTTTGGCTCTTTCAACCCCATACATATTGGACATTTGGTTATTGCCAACCACATTGCCGAGTACAGCGATTTAAATGAAGTTTGGTTTGTGGTAACGCCCCACAACCCGTTTAAAAAGAAAAGCAGTTTATTGGATAATTTCCAGCGTTTGGAAATGGTGTACCGCGCTACTAAAGACTACTCCAAACTTAAACCTTGCGATATTGAATTCAATTTACCGCAACCCAATTACACGATAAACACCCTAATTTATTTACAAGAGAAACACCCCGATTACGAGTTTTCTTTAATTATGGGTGAAGACAATTTAAAGAGCTTCCACAAGTGGAAAAACTACGAGGTTATTTTAGAAAATCACCATATTTATGTGTACCCACGTGTTTCAGAAGAAAAAATTGAAACCCAGTTTGATGGGCACAAAAAAATTCACCATATCGATGCGCCTATTATGGAACTTTCTTCAACCCATATTCGCAACGCCATAAAAGCAGGTAAAAACATTAAACCTATGCTTCCTGAACATGTTTGGGAGTATTTGGATGAGATGAATTTTTATAGGTAATTCTTACTTCATTTTATCGGAAAATTTTATAAATTAGTTCTAATAACTGATAAAGTTTATTGAAACGGAATAATCTTAAAATTAGCTGTAATTTAGAATAATCTTCCTAACTTATCATTTAGCGAAATAGATAAGTCAATAAATTCAAATTTTAAATTGTGAGATTTTCCTAAAGGTTCAATCATTTTGCCCAATGATTTCCTGTCCTTTGTAATATAAGCATCAATATTTCTATTATGAATTTGGGCAAATAATTTAATATCGTTGATTATTACTTTTCGCTGTTCAGACACTCTTAAATCTTCATTCCCTTTAAGTTCAGAAAAAAAATTACCTGCAATTTTAGCATCTGCGTAATCAAATTCTAATAAACGGAAAACATTCAAGGAAAGTAAATTATCTGGATTATCACCGACTCCATACTCACTAACAACAATAGTGGAGAGATACATTTCTATTCCATTTTCCAAAAAATATTCAAAATAATCAACAGCATTTTGATGAAAATCTGCGTCGGACTTTAATAAACGAATACAAAAAGAACTATCTAAAAGTACGCTTTCTACTCCTTTCATATTCCCTCTGCTTTTATGTCATCTAACCAAGCATCAACATTCGTAATTTTACTTAAATTAGCAGAAGCCTTTTCAATTACTTTTTCTAAAAGGGACTTATTAAAAACTGGCTTATATTGAATAAACTCAACTAATTCTAAATCAGTTAAGTAGTCATCTTCAAAACTTTTTTTACCGCGAACTTTAATTCCGTATGGTTTGTAAGTTTTCTTTTCACCATCCATTATTTGTTCTTTGGTTGCAGAAATAGTAAGGTTTCCGTATTTTTTTGTACTTATGTGTAAATTTGGACTTTTACCACCTTCTTGATAAATCTCTCCATAAAGATAAAATTCACTTTCATAAAAAGTTGGTGCAATCATCTCAAAATTAGTAGTATAATCTATAATAAGTGATGAATCTTTTGAAATAGAATTATTAAACTCAATAACATAACCTTCCTTAACAGCTTTTTTTTGAAATTTATCAATTATAGACTGCCTTTTATAATCTAAAAAATCAAGATTATTTCTGTTTTTAATTTCACTTGTCAACCCATTGAATAAAATAACCGCTGTAATAGGTAAAAAGAATTTATGTTTAGCGGACCCTTCTTGTATGTCGTATGAAATATGTGGTCTATTTTGCTTTTCTTTTCGGTTTGGATATAAAAAAGACTCGACATCGGATATAAAGTCTTTGACCTCATTTATATCAATATCTTTAGGACTTAAAGTATTATCCTTATTCGTCACTCTTAATTCTATGTATCCTTGTTCTTCCACGTGTCTAAAATACAAATTTACAGAATATAAAAAACTACTTTCAACAATGTATATCAAAATGTTAAATAAAATCCTCAAAAAAGAAACCGCCCAAAGAATAAATCTTTAAACGGTTTCTAAACTAAATAACCAACCAAACTTTTATAAAACCCTAGTGCTTTCTCTTGGGTTTTCTACTTTATCTTTTCTGTACTTACGTAATTTTTCCGTAGTTGCAGTTTTTCCTTTTGTATCTGTTGTTTTCATAAATTGTATATAGCCTTTACCAACAAACTCATAAGCGGTTCCCGATGCTGGGTGATACAATTCTATCTTACTATCATTAATAACGCTCAATTCGAAAAATTCATTGTCGAAATAATCATAATCTAATGTTAAAGTTTTCAGCTTGTTATTTCCCGTTACATTTCCAACCCCGTAAACTCCGGTATAATCCCAATATAAGTTATTGATGTTTTTTCCATTGGCATCTTGCGAGCTTCTGAACTCCGAATCGTTTCCACCAGCTAAAAATTGTAAATAGTTTTCGTTATCAAACTCATTGATGGCGCCGTAATTACTGGTATATACTTTTTCCCAAGCTTTGTATTCTTGTAAGAAATAATGGATGTTATCGTAAAACACAAAATCATAATCAAAATTGCTACGTTGGTAACCATCTAAAAAGTATGAGGTATCATTATTTGGGTTGTAAAGCTCGATGGTATTATTGTCTATTTGGTAAATATCAAAGGTTTCAAAACCATCAATAACATGGTATACATCTAAAATCATATCATAGGCATCGTAATTTCCTATTTTAACACCAAAACCATTTCCTGTACTGCCCAAACCAACTATATTGTTGTTCGCATATACGCTACCGTTTCTAAACGACATGGTAAATGCTTTCTGTAAAAACGGTGTTTCACCATAACCTTTAGTAGAATTAATATCTACATACCACAATTCGTACGAACCTAATAATTGGTTTAATGATATTTGTGGGGTATTATCGTAATCGTCTACAATTACCTCGGTGTAACACGAAGTAAATAAGGTTGCTGTTAAGGCAAATGTTAAAAGTAATTTTATAGTCTTCATAATCAAACATTTTTGGGTTTATACTTTAATGGTTTTCAAAACGCGTGCCAAAAATTTTTAGTCACAGTTTACGGTAGCAGTCTCAGTGTTCTATTTCTGTCCTTAAACATCCGTCTCCCGTCTTTATTCTAGCTTCTTTATTCTTGTTTCTTTTATATCCGTTTCTTTCACGACACAGATAAATATTTTATGTATTTTTGAAGTATTAAACAACAAAACTATATATGAACAAACCTTTAAAATACGCGGTTTTTGGTGCAGGAAGTTGGGCAACGGCCATTGTAAAAATGCTTTGCGAAAATTTAGATGAAGTTGGCTGGTACATGCGCAGTGTTTACACCAAAGAACATTTGTTAAGAGAGTACCACAACCCCAATTATTTAAGTTCGGTTGAGTTTCATATAGACCAATTAAAGTTAAGCAACGATATTAATGAAATTGCCGAATATGCCGATGTGTTGATTTTTGCAATTCCTTCTGCTTTTATTCATAGCGAATTGGAAAAACTGAATATTGATATTTCTAATAAAATAATTGTTTCGGCCGTTAAAGGTATTTTGCCAGAGTCTGGTTTATTATTAGGCGAACATTTTCATGAAGCCTATAAAGTACCCTATAATAATATTGCGGTTATTGCGGGTCCTTGCCATGCCGAAGAGGTAGCATTAGAACGTTTATCGTACTTAACCATTTCATGTTCCGATTCCAAAAAAGCACAAACTTTGGCCGATGCTTTGTCCAGCGATTATATAAAAACTAAAATTAGCGACGATATTATTGGTGTAGAATACGCCGTAATGCTTAAAAACATATATGCCATTGCTGCAGGCATAGCGCACGGTTTGGGCTATGGCGATAATTTCCAAAGTGTACTGATGAGCAACTCCATTCGTGAAATGAAACGTTTTATTAAGAAAATGCACAAAATGAAACGTAACATTAATAACTCGGCGTATTTGGGCGATTTACTCGTAACGGGCTATTCGGTATTTTCCAGAAACCGCATGTTTGGAAATATGATTGGTAAAGGCTACACCGTAAAATCTGCCCAAATGGAAATGAGTATGGTGGCCGAAGGATATTACGCTACCAAAAGTGCCCATCTACTTAACGAAAAGAATAAAAGTAAAACCAAATTACCTATTATAAACGCGGTTTATGATATTTTATACGAAGGAAAAGACCCTAAAAAAACCTTTAAAAAATTGACCGAGAAGTTGGATTAATTCGTCATTGCGAACAACCTGAAGCAATCTGTTTATTTGGGCGTTACCACAAGGGTCGGGCTTTTCGCTGCAAGTCCTCGCTCGTACCTCGCTGTGGGCTTTCCGCTTCAATCCCTAACGCAAACCCAATTTTCAAATAAAACCTGTTGTTATTTATAAACTTTCATAAAACTTTAACGAACTTGCGTTGTAATTAAAATACGAACCAAGTATATTCGTTATAGTAATTTGCGTTAATTATCTTAGCGCCAAAATTATAAAAATTTAATGCCAGAAAAAAAACAGCTTAAATACGATAAAGCCTACTTAAGAATAGCACAAGAATGGGGAAAATTATCCTATTGCAAACGCCGCCAAGTAGGAGCGCTCATTGTAAAAGATAGAATGATAATATCAGATGGCTACAACGGTACGCCATCGGGTTTTGAAAATTTTTGTGAGGACGATGAAGGCTATACCAAATGGTATGTGCTACATGCAGAGGCCAATGCTATTTTAAAAGTGGCAGCATCAACACAATCGTGTAAAGGGGCTACACTTTATATTACCATGTCGCCATGTAAAGAATGCAGCAAGCTCATCCATCAAGCAGGCATTGTGAAAGTGGTGTTTCATCAAGCATATAAAGATGATTCTGGATTGAAATTCTTAGAAAAAGCAGGAATCGAGTTAAAACAAATTGAAGAATTAGAAGCCTAATGGCATACAAAAAAAAATACTTACCATTAATAATAGGCGTAGCCATTGCTGCGGGCATTTTTATTGGAGGCAGGCTAAATTTTAGCGATGTCCCTGATAAATTATTTTCAAAAAACAGCAAAAAGGATAAACTTAACAGACTTATAGATTACATTGATTACGATTATGTTGATGATGTGAATACAGATAGCATCGTAGATGTTACCGTAAATGGTATTTTAGATAATTTAGATCCGCATTCGGTGTACATTCCTAAAGAAGACATGGAAAGTGTTGCCGAAAATATGAAAGGCGATTTTGTTGGTATTGGCGTTAGTTTTTATCCATATCGCGATACCATTGCAGTGATAAGAGCCATAGCGGGAGGTCCAAGTGATAAAGCCGGTATAAGAGGAGGAGACCGCATTATCATGGCAGATGGAGACATCCTATATGGTAGTAAATTGAACGATGGCGAATTGGTAAAAAAACTTAAAGGACCGTTAAATAGCAGGGTCAACTTAAAGATATTTAGAAAAGGGGAGTCAAAATTGCTTGATTTTTCAGTAAAGCGTTCCCACATTCCCATAAAAAGTGTGGATGCAGCATATATGCTTACCAATAAATTAGGCTATATAAAAATCAATCGTTTTGCTGAAACCACCTATAAAGAGTTTAAAAGCGGTTTAAATAAATTATTGGATTTAGGCGCCACAGAATTAACCCTCGATTTACGTGATAACCCAGGTGGTTTTTTAGGCATTGCCGAAGAAATTGCAGATGAATTTTTAGAAGAAGATAAACTCATTCTATTTACAAAAAACAAACGTGGTAATATTGAAAAAAGCTATGCGACCGATAAAGGCGATTTTGAAAAAGGTAAGCTTTATGTATTGATAAATGAAAATTCGGCATCGGCAAGTGAAATTGTAGCGGGTGCATTGCAAGATAACGATAAGGGCATTATTATTGGGCGTCGTTCCTACGGAAAAGGTTTGGTGCAACGCGAAATGGATTTGGGCGATGGTAGTGCTGTGCGTTTAACCGTATCAAGGTATTATACGCCAACAGGACGCTCTATACAAAGGCCATACAGCAAAGGAAATAAAGATTATTACGATGAGTATTTTGCCAGAATTGAAAGTGGCGAACTTTTAGATCCAGAGAAAATTCAAGTAGCCGATTCTTTAAAATATAAAACTCCAAAAGGAAAAATTGTATATGGCGGTGGTGGTATTATTCCAGATGTGTTTGTGCCTATCGATAGCGGTATGCAAAATGAAACACTAACGTTTTTACAGCGTCGTGGGTTTATTGGTTATTTTGTTTTTGAAACCTTAGATAAAAACCGAAAAGCATATAGCGATATTTCAAGACAGGATTTTATTGATAAATTTGAAGTTAGCGAAGCTATGGTTTACGATTTCCAAGAGTATTTGAACAAAAGAACGGAGTCTAAATTAACCTTTGTGGCCTACCATGAGGAAGTGAAACAATATTTAAAAGCAACCTTGGCAGACCAACTTTACGGTGCAGGTGCTTTTGAAGAAGTATTCAATCAACATGATCTTATGATTGAAGAGGTTATGGAGTTGAGTAAAGGTAAGAAGTAATATTTAGAGTCTAAATATTTATCTTACTTTGAGATTTAGTGATGTTACCTTTTTACAGTATTTCTCAAATACATAAATGTAAATAAATATAGCTGTTAAGTGCTGTTTTATTTTTACAGAATTCAAGAAAAACATATTAGAATTGTAAGGGTGCTTCATGGAAGTAAAGACATTCCCAAACATTTTTAGCCAAAGTTAATAGTTTGTTTTTCCGATTTGCAACTTTGAAGCTCTATCAGCCAATCTTATCATGTACCTTCACATGCTTCCCACCATTCCAAAGCGTTAAAATATCAGTCGCTACATGGGCACCACTACCAGCACAAATAGCAAACTGACTGCGCCAACCAGCAAGTGAACCAGCAACATATAGGTTGTCTTCAACCAAATGATCTGTATTTTTCAGCCAAATACGATCTTTTTCAATAGTTGCTCTAGGGTGTGGTTCAATAAAGGCTTCTAAACCTTTAATAGTCATTAAATTGGTGTAACCCACAGCAACAACCACTATTTTGGCTTTGTAAATTTGTTTGTTGGTTTCAACGGTAAAAATACCTTCATGCTTTGAAATCTCTAAAACTTTTTCGTTTTCAATGTGTTCAACATGTGGATATAAAGTTTTTAGTTGAGCTTTGCCGCTATTTAAAATAGATTCACCCGTTGTTCCAGGAGCCAAACCAAGCACATTATTAAATAAAGCGGTTTGTAAATGCGATGTTTTTTGGTGCACAATAATACCAATATGTTTGTTTTCCGCAAAGGGCTTACCTTTAGCAGAACCTAACACTAAGGCGCATTGTAGTCCGGCGGCACCACCACCTATTATTAAAGCATCAAACATTAGCGACGACCTTTTACTTTTGCTTCTATACGTTTAGAAATTCTTAAAATTTGCATCATTACTATGGCGCAAAGTGCTGCCAAAATAGTTATTAGGGCTATCATGCTTTCACCTTCAAAAGGCGTATCAAAATTTATTTGAGTAGCGTTGAAGATGATAAGAGCTAGAGCCAATACGCTAATTACAATGGTTGCGATTTTCATTTTTTAAAAATTAAATAATTTCAAATAATGCTTTAATATTATGGGCGAACAGCTTAACGGCAATGGCCAATAGTACCACGCCAAACACTTTTCTAACAATACTAATACCGTTTGCTCCTAAAAAACGCTCGATGGTTTTAGAGGTTTTTAAAACAATAAAAATAACAATTACGTTTAAAACAATGGCAATTATAATGTTTTCAATTTTAAACTCAGCTCTTAATGAAAGTAAGGTTGTTAAACTACCAGGACCTGCAATAAGTGGAAAAGCTAATGGAAATACCGAAGCGGTATCAGAAGTGTATTCTTCATGTTTATAGAGTGTAATGCCTAAAATCATTTCTAAAGCAATAAAAAATAAAATAAACGATCCGGCCACGGCAAACGAGTTAACATCAATACCAATAAGTTTTAAAATGCTATTTCCTAGAAACAGAAATGATATCATGATAACTCCAGAAATAATAGCAGCTTTTCTACTATTAATATGGCCTACTTTTTTCCGTAAATCAATTATAATAGGAATATTGCCAACAATATCAACCACGGCAAATAATACCATAAAAGCAGTAAATATCTCTTTAAAATTAAGTTGCATGTGTGTGCTTTTAATATTTTGTTGCAAAAGTATAGGATTGTACACAATATTTAGGGTATTAAACGCTAAAGTTTAGTTATTTTTGCGCCTTATCAGATAATTAAGAATATGTTTCAGTTAGGTAAAACCATCGTTTCAGAAGAGATTATAGAAAAGGATTTTTTGTGCAATCTATCGGCATGTAAAGGTGCTTGTTGTATTGATGGTGATGCCGGCGCGCCTTTAGAGAAAGAAGAAGCTGATATTTTAAAAGAAATTTATCCTAAAGTGAAACCTTTTTTAAGAAAGGAAGGCATCAAGGCCATAGAAGACCAAGGGGTATATGTAACTTCTGAAAATGGCGATTTAGAAACTCCTTTAATTAATGGTGCCGATTGTGCCTATGTTATTTTTGATGAAAAAAAAGTGGCCCTTTGTGCCATTGAAGAGGCTTATAACCAAGGTGAAATTTCTTGGAAAAAACCTGTTTCTTGCCATTTATATCCTATAAGAGTACAAGATTATACCGAATTTTCTGCGGTCAATTACCACAAATGGGAAATTTGCGACGATGCTTGCACCCTCGGAAAGGAATTGCAAATTCCTGTTTACAAATTTGTAAAAGAAGCTTTGATTAGAAAATTTGGAGCCGACTGGTATGCCGAATTGGAAAAGGTTGCTAACAAAGATTTATAACTTAAAAAAACCCTTAAAACACCTTTAAAATAAGGGATTTAAAATTTAAAAACTATATTTTTTCTGCAAACTTTTTGGTTTTTTAAAAAACGCAAATAATTGTTTTTCAATTTATTAACCTTTTTAATTTGTAAACTTCTCATCCTAAGCGTTTTTGGTAATTGTTAAAAACTTCCTAACAATGTTTATAACTAAACCTTTCATTTTTAACATGATTTTTGAATCTTTGTTGTTCCTAAAATTGACAAATTTTTCGTCTAACATAAATTATAAACACAAACAACAATGTCTCAGGCTATCGAACCCATTTTACAACAAAACAAAAATCGTTTTGTTATTTTTCCAATTGAACATCATGATATTTGGGAATGGTATAAAAAATCGGAGGCAAGTTTTTGGACTGCAGAAGAAATAGATTTACATCAAGACCTTACCGACTGGAAAAACAAATTAAATGATGATGAGCGTTATTTCATCAAACACATTTTAGCGTTTTTTGCAGCGAGCGATGGTATTGTAAATGAAAATTTAGCTGAAAATTTTGTAAGCGAAGTACAATATAGTGAAGCGAAATTCTTTTATGGATTTCAAATTATGATGGAAAACATCCACAGTGAAACCTACTCGCTTTTAATTGATACTTACGTAAAAGACGAAAAAGAAAAAGACTTATTGTTTAATGCTTTAGAGAACTTTCCTGCTATTAAGAAAAAAGCGGATTGGGCTTTAAAATGGATTGAATCTCCAAGTTTTGCAGAGCGTTTAATTGCGTTTGCAGCGGTTGAGGGTATTTTCTTTTCAGGAGCATTTTGTTCTATTTTCTGGTTAAAGAAAAGAGGTTTAATGCCTGGATTAACATTCTCAAACGAATTGATTTCTCGTGATGAAGGTGTACACTGCGACTTTGCTGTGCACTTACACAACAAACATTTGGTAAACAAAGTGCCAAAAGCTAGAATTAGAGAAATTTTGGTTGAAGCCTTGGATATTGAGCGTGAATTTATAACCGAATCATTACCAGCTAGTTTAATTGGTATGAATGCCAAATTAATGTCTCAATATTTAGAGTTTGTAACCGATAGATTGTTGTTTGAACTAGGTTGCGATAAAGAATACAATACCGCCAATCCATTCGATTTTATGGATATGATTTCGTTGCAAGGAAAAACCAATTTCTTTGAAAAACGAGTGTCTGAATACCAAAAAGCAGGTGTTCTTAACAAAGAAGAAGACAAAGATAAATTTACTTTTGATGCCGATTTTTAATTATTGAAATCAAACAAAAGATAAACTTTCTATTAGTAATAAAGGAGTTGTTCTCATGCCCTTTCGCTGAACTGGTTTCAGTAAAATGAGAAAACAAATAAATTTTATTAATCCAACTAAACCAACTAAGTATTAAACTAATTGTTAATTAGTTCAGTATTTGGAATAATCAACTAACCATTTTTCTGAAGGTGTATCAGAAGAACTTAAAAAAAGTGTAAAGTATGTATGTAGTAAAAAGAGACGGCAGAAAAGAACAGGTAATGTTCGACAAAATCACCGCAAGGGTGCGTAAATTATGTTACGGGTTAAACGAATTGGTAGACCCATTAAAAGTAACTATGCGTGTAATTGAAGGCTTGTACGATGGTGTAACCACTAGCGAACTTGATAATTTAGCTGCTGAAATTGCTGCAACCATGACAACCACGCATCCAGATTATGCAAAACTAGCGGCTAGAATTTCTGTTTCTAACTTACATAAAAACACGAAGAAGACGTTTAGTGAGGTTATGCACGACCTTTACACCTATGTAAACCCAAGAACAGGCAAAAATGCACCACTTTTAGCTGATGATGTTTATGAGGTAATAATGAAAAACAAAGATGTTTTAGATTCAAACATTATCTATAACCGCGATTTTGGTTATGATTATTTTGGGTTTAAAACCTTAGAGCGTTCATATTTATTAAAACTTGATGGTAAAATAGCTGAACGTCCGCAGCACATGTTAATGCGTGTTGCCGTTGGTATTCATTTAGACGATTTGGATTCGGTTATTGAAACCTATGAGTTGATGTCTAAAAAATATTTTACACACGCTACACCAACCCTTTTCAATTCAGGAACACCAAAACCACAAATGTCATCTTGTTTCTTGTTAACCATGAAAGATGATAGTATTGATGGTATATATGATACCTTAAAACAAACAGCCAAAATATCGCAATCTGCAGGTGGTATTGGATTGGCAATTCATAACATTCGTGCTACGGGAAGTTATATTGCAGGCACTAATGGAACAAGTAATGGTATTGTACCCATGCTTAAAGTATTTAACGATACGGCACGTTATGTAGACCAAGGTGGCGGAAAGCGTAAAGGAAGTTTCGCTATGTATATTGAAACATGGCATGCTGATATTATGGATTTCTTAGATTTAAAGAAGAACCATGGTAAAGAAGAAATGCGTGCACGCGATTTGTTTTATGCGATGTGGATTTCAGATTTGTTCATGAAACGTGTTGAAGAAGATGGAAAATGGACCCTCATGTGCCCTAACGAATGCCCAGGTTTAGATGAGGTGCATAGTGAAGCGTTTGAAGCCCTGTATTTAAAGTACGAAAGTGAAAATAAAGGTAGAAAAACCATAAAGGCCCGCGAACTTTGGGAGAAAATATTAGAATCTCAAATTGAAACCGGCACACCTTATATGTTGTATAAAGATGCGGCCAACCGCAAATCAAACCAACAAAATTTAGGAACCATCCGTTCATCTAACTTATGTACAGAAATATTAGAGTACACATCGCCAGATGAAGTTGCTGTATGTAATTTGGCTTCTATTGCGTTACCAATGTTTGTTAAAAATGGTGAGTTCGACCATAAAGAATTGTTCCGTATCACAAAACGCGTAACCAAAAACTTAAACCGTGTTATTGATAGAAATTACTATCCGGTAAAAGAAGCTGAAAACTCAAATATGCGCCACCGTCCTATTGGATTAGGGGTGCAAGGGTTGGCAGATACGTTCATTCAATTGCGTATGCCTTTTACAAGTGATGAAGCAAAAAAATTAAACCAAGATATTTTTGAAACGCTTTATTTCGCTGCGGTTACCGCTAGTATGGAAGAAGCTAAGGCCGATGGCCCATACCAAACTTATGAAGATTCTCCAATTAGCAAAGGCCAGTTCCAACACAATCTTTGGAACTTGAAAGATGAAGAATTAAGCGGCATGTGGGAGTGGGATAAATTACGTAAACAAGTATTGAAACACGGTGTACGTAACTCGCTTTTAGTGGCGCCAATGCCAACAGCCTCCACATCTCAAATTCTTGGTAATAATGAGTGTTTTGAGCCTTATACATCAAACATATACACACGTCGTGTATTATCTGGTGAGTTTATCATCGTTAATAAACATTTATTGGAAGATTTAGTAGATTTAGGTTTATGGAACGATAATTTAAAACAAGAAATCATGAGAGCCAATGGTTCGGTACAAGGTATCGATATCATTCCACAAGATATAAAAGAGCTTTACAAAACTGTTTGGGAACTAAGTATGAAAGACATTATTGATATGAGTCGCCAACGTGGGTACTTTATCGATCAGTCACAGTCGCTTAACCTATTTATGGAAGGCGCAACCATGGCTAAATTAACCTCTATGCACTTTTATGCTTGGAAAAGTGGCTTAAAAACTGGTATGTACTATTTACGTACTAAGAGTGCTGTAGATGCTATTAAGTTTACTTTGCAAACCACGAAAATGGAAGAACCCGTTGCAGAAACGGTTGAGGTTAACAATGTGGCTGAACAGCAAGAACAGAAAAAACATATAGCAGAAAAGAATGCCGCTACATTTGCAAAACAAAAGCAAGCAGCTGAGGTTGAACCTATGACAGCCGAGGAAATGAAAGCTTTAATAGCCCAAGCTAAAGCAGCAGAGGGGGACGATTGCTTAATGTGCGGGTCTTAATAATTTTGCCCCAAATTTGAACTTATAGTATTCGAAAGAAATTTTAAGTTAAGTGTTATAAAAAAGCACCTCGATTGAGGTGCTTTTTTTGTTTTGAATAAGATCAGTACTCTTATTTATACTGACATAAATATGATGTTTGTGTAGATACTTTAACTTGAAATTTTTCGTTAGCATCTATTTCGTAAGCTTCACCAGCTTTATAAGTAACCCACTCGGTGCTTCCAGGTAACTTAACAGTCATTTCACCTTCAATAACACGCATGGTTTCGTGCTTAGAAGTTCCAAATTCATACTCGCCAGGGTTCATAACGCCTAAAGTAGAATTTCCGGAAGCTGTTGTATAGCCTAAAGATTTTACATTACTATCAAAATACTCATTTGCTGTAATCATTGTATATTATTTAAATTTATACAAAAGTAAATAAATTATAGAAACAACAAAGCCATCTAGGTTTTAGATGGCTTTGTATTTAACCTTTATGGGGGTTATTCTTTAGGTTCTGAAGAGTCTGATGTTTCGCTTGATGGCGACTCTATTTTAGGTTCTTTAGGCTCTGCTGTTTTAACAGGTTTTGCTGTTTTGGCAGGCGCTTGCACAGGAGTTGCTGGTTTAACAGAACTATCGTGAGCGTTATAATATTCTTCTAAAAGATTCATGGAAGCATTCAGTAAATCTTTAGTCTCCAACAATAAACTAAAATATAAGGTTGTGTTTTTAGGGCTCGATTCTTCTGTACGGGTACGTTCCACTTGTTTTTGGATTTTTGAAGTTACCAAACCTAAAATCTCTTGTTTTCTTCCTAAAATAATACCAATTTCTTCAAAAGATCTAGAATCAAAAGCTTTTTGAGTGTTATTGAAGAAGGTTTCAAAACGTTCATCAACTTCCTTTAATTCTTTTATTTGGTTGAATTTAAGTTTTTTATGATTGTTTTGAACGTGTTTGTGGCTAACCTTAGTAATATATTCTAAAGATTGAGTCATGTCTTGAAGGTATCCCAATACATGAATGTAAAAGTTACTCGCTGCAAGACTCGATTCATCTAAATTTTTAATGAAATAGAAAATATTATCGCGCAATTCATCTACTTCACTAGATAATTTCACGATTTGTTTTTTGTTCTTTTTCAGTAGTGCTAAATCTTGTTTTGCCAATCCATTGATGGCATTGGTGTATATTTTATTACCACGCTTTACAACACTAGCAATATTGTTGGCACTTTCGTGAATAACACCTTGGATAGAACTACTTTCAGCTTTTGTTAAACTATCTTCAGCTTTAGCTTCTTTCGATTTTTCTCTGTGAGCTATATAGTTTCTAACCAATAGGAAGATAGCTACCAAAAGTAAAATAGGTACCATAACGGCAACGTTCCAATTTAATAAGTACGCAATTATTGCAGCAGCAACAAAGGCTATAATGGCAGTAAAAAACCAACCACCAATAACATTTAACACACCAGCAACCCTGTAAACGGCACTTTCAGCACCCCAAGCTCTATCGGCTAAAGAGGAACCCATCGCCACCATAAATGTTACATATGTGGTTGATAAAGGCAGTTTCATTGAGGTTGCTAACGAAATAAGGATAGCAGCAACCATTAGGTTTACGGCAGCACGTACCATATCGAAAGCCGGTAATTCGTGCGTTTTGGACTTTGCTAAATTAATTACAGGTTTTTCAAACTGTTTATCAATTTTAGTTTGCCAAGTTTTTGGTAGGATATAAGAGGACATTTCAGAAATTCCAACAGCTAACCTCACAAAACCACGAGATAAAAAGTTAGGTTCAAAACGTTCTTTACCATCACCTTCTCTGGATAAATTGATTTCGGTTTCGGTTACCGATTTTGCTTTTTTAGAAAGCCATAAAGTAGCTACCATCACAAAACCTGCTATAACCAATAAAAAGGTTGGAGTAGGAACTTTATCTGCAAGAAAGCCCATGCTAAAGGCTTCAGGAGATACGCCTGAACCAGCCCAAGCCGTGTAAGATTGCCAACCAGCAATAGGTACACCTATGAAGTTAACTAAATCGTTTCCAGAGAATGCTAGCGCTAAAGCAAACGTTCCAATAATAATTACAATTTTGTATATATTTAATTTAGCAAAGGAGATTAAAGCATATGAAAGCAATGACCATAAAATTAAACTTACAAAAATAATTAAAGGTGCTTGATTGCTTAAAAATTCTTTAATGGTAGAACCGCCTATAATATCATAACTTTGTTTGGCATAGGTTGTTCCTCCTATACCTTTCATAAAAATAAAATAGGTAATAGATGTAATGGCAATACCACCAAAAATGGCACCAACCCAATTGGCTTGTTTTTCATAGTTATATGATAATAACAACCTTGATACCCATTGAACCGCTGCACCCACAGAAAAGGCAATAACCACCGATAATAAGATGCCAAAAATGATTTCGGTAGCTTTAGAAGTGTTTATGTAGTTAACAACATCAGAAAAACTTCCACCATTGTGCCCTATTTTAATAAGTGCCATGGCTACAGAAGCTCCCAATAATTCGAAAACTATAGAGACTGTAGTAGAAGTTGGCATCCCTACGGTATTAAAAAAGTCTAACAACAGGATGTCTGTTATCATTACCGCCATAAAAATAATCATGATTTCATTAAACATGAATTCATGAGGGTTGAAAATTCCAGACCTAGCAACCTCCATCATGCCACTTGAAAAAACAGCACCTAGCGCAACGCCAATACTGGCAACTATCATAATTGTTTTAAATGAAATAGCCTTAGATCCAATAGCGGAATTTAAAAAGTTAACAGCATCGTTGCTTACACCCACCACTAAATCGGCAATGGCTAATACCGCTAGGGCAACTATCATTAATAAGTAAATATTGTCCATAATAAAAAATAAGTTTGCAAATATCTAATGTATTTCAAGATGCTAAGTTACGTAATTGTTATATTTTTTAATTTCACAAACAGTAAATACTTAGTATAATATTTTAAATATATTGATTCTTTAGCTAAGAGATATTGTTAATGGATTAAAAGTTCACTTGAAATTGTAATCGCAACAAACTTCCTGTTTGGTTATTGTCTTGATTGATGAAATCTTCATAAGTTCTATCTGAAAAGGTGTACATAGCCACAACTTCAAAGTTTTTATAAGGTTGCCATTCCACGCCTAATTCTAGTTCTTTTACTTCATAACTTCTGGCATCTAATTCATGTTTTTTGCCACCATTGTAATATTGAATTCGAGTAAATGGATAGATTAACTGGTCTTTAATCGAGCATTTTGCATTTAATAGAAGATAACCACCATGTAATTTCTCAACACTTATGGCTTGGGTTTCTTTATTAAATTCAGGGCCTCTACCAAAATTGTATTCAGCTTGAAAACCAAATGGCTTAGGATATAAAACAGCTGTAAAGCCTACACGTTGGTCTATATATGTATTGTCATCATTTGTTTGAACACCATCTGATATATCATCAGGATCTATAGTATGTTGCCCTGTGTATGCTTGAATTCCTGGTTCAAAAATTTGGGAACCAATTTTAAATGGATAAGTTAATCGGGCTACCACATGCTTTTTATCATTCAAATCGGCAACGTTAGCAGTTTGGCCATTATAAATACCCAATCCAAAAACACCATAATCTCCAGTTCCTTTATAGCCTTCTCTGGTAAGCATTGAAAAGCGCTTTCTTATTTCTTCAGGTGCCCAATAAAAAAAGATCCCTAAATCACGTTCGTTTTTTACGGCACTATTTAAACCATCATTACGGTCTAGTGGCAACCTGTTTTGGCTAGATTGCATGTTTTCAAAACCAAATGGAATTTTACTTTGTCCAATTCTGAAACGAAATTCGTTTTTGGCATCTAAACCAAGGTCAAAATAAGCATCACGAATTTGTCCAAATTGTTGATTTCCACCGGTTGCATTTGCAAAATCAGGCTGAATGTAGAAGTATACTCTTGGATGAATTTGTCCGTAAAAAACCAATCGGATACGTCTGAAGAAAAATTGACTATCACCACCCCAAGATTTGTCACATTGTTCGCAGGTCAAATCTGGGTTTGTTTGAAATAAGCCATTATACCTTACTTGGGCATAACCTCTTATTTTAAAAGATTCGAACCATTCTTTTTTAGGGGTTTCAGTAATAGGAGTAGCAGTATCTTGTGCATTAATTTGAAGCGTAGCAACAAGAATAACAATTAAAATTGCTTTTAAGTTTTTCATTATTATTTTAGTTTTTGTCGCTGCAAAGAACCAAAACCAATGTTAACTAAATGTTTCCTGAAAATTAAATTTAAAATAATAAAAAAAGCTGCCTTGGCCAAAGGCAGCTCATTAGAAATCATGATAATGTAGTCGACAAAAACTAATAGATTATATGAAAAACTAATTGTTATGTCTTAAGACAATGCGAATATCAACCTTTAATTTTAGCTAATTGTAATATTAATATTAACTAATTATTAATATTACCAATGTTAAATTTAACATTGGTAATATTCTGAAAATCAATATATTAAATTTTTAATGTTAATTTAATGTTACCTAAGTGTTGTTTAAAGGTTATCAAATGACTATATTTGATATATAATGTTAAAACCCGCATAATTATGAAGAAATGTATTTTGTTTTTTGCCTTTTTAATTACTGTGGTTTCTTTTGGGCAACAAAAGAGAGATTTAAAACTTAACAAAGACACTAATTTAATTGAAGTTGTTTATTATCACGACAATGGCGTTGTAAGTCAAACTGGAACTTATACGGCAGATGGTAAATTACAAGGAGAGTGGTTAAGTTTTGATACAGCAGGCAAAAAAATTGTTTCGGGAAATTATGATAATGGTAAAAAAGTCGGCAAATGGTTTTATTATACAAATGAAACTGTAAAGGAAGTAGATTATAGCAATAACGCTATAGCCAATTTAAAAGAATCTGAAATTCAATAAAGTAATTTTTTTTTAAACTAAACTAAAAAAGCATCCCTTTTTCGGGATGCTTTTTTTGTATTGTATGTTTTCTTTACTAAGAAAATTAGTTGTTTTTAGAAATTTTAGTAGCCCAAGTAGGTAAAGTAGCTCCATTACCAGCGCCAGTTTCAGTAGAAACATAATCAGTAGTTAAGTTACTTGTACTTACAAAGTTTTTACCGTTAACTTTAAAATCTCCAGCGTCAATTCTAGCAGTGGCACCAGAACCTGTATCTAGTTTGGCAAATGTATCGATACCAGAAACAAACAAGTTAGTGTAAGTTTGTTTTCCACCACCTTCTTTAAAGTTGATAGCTTGTTCACCAGCTGTAAACTTAGCATCAGCACCCTTCACAATAGAAACATTTATTAATTTAGCATCGGTCATTGGAGTAGCAATATCATTTCCTTGATTGTTAGAACCTTCAATACCAGCTTTAGATACACCTGAAATGTAAACATTGGTAATAGTACCTTGGTAGCCATCAGCAAAATCTAAAGAATCATCGTATGCATTTACAATAACCAAGTTAGAAGCGTTTACAGCACCACCAAAAAATTCGATACCATCATCACCACTTTCAAAAGCATAAATGTTTGATACTTCTGTTCCGCTACCTACACCAAAGAAAGAAACACCGTTAAATTCTTTGTCTGATGAAAACTTAGCTCCTGTATATTCTATTCTTAAAAAGTTGATTTTTCCAGAAGAATCGGCATTATTGTTTCCTCCGAAACTTAAACCACCTACTTCAGAAGTTCCATTATCTCCAGTATTTACTTTTGCATCACCACAAATTACCAATCCGCCCCAATCACTTTCTTTAGGTGCCGCTTGTCCAGAAGTCATAACTACAGGGTTATTAGCTTCACCATTGATATTGATGGTTGCGCCTCTTTCAACACCTATATATAGAGAGGTATTAAGAGCAGTTGTGCTAGTTTTTATAGTTGTTCCAGCAGGAATAGTTAAAGTAGCTCCAGATTTTACTATTAACGCACCTGTTAAAGTGTAAGTTTGAGATGGATCTAAAGTTACTGTGCCATCAGTGATATCACCTTTTAAGTCATCGATCTTCAATTCGAAAGTGCTTTTTGGAGTTGATGGATTGTTGTCATCGGTACAACTTGTAAATGCAAGTGTTACGATTACCGCTATTGCTAAAATTGATTTTTTCATTTTAAATATTTTTTTTCGTTTTGATTTATGCTGCAAAGAAAGCCACAAACTGTTTTTAATTGGTTAAGCCTTTATTACCTTCTTGTTAAGTATTTTTAATGAACCTCAAGATTAGTTAACATAAAATTTACATACCTTGTTTTGTAAATAAAAAAGGTGACTAACTAATTGTTAATCACCTTTTTTTAATTGTTAAGTTATGTTTTTAAAACTTGTATTCTAATGATAGTTTAAAATTAGAACCTACTTTATAAGAGCTTACTAAAACATCTTGAGTGGTACTTCCTGGCACTTCGCTTTGTTCTAAAACACGTTTGTAAGTTGGGTCTAATATGTTTTTAAACGATAGGCCTAATTTTAAGTTTTTAGTTAAATTGGATTTAACCACAAAATCTAATCTATTAATAGATTTATCAACCATGTTACCTTTACTTTGAGTTCCAATTACCGCTAACTTATCTGAAAAGTAAGCGTAAGATAATGTTGCGGTTATGTCTTTATTTTCAGCAAATTCTTTTACAAATGTAATGTCGGCATTTGCTAAAAAATCAGACGCTCCCGATAATTTTGCTTCATCAAAAGTAAAGTTAGCACCAAACCCATTTTCTTCAAATACTTTAGTAGGATCTAAATCTTGGTTGTGGTTGATGTATGAACCATTGAATCCAAAAGATAATTTATCGTTTAAATCGTTGTCTTTTTCAATGTCAAAAATGTTTTTTCTTAATTCTAGTTCCACACCAAAAGCCACCGCTTTTTCACCAGTATTGGCATAAGTAATGTTTCCTGAAGAAGAGTTGGTAAACATTTCGTTTATGGGGTTTTGAATTAACTTTCCAAATGCTGTTACCGAAACTAACTCGCCATTGCTCGGGAAATATTCCCAACCTAAATCGGCGTTGTAATTGGTAGATGCGTATAAATTAGGGTTACCTTCATAATCTTGGGTTACTTCTTGGAAAAGTAATTTTACTTTTTCCTTAAACTGAGGTAATGTGTAGGTTTTACTGGATGCAAATTTTAAATTTTGATTGTCGTTTAACTTATATTTTGCAGTTAAACTTGGTAAAAAGTTTACAGGTGCATAATTAGAAGTGTCTCCACTAGGCACTAAAGATGTTTCAAAATGAACGTTTTGTTCCAATTGTTCAAATCTGGCACCAACTATGGCCGAAAGTTTTTCGGTTAGGTTGTATTGCAAGGTTCCAAATACGGCATGTACATCTAAATTACCTGTGTATAATTGAGGAATAAAGGTAGATCTATCACCTAAAGATGTATTGAAGTTGGTTGAATTTAAAGAGGTGTCTACATTATGAATATCGCTTGCTGGAAATGTAATTTTGTTTGCAATTGGGAAGAACCCGTATTGTTGTGAATCGAAATTAATATCTTTCATTTTACCAGAGTATCCTAATGTTACTTTGCCATTAAATTCATCTTCCGCGTTTTTGTTGAAATTATACGATACAGAAAGATTTGCAGATAATTCTTTTTCTTCTAAATCTTGAAAATAACGGTGGTTATGAATACTGGAATCAGTAAAGAATGTGTAGTTTGTTGATCCATCACGCGCAGGAACAAAGGTGTTTTGCATACGGTCTGGGATCACATTATTTAAAATACTGTATCCAACGGCCCAATTAGCTTCCCATTGTTCTGTAAAATCGTGTTTACCTAACAATTGATTTACAAATAATTGTGTTTTATCAAAAGTACCACGTTTTATGAAACCTGATATATCGCCAGCTCCAGAAGCACCACCATCAAAGTTTTGATTGGTACCTTCGTACTCACTATAATCTTGCGAACTAGAATTTAAAAATAAAGAGGTGAACAATAATGAGTTATCACTGTTTATTCTATAGTCGGCAGAACCCATTACCGTTGTATTGGTATTGTGCTTGTACGACTTTTTGTAGAAGTCGGAGTTTATGGTTCCTTGCGCCGTAATGTTACCTCTATCAATACCTTCTACATATTTGTTTTCAGCATCAAAGGATGCGGTAATAAAAGTACTTAAATTACTTTCATCACCTAAGCTAAATTTTTTACCACCCGATAATGAGTAACTATTATTAAAGGTGTTTTTGCTATTTTGTCTGTCCCAACTTGTTCCATAATCATAAGGTAAAAGCGGATTGTTTGGAGCTTTTCCAGAATCGAAACCAAAGTATGATGGCCCATCTTGTAAATAAAAATCATCTACTTTTAAAACATTTGTGTTAGCACCTAAACCAACGCCAATAGCAATATAAGGAGCACCCGTGAATTTTTTAGAAACAATGTCAATATTAGCACCTCCAAAATCGGCATAATTTTGAGCTTCAAAGGTTTTACTAATACCTACATATTCTACAATATCGGTAGTAAAAATATCTAAAACTATATTTTTGTTTGAAGGGTTGTTAGATGGTAATGGTAAACCATTTAAGGTTGTAATATTGTATCTATCACCTAAACCTCTTACAAAAATACTACCAGAACCTTCTTGCTTAGAAATACCACTTACTTTAGTTACAGCGGTAGCAACATCGCTAACACCTTTTCTAGAAAGCTCGTCGGCACCAATAGATGCTTTAAAAGCAACCGCTTTCTTTTGCTCTAATAATAAAGCGGTTTCACTTTCTCTTTTAGCAGTAGTTGTTATAATAACTTCCGATAAAGATGCAGCACTTGCTCCCATAGGAACATTAACTTCCGTTACTTTGTTAGCTACAATTGTTACAGGTATTTCTTGTGTTTCGTAACCAACAAAACTAAATATTACAGTATATGAACCCGCTTCTAAATTTTCAATACTGTACAAACCATCAATGTCTGAAGTAGTTCCTTTAGTGGTTCCTTTTATTAATACGTTAGCGAAAGCTAAAGGTTCATCATTGTATTCTTTATCGGTTAGTTTACCAACCACAGAACCAGTGTTCTGTCCATATGAAATTGTTGCTGTAAATAATAGTAACAATAGGGTTAAATTTTTCATTTTATTCTTTAGTTTTTATCTGGTGCAAAGAACGAAACACTAAATGAATAGGATGTTATGAATAGGTTAAACAACCGTAACAAAAGGGTTATGTTAATGTTATCTAATCGTTGATTTCTAAACATTAATTTAACATTGGGTTTATGTAAATACGGAAGGTGTTTGCCCAAAACCAAGAATGCCATAAAACCAAAAATCCATCCTTTTTTGGGATAGATATATTTTAAATGAAATCCGTTTTTTATTTGAAACTAATAAACCAATTAGCACCTCAATGTCAGTCTGAGCTTGTCGAAGACTTTATTTCAGAAACATTTCGACTGCGCTCAATGTGACAATTAGTATAAAATTAACTTTTTAAATAATGACACCTAAGGGGTTAAATGAAGGAGGTTTAAAAAATAAACGCTGTATTAATTTAAAGAAGCACTCGATTTATCATCTTTTTGGGCAACAGCGGTAAGAAGTGCTAACTCGCCTAATGAGATGGTGCTTGCTGCCAAAGATAATGATACCTCTGCAGGTTGTAGGGCATCTACATGCACGCTAATTTCTTTGGTATCATAACCAGCAAAACTACATACCAAGGTATAATCGCCAGCTTCTAGGTTTTCAATAACAAACATGCCCGTTAAATCGGTGTTTATGTTTAAGGAAGTTCCTTTTACCGAAACATTTGCTAACACTAATGGTGCGTCATTCACCTCATTATCCAATACTTTTCCAACTATTAAACCTGTGTTTTGCCCAAAGGATAAAGTGGTAAAAAGAAAAATAGTGATGTAAATTAAATGTTTCATAGTGTTGTTATAAATACACTGCAAAAAAAACGATTCTGCTTAAATTGTATGTTATCTAAATATTAAACAACAGCTATTAAAATGTTACCTTAATGTTACCAGATTTTTTATGAAACATTTTACTTTAAGTAGAACGTTAGCCAATTAGTTCCAAAATGTCAGTCTGAGCTTGTCGAAGACATAAAGTACCACGTCAACAAGCTCAGTGTGACATAGAACATTTATTCAGCTAAGAAAAGATCATTTAATTTTCCCTTATAAAAGAATATGCTACGTTTAAAGAAATTCTTTATTATCTTGCCCAAGCATAAAATTTCACAATGAACTGGGAACAATTATTATCTTTAAAACGCTTTGGCGACACCAATAAACGCATACGAAAAGAACAGGACGAAACCCGTTTGGGCTTTGAAGTAGATTACGATCGTGTTATTTTTTCATCAGAATTTAGAAGTTTACAAGATAAAACCCAGGTGATTCCCCTATCGGAAACCGATTTTGTTCACACCCGCTTAACCCACAGTTTAGAAGTAAGCGTTGTGGGGCGTTCTTTGGGACGTTTGGTTGGTAAAAAACTATTGGAAAAGCATCCGCATTTGCAAAACGTACACGGCTACCAAGCCAACGATTTTGGAGCTATAGTTGCTGCAGCAGCTTTGGCGCACGATATTGGCAATCCGCCTTTTGGGCACTCTGGTGAAAAAGCCATTGGCGAGTTTTTTAAATCGGGTGCAGGCAGCCAATATAAAAGCCAGTTAACCGAAAAAGAATACCAAGATTTATGCGATTTTGAAGGCAATGCCAACGGCTTTAAAATTTTAACCGAAAGTAGGGCAGGACGTATTGGCGGTTTACGTTTAAGTTACGCCACCTTAGGGGCCTTCACCAAATACCCAAAAGAATCGTTGCCCAAAAAGCCAACCAGCCATATAGCCGATAAAAAATACGGGTTTTTCCAAAGTGAAAAAGAAGCCTATGAAGATATTGCCAACGAACTGGGTTTACTCAAACGCAGCGATAAACACCTAAGTTACGCACGCCATCCCCTCGCTTTTTTAGTAGAAGCGGCTGATGATATTTGCTACACCATCATCGATTTTGAAGATGGCATCAACCTAGGCCTCATCCAAGAGGAATTTGCTTTAGAGTACCTCTCTAAAATAATACGCCACAACATCAAGCCCGAAAATTATTATGCACTTTCCACCAAAGAAGACCGCATAGGCTATTTGCGAGCCTTGGCCATAGGCAGCCTTATTAACGAGGCGGTCGATATTTTCATGACCCACGAAGAAGCCATTTTAAGTGGCCATTTCGATTGTGCCTTGCTAGATAAAAGCAGATACGATGCGCAAATAAAGGACATTATTAAGATAAGTATCGAAAACATTTACCAGTCCACCGAAGTCATAGACAAAGAAATTGCAGGTTACGGCGTTATCAACACGCTATTAAACACCTACACCAACGCCGTTAACAATAGTTTTGAAGGCGTTGCATCCAACTACGACAAACTCATTTTAAAAGGCTTGCCAAAAACCATAAAAGCAAACGATACCAGTTTATACAACAGACTTTCAAGCGTGTGTTATCACATCTCGTTACTATCAGATAGCAAAGCCATATTGGAATATAAAAAAATAAAAGGGATTAGTTTTTAGTGCGTCATGGCGAGTAAAACGAAGCAATCTCTAATTTAAGAATTTATAATTTGGGCGTTACCCGAAGGGTCGCGCTTTACGCTAAATCTTTTTAAAACGTCATGGCGAGGACACAGGACGAAGCCATCTGCAACTTTTTAGTTCAAACAAACTTTTAGTAATCAGGTTTTAAAAAGGATATCGCTTCAATCGCTAACGCAGAAATGCAGTAATACATTGAAGTTTTAGGTTTGAAAATTGACTTTTTTGAGCTATTTCTAAAATAGCTCGATCCCTTATTTAAAATGCAACTTCATCCCTTCATGACTGGCAACAAAACCTAAATCTTCGTAAAATTTAATGGCTCTCGGTCTTTGTTTGTCCGATGTTAGTTGTAGTACATGCGCATGGCGTTCTTTGGCTCGGTTTATGGCCCATTCAAACATACGTTTTCCAATACCCAAACCTCTTTGGTCTTTTCTAATCATAACGTTTTCAATTTGCGCCCTAATACCACCGCTATAAGATAGGTATTGAATAAATGTTAACTGAAACGTGCCAATAACCTCATGGTTTTCATCTTCTACAACCATAAGTTCTTGATTGGTGTCGGCATTTATTTTTTCAAAAGCAGTGAGATATTGTTTAGGCAAAGGTGTTTGGAAATTTTCACGTTTTTTTCCCAGGTCATCATCTGCCATTAGTTCCACAATGGCTGAAATATCGTTTTTTGTGGCTTTTCTGAGGGTCATTGTTAACTTGTTTTTACTAGGAATTAATATAATTTCTGATGTGGAATTAGGGAATAATTTGAAGTTTTGGTTTATTTTAGATATATTTCGTCTTTCACATAACTTGCATTTAGCCAAAAACAATGTTTTGTGTATTCAGTCAATCCTGTCAATTTATCTGCAACAGGTAAACCATAGGTATCTGCTGCATTTCTTGCGTGTGGTCTAACATGACTTACTCTGTTTTCAGTTTTCTTTGGGAAATATGTTTTTCTTACACCTTTTTCCGTTACTTCTTTTACGATTTCTCCATTTGAAACAGTCTTTACCATTGCTTCCCAAATATTTTTAGCTTCAATTATATCTGAATAAGGCATATTCCAAAATTTCACTTTTCTTAATATTAATTTTTGACCGTCAAATTGGTAGAAGACAAAGAAAAATTTACTTTCCAAAATATTCTTGAAATCCGAATCTTCCCAATCTGTATCAATCAATTCTTTATATTCAAAAGTTGGAAATGAAATATCTTCTTTAGGTAAGTTGTTTTCTTTAAGTCGAATAGTTTTTACATGAATATCTGCTTTTTCAAATTCTTCAATTTTTTGCCCAAGTTTGAGCCCAAGAATAGCATTTGTAAGATTAGCGAAATAACTTTTAGCTTTTTGGTTTAACTCCAAGCCTAATTCTTGTTCAATTTGTTCTGCTGATTTTCCATAAAACGGTTTGAATTTAGAAATAACAACATCTTCAATTGACTCAACTACATCAAGAATTTCTGGCTTTTCAATTATTTTTCCATAAATAGCAGTTTCTTCTTGAGCTATATTTGCAATTATATGATTTACATAGCCTTGCTTTAAAGAATATGCTCTTTGTTTAGCTTGTTCTAAATTGAAAGGCTGATTTCTAAAGGATTTTAAGGCAGTTGACCCTTTTGTGCAAGCTCCAAGATAAAATGTATCCCCTTCAGATAATTCGTGTGCTTTTCCGTTTTTTATTTTTTGATTGATTAATTCCCAATCGTGCTTAATTATTTTTAAATCTTCACTTGGGTATTGCCAACCTTCAACTAATTTTATTAAGTAATCAAGTAAATCCAAATCTTTGTCGTGAAGATAAAACACCAGCAATAAATGTGCATTTTTCTTCCAAAATGAACTTGTTTCGAACTCTTCTTTATGAACTTCTAAATAGTTTATGATATTTAAAACCAATCTTTCTTTTGAGCGGAATTCACCATTTTTTAAAGTCTTTAATGGACTGGTTTTTAGTTCAATTCCTGCTTCTTTAAAATCAGGTTCTGAATCTGAATTAGGCTCATAGCCAAAATAGAATTTCTCTAATATTTGACCAAAATTCCCTTTTCCCTTATAACCGTGTTTTTCAATTTCAATACCACAGGCTTGTCGTAAAGTTTGATTTTTTAGTTTTTTAGCAAATTCAATAATTGATTCTGCTGAATTGATATCAAGCATATTCAAATTGGTTTACCTGTTTATATAGTTCCACTCCAATTTTCTCAATGACTCCAACTACCAATGCATTTCCCATAAAAAAGGCTCGTTTTGTGTCCGTTATCCCGAGAAGTTTTGTGTGATTGTCTGGAAACATATTTAATCTTTCTAATTCGATTGGAGTTAATCTTCTCAAGCCCCTATCGGAAGCAACTACGTGCTTAAATCTTGAAGGCGATTTTCCACCTTCTCCTGTAATTATAGTTCTTGAAGCATTATCTAAAGCATCAGGATAAATCATTCCGCCTTCTGAGTATTTATATTTATGTCCTTCACTTGAAACACGTTCAATGGTTTTAGAGCCTTTTAAATATTCCCATTTGTCTTTGTCTTTTTCATCAATGAAAAAGTCTTTAGGGACTTCTCCATTCTGTAAAACATCAGCTAAAACGATTTTTTCTCCATCATAATTTGGCTCTGTTTTAGTTGTGTAAACCTTTCCATTAATAAGCAATCCTGTATTTTTAAAAGGCGATAATTTTCCGGTTTTATTGAAATTCTTGGTTAGTTCTACTAAATCTCCTTTCAACTCGACTTCTTGAATTGAATTTGTTTCAGACACTGGAAAGGCGTTTGCTATAGTTCCTTCTTTTGTTAACCAATTAATCTTATTACATTTTTGAAGTCTATTGTAAACCTCTGTTGATTTATGATAACCAATAAAGAAAATTCTTCTTCGTCTTTGTGGCATCCCATATTCTGCGGCATTGATAACTCTCCATTCTACAGCATAACCTAAATCGTTCAAGCTCTGCAACATTACAGCAAAATCACGTCCTCTTTGTTTTGCTGGTGATTTCAAAAGTCTATCAACATTCTCCAAAAAAAGATATTTTGGTTTAATCTTTTTATTCTCTAGAATTTTGTGAATCGACCACCATAAAACACCTTTTTTTCCTTTTAACCCTTTTGAATTATGCAATGTAGTTGCAACTGAATAGTCTTGACAGGGAAATCCGCCGACCAATAAATCATGATCTGGAATTTCCTCTACATTTCTTGCTACAACTTCATTTATATCTTCATTTGAGTGGTTTTCTTTTCCAAAACGCGCTTCATAAACCATTGAAGCGTGTTGCGTTTTGGTGGAAGGCTCCCATTGATTACTCCAAACAACTTCATAGTTACTTTTTTCAAGTCCAAGACGAAACCCTCCAACTCCCGCAAATAATTCTGCAACTTTCATTTTCTTATTTTCCATTTTCTTGAGCTTTGTAATAATTAATTTTTTCTTCTGCTACTTTTAGTATTTCAGAAGTTGATTCTGTGTATTTTAGTTCATCTGCAATTTTTTCCGAGTACCAATTTATGATTAACTCACCTTCTGAAAGTTTATAAAACTTCGCAAGCCTTATGATTTGCTCCATTGTCGGCTTCCTTTCATTTTTCTCAAACTTACTAATCAGAGATTGGTCAATATCTACTTCAGCCGCAACTTTTCGTAGTATCAAACCCTTTTCCTCTCTTGCACATTTTAAAGTATCACCTAATGTTATCATTGGTCAAAATAGTTTTAGACAAATATTGTCCAAATATATGAAAACATTTTGATTTCGAGTTTTTAATTTGATTATTTTGTTTATTCAATAATGTAACACATTTTTAACCTGAATAACCCAAGTAAATCACGAAGTTGATATAGGTTAATGATTAAGTTTATAATAAAGACAAACCCTCAACATCCAACCCAATAGTTTCTTAAATCAATTTTAGATTATAATTTTATAAAAGCAAGTTTATTTTGAAATAATTCCTAAAAAAATTTATGATGAGCCAATTATTTTTGTTAATCGGCTCATGCTTTTAGCTATTTCTGAGCCAATTAAGTGTTGTAATCTGCAAATATTATATAATTGGTGGCGATTGGACCTGTTTAAAGTGGAAGGTGATGGACGTAGTACTTCATATCAAATAAATTTCTAGATGCAATTAATTTTAAGTGGTTTAGTAAGTGTCTTGGCTAAATAAGACCACTAAACATAGTTGATAAACTTTGAACATCCAACCCAACACTTTTTTGCAGTTCGGTAACACTGCCATGTTCAATAAAAGTATCAGGAATCCCTAAAACCTTTATGGTGTTTTTGTAGTTGTGGGTAGCGGCAAATTCTAAAATAGCGCTTCCAAAACCACCTTGTATGCTATTGTCTTCAACCGTTACAATGGTTTGGTATTTTTTAAAGATGTTATGAAGTAGGGTGTCGTCTAAAGGTTTTACAAAACGCATATCGTAATGCGACACTTCTAAATCTAAAATAGCTTCGGTAACATTTTTGGACATAGTACCAATGCTCAAAATAGCAAGGTTATTCCCTGCTTTTAACTGAACGCCTTTGCCTATGTCAATTTTTTCAAAAGGCTGTTTCCAATCAACCGTTACGCCTGTACCTCGTGGGTAACGAATGGCGATGGGTTGCTGCAACCCCAATTGCGCGGTGTACATGATGTTGCGCAGTTCCACCTCGTTACGTGGTGCAAATATGATGAGGTTGGGTATGCATCTTAAATACGATATATCAAAAACTCCATGGTGGGTGGCGCCATCTTCCCCCACCAAACCAGCACGGTCTAAACAAAAAATAACGGGTAGTTTTTGTAAAGCCACATCGTGTATGATTTGGTCGTAAGCGCGTTGTAAAAACGTGGAGTATATATTGCAAAACGGCACCAAGCCTTGGGTTGCCATACCTGCGGCAAGGGTAACGGCATGTTGTTCGGCAATACCCACATCAAAAGCGCGATGCGGCATGGTTTCCATCATGTATTTTAACGAGCTTCCTGTTGGCATGGCAGGGGTAATGCCTACAATGTGTTTGTTTTGCTGGGCAAGTTCCACAATGGTGTGCCCAAAAACATCTTGGTATTTGGTAAATTCCGAAGGTGTTTTGGAAATAAGATCACCCGTAGCGGCATCAAATTTTCCAGGGGCGTGGTACTTTACTTGGTCTTGTTCGGCTTGTTTTAAACCTTTGCCTTTGGTGGTGATAACATGTAAAAACTTAGGGCCTTTAACCGTTTTTAATCGCTTTAATTCTGAAATGACTTTATCAATATCATGCCCATCAATAGGTCCAGAATAATCAATATTTAAGGCTTCAATAATATTATTTTTCCGTTGTGTACCTTTTTTAACATTAGTTAAATACTGTTTTAAGGCACCTACGCTCGGGTCGATACCAATAGCATTATCATTTAAAATAATTAATACATTAGCATCGGTAACGCCAGCGTGATTTAACCCTTCAAACGCCATGCCTCCTGCAATACTGGCATCGCCAATAACGGCAATATGTTGTTTATTTACATCGCCTTTTAATTGCGACGCAATTGCCATTCCCAACGCAGCCGAAATAGAAGTAGAAGCATGCCCAACACCAAAAGCATCATACACACTTTCATCGCGTTTTGGGAACCCACTAATGCCACCCATTTGTCGGTTGGTATGGAACAAATCTTTTCTGCCCGTTAAAATTTTATGACCGTAGGCTTGATGGCCAACATCCCAAATAAGTTGGTCTTCGGGGGTGTTAAAAACATAATGCAGTGCAATGGTTAATTCTACCACGCCCAAACTAGCACCTAAATGGCCTTCTTTGGTGGCGACAATATTGATGATAAACTCGCGTAATTCTTGGGCCAGTAGGGGTAAGTCTTTCTGGTTTAAAAGACGGAGTTCTTTTGGTGAAAGGATTGTATTTAAAAGACTTTTTTGCACGAAGCAAAAGTACAGATTTTATTGTTCTTCTGCTTGAAAAACGATTGGGATTGTATAATTCATGTCTATAAGTTTGTTCCGTTGGGTTGCAGGAATAAATTGGGGTAAAAGTTTAAGCACACGAATGGCTTCTTCTTCTAGTTTTATGTGGGGCGCTCTAATTTTAATGTCTGTTATATTTCCTTTTTTATCAATTTTAAATTGGGTTCGAATTATTTGTCTTCCTTTTAATTCTATGCATACCGACGTATTAAAGTTTTCGGTAATGAATTTTGACAACTCTTTAGAGAAATATGCTTGTTTTTCTGTATTTGATAAGTTTTGAGGGGTGTTTTGGAATTCGGCAGGGGTTTCAACAATCATCCCAAAAACCAAATTTTCTTCAATAGGCTCCTCTAAAAGGGTATTACCTATAATTTCGACTTCGCCTTCTAATTCTGGAATTTTAGGTGTTTTCAAAGAATTAGTTTTACATGTATTATTTGGGGTGGAATCTTTTTCACTTACAAGAGGTTCGCCAAATGTAGCCATAAAGGTGTCGTTTTTGTTGTCAACCACCTCAATACTATCTATTTTTTGCTTGTTTCCATTTTTGTTGGTACAATTCATTAAGGTTGTTCCCATAACAATTAACAAAGCCAATAAAAATAATTTATGAAAACTTTGTTGTTGCGTTAGAATTTGTGATGGAATATGTAAATGAATGCTATCTAATTGTGTTTGTTTGAAATGGCCACAAATACGATTGTTTTTGTTTTCATGAATAAAATCTTGAATTTCATTAGTATTCATTTTAGTGAAATCGATGACTGTTTTAGAACAAGAGCTACAGAATTTGCCTTTTTCCTTTGGAGACATAGCGTTCCAATCTTCATGACATGGCTTGGGGATTGAAATAGCATAATATTTTTTCATAATGGAAAGATTTAAAAAGTGTCATCAAATTTCTTGCCGAAAGAATTTTAAACAAATTGAATTTGTATTTTTGCTATCATGATACAACCTTTTGATGACACCTATTTTATGAAAAAAGCCCTTCAAGAAGCAGAAATGGCTTTTGAAAAAGGCGAGATACCCGTAGGTGCCGTTATTGTAATTGATAATAAAGTGATAGCACGTGGGCATAATTTAACCGAAATGCTTACCGATGTTACGGCACATGCCGAAATGCAAGCCGTTACAGCGGCGTCTAATTTTTTAGGGGGTAAATATTTAAAGGATTGCACGTTGTATGTTACTCTAGAACCTTGCCAAATGTGTGCAGGTGCTTTGTATTGGAGCCAGATTTCAAAAATTGTATATGGCGCTAGAGATTTGGAGCGTGGTTGTATTAATTTGAACACCAAGTTGCACCCTAAAACCACCATACAAGGTGGCGTTTTGGAAACGGAAGCTTCAGAACTTTTGAAGCGGTTTTTTATTCAGAAGCGTAATTTGAATTAAGGTTTTTTGGAGTTTGGACTGCGCTCAACCTGAAAGGGAAAACTGAAAACTGCGACTGCAACTGAAAAAAGAGGTTTCGACTGCGCTCAACCTGACAGGGAACTACTGAATACTGCGACTGAGACTGTAAACCGAGACTGAAAACTGATAATAAGGATAACGCCAAATTGCATAAAAAAAATCCCGACTGAACAAAGAATCAGGATTTTTACAATTTAAGTTGGCTTACTAGTGTTTACTCCGTCTGTGCTCAGTATAAACTTCTCGCCCCATTAAGTTTTTATCATAAAATATAAAACCCTAACATATTAAAGTTAGGGTTTATTCAATTTTTGTTGGCTTACTAGGGCTCGAACCTAGACTCTTCTGGACCAAAACCAGACGTGTTGCCAGTTACACCATAAGCCAATGTGCAATTGAGGGTGCAAATTTAATACAAAGTTTTATTTTCACAAGCATTTTTTTGAAAAATAATTTCTAATACTTAACGTTTACTTAAAAACATTCCCAATAACATATTTATTGTTAAATTCGCACAGTTAATAAACATACCCTTTTTATGACCAATTTCAATTTTAAAAAATGGAACACCATTTTAGGATGGTTCACTTTTTTAATAGCGTTTATCACTTATGGACTAACAGTAGAACCCACCGTAAGTTTCTGGGATGCTGGCGAATATATTTTAACTTCGGCAAAATTACAAGTAGGGCATCCACCTGGGGCACCCTTGTTCCAAATGCTTGGTGCCTTCTTTTCTATGTTTGCATTAGAACCATCGCAAGTTGGTTATATGATGAATATGATGAGCGCTGTAGCCAGTGCTTTTACCATTCTTTTCATGTTTTGGACCATAACATTGCTTTTAAAAAAGCTGGTTGGGAATAAAAAAGAATTAACAAATGATAAAGCAATCGCTATTTTAGGTAGCGGTGTTGTAGGCAGTTTAGCTTTCACATTTACCGACTCGTTTTGGTTCAACGCTGTAGAAACTGAGGTTTATGCCATGGCTACTTTAATTATGGCGGCTATGTTTTGGCTTGGGCTTCGTTGGGAACAAGATATGCATAAACCACGTGGTAACCGTTGGCTTATCTTAATTGCGTTTATTATTGGGCTTTCTTTTGGGGTGCATTTTATGGGTTTGTTAACCATACCTGCTATTGGTTTAATATACTACTTTAAAAACTATAAAACCATTACCGTTAAAAACTTCATTATTGCGAATGTTATTTCAGTAGCAATTTTACTTTTCATATTTAAATTATTAGCACCTAGCATCCTTAAAATATTCAGTATATCAGAAATCTTCTTTGTCAATTCTATTGGGCTTCCTTTTAATTCGGGGTCTATTATTGCGGGTATTTTGTTGGTAGCCATTATTTATTACTCATTAAACTATACACGTAAAAAAGGGATGGTACATCTTAACACAGGTGTTTTATGTATCACTTTTATTATTATTGGGTTTTCAACCTGGTTAATGCTTCCTATACGCGCCAATGCCAATGTAGTTGTTAATGAAAACAACCCATCGAGTGCGAGAGAATTATTGGCATACTATAATTTAGAGCAGTATCCTGAAACGCACTTGTTTTATGGGCCTCAGTTTACAGACCAATATGCTTATTTAGATGAAAACGAACCCTATGTAGACGATAAACCTAAATACGAAAAAGACGAAGCTAAAGGTAAATACGTTATTGTAAACGATTATAAAAAGGCAAAGCAAAACTATAACCATAAACACGCCTCTTTTTTACCACGTATGTGGAGTGCAGAACATGCCGAAAATTATATGATGTTTTCGGGGTATTTGGATTTTAAACTAAAGCCCGAATACCAAATGGAAAATGATTTGCGAACTACCATTGCTAATTTTAAAAATGATGTAGCTAATGGTGCTGTAGATTATGAAGATTATAACAACTTCCTGAAGCGTTTTAAAAATTATATTGACATTGAAACACCTTCATTTGCAAGTAACGTTAAATATTTGTTTGAATATCAATTAGGGTTTATGTATTGGCGTTATTTTATGTGGAATTTCTCTGGAAGACAAGATGATATTCAAGGGAAATATGACAACCATGGCAATTGGATAACCGGTATAAAACCATTGGATGAAAAGCTTTTAGGCTTGTCTCAAGATAATTTACCAAGTGATGTGCTTAATAACAAAGCAAGAAACACTTACTATATGTTGCCTCTTATTTTAGGGCTTATAGGTTTTTTCTTTTTGTTCAATATCAACAAAAACGTTTTTTGGGTTTTATTGGTGTTTTTCCTTTTTACAGGGATAGCCATACAAGTGTATACCAATGTACGCCCTTTTGAACCTCGCGAACGCGATTACTCATTAGTAGGGTCGTTTTATGTGTTTGCACTTTGGATTGGATTTGGAGTTTATGCCTTATTCGACCTATTGAAGAAATACCTTGCACCGAGAATTTTAGCACCAGTGTTATCTGTTGTTTGTTTAATATTGGTTCCCGGTATCTTAGCAGCTAATAATTGGGACGACCATGATAGATCTGATAAATACACTGCCAAATCTATGGCTAAAATGTATTTGGATTCCTGTGCAGAAGATGGTATTTTATTCACTATTGGTGATAATGATACGTTTGCACTTTGGTATGCCCAAGAAATTGAAGGTTATAGAACCGATGTGCGTGTGGTAAATACCAGCTTGTTTCAAACGGATTGGTATATAGACCAAATGAAGCGCAAAGCCTATGAAAGCGACCCGATTCCATCTCAATTAACACACGATTTATATAAGTATGGTACCAACGACTATATTATCATAGAACCAGTTGTTAAAGATACACTTCGAGTAAAACAGTTTTTGGATTTCATTGCAAGTAATAACCCTAAAACCAAGTATAAATATATTTTAGAACAAAAAGGTTACGATATTGCACAAGCAAGACCACAAGATTTGAATGCCGCTTATTTACCTACAGAGTTTTTAAGAATTCCGGTAAATAAAGAAAACGCTTTAAAATATGGTATTGTAAAACCCAAAGATGCCGATAAAATTGTGCCTTATATAGACATAAAAGTAACTGGTGGTGCTCTATACAAAAATAGGTTATTAATGCTTGATATTGTTGCTAATAATGACTGGAAACGACCTATTTATTTCACGGGCGGAAGTTTTGGCGACGACGATTATATTTGGATGAAAGACTATTTACAGCTTGATGGTATGTGCTACAAATTGGTGCCAATAAAAACGCCTGTAGATAAAGCAAACCCTTTTGATATGGGACGTGTAGATAGTGAACTTATGTACAATAAAGTTAAAAAATGGGATTGGGGTAATAGTGGTAGTCCAGATATATATCACGACCCAGAAACACGTAAAAACTCCATAACGTATAGAGGCAATTTAGCCCGATTAATCGAACAGCTACTTACCGAAGAGAAACTTGATAAAGCTGAAGAAATAGCAGACATAGCTATGACCAACATGCCTGTAGAATATTTTGGATATTACACGCTTTTAGAACCTTATATCAGTGCTTATTATGAAGTAGGAAATAAGGAAAAGGCCCGAAAATTATTTAAAGAGGTTGCAAAAAAATATCAGGAAAATTTGAACTACTACAGCAAATTGAAAAAGGATGACCAAGAACGCTTGTTTGAAGATATCTATACCGATATTGAACGCTATAAAGGCTTAATAAATGTTTTAGTGAAATACGACCTTGATTTTGCTGAAACGGAAGGTGATATTTTCAACAACAACTTAATGTTGTTCAAACACTTTTACGGAGATCAATCAGAAGAAGAGGATTTTGTTCCCAATACAGAAGTAGATTTTCCAACATCAGACAGTATTGATTTAACAACGGAGTAAGGCATGACCTTAGTACCTGTAAAAACACCATTGGTTGCCAAAAAGATGTTCCCAAACTATGTTTGGGACATCGCAACGGATGATAAGGTAATCTACCTAACTTTTGATGATGGCCCTACACCAGAAATTACCAACTGGGTTTTAAATACCTTAAAAGCTTACAATGCTAAAGCTACTTTTTTTTGCATTGGAAACAATGTGGAAAAGCATCCTGATATTTTCCAAAATATTTTAAATGAAGGACATGCCATAGGCAACCACACCCAAAACCATTTAAAAGGATGGAAAACAAAGGCAACCGAGTATCTTAAAAATATTGCTGAAGCTGAAAAGACAATCAATAATCAAATTCCAAATTCCAAGTTCGTCAATCGTCAATCGTCAATCATAAACCTCTTCCGTCCTCCTTATGGTCAAATTACGCACAAACAAGGGAAGGCGCTTTTAGAGTTGGGTTATAAAATAATTATGTGGGACGTGCTTTCTTTTGATTGGGAAAAAGATGTAAGTAAGGAAACCTGCTTAAAAAATGTGACTTCAAATGCTACAAATGGTAGTATTATTGTATTTCATGATAGCGTAAAAGCATCAAGAAATATGGAATTCGCTTTACCAAAAGTATTGGAATATTTTACTGAAAAAGGGTTTACATTTGAAGTTTTGCATTGAATATTTATAACTGAATGCTACGCATTTGTAGCGGCATCCTTTTTAAAAAAATAAAAAAACTAAATTTATATTAGAACTGATTATTAGCAGATTGCTTCGTCGTACCATCGCTATGACGTGTTTTAAAAAGATTGCAATGGATAGCCCGACCCGATAGGGGAACGCCCAATTACGACTGTTTTAGATTCAATTAAAAATTCAGAAATTCAACCTTAAAATGATTATCTAAAAGCGATGCTAAAACCTCGGTTTTTCCGTTTGTAAAAAATTGGCAGTTTCCTTTTGCTACACTTGTGTTTAACAAATCGTTTTTCTCTAAAATGGCTTTGGTTTGTCTTGCTACTGCTTCGCCCGAATCTATAATTTTAACATGGTTTGGAAGCAATTCAATTAATAAAGGCATTAAATAGGGGTAATGGGTGCAGCCCAACACCAAATAATCGATATTGGCATCAATCATAGGTTGTAAATACAGTTTCAGTAAGTTTTTCATGGCATCAGAATACAAATCGCCACTTTCAATAAGTTCTACAATACCTTCGCCTATACGTTCAATAACGGTAATGTTGCTGGCAAACAAATCGGTTGTTTTATGGAACAACTCGCTAGACAGTGTTCCTTTGGTAGCCAAAATACCCACCGCCTTTGTTTGGGTATTCAATGCTGCCGGTTTTATAGCGGGCTCTATACCTATAATGGGAATGTTATAAACTTCCCTTAGTGCATAAATAGCATTGGTAGTAGCGGTGTTGCAAGCCACTACTATAATTTTGCAACCTTGGTTAATAAGGTATTCTACATTTTTAATGCTGAGGTTTATAATGGTTTGTTTCGATTTTAAACCATAAGGCGCATTGGCACTATCGGCTAAATATAGGGTGTTTTCGTTAGGCAATAGCAAATGAATTTCTTTCCAAACAGAAGTGCCACCAACTCCAGAATCGAAAATGCCAATAGGTTGTTTGCTCATAAGCTTTAGGTTAACTAGTTGGTCCTATATAGGGCAGAAGCGATGTTTTTAATTTAAAAGGGTTAAAGTTTTTTGACTGCGCTTGAACGGACCATAACAAAAATAAAAAAGCTGCCTTGTAAAAGACAGCTTTTAGTAATTTTATTTTTTAATTCACAATGCTTGCGCATTTATGGAATTTGGTTTTTTTTGCTCTTTTGGAATTTCATTTAAATATTTAGATGCCTAATTCTTTCTTAACGTCATCTAATAAGTTTTTACCATCAGCTAAAATAGTAACACCTTGAGAAGCGTCCAATACATAATCAAAACCTTGAGCTCTACCAACTTTTAAGATAGCAGCTTTTGCTTTTTCGGTAATTGGTTGTAGCAAATCCATTTCTTTTTTCTGTAAATCTTTTTGAGCGTCTGCTTGAAATTGTTGAATACGTTGTTGTTTTTCTTGAATTTCTTGACCTCTTTTAGCATTTTCATCTTCAGTTTTAGTAGCAGCTTCTGCTTCGTATTGTTTTAACAATGTTTGAAATTCTGTGTAAGAACTTTGCATGTCTGTTTGATAGGTTTTGCTTAAGGTTTCCAGTTGCTTTTGGGCTTCTTTCATTTCTGGCATAGCCGTAATTAATTCTTGGGTATTTATATGAGCAATTTTGCTTTGGGCGTTAGAGAAACTAACAGTTCCAATACATAATGCAGTTGCTAATAAAAGGGTTTTTAATTGTTTCATTTTTAAATAGTATTAATGTGTTATAATTGTTTTAATTGTTTATGCTGTCTTTTGCCTTTTGGCGTTCTTCAAGAATTTTCCTTTTTCTTTCTTCCAATTCTTTTTTTCTAGCTTCTCTTTCGGCTAATTTTTTTTGTCTGTTTTCTTCAATAAGTTGCGCCTGTGTTTTTACTTCTTCAACTTGAGCTGATGCTTCAGTTTTTGTTTCAACAGGTTTCGCTGTATCCTCTACTTTTACTTCTGGTTCGTTGGTTGTTTTTCTTTCATCCAACTTATCTTGTTTTGCTTTTTCGCGTTCTTCCAATATTTTTTGACGCTTCTCTTCAGCTTCCTTTACTTTTGCTGCACGGGCATCTAAAATTTCTTGTCGGCGTTTTTCAACAGCACTTTCACGTTCTGCTTTTTTCTCTTCCAATGCTTTTTCACGCGCTTCTAGTTCATAATTAATTTCTGGCACTAGTTCTTCACTTTCGGCAGCCTTACGTTCCGCTTTGCTTTGTGCTTGGGTACGTTTGGCGCTTCTTGTAATGCTTCGTATTATTTGATCGCTTAAATCAAATTGTTTTGCTGAATAAAGCATCACAGCATCCGATGATTTATCAAAAATAAAATCGTACTGTTTTGTTGCTGCCATATCTTGAACCGCTGCAAAAATTTGGTCTTGAATGGGTTGCATCAATTGTCTTTTTTGAATGAACAAATCGCCATTGGGTCCAAAACGCTTTTGCTGATAGTCTAAAATTTCCTTTTCTTCAAAATCAATATCCTCTTCGCGTTCATCAATAAGTTCTTTGGTTAAAAGTGCTTTTTCATTGCTTAAGGCTTTTCGTTTTTGTTCAATGGTGCTTAATTGCGCATCAATATCGTTTTTCCATTTGCCAGCTTTTTCATTTAATTGTGCGGTGGCTTCTTGGTATTCTGGAATATTCTCTAAAATAAACTCGGTATCTATATATCCAATTCGTACACTACGTTGCGCCTGAGCCGAAAGGGATACCATAAAAACTAATGTCAGTAAAAAAAGAACGTTATTTTTCATCTGTTTGTGTTTATCGTTTTTATATGACAGATGCAATTCGCATAAAATATTTCTATAGTTTTTTGATTCTGCCATTTTTTTTAAAATTATATTTTCATCTGATTGATTTTGTTATTTTTCAATTGTCAGATGCAACTCGCAAATTAAACATTTTCAGATTAAATAAAAATTTTAGCTTGCTCATTTCAAAATTAACGAAATATAATCTTAAAAATTTTATTTGGCATTCAAATCATTAAAGTGTTATTAGAAAAAATCGTGCCAAATTAAAATTGTTGCCCAATTATGAAATGAGTTTCCCATCCATGACTTGTAGTTTCACCCAAAGTTTCTAGAGGGTCGAATCCATAACCAAAGTCGATTCCTAACAATCCGAACGCTGGCATAAAGATGCGAATACCTAAACCTGCTGAACGTTTAATATCAAAAGGGTTGTAATCTCTAAAGTTATTATAGGATGCACCACCTTCTAAAAAGCCTAAGGCATAAATTTTTGCTGAAGCTTTTAATGTGATAGGGTAACGAAGTTCTAAAGAGAATTTATTGTAAATAGTACCTCCATCGTTATCGGATAACGATTGGTTTGGGTAACCACGCAAAGCAATGGCTTCTCTACCATCTAAACTATAGGTTCCTAAACCATCGCCACCAAGAAAGTAACGCTCGAAAGGAATAACGCCTCTATCATTATTGTAGGCACCAAGGAAACCGAATTCTGTAGTTGGTTTTAAAACTAAATCTTTTGCTATCTGGGTATACCATTCGCCTTTGAATTTTACTTTATAAAATTCTAACCATTTGTAAAACTGTTGGTCTATTACAGCAGATCTTGCATCTGTATTAGTAAGTCCATTTCTTTCTTCCCTCAAAGCTTTGTAATCTACACCATCAAACAAGGAGTAAGGAATTGATAATTTAGCAGTAACATTAAAATTAGAACCAGCTGTTGGGTAAATAGGATCTACACTGGTGTTGTTTCTTCCTAAACCAATGGTGTACGATAAGTTATTTGCATAACCATTACCAAATGTAAATAAACCAGTGTTATAGTTATTTAAATCGTAACGTTGGAAACTAATGGCTTGCGATAGTACAAAATAATCATCTGGAACCTGTAAACGTTTTGCTAAACCAAAAGTGATACCTGTAATGTTGAAACTTTTGTCTTTATCAGCATTTCCAGTTTGATAATTGTATAAAAACTGTTTGGTATGCGATAACGATGTAGAAAACTGTACAGGGCGTTTTCCACCTAACCAAGGCTCAGAAAATGAGAAACTGTATGTTTGGTAAAAACGACTGGCTTGTAAACGTAATGCTAATTTTTGGCCATCACCCATTGGGATTGGTTTGTAAGCATCTTTTTTGAAAATATCTTTAATGGAAAAGTTATTGAACGATAGTCCTAAAGTTCCAATAAAACCGCCACCACCGTAACCACCTTGTAATTCAATTTGGCTAGACCCAGTTTCTTTTACCGAGTATTCCATATCGATAGTACCTTCATTTGGGTTTGGATTGTTGAAGTTTGGTGATATTTCCTGTGCATCAAAAAATCCTAATTGTCCCAACTCCCTAACGGTACGCACTACATTGGCTTTACTGTATAATTGCCCTGGGCGCGTTCTTATTTCGCGGTATATAACGTGATCGTTTGTTTTATCGTTACCAACTACGGACACGTCGTTAAAATATGCAGGTTTCCCTTCGGCTATTCTAATTTCCATGTCTATAACATTATTGGCAGCGCTTACCTCAACTGGACTGATACTTGAAAATAAATAGCCATGGTTTTGGTATTCATTCGTTATGTCAAAAGCATCTGGTTTACTTTTGTCTTCAATGCGTTTTTGTAACAAAACTCCATTATACGTATCTCCTTTATTGATGCGCAACATTCTGCTTAAATATTCGTTGCTGTAAACTGTGTTGCCAATAAATGTAATGTCTCCAAAGGTATATTGTGTACCTTCGTGAACAGCTATATGTAAAGAGATGGTTTTGTTGTCGTTATAAACAATGCTATCCGATAAAATACGGGCATCTCTATAACCATTCTCTTTGTACGTTTCTACAATATGACCTAAATCTGCTTGGTAAGCCGAATCTATAAATTTAGAGCGTTTCAATATACGGATACGGTTTATTTTTTTAGTGCCTTTCATGCTTCTACGCAGATATTTATCACTTAATATCTCGTTACCACTAAACACAATGTCTTTTATTTTTACTTTTTCTCCTTTGTCAATATTAAGTACCATATTAACTCTGGCTGTTGGTGTAGAATCTTTAACTTCAATAGTATTAATATGTACTTTAGAGTTTAAGTAACCTTCTTTTTTGTATTTTTTATTAAGGAAATTTTTTGTGGTAGTAATTAGGTTTTCGGTAACTTTTACACCTTTATTTAATTTGGTGTCTTTAATGATACCTTCGTGTTTGCCTTTTTTTACACCATTAATTTTTAATTCGTTAAGTTGAGGAAGATCGGACAACCTAATTTCCAAATGGGCAACATTACCTTCAATTTTGGTAATGTAGATCTCGATATCGTTAAATAATTTTGAATTCCAAAGCTTTTTAATGGCATTGCCAATGTCTTCTCCAGGGATAGACATTTCTTTTCCTTTGCTTAAACCCGAGTAAGTAATAATGGTTTGTTCGCTAAACGAGGTGTTTCCAGAAACAGTAACTTCTCCTAAAATGTATTTTTTACCGTTGCTATATGGTAAATCTTGTGCTTGAATACTAATGCTACTTATTAAAAGTAATGCTGCAATAGTGTGTTTTAAAAATGTTGTCAAAGATAAAATATTAGCTAAGTTGTTCACTTGTTTTCCCAAATCGTCGTTCTCTTTTTTGATATTCAATAATAGCTTCATACAAATGTTGCTTTGTAAAATCTGGCCATAATACGCTAGTAAAATACAATTCGGCATAAGCAATTTGCCAAAGCAAAAAGTTGCTTATTCGTTGTTCTCCACTGGTTCTGATAAGCAAATCTACATCTGGTAAATTTCGCGTGTAAAGATGCTCATTAATAATTGATTCATCAATTTTTTCGAGCGAAATTATATTATTTTTAACTTTAATACTAATCTCTTTAACAGTATTTAGCAATTCTTCGCGAGAACCATAGCTTAAAGCTAAGGTTAAAGTCATTCGGGTATTGTTTTTAGTTTGTTCTATAACTTCGTGAAGTTCTTTAAAAACTTTTTTAGGCAAGGTGTTTAAATTACCTATAGCAGAGAGTTTTATATTGTTGTCTTGCAGGGTTTTAATTTCTTTTTTTAGTGAAGAAACCAAAAGTTTCATGAGAGTTTGTACTTCAAGCTTTGGTCGGTTCCAGTTTTCGGTAGAAAATGCGTAAAGCGTTAGGTTTTCAACACCAAGTTCAGCACAGGCTTCAACGGTTTTTCTTACCGATTTTGTGCCATTTTCATGACCAAAAGCCCGCATCATGCCCTGTTGTTTTGCCCAACGCCCATTACCATCCATGATAATGGCAATGTGTTTTGGTAAGTTTTTGCTTAATACTTCTTCCTTTAAATCCATTTTAATTTACACAATAACATGGTTTTTCTCCAAATGTATAGGTTAAGGTAATGCCTGAAAATACATACCAGTCGTTATTATTTATGTTACCAAATCGGTATTGTTGATGGTTTGCTTCATTTGGTAAATTACCATCAATAGCATCTGAAAACGTATAGCGCGCACCAACTTCAACGCCTAAAATGATATTCCCTAAAAAATTTGTTTTATAACCCAAAGCCATAGGGATTCCGAATGCCCAGCCATAAGTGTTTTCGGCGGTTTGATTGCCATTAAAGTAATAATAATTTTGATGACGGGCGGCAGATAGTCCTGCAAATAAATAGGGTGTTCCAATGGTATGGCCAGAATGTAAGTTGAAATCCATAAAAGTGAATTCCATACCCGCAGAAATTTCTAAGAGATTGGAGTCAAAAGAATAATCTCTTTCTATACGACGTGGATCATCCGACTTGCTATCATATGCTTTTAAATCGGAGTACAATAATGAAACTCTCCAAGCATGTCTGGGGCTTCTGTTCCATTTATACAGAATGCCAAGCGTTGGAGTGTTGGGGTTAATAAAATCTGTAGCACCAACATCTCCTACAAAATTACTGCCTCCTACAAATACACCTAATTCGTTAATTTGAGAATGGCTAAATTGAATGGTTAAGATGCTTAATATTAATATGGTTAAATGCCTCATAAATGTTCAAAAGTTTGCAAATATAATAAATAAGATTAGCCTAATGCAATTTGAGCTAAATTGTATTAGTGTAAAACAGTATTTATATGAAATTATTGTTTAATTGCGCTTATCTTCTCCCCAAAGCAGTTTTTTTCGAAGCGTGTCTAAAAAGCTTTCATTCAGTAAGTCGATCATTTTAATTTTAAAATCGGCTTTTTTTATTTTAATGATGGTGCCATTCTCTAAGGTGGCAATTCTAGAATCTAAGGATATTAAATGGCTTTCTTCACGCCCTTCAACCCTTAATTGAATTTCGGTTGAATCTGGAATAATAAGTGGGCGTGCACTTAAATTATGTGGTGCAATAGGTGCTAAAACAAAACTATTGGTGTCTGGTGTTATTACGGGACCACCACAACTTAATGAGTAACCTGTTGAGCCTGTTGGTGTTGAAACAATCAAGCCATCACTCCAATACGATGTTAAATACTCCCCGTTTAAATGTGTTTCTACGGTAATCATAGAGGTGGTGTTTTTTCGGCTAACTGCAATTTCGTTCAATGCGAAATTTAAAGATTTTACATCCTCGTTTTCAGGAGATGTTTCAATGGACAGTAAACTACGTTCGGATATTTTATATTTGCCATCGATGATGTTTTGAATGGCATTTTCTATTTCATCTACTTGTATGGTTGCTAAAAAACCTAAACGCCCTGTATTGATGCCTACAATGGGGATGCCCATGTCTTTTACAAAAATAATGGCGCGTAAAATGGTGCCATCGCCACCAACACTAACTAAAAAATCAAACGATTTATCTAAGGTGTCGAAAGTTTTAAAAGATTTGTAATCGTCAAAATTTGGAGCTTCCTTTTTTATAAGGTTGAAAAACTCGGATTCAATATAAGCATCGGCATTTTTCTTTAATAAATAATCAAATAACCGTTCTACCGATGTTGTAGTGGTTTTGTTGTAAAATCGTCCAAAAACGGCAACCTTCATGCTTATATGTTTAAATATTTGTTTAAATAATCCGATCGTTCTTTCAAACTTTCTAAATAACTGTCCTCTTCATGTCCAGATACAATTTGATAGCTGTACCTTCTAAAGGTTTGAATAATGCCATTTAACCCCGTACTGCCTATTTTTAGGGTGACTTGAACCAAATCGGGTTTCATTTTAGATACAAAAGCACCAAGTAATTTTCCGTTGTTAGATTCTACAATCTGGCTAATTTCACTAAAGGAATAATCATTTATACCTTTTTCAATTACTAAAATGCCTCCGGGCTCAGAGAAAAAGGGCGATTCGCTAAATAAGCTAATTACCTCTTTCAATTCATAATAACCCAAATACACATTTTGGTCGTTTAAAACGGGCATAATATTAGCGGAGTTTACAGCAAACGCTTCTAAAACATCCAGCCAAAGCGTAGAGTCGCGCACAAAAAAACTTTCAATGGAATATTTGTAATCATCAACAGTTTTGTCGCTTTCAAAACAATGGGCATCGGTTTCGGAAAAGCATCCTAAATATATTTTGTTGTCGTCTTGTATAGGGACGTGCGAATAGGTTAACTGATTAAATAGATGTTGCAAATCGCTGATTTTGCTTTTGCTATTTAATGGCTTTATATCGTTAATTATAAATTCTGATAGTCTCATTATCCAATTTATATCTATGCAAATTAATCAAAAAAAAAGCATTTAAGCCTGTTCTACTTTGTATTTTTGTTTTTTAAAACAGTGATACATGACAAAGTTAAGTGTAAATATTAACAAGATAGCAACTTTAAGGAATTCTAGAGGAGGCGATGTGCCTAATGTGGTGCAATTTGCAAAAGATGTGCAACGTTTTGGTGCTGAAGGTGTAACCATACACCCGAGACCCGACGAGCGCCACATCCGTTACCAAGATGCGCGCGATTTAAAACCTATTGTTTATACCGAATATAATATTGAAGGAAATCCTGTGAAATCGTTTTTAGATCTGGTTTTACAAGTGAAACCAACACAGGTAACTTTAGTGCCAGATGCCGAAGATGCTATTACCAGCAACGCGGGTTGGGATACCATTAAAAACAAAGATTTTTTGGTAGATGTGATTAAGGAATTTCAGAATAATGGAATAAGAACCTCTATTTTTGTAGATCCCATTTTAAAGCAAATTGAAGGTGCCAAAGCCACCGGAACCGATAGAATTGAACTTTATACCGAAGCTTTTGCGCACCAATACGGTTTAGGTGATGAAAACGCCATAAAACCCTATGCTGAAAGCGCTACATTGGCCAATGATTTAGGTTTGGGCGTTAATGCGGGCCATGATTTGTCGTTAGATAATATCCGATTTTTTAAGGAGAACATTCCTAATTTATTGGAAGTTTCCATAGGTCATGCCTTAATAGCCGAAAGTTTGTATTTAGGGATTGAAAACGTTATCCAAATGTATCTTCGTAAACTTAAGTAGTTCAAAGTTTCAAGTTCAATGTTTTAAGTTCAAAGTTTCAAAATCGTAAATTCTAACTCATAACTCGTTAATCGTTAATCATAAATCGTAAATCAAAAATGCTTTTACATTCAAATATTTTAGGCGAAGGCCAACCTTTTGTTATTCTACATGGTTTTTTAGGAATGAGTGATAACTGGAAAACACTCGGGATTCAATTTAGCGAGGAAAATTTTCAAGTACATTTGGTAGATCAACGCAACCATGGCCATAGTTTTCATGATAATGAATTTAGTTATGAAGTTTTAGTTGAAGATTTAAAGCATTATTGTGAAACGCATCAACTAGAAAACATGGTGTTGCTAGGGCATTCTATGGGCGGTAAAACTGCTATGTTATTTGCTTCTAAATACCCAGAAATGGTTTCAAAATTAATAATAGCCGATATATCGCCACGGTTCTATCCCGTGCATCACGATGGCATTTTAAATGGATTAAGTGCTTTAAATTTTGATGTTATAAAAAGCAGGGGTGAAGCCGATAAAATTTTAAGCGGTTATATTTCTGATGTGGGAACCCGTCAATTTTTACTGAAAAACCTCTATTGGATTGAAAAAGGAACATTGGCATTACGAATGAACTTGGAAGTTTTAAAAGAAGAAGTAGCCGAAGTGGGCGAACCCTTACCACCACAAGCAACTTTTGAAAAAGATACGCTATTTTTACGTGGCGACCGTTCAGAATATATAGGGGTTGAGGATGAACGTATTATTACAAACCACTTTCCAAAAGCCAAAATTATTACCATTTCTAATGCTGGGCATTGGTTGCATGCCGAAAACCCAAAAGACTTTTTTGATGCTGTTATGGTATTTGTTAAATAATTTTTTTAGTATTTTTATTAAAAACGAAACATTATGAGTTTAATTTTAAGACTTCTGTTAACCGCCTTTGCCGTATTTATTCTAGCATATTTTTTGCCTGGAGTTACATTGTCCGGAGATGTTTACGTAACCTCTATCATCGTAGCCATAGTTTTGGCAGTTCTAAATGTATTTGTAAAACCCATCCTAATAATTTTAACCTTGCCAATTACTGTTGTAACGTTGGGCTTATTCCTTTTGGTAATCAATGCTTTAATTATACTATTGGCCGATAAATTAATAGATGGTTTTTCAGTAAGCAGTATTTGGACAGCCATTCTATTTAGTATTCTGCTTTCCGTACTCCAATCTTTTCTGTATTCACTTTTAAATGAAGATAAAAAACCGCTTTAAATCAAGCTGTTAAAAACTTTGTCGGGTTGTAAAAATGTTATATTTTTGCAACCCGATTTTAATTAAATAAATTCGGTTTAAAAATAAATAGTATTTGTTAAATGCCTATTAAAAGGCTTTATATCATTTAAAATGAATATTACAAGAGAAAACGTTGATGCATTAAATGCTGTAGTAAAAGTAGATATCGCTAAAGAAGATTATAGCGCTAAAGTTGAAAAAATCTTAACAGATTACCGTAAAACAGCAAACATTCCAGGTTTTAGAAAAGGCCAAGTACCAATGGGTATGGTTAAAAAGCAATACGGAAAAGCAGTGTTGGTTGATGAAGTGAATAAGTTGTTGCAAGATGCATTAAACAAATATCTTACTGAAGAAAAGTTAGATGTTTTAGGGCAACCGCTACCTAAGCCTCAAGATGCCATTAACTGGGATGCTGATACACTTTCATTTGAATTTGAATTAGGTTTAGCTCCAGAATTTGAAGTTGACTTAAAAGCGAAAGACGCTATCACGCAATACCATATTATTGCCGATGATAAAATGATTGACGAACAAGTAGAGCGTATTCAAAAGCAATATGGCAAATTAATTTCTCAATCTTCAGTAGCAAAAGATAGCGAAATTACGGGTGTTTATAAAAATGAGGAACGCGACATAGAAAATAAAGTAACTTTAACTTTAGATAAATTTAAAGGAGAAGCGACTGAAAAACTATTTATTGGAGCTAAAGTTGGTGATGTTATTACATTGCAAACCAAAGGTCTTTATGATGATGAGCATGAATTAATGCACGCATTAAAATTAGGTCATGATGATGTACATGGTTTGGATATTGAAGTAACATTTACAATTTCTGAAATCAATACTCGTGAATTGGCAGACTTAGACCAAGAATTATTTGATAAATTATTTGGTAAAGATGTTGTTAAATCGGTTACAGAATTAAAAGATAAAATTAAGGAAGACGCTGAAAAGCAATTTGCGCAACAAGCAGACCAAAAACTTTTAAATGATGTTACCGAGTATTTGGTTGAAAACACCAAGTTCGATTTACCTGCAGAGTTTTTACAGAAATGGATGCAAACAGCTGGCGAGCAACCATTGGATAGCGACCAAGCTAAAGAAGAATATGAGAAGTCTGAAAAAAGCTTGCGTTACCAATTAATTGAAGGTAAGTTAATTACAGATAACAATATTCAAGTAACTATGGATGATATTAGAAATCATTCAAGAGAAATGATAAAAGCGCAAATGGCACAGTTTGGACAAATGAATCCTTCTGACAAGGAATTGGATGATATAGCTGCACGTATTTTATCAAATCAAGAAGAGGCGCGTCGTATTTCTGAGCAATTGATTAGTCAAAAATTATTGACTCTTTACAAAGAAAAAGCAAATCTTAAAGTAAAAGAATTAAGTTACGAAAATTTCGTAAAGGAAGTGTACGGCGATAAATAATCCTGTGCCTTTACAGAATAATTCATTATATTTAGGCGCTATAATTGGTTAATTATAGCGCCTAATTTGTTGAGTACATTTAGCTTCAAAAGATTAAAAAAGTTTTTAAATGGTCTTTTTTAAATCACTCAATTGATAATTAAGGATTTAACCTAAAACAACAACAAGAAACAATTATGGATTACGCAAAAGAATTTGAAAAATTCGCGATAAAAGATCAAGGAATAAGCAGTACATACTACAATAAAATCATCAGTAGCATGTATCCAACAAGCTTAACCCCAAATATTATTGAAGAACGCCAAATGAATATCGCTATTTTTGATGTGTTTTCTCGTTTAATGATGGATCGTATCATTTTTATGGGAACAGCCATTAACGACCAAGTAGCAAACATCATACAAGCACAACTACTTTTTTTGGAAAGTACAGACTCCTCTAAAGATATCCAAATTTATATTAATTCTCCTGGAGGAAGTGTGTATGCCGGTTTAGGGATTTACGATACCATGCAGTTTATAAAACCAGATGTTGCCACTATTTGTACAGGTATGGCAGCTTCTATGGGTGCTGTGTTATTATGTGCGGGCACTAAAGGGAAACGTAGTGGTTTAACACATTCCCGTGTGATGATTCACCAACCCTTAGGTGGTGCGCAAGGACAAGCAAGTGATATTGAAATTACTGCAAGAGAGATATTAATTTTAAAAGAAGAACTTTATAAAATTATAAGTAAGCACACAGGGCAAGATTACGACAAAGTATATAATGATAGTGATAGAGATTACTGGATGAAAGCCGATAAAGCTAAAGAATACGGTATGATTGATGAAATTTTAGCACGTAATTAAATAAAATTTCGTAATTTTAAAGAATTGTTATAGAGGTATTTATAATAATTTCTCTTTGAAAAACATAAAGATTAATGGCAAAAGAAGAATTGGAATGTTCGTTTTGTGGTCGTAAAAAACCAGAAACGAATTTATTAATAGCAGGATTAGATGCTCATATATGCGACAGATGTATAGAGCAAGCACATGGTATTGTATTAGAAGAATCGAAACAAAATGATAGTAGCGATTTAACTGCAGAACTAAAACTACGCAAACCACAACAAATTAAAGCTTTTTTAGACGAATATATTATAGGGCAAAACATGACCAAAAAAGTGATGTCTGTGGCCGTATACAACCATTATAAACGTTTATTGCAACCTGTAACCAAAGATGATATTGAAATACAAAAAAGTAATATCATTATGGTTGGTCAAACCGGAACAGGTAAAACCTTAGTTGCAAAAACAATAGCCAGAATGCTTAATGTGCCTTTGGCAATAGTAGATGCTACGGTTTTAACAGAGGCAGGTTATGTTGGTGAAGACGTAGAAAGTATCTTAACCCGTTTATTACAAGCCGCTGATTATAATTTAGAAAAGGCTGAAAAAGGCATCGTTTTTATTGATGAGATTGATAAAATTGCACGTAAAAGCGATAACCCATCTATTACCCGAGATGTTTCTGGTGAAGGTGTGCAACAAGCTTTACTAAAACTTTTGGAAGGTACCGTTGTTAACGTGCCACCAAAAGGAGGACGTAAGCATCCAGACCAAAAGTTTATAGAAGTTAATACCGAAAATATATTATTTATTGCAGGTGGTGCTTTTGATGGTATAGAACGCCATATATCAAAACGTTTGAATATGCAAGCGGTTGGTTATAGTGCTTCGAAGTCTGAAGAGGTTGTAGATCAGGATAACTTACTTCAATATATTATACCAAAAGATTTAAAAGACTTTGGTTTAATTCCAGAAATTATAGGGCGCTTACCTGTACTTACTTATATGGATCCGTTAGATGCCAAAACATTAAGAGCCATTCTTACAGAGCCTAAAAACGCCATTATTAAGCAATATCAAAAATTATTTTCTATGGATGATATTGATTTTTCAATCTCTGATGGTGCTTTAGATTATATAGTTGAAAAAGCTATTGAATATAAATTAGGAGCTAGAGGATTGCGTTCGCTTTGCGAAGAAGTTTTAACTGACGCTATGTTTGAAATGCCAAGTAGTAACGATAAAAAGCTGAATGTTACTAAATCGTATGTTGAAGATAAATTGGTTAAAACCACTTTAAAGAAACTAAAGGCAGTTTCGTAAAACTTAAAAACATCATATAAAAAAAACCACGCAACTTGCGTGGTTTTTTTTGTTTTTATGGATGTTAATTAATAAAGGACATTATGGGATTTTTTCATACTGTTTTTAAAAACTTAGTTAAAAGTATGTCTATTTTAATTTTATTTAAGCTCCCAATATTACCTTTTAGATGATTAGACGAAATACTCGTTAAAATCACTTTTAGCAGTGACTTTAATCGGTAGTTACTAAAAACCGTGATATATATGGTTTTAAGAATTCAACCTAATTAAATCGTCTAGATATAAACGGGTGTTAGAAAGTCTAGGGACTTTATGCTGTCCACCTAATTTGTTGTTCGCTTTTAACCAATCGTAAAACAAATTTTTACGGGCGATATTTATTTTAGGTTTGTTAAGTGTGATGTTGTTATAGCGTTTCGCCTCGTAATCGGAATTTAAAGCTTTTAAAGCATTATCAAACAATTCGTTGAAATAGTGAATGTCTTTAGGTGGTGTTTTAAACTCAATCATCCATTCGTGTCCGCCTTTTTCTTTACCTTCCATAAAAATAGGTGCAGCGGTGTAGTCTACAATTTCAGCTTTTGTTTTTTTGCAAACCTTTCTAAGTGCTTCTTCTGCATTTTCTATAATAAGTTCTTCTCCAAAAACATTTATAAAGTGTTTGGTTCTACCAGAAATTTTAATTCTGTACGGGCTTAATGAGGTGAATTTAACCGTGTCGCCTATTTTGTAGCGCCAAAGCCCTGCATTGGTGGTTATAATTACAGCGTAATTTTGATGGAGTTTTACCTCGCTAAGTGGAATGGCTTTTTCAGCTTCGGTAGCGTAAATATCCATGGGAATAAACTCATAGAATATACCGTAATCAAGCATGAGCAGTAATTCGTTGGAATTGTTCTGGTCTTGAATGGCAAAAAATCCTTCCGAAGCATTGTAAATTTCATAATACCTAAAGTCTTTTTTAGGCAATATTTTTTTGTACTGGTCTTTGTATGGTGTGAAGCTTACACCACCATGAAAATAAACTTCCAAGTTTGGCCAAACATCATGAAGGTTTTGTTTGCCGGTAGTTTCTAAAACGTTGTTAAGTAGTACCAACATCCACGATGGAACACCGGCAAGACTCGTAACGTTTTCATTCATGGTTTCATTTACAATGGCTTGCATTTTATTTTCCCAATCGCTCATTAAAGACACTTTGTTGCTTGGAGTGCTACTAAATTCTGCCCAAAACGGCATGTTGTCAATTAAAATAGCCGACAAATCGCCAAACACGGTGCCGTTTTCTCTGTACAACTCTTTGCTTCCGCCCAAGCGTAAACTTTTACCTGTAAATAATTGGGAGTCTTCATTATTATTTAAGTACATGCACAGTAAATCTTTACTGGCCGCATAGTGGCAATCTTCAAGCGATTCCTCACTTACTGGAATAAATTTACTTTTGGCTCGGGTTGTGCCGCTGGATTTTGCAAACCATTTTATAGGTGTTGGCCAAAATAAATTGGTTTCACCTTTCATAGAGCGTTCAATCACATCTTGCCAACCATCGTAATTTTTTATGGGAATGCGTTCTGCAAAGGTTCTATAATTTTTTATGGAAGCAAAATCGTATTCTTTGCCAATTTGGGTGTCTTTAGCCATATCCAAAAGCTCTAATAGTATTTCGTTTTGTACTTCATTGGGATATTTTAAAAACAATTCAATTTGATGGAAGCGTTTTTTTAAGAACCAAGAAGCAATGGAATTTACTATAGTGATTGGCATATTTGTTTTATATTTAAGTTCTTAAAAATAATACTTTTTTTTATGACTTATCAAGGTGTTTTAACAAAAATGGAAACAGAATTTTCAAGTCCTATTGAATACTATTTGGTGTTTGAAAGCGATTTTTTAAATATGAACCAGTTATTGGGCAAAACCGTTACCATTCAATTTATTAAGTACCAGTGTTTGAATTGTGGCATGGATAAGCCTATATACCGACAAGGGTTTTGCAAGAGCTGTTTTTTTGAAATACCACAAGCTGCCGATTGGATTATGCGACCTGAGTTAAGCACCGCGCATTTAGATAAAGAAGACCGCGATTTGGAGTACGAAAAGAAAGTACAGCTGCAACCGCACATTGTATATTTGGCAAATTCAAGCAATATAAAAGTAGGTGTAACCAGAAAAAGCCAAGTGCCAACCCGTTGGATAGACCAAGGGGCACATGAAGCTATTGAAATTGTAGAAGTGCCCAACCGTTATTTAGCAGGTATTACGGAAGTAGCTTTAAAAGACCATGTAGGCGATAAAACCAATTGGCGCACGATGTTGAAAAACGATGTAGTAGATGAAGATTTAGTGCAATGGCGCGACAAGTTAAAGCCATACATTCCTGATGAAGCCAAAGATTATTTTATAGAAACCAATACTGAAACCAATTTAGATTTCCCGGTTGAAAAATACCCAGCAACACCAAAAAGTTTAAACCTGATTAAAGCCCAAGCCTACACCGGTAAACTTACGGGTATAAAAGGGCAATATCTTATTTTTGAGGATGATACGGTGTTTAATGTGCGTGCTAATGAAGGTTTGGTAGTAGCAATTATGTTGTAATTTTTAATGAAATGATTTAGGTTTGTTATATCAAAACCTTTTTTCCCTTCAAATTACATCATTTTTTATCAGATTTTAAAAGCTTTACGGGAAACCCGTAGCCCTTTGTGGTGTTTTCGACAAAATGCGTAAAATTTTATAAAAAAAGTTTTATTTTCTGATTTTTTTTTTTACATACATTTGAATTGTGTAAGATTTTAATTAATTTTAAGCCGGTTAATAACAAGTTTTATACAAAACAGATTAATCTATAACTAGCGCTAGTTTTTTAAAAATAACAATGGCTTTTGTTATTTAATACCTCGGCTTTAAATTTTTTCGGCTTTTTTAAATTTGGCTTTATAGTTTATTTACTAACCCGCCCAATACGTATTAAATATAGAGTGTTTGGGTTTAAAATTTTTAAAACATGAAAAAAATGTCATTTTTATTATCCGTATTATTATTGGTTGCTTGCAATGATAACGACATTATTGAGAAAAGCGAAGATGCAAACTCTCTTGATTATGCCGATTTGAATGTTGAATTAAGCGCTTATGCCAATTCATTGAAAAATTCTTTTGATTCGGAAGAATCAACAATGGAATTGTTCAACAAGTTCACCATAGTAAAAAGCACAAGTCAAAATTTATCTAAAAATATAAAAAATGCCAAAATTGATGATAATCCTGATGCGAGTGTAAATGTAGCTGAAATTTATATAGAATTTCCACCTCATTATACTGAATTTAGTAATACGATAACATTAGATTTTTATAATGATATGGTAAATGCTTATGATTATGAAGTTATTAATGTAATAAATGCTTATCAAAACAGGTTGGATAATGAAATGTTTCTTATATCTATCGATGAAAAAGAACAGTTTCAAATTATATTAAATGCCTCATATTACGCATTGGACGTTTTAGAAGCACTTTATGCGGAAAGTTCAAGTAAGTTTTCGAAAAATAGTTTTAGTGCTAAAGGCGGTGGATTTGGAGATTGTTTTAAAAAAACGGTGGGTAAATCTGTAGGTAGAGGAATAGCAGGTGGAGCAATTAGTGGGGCAATTAGTGGAGGAACAGGAGGAGGTTTGTTGGGCTCCTTTTTTGGTCCGGCCGGAACAGCCGCGGGAAGTGTTCGTGGTGCAGTAATGGGTGCTGCTTATGGCGCAATAACAGGAGCTGTTGGGGGCGTTCTTTGGGCAGCAGCTGATTGTCTTGCCCAAGTCAAAAGAGATTTCATTACTCTTGATGAATATGGTGTAATCAGGGAATTGGGAATAGATCCTGACTTACAAATAGAATTAATATTAACCCCTTAATTTATGAACTATGAAATTCAGAGATTTTGTTTTAAAGCATTATACTTTTATTAGGGTTATCCTAATTACAATCGGAACTTTAATTATGTTTTATGCATTCTTTTTCTCAGACAGACCTGCATCCTTTAATACTATAAAAGAAAACATAGATAACCCTATGATGTATGTATGCTTATTAATTTCTTTTTTAGGGGCTTGGTGGATTAATTATCCATACCGTTACAAAAAGTTTTTTCCTAATAAGGACAAAGAGAAATAAAATCAAAAAAATCCCATTTGCAATTTTAATGCAAATGGGATTTTTTATTTTCATCTAATTATCTAATTATCTAATTATCTAATCATCTAAATATCTTCCTGATCTCGTAAATTTTGAATATAAGATGCTTTTTGTACTTGGCGTCTTCTTTTTACCGATGGTTTTGTAAAAAATTGAGCCTCTCTTAAATTTTGCATCACTTTAATATTTCGGTGTTTTCGTTTATAACGTTTTAAGGCACGTTCTATGTTTTCACCTTCTTTGATAATAATTTTTAACATAAATTGTTTTTAATTGTTTGTTTTAGGGTTATCCTAAATACGTTTTTAATACTTTGCTTTTAGAGGTATGTCGCAACCTGCGAATGCCTTTTTCTTTTATCTGTCTTACGCGTTCGCGTGTTAACCCAAATGCTTCGCCTATTTCTTCCAAACTCATGGGTTGTGCGTTGCTTATACCGTAATAATTCCGAATGACTTCAGCTTCTTTGTCCGATAGCATGTCTAAAGCACGGTTAATTTCTATGTTTAGAGAATCCTTCATCAAGCCCATATCGGGCCTGGGAGACTCGTTCGAATTTACAACATCGTAAAGTGTTGAGGTTTCGCCTTCTTTTAAGGGTGCATCCATGGATACATGTCTACCCGAAATTTTCATAGATTGCTTAACGTCGCTAAGGGTAAGGTCTAAATTGCTTGCAATTTCTTCGGGACTTGGTGGTCTTTCGTGGGTTTGTTCTAAAAACGAATACGCTTTGTTTATTTTGTTTATAGAACCAATTTTGTTCAAAGGTAATCTAACTATTCGAGATTGTTCTGCTAAAGCTTGAAGAATTGCTTGACGAATCCACCAAACAGCATACGAAATGAATTTAAAACCCCTGGTTTCATCAAAACGTTTGGCGGCTTTAACCAAACCTGCATTGCCTTCGTTTATTAAATCGGGCAATGTTAACCCTTGGTTTTGATATTGTTTTGAGACTGAAACTACAAAGCGTAAGTTAGCAGTGGTGAGTTTATCTAAAGCCTTTTGGTCTCCTTGTCGGATGCGTTGTGCTAATTCTACCTCTTCATCAGCGGTTATTAATTGAATTTTGCTAATGTCTTGTAGATATTTATCAAGCGACTTTGATTCTCGGTTGGTAACTTGTTTCGTAATTTTTAATTGCCTCATATATTATTTTTAAGTTATAGATTACACTATCTACAACTTAACTTTTTTATTGAGAAAACCTAATAATTACGGTACTTTCTTGGCAAAAAGCCCAAAAAGAAACGAAAAAGGTTATTTAACGGTATCTTTTTGTTTTTTCTTGTTCAATAATCCGCCTAAAACATTTTTAACAGCATCTTTGGTTGTTGGTGTAGTGGTTTTGGTAGTATCAGTAGTTGTTGTGGTTTTACTATCACCTACAATTCCACTTAGCGCATCTTTAACCGAATTGCTTTGTGCTGTTGAAGTAGAGTCTTTTTTTGCTTTATTGCCCGAAATTAAATCACCAAGCATACCACTTACTTTGTCTTTACCTTGATTAAGAAGTTTTTGTTTTTGAATTTCAACCAATTGTTTGGTTAAATTGCTAACACCACTGGTTAAATCGGTTTTTACCGTAGGGCTTGTATAAGTGCCTCCAATGTTTGCTGTAATGGGGATGGTAATGTTTTTAGCCGAAGCATCATCAATTTTTGCAATAAGATTTGTAACCTCGGTACCCAAATATTTTGCAGGTACATTAAAAACGGCATTGTAAGCCATGGTTTTATCAAACCCATGCGATCCGGCTATTTCAATATCAATGTCTTGGTATTTTATATGAAATGGTTTTACGCTTACTTTACCATCATTAAACGCAAATTGGGTTTTTAGGTCGTTTAAATTCAATTTTTTAAAGTCGATGAAATTTAACGAGCTGCCTAATTTGTTTAATACTTCGGCATTGGATGGGTTTACCGTTGAAGATAAAATTTCTGCCAAGGCATTGCCCGATAGCGTGCCTAAATTTGGTGTAAAATCATCCGTTAAATTACCTTGTAAGTTTAAGGTGGTGTTCAGTTTTCCTTCAACAATCTTCATTAAAGGTGCTAAATTTTGGAACAACTCCATGCCTTTAAACGATTTGGCAATATCAAAACTATTGATGCCTAAATTCATACTAAAAGTTGGCGTATCCGTTTTAGTTGAAACAAGCCCAGAAACAGCTATTTGCCCATCAAAAAGATTGGTTGTGAAATTTTCCAACTTCACTTGTTCATCTTTAATAATTAAAGCACCTTTAGCATTTTTAAGCTGTAAATTATCGTAAATAACGGTATTGGCTTGTGCATTTATGGTACAATCTAAAAAAGCAGGAATTTTTAAAGATTCTTTAGTAGCGGTTGTTTTAGTACCTTCGGTTTTGTTTGTGGTTGTTGGAGCTTCATCGCTCATAAAATCGTTTACCGCAAACGTGTTCGAGCTTAGGTTAAAGTTCCCTTTTAAGGTTTTGTTGCTAAACATAAAACCTAACAGGTTTTCAATAGTTCCTGTGGCATTCAAATCGGTTTTACCCGTTTGCGCTTTAAAGCTGTTTAACGATACGGTTGCTGGATTGAATGTAACGGCAGCGTCTGAGATTTTGAACGGACTTTTAAAAGCATCCGAGGTGTAGTTGAAATTACTTAAACTCATGTTACCACTGGCTTTTACACGATCATAAGCATTTTTTTCGATAGCTTCCATATCAAAAGCCGTATTTACTTTGGCTTTTAAAATACCGGTTAATTGTGTTTCTAAATCTACCGGATATACTTTGGAGATGTTCGCTAAATTGAGAACGCCATCAATATCCGCATTTACCAGCATATTGCCAGTGATGTTTTTTATGGTAGCAGACGATTTGAAAACATCTTGGTCAATCTTAAAATTTAAGGTGTTTATGGCCACATAGGTGTCTTCAGTTTTACCTGTTGTGTTTTTAATTTCGGTATCAATCACAATATTCTCGACACTTTTTGGTAAGCTGGGATATTTAAAAGAGGCATTGTTCGATTTAATACTTATATCCAACGTTGGGATGGTTTCATCGGTAACCATACCTTTAATAATCCCTTTAACCTTAAAATCGCCCGTAGTTTTAACGTTTTCTATGTTTTTAGAATAGGTTTCTGGGATAATAGCCAAAAAGTTTTTGAATGACGATTCTGGGTTTTCAAATGTAATATCTACATCTTGTCCTGCTTCAAGTAGTTGAACAAACCCATGAAATTCTATAGGTAATTGATTGATGAATCCTTTATTGTCCTTAAATGTGTATTTGCTGTTTTCTAAATCGAGCCCAATTAAAGCATCTAGTTTTATCGGGTTGTTGTTTAAATAGTTAGAACCATCCATAGTGAAACTTATTTTAGCATCACTTTTGGTGTCTAATTCCGATTTTTCTGCTGAAAACGTTCCTTTTCCTTCATGGTTAAATTCTGAAATTCTTATAACCATTTTAGAGTCTTCACCAATGCTTATATAATTTATGGTACTATTTTTTATTTGATAATCTTGTATGTCGAAAGTAAAACTGCTCGATTCGGTGGAAGCATTTTCATTTTCTTTGGTAATATCATAATTGGCAGCCCCGGAAGCATCGGTTTTTAAATTCAAAAGTACACCATCGGCATAAATGGAATTTACTATAATAGCCTCGTCCGCACTTTTAAAAAGTTCTTTGATGGACATGTTAAGTGCAATGCTTTTTGCGCTAACCAAGGTATCTCCTTTAAATGGTTCAAAATTGGTAATAACCAAATCGCTAATGTTTACATGTGCTTTTGGAAAACTTTTTATAAAACTTAAGTCAACATCTGTAAAGTCCACTTGGGCATTTAGGTTTTCGTTGATGGTGCGTTTCACCATCTCTTTTATTTGCGATTGAAAGATAAAAGGCGCTGCAACTAAAAGTACAATGATGACAAGTAGGGAAATTCCGGTGATTTTTAGAGCTTTTTTCATTAACAAGTTTTATAAAGTATACGAACAAATGTAGCTAAAAGGTTGAAGTTGAGCCAAAATTTTAACAACCATTTATAGTTTTCCTAAAGCAGTTGAATTTCTTCATGTGCTTGAAGTTTAAAGCGTTTTTTGAATAGAAACACCCCTAAATATAACAAAGGCGTATCGCAAACCGCTATGAGTACCTTGAATAAAAATCCGCTAATTAATAGACCTTTAAACATGCTCCAAGGTAAAACTTCAAAAAAGCATAACAAAAGCACCACCGAAAAGGTATCGACAAATTGCGATAAAAAGGTTGAGAAATTATTGCGTAACCATAAGTGTTTGCCTTTTGTAAGTTGCTTCCAAAAATGAAAAATTTGAATATCGATAAATTGGGCAAATAAATACGCCGTCATACTTGCACCAACAGCTAAAATGGTGCGCCCAAAAACGTGGGAGAACATGCCGTTATCAATGGGCGAACTTGAAATGGCGGGAACTAAATCGGCAACATAAACTATTAAAACCGAGAATAACGATGCAAAAATGCCAGCAACAACTACTTGGTTGGCACGTTTTTTACCATAAATTTCGCTAATTAAATCGGTTATTAAAAAGGTAATGGGGTAGGGTAAAATGCCCACCGAAACCACAAACAGTTTGCTTCCAAAAACCTCCACATCAAACGGATACCAATAAAAGAATTTTTGAAAAATAAGGTTTGAAACCACTAACGATGTTATAAAAAGTGCCCCTAAAAGCAAATAAATTTGTTGGGCAGCAAGTTTGTCTTTATTACTCATAGGTAAAATTCCTGTAAATCGTGCTACTAATTATTTGTATGATTTATTACAACGACGGTTCAAGCGGAGTCCAGAACAGATTGTGAATAAATACGTCTTGTAAATATAAAGGAATAAAATTTGTTTTAGTTATTTTGCCGATACTTATGATACAGCCCACAACGTTTTACATTGCATTAGGTAGCAATAAAGGTGATAAATTTAAAAACCTACAAGATGCTATTGATTTGATTCATGAGAGAATCGGTATGATTATCCGTATTTCAAAAGTGTACAAATCGCCTGCGTTTGGTTTTGAAAGCGACGATTTTTTAAACGCTTGTTTGGTTTTGGAAAGCTGTTTGGAACCCGAAACCGTACTTCAGGAATTATTGGCTATTGAAACCGTTTTAGGGCGTGTTCGTACGCAGCAAAACAAGTACGAAGCCCGAAGTATTGATTTGGATGTTATTTTGGTTGAAGATGCTGTTATAGACACCAAAACCTTGCAAGTACCGCACCCAGAAATGCAAAAACGCAGGTTTGTATTGTTGCCGCTAAACGATATTGCGCCCCATGCAAAACATGCAACATTGCATAAAGAAGTGGCTGTTTTGTTAAACGAATGTGATGATGATAGCGTTTTAGAACCCATCAACATTTGGTTAAAAAACCCAAGTAAAGACTATGGTTTTTCTAAATTTGGTTATATAGCCATTGAAGGAAATATTGGTGCAGGAAAAACCAGTTTAGCAACCAAAATAGCACATGATTTTAATGCGAAACTTATTTTGGAACGCTTTGCCGACAATCCGTTTTTGCCCAAATTTTATAACGATGCGTCGCGGTATGCGTTTCCTTTGGAAATGTCGTTTTTAGCAGACCGTTACCAACAAATTAGCGACGATTTAGCGCAGCTCGATTTGTTTAAAGATTTTATTGTGAGCGATTATGATGTGTTTAAATCGCTTATTTTTTCGAAAATTACTTTGCAAGAAGATGAGTTTAAGTTGTACCGAAAGCTTTTTTACCTGATGTACAAAGACTTGCGGAAACCCGATTTATACGTGTATTTATACCAAAATACCGAACGCTTGCAACAAAACATACAAAAGCGTGGGCGCGATTACGAACAAAACATTGCCAACGATTATTTAGAAAAAATAAACACCGGCTATTTAGAGTTTTTAAAAACCCAAACCGATTTTAACGTAAAAATTATTGATATTTCTGATAAAGATTTTATAGAAAACCGAAGTGATTATTTATGGGTTTTAAATGAAATTTGTGGAGGGTAGGTTGAAAAGTATGAGTTAAGAGGTTGAAAGTTGGTTCTTTCAAAGTGCTAGTGCGAGCGTCTCGCTCGTACTTAATAGAAATAAAGAACTTTTCCCATCGCTACTTTAAAATGATGCATTATACAAAACCTAAATGGTTGCTAAAATTAATTTTACAAAAACATTAAAATTTAAAACAGATGAGAAAAATATCACTTTTCATTGCAACAAGTTTGGATGGCTATATAGCAAAACCTAATGATGACCTTAGTTTTTTAAAACTCGTAGAAAAAGAAGGTGAAGATTATGGCTATAAAGAATTTACGGGTACAATTGACACTTTGATTATTGGTAGAAAAACCTATGATTATGTGCTTAAAGAAATTGGCGCATCATTTTACGATAATGGACAAAGAGACGTGTATATTATAACAAGAACTCCAAGTCAAAATGTTGGAAGAACAACTTTTTACACAGGAAAATTGACCGATTTGGTTGAACAACTAAAAGCTGAAAACGGAAAAAATATATATTGCGATGGTGGTGCTGAAGTAATTAATGAACTATTAAAAAATGACTTGGTTGATGATTTTATTATCTCTGTGGTGCCTGTTTTGTTAGGCAATGGTACAAGATTATTTAAAGACGGGCGACCAGAACAACTACTTGAATTTGTGAAAGTAAAAACATTTGATACAGGATTGGTACAACTGCATTACAAACGGAAAAAATAAAAACGAACCAAGCGCTGGCGCGAGCGTCCCGCTCGTGCAAACAATTCATTCACGTATATTAAGTACGAGCGGGACGCTCGCACTCAATGTCATTAAGTTAAGCTTCTATTCAATTGATTATCAATGGTTTATTGTTGTTTTTATGGCATTGTTTTCGTATATTACATTGATAATCAAATACATATGACCTTGAAAAAAAACTACTGT
>NZ_JAGJCB010000019.1 GCF_017814435.1 Mariniflexile gromovii | reverse complement strand
ATTAATTTGTACAACGAAATAAGATTACACTTATCTTTAGACTTTAGAACACCAAATATGGTATACAAATTAACAGCGTAAATCAATTTTTAACCTGTAGCCATATTTCAGGACAAGACATTATGAAAAACATCCTGCTGACATTTATAATCTTGATTTCATTGACTGCTTGCGAATCCAAAAAAAGCAACTCAACTGAAAATAAAATAGCAGAATCTGAAATAGAAGAACAAAAAGTTGAACTGACTGAAAGAGAAAAAGAAGAAAAATTACGAGAACAAATAAACAATGAATATCTCGCTGAATTATCAAAATGTTCTCAAAACAAAATCGCAGTAACGGATTTTAACGGAAAAACTGAATTTTGGAAAATTTGTGAAACTGAAAACGGAAAGAGAATAATACAAATTGAATCGCACGAAAAAACCAATTTTTATGAAGAAGTTTATTATGAGAAAAATGGAGAATTAATTTATGCAGAGGAATCAATAAAATATATGCCGATTAATCATTACATTTTACAAACTTGGACTTGCCAATTTTATGCGGAAAAAGGAAAACTGATTTCATTAATGTCTTTAGGACACGGAAAAACAGAGGATGACGAATGGAATCCTGAAATAATATTTGAAATGTACAAAAAGCGAATAACTGAATTGAATAAAATTGAGAAGGAATAAAAACTGTGGGCAACATGCGTATATAACTAATAAAAAATAAATTTTAACAGATAACCACTTCATTTTCCCTTTCGGTAATGGCCTTAGCAAATAGCTGCGTTAGGGATTGCAGCGGCATCCTTTTGTTTTTTTAATTAAAAAGTAAGACACTTTAGGAGAATCAAAATATTTACAAGTGGATTCCTGCCTTCGCAGGAATGACAGAAAACAAAAGATATAGCTAAAAGCCCGACCCTTGTGGTAAAGCCAAAAAAAAGCAAGTCCAAATAATGAACTTGCTTTAATTTTAATATGTGAAAATATGTTATTTCGCTGCTGCGTAACGTTTTTCAACTTCGTTCCAGTTAATTACGTTAAAAAACGCATTGATATAATCTGGACGACGGTTTTGGTAGTTTAAGTAATAAGCGTGTTCCCAAACATCCAATCCTAAAATTGGTGTACCTCCGCAGCCAACTCCTGGCATTAACGGATTGTCTTGGTTTGGCGACGAGCAAACTTCTACTTTACCACCTTTGTGCACGCATAACCATGCCCATCCTGATCCAAAACGGGTTGCTGCTGCTTTTGAAAATGCATCTTTAAAAGCATCTACCGATCCGTAAGCTGCTTCAATAGCATCTTTTAATGCGCCAGATAAATAGCCTTTTCCTTCTGGGTTCATCACATTCCAAAATAAGGAGTGGTTGTAAAAACCGCCACCATTATTTCTTACTGCGGCATTGTTCATATCAAGATTTGCAAGAATGTCTTCAATAGATTTTCCATCTAAATCGGTTCCTGAAATTGCGTTATTTAAATTGGTGGTATATCCTTGATGATGTTTTGTGTGGTGTATCTCCATTGTACGAGCGTCTATATGAGGCTCTAAAGCATCATAAGCATATCCTAATTCCGGTAATTCGAAAGCCATAATTTTTTGTTTTTATTATTAGTATTTATTTTCTTTTTCAAATTTACGGATAAAACACATCAATTAAAAATAATTAATTGTTATGAAATGATTGATAGTTTTTATCTTGTATCCAAAATTTTAAAATTCATGCCACAAAACCATCCTTTTACTATATATAACGCCTCTGCGGGTAGTGGCAAAACCTTTACGTTGGTTAAAGAATATTTAAAAATTTTATTTCAATCGAGCAATCCAAACCAATACAGATACATTCTTGCCATTACTTTTACCAATAAAGCGGTGGCCGAAATGAAAGAGCGTATTATTGAGGTGCTTAAAACCTTTTCGGATATTGAAATTTTAGAAAACCCTGACAATATGTTTGCCATTATGTGTGAAGAGTTGCAAATACAGCCAAACGAGCTTCACCAAAAATCTAAAAAACTATTAAACAACATCATACATAATTATGCTGCGTTTGATATTTCGACCATTGATGGCTTTACCCATAGAATTATAAGAACTTTTGCTTACGATTTAAAATTGCCTTTGAATTTTGAAGTGGAATTGGACCAAGAATCCCTTTTGAATGAAGCCGTGGACAGTTTAATTGCAAAGGCAGGAACGGACAAAATGCTTACCAATGTGTTGGTTGATTTTGCTATTGAAAAAGCCGATGATGATAAAAGTTGGGATGTATCGTTTGATTTTAATAAAATAGCGAAACTGTTGGTTAATGAAAACGATGTACCTTTTATTGAAACTTTAAAGGACAAAACTTTGGACGATTTTTTGGCTTTGAAAAGTTTGTTGACTAAGGAAATAAAATCGACCGAGACCGCTATTGTTGAAACCGCCCAAAGTGTATTGAATTTAATTGAAGAATGCGGATTGGAATTTAACGATTTCTCTGGAAGCTATTTGCCAAAACATTTTCAAAAACTAGCAGATAAAAATTTTGATGCTTCATTTGGCACCAAATGGCAAGAAAATTTAGAAAGCAGCACCTTATACCCTAAACGAGTAAGCCAAAATATTGCTTCTACCATGGAGCAAATTCAACCACAAATAGCCTCCGCTTTTAATTTAAGTAAACAAGCTGTTTTCCATCTTAAATTTTTAAAGGCTTTTTATAGAAACATCACGCCGCTTTCGGTTTTAAACGCTATTAATAATGAGCTAACCGAACTTAAGTTAGACCAAAATAAAATGCTTATTTCAGAATTCAATAGCATCATCAGCAAAGAAATAAGCAACCAACCTACACCGTTTATTTACGAACGTATTGGTGAAAAATTCAATCATTTTTTTATTGATGAGTTTCAAGATACATCAACCATGCAATGGCAAAATTTAATTCCGTTGCTGGATAATTCGCTGGCTTCAGACAAAGGAACCGCCATGTTGGTAGGCGATGCTAAACAAGCTATTTACCGTTGGCGCGGAGGAAAAGCAGAACAGTTTATTGGGTTGTTCCATAACGATAATCCGTTTCATATTGAAAGAGATTTAAGAAATTTACCTTCAAATTTCAGGAGTTTTAAAGAAGTGGTTACGTTCAACAATGGCTTTTTTAATTATTTGTCAAGTCAAGTTTTCAGCAATGAAACTTATAAAAATCTATACGAAAATGCACATCAAAACATTAGTAAACAGGATGATGGTTATGTGGAGCTCTCATTTTTAGACATTGAAAAAGATGATGATAGAGACGAGTTATTTTGTGAAAACACTTTAAAAACCATTGAACGTTGTTTAGAAAACAACTTTACCCTAGATGAAATTTGTGTTTTAGTTAGAAAGAAAAAAGAAGGTGTTGCCATTGCCAATTATTTAAGTCAGCATCACATACCCATTGTGTCGTCTGAAACCTTGTTAATTAACAATGCGCCCGAAGTACAATTTATAAATAATTTGTTGGGGTTGTTAATTCAGCCTAAAAACAACGAATTGAAAATTGCCGTTCTAGATTATTTGGCTACTTCATTCGGTATTGAAAATAAGCACGATTTTTTCAGTAGCCATTTGCCTTTATCATTAACACAGCTTTTCAAAAGTTTTGAAGCACATCATGTGTTCATCAACAACCAAAATTTATTGCAACTTCCACTTTACGATTTAGCTGAAACCATTGTGAGAAGTTTTAATTTAGTTAAAACATCCAACGCTTACATTCAGTTTTATCTAGATGTTGTTTTGGATTTTTCGCAGAAAAAAGGTTCTGATATTTCAGGGTTTTTAGAGTATTTCAACAAGAAAAAAGACAATTTAAGTATTGTATCGCCCAAAGGACAAAATGCCGTTCAAATTATGACGATACATAAATCGAAAGGCTTGGAGTTTCCGGTGGTCATTTTCCCATATGCCGATTTGGATATTTACCGAGAATTAGAACCCAAAGAATGGTTTCCTATAAATAAAGATGTTTATAACGGCTTCTCGCATACTTTACTGAATTTCAATAAAGATTTTGAGAATTTTGGTGATGCTGGTTTGGAAATTTTCAACAACCACAAATCTGAACAAGAGTTGGACAACATTAACTTATTATATGTAGCACTTACCCGAGCGGTGGAGCAACTTTATATTATTTCAAGCAAAGATATTTCAGCAAAAGGCGAAGTTAATAGCAAAAAATATTCAGGGTTGTTTATAAATTATTTAGAACATTTAGGTGTTTGGAACGATTCGCAAACTGTTTATACCTTCGGAAGCATCGAAAAAACTTCGAAAACTAAAAAAGCTTCAACAAATATCACCATTCAAAACGAATTTATATCCACTGCCAAGGAAACACATCATATCAAAGTGGTAACAAAATCGGGCATGCTTTGGGACACTACCCAAGAAGAAGCTATTGAAAAAGGAAACCTGCTTCACAACATCATGTCTAAAATCAATACCAAAGATGATATTGATTTTGTAATGAGTGATTATCTAAACACCGATGCCATTAATACCCAACAAGCTGAAAAATTGAAAAAGTTGGTGGTTCAAATAATAAACCATCCAAAACTTGATACTTTTTACACGTCGAGCAACACCATTTACAACGAACGTGATATTATTACCAAAGAAGGCATTATTTTAAGACCAGATAGAGTGGTTATAAACACTGAAAATGAAGCGGTTATTATTGATTATAAAACAGGTTTTGAAGATAAAAAACATGCACAGCAATTACAATCTTACCAAGATGTTTTGCAAGAGATGCATATAAATGTTAAAAAGAAGATTCTTGTTTACATAAATAGTGATATTTCAGTAAAAGAAGTATAAATTTGCTAAAAACGCAAAATTATGTACGGAAAACTAAAAAATCATCTTCAATTAGAACTTCAAGACATAAAAAATAACGGACTTTATAAAGAAGAACGGATTATAACTTCTGCTCAAGGTGCAGAAATAACTTTAAATACGGGCGAAACTGTATTAAACTTTTGTGCCAACAATTATTTAGGATTATCGTCGCACCCCGATGTGATTCAAGCAGCAAAAGATGCCATGGATACACATGGTTTTGGCATGAGTTCGGTTCGGTTTATTTGCGGTACTCAAGATATTCATAAGGAACTCGAGCAAAAAATAGCTGATTTTTACCAAACCGAAGACACCATTTTATACGCTGCAGCTTTTGATGCCAATGGCGGTGTTTTTGAACCTTTATTAGGTGCTGAAGATGCTATTATTTCAGACTCCTTAAACCACGCTTCCATCATTGATGGTGTACGCTTATGTAAAGCAGCACGCTACCGCTACGAAAACAGCAATATGGAAGATTTAGAAAACCAACTTATTGCTGCCAATGAAAATGGAGCGCGTTTTAAAATTATAGTAACAGATGGTGTCTTTTCTATGGATGGTATCGTGGCACCCCTTGATAAAATTTGCGATCTCGCCGATAAGTATGATGCTTTGGTAATGATAGATGAGTGTCACGCTGCCGGTTTTATAGGTAAAACAGGTAGAGGAACTCTTGAAGAAAAGGGCGTTTTAAATAGAATAGACATTATAACAGGCACTTTAGGAAAAGCCTTGGGTGGCGCTATGGGCGGTTACACTACTGGAAAAAAAGAAATCATTGAAATGCTTCGTCAGCGTTCGCGTCCTTATTTATTTTCAAACTCCTTAGCCCCCGCCATTGTTGGAGCCTCCATTAAAGTTTTTGACATGCTTGCTAACAACACCAAATTACGCGATACTTTAGAATGGAACACCAACTATTTCAAAAAAGGAATGAAAAATGCCGGGTTTGATATTATAGATGGTGATTCTGCCATTGTTCCTGTTATGTTATATGATGCTAAATTATCTCAAACCATGGCAAACATGCTTTTAAAGGAAGGAATTTATGTTATTGGCTTCTTTTTTCCCGTAGTCCCAAAAGAAAAAGCAAGAATTCGTGTACAATTATCAGCAGCCCATACGCAAGCACATTTAGATAAGGCTATTCTTGCATTTACAAAAGTTGGGAAATTAATGGATATTATATAAAACAAATCTGAAATTATGTAAAATCATTCTGAACTATCAGTAAATAAGTGAAATCTTCAATTTTTTTATATATTTGTCTTTGTTAATAAAATTTAACAACTTACTTTTGTTTACGATTAACACTTAAAAATTAAATTTTTGAATATGAAAAATCTTAGCAGATTATTGTTCGCTATGTTGCTTATACTTGGTTATGGCAACTCTAATGCGCAAGACAAAAACAACCCATGGCAAATTACTATTGGTGCAAATGCGGTAGACGCTTATCCTTCAGGAGACGGTGCACTTTCTAGAGGTGGTTTCGCTAGTGAAACTATTTTTGATGAATTCGCTAATGTAACAGACCACTGGAACATTTTACCTTCTTTATCTACTATCTCTGTATCTAAATATGTAGGTGATGGATTCTCTTTTGGAGTAGCAGGTTCATTAAATAAAATTGACAAATGGGGAGACAAAAGCACAAATCCAGATGCAACTAATGATGTAGATGATTGGTCTTATTATGGAGTTGATGGAACTATTAAATATAACTTCTTACAAGGCACAACTCTTGATCCTTTCGTAGGTGTTGGAGGTGGTTACACTTGGGTTGATGAAGTAGGAGCTGGAACTTTAAACGGAACAATTGGTTTTAACCTTTGGTTTAACGATAATATCGGTTTAACACTACAGTCTTCTTACAAACATGCATTTGAAGATTACTTAGACACTCATTTCCAACATACTGCTGGTATTTCTATCAAATTTGGCGGCACTGATACTGATGGTGATGGTATTTTTGACAAAGATGATGCTTGTCCAGACGTAGCTGGTATTGCAGCTTTCAACGGATGTCCTGATACTGACGGTGATGGTATTGAAGACAGCAAAGATTCTTGTCCAAACGAAGCTGGTACAGCTGAACTTAACGGATGTCCTGATACTGACGGTGACGGTGTTGCTGACAAAGATGATAAATGTCCTTCTGTTGCTGGTTTAAAAGCTTTATCTGGTTGTCCAGATGCTGACGGCGATGGTGTAACTGATGGTGACGATAAATGTCCTACTACTGCTGGTCCTGCTGCAAACCAAGGATGTCCTTGGCCAGATACTGACGGTGATGGTGTATTAGATAAAGACGATAAATGTCCTTCTGTAAAAGGTACTGTTGCAAACAATGGTTGTCCTGAAGTTTCAGAAGAAGTTCAAAAAACTTTAAATGCTTACGCTAAAACGATTTTATTTGATACTGGTAAATCTTCTATCAAATCTCAATCTGAAAAAGTATTAGGTGATATTATCAAAATATTAAAAGAGTACCCTAACTCTAAGTTTACAGTTGAAGGTCACACTGATAGTGTAGGTAGCGAAAAACTAAACCAAGAGTTATCTGACGCAAGAGCCCTTTCAGTTAAAGAATACTTAACTAAAAATGGTATTGATGAGTTCAGACTTTCTTCTAAAGGTTACGGTGAGTCTAAACCAATCGATACTAACAATACTTCTAAAGGTAGAGCTAACAACAGACGTGTTGAAATTAACTTAGCTAAATAATACTTTTAAAGTAGAAAATAAATAAGTTTAAAACGCTTCGGATATCCGAAGCGTTTTTTATTTTTATACAATGACAACATTTATTTTTGATGTTCTAAACGATTTAAAAAACCAGAACAAAAACCTTTCCGAATTAACTTTTATTTTGCCCAGCAAAAGAGCTGGTCTTTTTTTAAAACATCAACTATATAAAGTTAGCAATCAAACCATTTTTTCACCCACCATTATTAGTATTGAAGAGTTTGTTGAAGAATTATCCCAACTTCAAACTATTTCAAACACTGAATTGCTGTTTGAGTTTTATAACACTTACATACAATTAACAAAAAAAGAAGAAACGGATACATTTGAAGTGTTTTCCAAATGGGCACAAATTTTACTTCAAGATTTTAATGAAATTGATAGATATCTTATTCCTCAAAAAAACATTTTCAATTATTTAAGTGCCATTAAAGAAATAGAAAACCATCACTGGTCTTTAGAAGAAAACCAAACCACTTTTATTAAAAACTATTTGTCCTTTTGGAACAAGCTACTCACATACTATACCCATTTTACCCAACTACTAATAGGTAAAAAAATAGGCTATCAAGGTTTAATTTACAGAGCTGCGGTTGAAAACTTAAAAAGCTACATTCAAGACAATAATAAAAAGCAACATGTTTTTCTAGGTTTTAATGCGCTTAACACTTGTGAAGAAACCATAATTCAAGAATTACTTCAAAATAATTTAGCAAAAGTTTATTGGGATATCGACGCCACTTTTTTTAACAGTGCAAACCACGATGCCGCTTTATTCACAAGGCAACACCAAAAAAACTGGACTTACTTTAAGAACAATCCGTTTCAATGGATTACAACTAATTATTCCAAAGAAAAGCATATTTCAACATTTGGAATTCCTAAAAATATTGGACAAGCCAAGTACATTGGCTCCTTGCTAAAAAATTTACAAAACCAAAATGCAAGCTTACAAAATACTGCTGTAGTATTAGGCGATGAAAACTTACTAATTCCTGTTTTGAATGCGCTACCGGATAACATAGATGCCTTAAATATAACCATGGGTTTTCCGCTAAAGTCCATACCCTTGGCGTCTTTATTTGAATCGCTTTTTTATATTCACAAAACGCCTTCAAACACTTTTTACTTTAAAGATGTGGTTAACATCATTTCGCATCAATTTATAAGACCGCTTTTGTTTGTGGAAAATACAGATTATGCTTCAAAAATAATTGAAACTATAGATGCCAATAATATTATTTACGTAAGCGCACAGCGTTTAAAAGAAATGGCACCAAAATCGGTTAGCATCATCGATATATTATTTTCAAACTGGGATAAATCCATCGATTTAGCGCTAAATAACTGCTTTCAGCTCATCTTAAGTATTAAAAACCATTTAGATGAAAATAAAGCATCTCAATTACTTTCATTAGAGTATTTATTCCGATTTAATGCATTGTTCAATGAATTATCACGCTTAAATTCCAAATACCAACACATCAAAGATATTTCAGCTTTATTTAGTATTTATAAAGAATTATTAAGTTCTGAAACTTTAGATTTTCAAGGAGAACCTCTACAGGGCTTGCAAATTATGGGGATGTTGGAGTCGCGGGTTTTAGATTTTGAAACGGTTATTATTTCATCGGTAAACGAGGGGGTGCTTCCTTCAGGGAAAAGCAATAATTCATTTATTCCTTTCGATGTGAAATTGGAAAACAATCTTCCTACCTACAAAGAAAAGGATGCTGTTTATACCTATCACTTTTACCGATTGTTACAACGTGCCAAAAACATCTACATTTTATACAATACCGAAGCCGATGTGCTAACTGGTGGTGAAAAAAGCAGGTTTATAACTCAGTTAGAGCTAGAGAATATTCATAAAATAAACCATCAAATTATAGCGCCACAAGTACCTGTTATTGAAGCTTCTTTACAAACAATTGAAAAAAACGACAAGCTTTTAGAAGCACTTGTTGATGTTGCAAGCAAAGGATTTTCACCTTCATCTTTAACGTCTTATATTAGAAATCCTATTGATTTTTATTATCAGAAAATTTTAAAAATAAAAGAACATGATGATGTTGAAGAAACCGTTGCAGCCAATACTTTAGGCACCGTAGTGCATAATACGCTTGAAGATTTTTATAAACCTTTAATTAGTACGTTTATAACACCAGAAATCATTAAAAATTTAAAAGCTCAAATTGAAGAAAGAGTAAGCTTTCACTTTAAAAATGAATATAAGGAAGGTGATATTACCAAAGGTAAAAACCTGATAGTTTTTGAAATTGCAAAACGCTATGTGTCTAATTTTTTAGATTTGGAAATTCAGGATTTAAACGCCGGAAATCAAATAAAAATAGTGGCAATTGAAGCGAATAATGAAGTGTTGGTCAATTTTCCTGAGCTTGATTTTCCTGTAAAACTTGTTGGAAAAGTAGATAGGGTTGATGAACATAATGGCATCCTCAGAATTATTGATTATAAAACCGGACGCGTAGACCAATCTCACATTGAAATTGTTGATTGGGAAGCTATCACCACCGATTATAAAAAATACAGCAAGTCTTTTCAAGTACTTACCTATGCGTATATGATGCATATAATGAGTCATATAAAACTGCCTGTTGAAGCTGGTATTATTTCCTTTAAAAACTTAAATGCGGGTGTTTTAAAATTTGCCAAAAAAGACAAATCGGGTAATGGGGCTAAAAAAGACTTCTTGATTACTAAAGAAACTATCGATAATTTTGAAGTAGAACTAAAAAAACTCATTTTAGAAATCTGCAACCCCCAAATTCCTTTCACCGAAAAAGAAGTTTAAAATGCTCACACAACAACATATTGTAATTAACGGAAAACACACAAAACCTATTGTGATGGATGTTACCTATCCTGAAAACAAAACAAATTTACCCATTATAATATTTTGCCATGGTTACAAAGGTTTTAAAGATTGGGGTGCATGGAATTTAATGGCAAAACAATTTGCTGAAGCAGCCTATTGCTTTATAAAATTCAACTTTTCCCATAATGGCGGTACGGTTGAGCAACCCATAGATTTTCCAGATTTAGAAGCTTTTGGAAACAATAATTACACAAAGGAATTAGACGATTTAGAATCGGTTATAGATTGGGTTTTTAACAATGATGATATAAAAGCCATTACAGACCCAAACAACCTATCGTTAATTGGTCATAGCCGAGGTGGTGGTATTACACTTATAAAAGCCGAAGAAGATAACAGAATTAAAAGCGTTGTTAGTTTAGCAAGCGTATCTGATTATGCCAGAAGAATGGACGCGCTTTGCGATTTAGAAGCTTGGAAACAAAACGGCGTTACCTATATTCTAAATGGTAGAACCCATCAGCAAATGCCACATTATTATCAGTTTTATGAAGATTTTATAGCTAATGAAGAACGCTTAACCATAAAACGCGCCGTTTTAAACTTAAAAATTCCACATCTTATTATTCGTGGAAATGATGATACTAGTGTTCTAATAGATGAAGCCAAAAATCTCCACCAATGGAACCCAAATAGTGAATTAATAATTATTGATGGCGCGAATCATGTTTTTGGAGCGAGCCATCCTTGGGAAAAAGAGGTGTTACCAGAGCATTTAAGTGATGTTGTGAAAAAATGCATTTATTTTTTAAAGACTAAATAAATCAATTGTCCGCTATTACTCATATTTTGAGGGCAACTAAAGCGCAATCAGTAAATAAATACTTAAAACAAAAAAGCTCTAAAAGTTAAACTTTCAGAGCTTTTTATTTTAGTGGAGAAGATGGGATTCGAACCCACGACCTCTTGACTGCCAGTCAAGCACTCTAGCCAACTGAGCTACATCCCCGACTAGTTATTTTAATTCGCTTAACACCAAAACGGGTAAGCTACTATTAAAATCTTTTTTATAAATCTGGTTTTTTTCCCATTTCTTCATGAAAAAACCTCTTTTACGTCTTACAACACAAAGCATATCTGGGTCGTGCGTTTTGTAATGCTCTAAAACACCATGATATGTTGTTGGATTTTCAGAATAGGTTACATCTGAAACTATAGCTGTTAATTCGTCATTTAAATCAAAATCGCCTTCATTATAATACGGTGTTTTTACCAAAAGTAAATTTACTATTGCTTTAAAATTATTTTTTATAGCTTTAAGTGGACTAAGCACACCTTCATTTTTAATAATGGCCGATTTTACAGCCATCAAAATAGTTTCAATAGGTTTAAAAACATAACCTTCTGGCACGATAACCGTTGGTATGGTGGTTTGTTTTATAATTTTCCCAGAAGTTTTTCCTAAAAACACCTCTTCATCTTCCGAATAAATTCTTGGTTCAATTAAAATCAAATCAATATTGGCTGCTTTACAAGCCAACTCAATGGTATCAATAAACTTTCCTTTAAGCGCTCTTACTACAACCTCAACATTTTTTGTATCCACTTTAGAAACCAAATCGTTTAAGTAATTAAGCGTATCTTCTTCTAAAATATGATCAATTTTTATCATAGTACCTGCCTTGGTATAAACATTATATACTTGAACTACATAAAGTTTAGCTCCAAAAGCCTGAGCAAAATCTACAGCATATTGTAGATTACTCAATGCATTTTGCGAAGCTCCAACGGGTACTAAAATATTTTTCATGCTGTAATTAATTTAATGCAAAAGTAATTAATTAAATGAATTGCATAAAATTCTGGACAAATATAGACGAAATTAAGCTGTAATTTTAAATTAATTTATAATAAAAACATCCTTCCCACTTCAGTGAATTTATATAACAAATATTTTTACATTTGTGCTTTAAATTCAACAACTATGGATATTTTAAGTTTTATAAGTGGTAACGGTTTATTTCTGGTTTTAGCCCTTGTTTTAATCATTGTTTATTTTGTAAACCGAAGAAAAAGACGCTAACTAACGCGTTTTTAACCACCCTGTTATACTTAAACGTTCGGTGTTTACGGGTTTTACTTCGTGCTCTATAATTTGACTTTCAAAAATAACCACACGCCCAGGAAACGGATAAATAACCTTTTCAACTTCCTCGCCATTTTCGTTTAAATACAACACCAATTCACCGCCATTTTCGGGCAACCAACCATCTTCATTCAAATAACAAACAAACGATAATTTACGTCTGTCGTCATTCTGGAACGTATCAATATGCTTTTTATAAAAAGTATCTTTCGGGTAAATGGCGTAATGAAACTCTTTGTGCAAAATACCCAAAAAGCAGGTCCTGTTTAAGTAGCTAACCAAATCGTTAATTTTCTTAAAAAACAAAGCTTCGGCGGCATTCACATCACTTTCGTCCATCCATAAAATAACGTCGCCCCTAATCGATTTGATAATGGTTTCATTCAACCTATTGCCAATAGCGGCTTTTTTAAAACTGTGTTCTTCATGTTTCTCTTGAATGGATTGCCTTAAAACCGCAACTTCTTCAGCAGTAAAAAAATTCTCAACAATACTAAATTGTTGCGTTCCAATATCAGTAATGATCTGTTCGTATAGCGAATTTTCAACAAAATCAATAGCTTCAAAAAGATGATTCATAAGTATTTAGCAATAAATCTCTTATCCAGATTGAACAAAAGCGCGCAAATGTAATCTAAAAACAAATTGCTTTTACAAAACAACTATCTTTGTACTTTAAATTTTTCACAAATGAGCTTTATTCGCATCACAAAACAATTTTCTTTCGAAACCGGACACGCCCTTTACGGGTACGATGGCAAGTGCAAAAACGTACATGGGCACAGCTACAAACTATCGGTTACCGTTATTGGAAAACCCATTGCCGACACCAACAACGTAAAATATGGCATGGTAATAGATTTTGGCGATTTGAAAAAAATAGTGAAAGAAGACATTGTAAACGTGTTCGACCATGCCACCGTTTTCAACAAAAACACACCACACGTAGAGCTTGCCAAAGAATTGGAAGACAGAGGACACAACGTATTGTTAGTTGACTACCAGCCAACTAGTGAAATGATGGTCATCGATTTTGCAAAAAAAATAAAGCGCCGTTTACCCGAAAACATCGAATTGCACTCCTTAAAACTTCAGGAAACCGACAGCTCCTTTGCCGAATGGTTTGCGTACGACAATATTTAGGGCGTTCCCTTATCGGGTCGGGCTTTCCGCTATATCTTTTGTTTTTTTGTCATTTCTGCGAAGGCAGGAATCCACTTTTCAAGTAATTAGTAACTATTAAAAGTGATTTTCAATAACAAAGAAAAACAAAAGGATGCCGCTGCAATCCCTAACGCGCCCATCAGCTACATGCAGTAATAAAACAAATATTCGTGCATAAGTGGCTTAATCACCCACAATCTTCATTATTTTTACGCCATAACAATAAGATTCCTGCCTTCGCAGGAATTATTTATATTTACCGCATGAATATTCCAGAAGGAAAAAAAATATATTTCGCCTCCGATAACCATTTAGGAGCACCAACCATAGAAGCTTCTCGCCCGCGCGAAAAAAAGTTTGTGGCTTGGTTAGACAGCGTTAAGCACGATGCTGCAGCTATATTTTTAGTTGGCGACCTATTCGACTTTTGGTTTGAATACAAAACCGTAGTACCTAAAGGTTTTACAAGAACTTTAGGCAAACTTGCCGAAATTACAGATTCTGGAATACCTGTTTACTTTTTTGTGGGCAACCACGATTTATGGATGAATGGTTATTTTCAAGAGGAATTGAACATTCCCGTTTACCACAAACCAAAAGAATTCACCTTTAACAACAAAATCTTTTTTATTGGACATGGCGATGGTTTAGGCCCGCACGATAAAGGCTATAAACGCATGAAAAAGGTGTTTACCAATCCGTTTTTTCAATGGGTTTTTAGGTGGACACATCCAGATATTGGCGTAAAAATAGCCCAATACCTCTCGGTAAAAAACAAATTGATTTCGGGTGATGATGATGCTAAATTTCTTGGTGAAGAAAAGGAATGGTTGGTGCAATATTCCAAAGAAAAACTAAAAAACAAACACCGCGATTATTTTATTTTTGGTCACCGCCATTTACCTATGGAAATTAACCTGAATGAGACGTCAAAATACATCAACCTTGGTGATTGGATTTCTTATTATACCTACGGCGTTTTTGATGGAGAAAATTTTGAATTGAAAAAGTTTTAATCTTTATTATGTTCCTCCAAATCCTTAGTTAAGTCCAGTTTTCTAAACGTTGGCGATACAATTCCTGTAGTAATAACCGTAATCAACGTCATGGTACCTCCAAAAACAACCGCAGTAACTGTACCCATAAGTTTAGCGGTAACGCCACTTTCAAAAGCACCCAACTCGTTAGAAGACCCCACAAACATAGAATTTACCGATGATACACGCCCACGCATATGGTCTGGGGTTTTTAACTGTAAAATAGTTTGACGGATAACCATAGAAACGCCATCGGTCATTCCACTAAAAAATAAGGCTACTACCGATACCCAGAATATAGACGACAACCCGAAAACGATAATACACACCCCAAAACCAAAAATAGCCGCCAATAATTTCATGCCGGCATTTTTACTAATGGGTATGTAAGCCGTAACCAACATGGTTAAAAAAGCCCCTACCGCTGGTGCTGCTCGCAATACGCCAAAACCTTCGCTACCCACTTTTAAAATATCTTGTGCAAAAACGGGCAAAAGTGCAATGGCACCACCAAATAAAACAGCAACCATATCTAAAGTCATAGCTCCTAAAATGGCTTTTGTTTTAAATACAAACCGTACGCCTTCTTTTAAACTTTCAATAACGGGTTCGCCAATTTTCGGATTTAAAATAGGTTTTCGTTTTATCTGTAGAAGAATGATGAATGACAAAAGCACCAGTCCAAAAATGATGCAAAGCGACCAATGCACCCCAATCCAACCAATAAAAAAACCGCCAAAAGCTGGCCCTAAAACCGAAGCCATTTGCCATGTAGAACTGTTCCAAGTGGCGGCATTTGGATAGGCCTTTTTAGGTACTATTAAGGCAACTAAAGAGAAAATAGTGGGGCCGAAAAACGAACGTAAGAAACCACCAAAAAACACCAAAGCATAAATGCTGTATAATATGGTTTTTGTTTCCCAATTACCAGTTACTTTGTCCCAAGTCAACAAAAACAGCCCTAAACTAATTAAAGAAAAAGCTGCGATACAAAGTGCTAATAAATTGCGTTTTTCCTTTTGGTCTACAATATGGCCAGCAAACAACGCCATGGTAAAAGCAGGAATTATTTCCATTAGGCCAATAACCCCCAGTGATAATGGGTCTTTTGTTAAGCTATACACTTCCCATTCTATAACAATAAATTGCATGGACCAGCCAAAAACAAGCACAAAACGAACCAGTAAAAATATATTGAATTCTTTAATACGTAAAGCGGCATATGGGTCGGTTTTTGCCATAGCTTACTATTCTTTAATATCTCGGAGTTTTAATTGTAGGCTAACATTCCCTTGCCATTCATTTTCATCAATGGAATAAACAGCCTTAAAAGTTTTTTTTTTTGAGACTAAATCGAATTTATCGCCCATACCAAAACCAATGGCCACCAAACTTTTGGATTGTGGTTGTGCAACAGTTATTCTTAAATGGGTCTTATCTTCTCCAACACATTTTCCGTAGCCTGTATCAACCAAATTATCCGTCATAAAAACAGGTGTCATGTTGTTAGGTCCAAAAGGAGCAAACTGTTTTAAAATCCTGTAGAATTTTGGGGTGATGTCTTCCAAATCAATCTTAACATCAATTTTAATTTCTGGTGTTAAAAGACTTCTGTCTATGGTTTTAGAAACCTCATCTTCAAAAGCTTGTTTAAAAGCTTCATAATTTTCTTCTAAAAGGGTTAAACCCGCAGCATATTTATGCCCTCCAAATTGTTCAATATGTTCGCTGCAGGCTTCTAAAGCATTATAAATATCAAACCCTTTAACTGAACGTGCCGAGGCCGCCAACTTATCACCACTTTTTGTAAACACCAATGTTGGTCTGTAATAAGTTTCGGTTAATCTAGAAGCCACAATACCAATAACGCCTTTATGCCAAGCTTCACCGTAAACAACAGTAGTAAGGCGGTTCTGTTCTTTTTGTTCTTCAATTTGCTTAAGAGCTTCTTCTGTAACTTGTTTATCAGTTTCACGTCTGTCAAGATTATATTCATTAATTTCCGAAGCATATTTAGCAGCCAAACCTTCTTCTTCCTCTGTTAAAAGTCTTACTGCAAAATTACCATGTTCCATACGGCCCGCAGCGTTTATACGAGGCGCTACTACAAAAACCACATCGGTAATGGTTAATTCCGTTTTCTCAATTTGGTTTAAAATAGCTTTGATGCCTGGTCTTGGATTGCTGTTTATTACCATCAATCCAAAATAGGCCAACACCCTATTTTCACCATCAATGGGCACAATATCGGCACCTATGGCTGTTGCTACCAAATCTAGATAATCCACTAAATCCTCATCCGTTTTTCCGTCTTTTAGGGCTAAGGCTTGAATTAATTTAAACCCCACACCGCAACCGCATAATTCTTTATATGGATAGGTGCAATCGTCTCTTTTTGGATCTAAAACAGCTGCTGCTTCTGGAATGGTATCGGCAGGTCTGTGGTGGTCGCAAATAATAAAATCAATTCCCAATTCTTTGGCATATGCCACTTTATCAACGGATTTTATACCACAATCTAAAGCAATTATAAGTGTGAAATTGTTTTCTAAAGCAAAATTGATGCCTTTATACGAAATACCATAACCCTCATCATACCTGTTAGGAATGTAGGTGTAAACTAAATTGTACTTAGATTTTAAATATGCCGACATGAGTGCTACCGAGGTAGTACCATCTACATCATAATCGCCATACACCAAAATGTTTTCATTGTTGGCCATGGCCTTTTCAATTCTGGCCACCGCTTTATCCATATCTTTCATTAAATATGGATCGTGCAAATCGTCTAAACTTGGTCTAAAAAACTTTTTAGCATCTTCATACGTTTCAATACCACGTTGCACCAATAATGTTGCCACCACTTCATCTACTTGAAGTGCTTTTTGAAGTGCCTCAATTTTTTTAGATTCGGGTTTGGGTTTTAGGGTCCAACGCATTATCAATTGAAAGTTTAATGTTAAAAAGTTTAAAGTTTCTTTGTAAACTTTATTTCTTATGAAAATGCGTTTCTATGGTTAATTCTGCAAACTGGCGGAACATTTCCATAACACCACAATATTTTTCAACAGATAAATCGACTGCCTTTTGAAGTTTCTTTTCGCTTAAATTATCGCCATAAAAATGAAAATGCATTGCTACCTTATCGTAATATTTAGGATGCTCCTCGGTAAGGTTGGCTTCAATATCTATCTTAAAATCGGCAACATCCAATTTCATTTTTTTAATAAGTGATGCTACGTCTAACCCTGAGCACCCTGCCAATGCCGAAAGCATCAACGCTTTGGGTCTATACCCTTCGCCATTGCCATCATTTTCTGGTCCTGCATCTATAAACAAATTGTGTCCGGATGGGTTCGTGCTCTCAAATTTCATGTTCCCCAACCAAGTTGTTGTAATATGATTCGTCATTTCTTTTAAACTATTTTTATTACTTGTAAACGTCAAAAATACGTATTAATTACCCAAAAAAAACATTCAAGGGCATTTGTTGTACACTTATATATAAATCATAATTTATGTGCCAACGCACTGAAAATGTTTTATTAAAAACCTTATTTTTTATTTTAAAATTAAAACACAAACAACTTTAACTATTTCTATTAAAGGCTATTAAAGATTCTTTAAGCTTCGTTAAATCGGTTTTAGTGTGATTGGATGTTATAACAATTCTGCACATTGATTTTTTATAGGTTGGATATTTAAAATGGGTTATCACCATGCCACTTTCAAATAAATATTCAACTATTTTTTCATCTTCACAATAGATAACCGGATAGTTTTTATTGAGTTTGAAATCGGTATTCAAATAGTATCCATCAAACAAAAACCCTAAATTAGTCTGCAACTTTTTTTGTTGCGCTTTAATTATCTCTTGTGAAAGCACAAAAGCTTCTAAAAAGGCTGGACTGATGCTTGACGATGATATAAAATCGGGTTCGTTTTTTAAAGCATCGATAAAATTCACATCGGAAGCAACAATTCCTCCCGAAATGCCCAAGGCCTTCCCCAAAGACGATACCATAATTTTCCGTGCCAGATTTTTATTCGAAATGGTATTAAAAATACCCTCCAGATAGTTGCCCACAATACCCAAACTATGCGACTCATCAAACACCAACGTTATTTTTTTAGTGGATGGAATGGCATTCAAAAAATCAAAACTTGTCGGTGTTACTTCCAATCCTAAAAAAGCATCGGCCGTTATAACGATGTTTTCAACGGTATCATTCAGCAAATTTGGATGTAATTCACCATCTACAAATAAAGGCAAACTCTTACTTTGTAAAATGGATGGATGCGTTTTGGGATAGTGATAAAAGGTGTTATCAGATTTTGATAAATACTCCACAACCAATTTACCCGCTAATGTACCAGACGAACAGGTAACAGCGGCTTCCGCTTTAATTAATTTCGCAAATAGGTGTTCTGCTTCATCAAAAATGGAGAGCTTAATATTGGCGTTTCTGGAACTTCCGTAAGCCGTACCCCATTTTTTTATTCCCGAAATAATGTTTTTTTGAAAATCTGGGTGCGTTGGCAACCCTAAATAGGCAGTACCTCCAAAGTATAAGAACGGTTTGTCTTTTATAATTATTTCTCTATCTGGAAATGCGTTAATAACCATAAAACCTAAATTAAAGAAACACCGGTTCCGTTTAAACTACTGTATTGTACCGCACCATTTTTAATAGTTACCCCATTGGCAATGTCTTGAGCCAACAGTAAAGCGCCATCCATATCTACATAATCTAAAAGTGGTAACACATGGGCAATGGCCGAAATACCCACCGAAGATTCCGTCATGCATCCCACCATGGTTTTCATATGGAGTTCTTTGGCGTGCACCAGCATGCGTCTGGCTGGTGTTAGTCCACCACATTTCACCAATTTTACGTTGATGCCATGAAAGTGGTTATAACATTTGGCAACATCAGCTTCTACTTGACAACTTTCATCTGCTATAACGGGCAAAACCGATTTTTGATACACTTCTTTGTGCCCTTCCCAATCATCAGCTTTTAAAGGTTGTTCTAAAAATTCAACACCAAGTTCTCTTAAAGCCTTGGCGTTTTTAATGGTTTCTTCAACCGTCCAACCACAATTGGCATCAATTCTAAAAATGGCGTTTGTGTGTTTTCGTAATTCGGTAACAATTTTAATATCTTCTTTAGTGCCTAATTTAATTTTATAAATAGGCCACGGTAACTCCTTCATTTTAGAAACCATTTTCTCAACAGAATCAATACCAATGGTATAGTTTGTTAGCGGGTTATTTGAAACATCATAACCCCAAAGTTCGTATAGTTTTTTGTCTTGTTTTTGCGCGTACAAATCATTGTAAGCCAAATCTAAAGCACATAATGCGAACATATTATGTTTTAAATGTTGATGCATGTGTTTCCAGAATTCTTCGGGTGTAGATGGGGCAGCGTTTTCAATTAGGGGTTGCAAGGCTATTAAATCGTCCATCATTTTTTGAATGGTTACACCGTAGTACGGATTGGAAGTAGCTTCCCCAAAACCTGAAAAGCCATCTGATTTTAGTTCTACAATTAATGTGGGTTGCTCATTATACGACTCTCTAGAAATTGAAAATGTATGTTTTAATTTTAAATTGAATGCCCTTAGAATAACTTCCATAAAAACCTTTGTATGATTGATGAAAGTTAATGAAATTATAGGATTTGATGTTTAATTTTATTATGATTTTTTTACTGACATTATGTGTGTTCTGTAGGTTCATTTTTGCAGAAAATGTTATTTGCTTTTTTATGAAAACCTCTGTAAACCCTTGTAAATACTCATGTAGAGACATTTTGAGTAGTTTTGTCCCGTAAAATCAACGAAAACACTGGGGTTTCGAAGGGTTAATTAATTTTAATAAAATCATAAACAACTAAAAGACAATATGTTACATAAAAATATACTTGTCCTTTTAAAATGTAAACATCTGTTATAAATTTGATTCAAACAAAATAATAATGGAAACATATTTAATAATCGGTGCTTCATTTAGTTTCATAATTGGTATCTGCAAAGTATTAAAACTAGGAATGTTAGTTAGGTTATGGCAGCACAAAAAACTTCACCCTAACGCAACTTTAAAAGACATTGAAAGTTTTGAAAAGAACACTATAAAAAGTTTTAATTTCAATTGGAATAAAACCCAAAATGAGAAAAATTCATTTAATTAGCAGTCATGGAATCGATTAATATTAACATCCTGTCAAAACTCAAAGGGAAGCATTTACATGAATCAATTAAATTAATTGTATTCATGATTATACTTCTTGCTATAATACTAGCTTTTCTAATAATTTTCTTTCCTAATGAATTAAAACAAATTCTTGAAGCAGTATTTTAATTTATTAGACCTTTTTACTGGAGCAGGTGGGCTTTATACTGCATACTTTATATTAACTTTCCAGCTCTCTCTTTCAACTCCGGCAAAACCTCAACCTCAAACCAAGGATTCTTCGTCAACCAAAACCGATTGCGTGGTGATGGATGTGGCAATGGCAAATACTTTGGTAAATAGTCTTTAAAATTTGCAACCGTTTCGGTGAGTGTTCTCTTTGCTTGCTTTCCTAAGTAATAGTTTTGAGCGTACATACCAATTAAAACAACCAACTCCACATTGGGTAAATGTTCCAACAAAGGTTTATGCCATTGTGGGGCGCATTCGGGTCGTGGTGGTAAATCTCCCGTTTTCCCTTTTCCCGGATAACAAAAACCCATGGGCATGATAACAAATTTTGTGGCATCGTAAAACTCTTCCTCGGTAACACCCAACCAATTCCTTAATTGGTTGCCGCTAGGGTCGTTCCATGGAATACCTGTTTTATGCACTTTGGTTCCGGGTGCTTGACCAATAATAACAATTTTAGCTTTGGGATGCGCCACTACAATGGGTCGTGGCCCTAAAGGCAAGTGTTTTTCGCAGATGGTACATTGTTTTATATGTAATAACAAGTCTTGCATCTGAAACAAAAAACTATTTGAGTTTTAAAGCTTCTCCTTCAAAAACCAAACCTTCAAAACCTGTTTTCATAAAATTTCTAATGTTTTGATGTCCTATACCGTTGGGATCTTTTAAAACATCATCAAAATAAAATTTTCCGAAGCAAGCCAATGTTTCATCTTTTGTAAAACCTTGCAGTTTGGCAAATGCAAACAATTTACATGATCCTGAATTTTCACCGGCATTGTTCTGCAATTCTCCATTTTTAAAAGTAGTTGGTGTAAATTCGTAATTTGATTCTATAACAGCCATAGTTTCAGAAAACTCTATGCTGTTAGGTGTGTTTTTTAATTTTTGTTTAAATACTTCTAAATTCATGCTTATTTTATTCTATTTTTTCCCTCCAACCACAATAACGATTTCTCCTTTTGGTGGTTTGTTGGTATAATATGCTAATACTTCTTTGGCGGTGCCACGTATGGTTTCTTCATATAGTTTCGTCAATTCTCTAGATACCGACACCTCTCTATCTTCACCAAAATACTCACAAAAATGTCCCAATGTTTTTACTAATTTATGCGGACTTTCATAAAAAATAATGGTTCTGGTTTCTTCGGCTAGTAATAATAAACGTGTTTGTCTGCCTTTTTTAACGGGCAAAAACCCTTCAAAAACAAACTTATCGTTTGGCAAACCAGAGTTTACTAGTGCTGGTACAAAAGCTGTGGCTCCGGGCAAACAATCTACTTCTATATGGTTTTCTATACAGGCACGTGTAAGTAAAAATCCGGGGTCGGAAATAGCTGGAGTTCCTGCATCGCTTATTAACGCTACCGTGGTGCCGCTTTTTAATTTTTGAATTAAATTTTCAACCGTTTTATGCTCGTTGTGCATGTGGTGCGACTGCATATGAGTTGAAATTTCAAAATGTTTTAATAGTTTTCCTGAAGTTCGGGTATCTTCGGCAAGAATTAAATCCACTTCTTTTAAAACTTCAACAGCCCTAAAAGTCATGTCTTTTAAATTTCCAATGGGTGTTGGTACAATGTATAGTTTGCTCATTAATTAAATCGGCTTTCTAAAATTTGGAAAAGGCGCTCTTCAAATTCTTCTTTGTTCACCCAATTATTATAATCTGGTTTTACAATTTCTATAATGAATTGTTTGGCATTACTAAACGAATCGAAGGTACTTAATTGAGAAATTACACGGTCGTAATCTTCATGTTTACCATCAAATAAATGTTTAATGAAGGCGATTTTATCATTCAACCCGATATTCATTCCGCCACTTTTCAATTTATCGTTCAACGATTTTTTTTCGTTTGAAACACCATTTGTTGCTTTTATAACAGGATCGAAAACAGGCATATCTTTAAAATTAGACATAAAATCGTCTAACTCATTTTTATTATGTTTAGGTTCAGGTATAGCTTCTCCTAAAACAACATCAATGTCTTCAGGCTCATTAGGCATATGTGCTACCATGTCTTTAATGGTTGCAATACCAGGTTCCATAATATGGTCGTCTTCAACTTCATCCATATTGATATAAATCTTATCTCCCACTTCAATATTGTCGCTTATTTTATTGTTGAAAGCATTGTCCATCGTTTCAAAAAACGAACTGTTGCTTCCTATGGTTGGTACATCACCTTCAAAGTTTTCATGGGCAAATTTTAATACCGATAACTTTTCGAAAAGCTCCGATACTTCAGCATGCATTTTAACAACATCCTCTTTTCCTTTTAACTTAAGAATTCTGTGGGCAATACTTACCAATTCAGACTCTAACTTCTTCTTCATTGTTATAAATTTAAAATTATTGCTATTTAGGCTTTTGTTTTTTAATAAATTTACGCCACCTTTATACAAACGAATAATCGCTTTATTTTAGTGTTAAAATTACGAAATGTTTCTTGAAAATACAGTAAATCATAAAGAACAATTTGGATGGATTGAAGTTATCTGTGGCTCCATGTTTTCAGGAAAGACCGAAGAACTTATCCGAAGGCTTAAACGCGCACAATTTGCCAGACAAAAAGTAGAAATTTTCAAGCCCTCTATTGATGTGCGTTATCATGAAGATATGGTTGTATCGCACGATGCCAACGAAATTCGCTCTACCCCAGTACCTGCTGCGGCAAACATTCCTATTTTGGCCGATGGTTGCGACGTTGTTGGTATTGACGAAGCCCAATTTTTTGATGATGAAATAGTACGTGTTTGCAACGATTTGGCCAACAAAGGTGTTCGCGTTATCGTAGCAGGATTGGATATGGATTTTAAAGGCAACCCCTTTGGCCCCATGCCCAATTTAATGGCCACTGCCGAATATGTTACCAAAGTACACGCTGTTTGCACCCGAACAGGCAATTTAGCCCAATACAGTTACCGAAAAGCAAAAAACGACAATTTGGTTATGTTGGGTGAAGTAGATGAATACGAGCCTTTAAGTAGGGCCGCTTATTACAAAGCCATGACTCGTGATAAAGTAAGAAATATGAAGGTGAACGATGCCGAAGAAGTGACCCCAAAACCCAAAAACCCCGATGCCTAAAGCTCAAGAAACCGTACTTGAAATCGATTTAAAAGCATTAAAACATAATTTTGACCATTTAAAATCGAGACTGAATAGCAACACCAAATTTATGGCAGTAGTAAAAGCTTTTGCCTATGGAAGCGATGCTTGTGAACTTGCCAACTATTTACAAAACCAAGCTGTAGATTACTTTGCCGTGGCGTTTGTGCACGAAGGAGTAAAACTTAGGGAAGCGGGCATTACCAAACCCATTTTAGTACTGCACCCCCAAGCGGCTAATTTTAAAATTTTGATTGATAATTGCTTAGAGCCCAATTTATACAACGCCAAAATTTTAAATGAATTTATTGCCATCGCTTCCACGGAAAAACTAAACCATTACCCAATCCATATCAAATTCAATACAGGATTAAACAGATTAGGTTTTTCTGAAAATGAAGTAAATACGGTGGTTTCAAAAGTAAAAGAAACATCGGCTGTAAAAATACAATCGGTGTTTTCACATTTGGCAGCTAGCGAAGATTTAAACGAACGCGATTTTACTTTAAATCAAATAGAAAAATTTAAAAACATAACCGAAGCGCTAACCAAAGCTATGGGCTATAAACCATTGCTTCATATTTGCAATACCTCGGGCATTCTAAATTATTCCGAAGCACATTTTGATATGGTTAGAAGCGGTATTGGTATGTATGGCTTTGGAAATTCTGAAAAAGAAAACAAAAACTTCAAGCCCATTGGCACATTAAAAACCATCATTTCCCAAATTCATGAGATAAACAAAGGAGAATCTGTAGGTTACAATCGTGCGTTTAAAACAGATGCTTTTTTAAGAACCGCAACGCTTCCTATTGGTCATGCCGACGGTATTGGAAGGCAATACGGAAAAGGGAAAGGCTATGTAATAATTAACAATCAAAAAGCTTACATTATTGGAAATGTGTGTATGGATATGATTATGGTAAACGTAACCGATTTTGATTGTAAAGAAGGTGACGAAGTGATTGTTTTTGGACCAAACAACACTGCCGAAAATTTAGCCGAAACCGCCAACACCATTTCATACGAACTTATTACTGGTATTTCCCAACGCGTAAAACGTGTATTCATAGGTTACTAATATTTTTTATGTGACTTTTTTGTTATCTTGGTGTCTCATTAATTTAACCAATATAAAACCATAAATTATGCTAAAAGAATTTAAAGAATTTGCAATGAAAGGCAACTTAGTAGATATTGCTGTTGCTTTTGTTATGGGTGCCGCTTTTAACAAAGTTGTTACCTCCTTTACTGCCGGAATTGTATCGCCGTTAATAGGTCTGATTTTCCAATCCGATTTCAACGATTTAAAATATGTAATAACACCAGGAGTTGTAGATGAAACTGGGGCTGTAACTGGAGAAATTGCAGTACTTTACGGTAGCTTCCTAACAAGTTTAATAGACTTCATTATTGTTGCATTTGTTATGTTTATGCTTATTAAAGGTATTAACAAAATGAAGAAGAAAGAAGAACCTGCACCAGCACCTCCTGCAGGACCAACTCAAGAAGAGCTGTTAATACAAATAAGAGATTTACTTAAAAAATAACAATGTGTTAAATATATAACAACGTGTTATTTGTTGTTAAAAAGCCCTCGTTTTAAGAAAACAAGGGCTTTTTTTTGGGTTTAAAATAGAATTATTAATTAGTTTTGCCCCGTAAAATTATTGAAACTTTAAACTAAATTAAAATGAAAGTAGCTGTTGTTGGTGCCACTGGTATGGTAGGCGAAGTGATGTTGAAGGTTCTTGCAGAACGTAATTTTCCCGTAACTGAATTGCTTTTAGTAGCATCCGAACGTTCGGTTGGAAAAAAATTAACATATAACAATAAAGAATATACCGTAATTGGTTTAGCCGATGCTGTGGCTGCAAAACCACAAATCGCTATTTTCTCGGCAGGTGGTGATACCTCTTTAGAGTGGGCGCCAAAATTTGCAGAAGCTGGTACAACGGTGGTTGATAATTCTTCGGCTTGGAGAATGGATCCTACTAAAAAATTGGTAGTTCCAGAAATCAACGCAAACGAATTGACTAAAGACGATAAAATTATTGCAAACCCAAACTGCTCAACCATTCAAATGGTATTGGCTTTATCTGGGCTTCATAAAAAATATAAAATGAAGCGTGTGGTGGTTTCTACTTACCAATCGGTTTCTGGTACTGGCGTAAAAGCTGTAAAACAATTAGAAAACGAAATGGCCGGTATTGAAGGCGATATGGCATACCCTTACCCAATTAACAGAAACGTATTGCCTCATTGTGATGTGTTTTTAGAAAACGGTTACACCAAAGAAGAAATGAAACTGGCTAGAGAGCCTCAAAAAATATTTAACGATAAATCATTTTCGGTAACTGCTACGGCGGTGCGTGTTCCTACTTCTGGCGGACATTCAGAAGCTGTAAATGTTCAGTTTGAAAACGATTTTGATTTGGCTGAAGTTAGACAAATATTAAGCGAAACTCCTGGGGTAGTTTTACAAGATAACACAGCAACAAATAGTTATCCAATGCCTATGTTTGCACACGATAAAGATGAGGTTTTTGTAGGTCGTTTACGTAGGGATGAATCGCAACCAAACACCTTAAACATGTGGATTGTTGCCGATAATTTACGTAAAGGTGCTGCAACCAACGCCATTCAAATTAGTGAATATTTAATTGCAAATAACTTAGTATAGTTTTTGCTAAACCTTATATATAAAGCTTCTGTATTTAGGTATAGAAGCTTTTTTCTTTTTGATTATTTTTGAAATAAAATCATTCATAATAAAATTTCAATCAAAAATTATTTTAGTATTTATCACATTAATATATTGTAAATTGAATTTTCGAATAATAATATAATACAAGTGAAATACCCTGTTACAAAAAAAGTTGATACGGTTGAAACCTATTTTGGAACCGCTTTAAAAGACCCCTACAGATGGTTGGAAGATGACCGTAGTAAAGAAACAGAAGCATGGGTTAAGGCACAAAATGTATGTACTTCAAACTATTTAAAACAAATTCCTTATATAGATTATTTGAAAAAACGCCTTAGTAAACTGTGGAATTACGAGAAAGTTGGTGCACCTTTTACTGAAGGCAACTACACCTATTTCTTTAAAAACGATGGCTTACAAAATCAAAATGTCGTTTACAGAAAAAAAGAAAATGGTAAAGATGAAGTGTTTTTAAATCCGAATACATTTTCAGAAAAAGGCACAACTTCATTAGATACTTTAAGTTTTTCAAAAGATGGTAGTTTATTAGCATATTCCATTTCGGAAGGTGGCAGCGATTGGCGAAAAGTGATTATTTTAAATACGGAAACTAAAGAACAAATTGAAGACGCCTTAATTGATATAAAATTCAGCCAGATTTCTTGGTATAAAAATGAAGGATTTTATTATTCTAGTTACGATAAACCAAACGGGAGTGAGCTCTCAGCTAAAACCGACCAACATAAAGTATTTTACCATAAGCTGGGAACACCTCAAAAAGAAGACCGTCTAATCTACGGTGGGAACCCTGAAGAAAAACACAGATACATTTATGCCCATGTTACGGAAGATCATCGGTATTTAATCCTCACACCACGTATTTCTACATCGGGCAACAAATTGTTTATAAAAGATTTATCTGCCAAAAACAGCCCGTTAATTACGATTTTAAATCACACGGATAGCGATTCTTATATCATTGAAAATGAAGGCAGCAAACTGTTTATAGTAACCAACTTAAATGCCCCGAACAAAAAAATAGTATCGGTTGATGCATCAAATCCAACACCTGAACATTGGGTAGATGTAATTCCCGAAACCGAGTTTGTTTTAAGTCCATCCAAAGGCGGTGGTTATTTCTTTGCAAATTACATGGTAGATGCCATTTCTAAAGTAAAACAATTCGATTACCAAGGCAATCTTATTAAAGAAATTGACCTTCCTGGTTTAGGAACCGCTTCTGGGTTTAGTGGCAAAAAGGAAGATGACGTTTTATATTATGCGTTTACCAATTACAATACGCCTTCAAACATTTATGAATTTAGCCCCAAAACGGGTGAAACCGTATTATATTGGAAGCCTGAAATTGATTTTAATAGTGATGCCTACGAAAGCAATCAGGTATTTTACACTTCAAAAGATGGGACAAAAATCCCCATGATCATCACACATAAAAAAGGTTTAAAGCTTGATGGAAAAAACCCAACCATTCTTTACGGTTATGGTGGTTTCAACATTAGTTTAACACCTGCATTTAGTATTGCCAACGTTGTCTGGATGGAACAAGGCGGTATTTTGGCCATTCCAAATTTACGTGGTGGTGGCGAATATGGCAGGAAATGGCACGATGCAGGCATTAAAATGAAAAAGCAAAACGTATTTGACGATTTTATAGCTGCTGCGGAATACTTATTTAAAGAAAATTATACGGCATCAAACTATTTGGCGTTAAGAGGTGGCTCTAACGGCGGTTTATTAGTTGGAGCTGTTATGACACAGCGCCCCAATTTAGCAAAAGTAGCCATCCCACAAGTTGGTGTTCTGGATATGTTGCGCTACCATACCTTTACAGCTGGAGCAGGTTGGGCTTATGATTATGGAACTGCCGAAGACTCTAAAGACATGTTTGAATATTTAAAAGCATATTCACCAGTGCACAATGTAAAAGCTGGTGTTGCATATCCTGCAACTTTAATAACCACGGGCGACCATGATGACCGCGTAGTACCTGCACATAGCTTCAAGTTTGCAGCCGAATTACAAAGCAAGCAAACAGGCACAAACCCAACTTTAATTAGAATTGAAACCGATGCGGGGCATGGTGCAGGAACTCCAGTAAATAAAACGATTGAACAGTATGCAGATATTTTTGGGTTTACATTATTCAACATGGGGTTTGAAGAATTGCCAAATGATTGACGAATTACGATTTACGAATTAAGAATTAATTGAACTTAGAACTTTTAACCATAGTAACAGTGATCGAGCAAACAAAAAGAAGGTATGTTACAAATAAACATCTCTTTCAAGGGATTTTGGTTTCCTATTATTCTCTTTATAAATAACTTTAACAGACCTTTCATAAAAAACCTGAAAGGTCTCATACAACAAGATGCTTTAAAATAAAAATCATAATTTTGTCTGTTCGAGCGCAGTCGAAAACTAATTCAAGACCTCTCGACTGCGCTCGAGGAGACAACAAAAAAGTCAATGCTACAAGTAAATAACCTCACTTTTCAATATAAAAAACAACCTATTTTAAAGGCTATTAGTTTTTCTGTTAAAACAGGTGAACACTTCTCTATAATTGGTGAAAGCGGCTCGGGGAAAAGCACCCTTTTAAAATTACTTTACGGTACTTACGATTTAAATGAAGGCCACATATTTTGGAACGACACCGAAATTTTAGGTCCGAAGCACAACTTAATTGTTGGCCCAAAATACATGAAATATGTAGCGCAAGAATTCGATTTGATGCCTTTTATTACCGTTGCTGAAAATATTGGCGCGTACCTTTCTAACTTTTATCCTGAAGAAAAGCAAGCTCGTATTGAAGAACTTTTAGACGTTATAGAATTAAGGCCTTATGCAAATATTAAAGTAAAAGAATTAAGTGGCGGCCAAAAACAACGTGTTGCCATTGCCAGGGCCATTGCTAAACAACCCGAGGTTTTATTGTTGGACGAACCGTTTAGCCATATTGATAATTTTAAAAAGCAATCGTTACGCCGTAGTTTATTCAAATATCTAAAGGATAAAAATATCACGTGTATAGTCGCCACCCATGATAAAGATGATGTGCTTTCCTTTTCAGACCATATGATGGTCTTGCACGACGCCAAAATTATGGCAAAAGGCACCCCACAAGAACTTTATAAAAGCCCTAAAAATGAATTGATAGCGTCTTTTTTTGATGAATTCAACAACATTGAAAACTACGGCATGGTGTATGCCAATCAATTAAAAGTGGTTGAAAATTCTAATTTAAAAGCCATTGTTAAAAGTTCTTATTATAAAGGAAATTATTATTTGATTGAGGCAGAATTAGATGGTGAAACAGTGCTTTTGGAGCATAAAGAACACTTAAAAAAAGGGTTGTTGATTTGTCTTTCGGTTTTAAAACAACCTAAAACACCTTTTCAATCTTAAATGGCTGTTCCCGAAAAACAACCTCTTCTCCAACCGTTTTACCTATTAGCAATTGCCCAACAGGGGTGTTAGGAGAAATAGCATAAAACAATTCGCTTTCAACCTTCAATTCACCGGCACTTATGGCTATAAAATAGTTGCTTTTATTGGTGTAAACCACACTTCCTAAACCAATAAACTCTGTGGTATTGGAACTGTTTATTTTCGATAAATTTTCCTTAATTTTTTGAATTTCTGCCAACTGATTTCCTGCTTTTTCGCGTTCTAACTGTAGCATGGCTCTACCCGTTTCATGCTTGTCGCCAGCACTACTTTTGGTTTCAGATGTTAGAGATTCTTGAATTTCGGTTATGGTATTTTGAATGATATCAAACCTACTTTCAACAAAATCTACACATTGCTTATATAACGCTACTTTAATTTTTAAAGTCGAAATCATGGATTATAGAATTTATCTATTTTAGAACTTTGTAACTTTGAAACTCTGTAACTTTGAAACTTGATTTAATCATAGTTTAAAGGCCCAAAAAAGCGCATTTGTTGGGTTATCCAGTTCTTTCTTCTTTGTATGTAATTGGTAGCAGGACTTGCCCTGTATCGTAACGGACTCGGTAAAATGGCAGCAATGGCAGCAGCTTCTTGTTGCCGCAAATTGGCAGCGGGTCTTTTAAACCAATGTTGGGCAGCAGCTTCGGCACCATAAACGCCGTTACCCATTTCAATACTGTTTAAATAGACTTCCATAATGCGTTCTTTAGACCAAATTAGCTCTATTAAAAACGTAAAATAGGCTTCCAAACCTTTACGCAACCAACTGCGATGCGGCCATAAAAACACATTTTTTGCCGTTTGTTGGCTTATGGTACTGGCACCTCTAGTGCGTTTGCCTTTTTTGTTAAATTCAATGGCTTTTTCAATGGCTTTCATATCAAAACCATGATGGTTTAAAAAGTTTTGATCTTCACTACAAATAACAGCCAATTGCAAGTTTTTTGAAATGTTATCGATAGATTCCCAATCGTGTTTCCAAACAATGTCTTTGCCATCTATTTTCTGCTCAATAGTGCGTATGACCATGAGTGGTGTAACGGGCACGGGTACCCATTTATATATAATTACTAAGCCAATGGAAATGGCAAAAAACCAAAGGAGAATTTTAAATAAAAATCTAAATAATTTGCTAATCATACTATGCTATTAATTGTGCTAACTCTTGTCCTACCAAACTCCCTATGGCTATTCCCATGCCACCAAGTTTTACGCCGCAATATACGTTATTGCCCAGTGGTTTTACAATAGTGTTTTTTGTATTTCCTAAACCCATAATACCGCTCCACCTGTGTTCAATTTCAAAAGGAATTTTTGGCAAAATTACAGTTTTTAAAATATTTTCTAAGGTGTTTTGAATTAATTCGGTTTGGGCAAATTCGGTTGTTGTTTCCCCTTTAAAATCAAGGTTTCTACCGCCTCCAAACAAAATCCGGTTATCTATATTTCTGAAATAATAATACCCTTTATCTAAATGAAAGGTGCCTTTAATATGAAGGTTATTAATAGGTTTGGTAATTAAAACCTGTGCCCGGGCCGGTTTTACAGCTTCATTGATAAGTTGTGATGCAAATCCGTTGGTAGCGATACATAATTTTGAGGTTGAAAATTCGTGTGAACTTGTCTTTACTTTTACTGAATGGTTATCTTCTAAAAAACTTTCAACAGCTATATTGTTTAATATTTTTATACCTTTTGATTGAACCTTTTGCAACAATGCCTCCATCAAACTACCCGTATCTATTTGTCCTTCAAACGGATTGAATATATAGGGCTCTTTAATGTTTTTAAAATGAAAACTATTGGGTTTGGTGCTGAAAACCTCTTTTTTAAATATGGGCTGCAATAAATTGTTAACGTATTCCTTTTGGGAGAGACAGGTTTCTAATAAATCATCTTCTTGAAGAAACAATTCATAACCCCCATAGTTTTTATAGTTTATAGCTTGATCGCCTAAGGTTTCCCTTAGTAGCTGCAATCCCTTCACGCGTTTTTTTACTAGATTGAAAACGTCCTCCTCGGCATGCGATTTTAAATCTTCCAGTATTTCGCTTAAACTTCCAAAACAGGCGAATCCAGCATTTTTGGTGCTAGCACCTTGTGGCAACATGCCTTTTTCCAATACTAAAATTTTAGCTTTTGGATGCTGTTCTTTTAAATGTAAGGCACAACTTAAACCCACAATACCACTTCCCACTATAGTAACATCTATGTTGGTAAACCATGATTTTATTTCCCAATAGGATAGGTTCATGTGGGTTGGCTGTTGTTGGTTGTTGGTTGTTGGTTGTTGGTAAAAATAGTGAATTTGCTGTTAGGTTGTTGTGTTAAGGATGGAAGCGGCATCCTTTTGGTTTTTTATGTAACTGAAACTAGCTTGAGGATAGATATTGTTTTCAAATAATGGATTCCAGCCTTCGCAGGAAAGACAAAACCAAAAGATATAGTGTACAGCCTGACTTTTGCTTTTCCCTAAAAAAAGCAAAAGGAACACCAAAAAAAAACTCCGAAATTGCTTTCGGAGTCTTTATTTATTATTCTTCTACGGGTTTTTGCATAACAAAATCTTCCATAAACTTGGTGGTGTAATTTCCAGCTAAATAATCTGGATGGTCCATCAATTGTCTGTGGAAAGGAATGGTTGTTTTTACCCCTTCAATGACGAATTCATCTAAAGCACGCTTCATTTTATTGATGGCTTCTTCTCTGGTTTGCGCCGTTGTAATCAACTTAGCAATCATAGAATCGTAATTTGGCGGAATGGTGTAACCTGCGTACACGTGTGTATCTAAACGCACTCCATGACCTCCTGGAGCGTGTAACGTTGTAATGGTTCCTGGTGACGGACGGAAGCCGTTAAAAGGATCTTCAGCATTGATACGACACTCGATGGAATGTAATTTAGGTAAATAGTTTTTACCTGAAATTGGCACCCCTGCAGCCACTAATATTTGTTCACGAATTAAATCGAAATCGATAACCTGCTCTGTAATAGGGTGCTCTACTTGAATACGGGTATTCATCTCCATAAAGTAGAAATTACGGTGCTTATCTACCAAAAACTCGATGGTTCCTGCACCTTCGTACTTAATGTATTCAGCAGCTTTTACAGCGGCTTTCCCCATTTTTTCACGAAGTTCATCGGTCATAAATGGCGAAGGAGTTTCTTCAGTTAACTTTTGATGGCGACGTTGAACAGAGCAATCTCTTTCAGATAAATGACATGCTTTTCCTGTAGAATCACCTACAATTTGAATTTCAATATGTCGTGGTTCTTCAATAAGTTTTTCCATGTACATATCGTCGTTTCCAAAAGCAGCTTTACTTTCTTGACGTGCAGAATCCCAAGCATCTCTAAGATTTTCCGGTTTAAAAACCCCGCGCATCCCTTTACCTCCACCACCGGCAGAAGCTTTAAGCATAACAGGATAGCCCGTTTCCTTAGCTATTTTTTCACACTCTTCAAAAGATTTTATAACACCTTCACTACCTGGTACACATGGTACGCCGGCAGCTTTCATGGTTGCTTTGGCATTGGCTTTGTCGCCCATTCTATCAATCATTTCTGGAGATGCACCAATAAATTTTATTCCGTGCTCTTCACAAATTTTTGAAAATTTAGCGTTTTCAGATAAAAATCCGTAACCTGGATGTATCGCATCTGCATTTGTAATTTCTGCAGCCGATATAATGTTAGACATTTTTAAATAAGAAAGCGCACTTGATGGGGGTCCTATACATACAGCTTCATCGGCAAACTTAACGTGTAAGCTTTCCGCATCGGCAGTTGAGTAAACTGCTACTGTTTTAATACCCATTTCTTTACAGGTTCTAATAACACGTAATGCTATTTCTCCTCTATTGGCAATCAATATTTTTTTAAACATAACTTTTTGAATTAAAAATTACAAATTCCAATCGCCAAATTCCAAATATTGGATTTTGAGATTTGTGTATTGGAATTTTTAATAGGTTATGATGGGTCTACCAAAAATAATGGTTGGTCGAATTCTACTGGAGAAGAATCGTCAACTAAAATCTTAACAACTTTTCCTGAAACTTCAGATTCAATTTCATTGAAAAGTTTCATAGCTTCTATAATACAAAGCACATCGCCTTCCGCAATGGTTTGTCCAACCTCAACAAATAATGGCTTATCTGGTGAAGGTTTTCTATAGAAAGTTCCAATAATTGGTGATTTGATGGTAATTAATTTTGAATTTTCTTCAGCTGCAGGTGCTGCTGCTTTTGCAACTGGTTGGGCTTCAGCAACTGGTGCTGCTTGCACTTGTGGCATTTGTGGCGCTACTGGTGCATAATGTACCGCTGTTGTTTCTGGATCTGATCCTGTTTTAATGGTGATTTTAATATCATCCATCTCTAATTTAACCTCACTTGCCCCTGATTTGGCAACAAACTTGATTAAGTTTTGAATTTCTTTAATATCCATAATCTTTACTAATTAGTTAGTGGTTAGTTTTTTGAATTATATGCCCATTTTAAATAAATGGCGCCCCAATTAAATCCGCCTCCAAAAGCGGCAAAAATTATATTATCTCCTTTTTTCAGTTGTGATTCGTAGTCATTTAATAATAACGGTAACGTAGCCGAAGTAGTATTACCATATTTATGAATATTAATCATCACTTTTTCTTCTTCTAATTCAATGCGTTGTGCGGTAGCATCAATAATACGCTTATTTGCTTGATGTGCTGCCAACCAATCTACATTATCTTTTGTTAAATTATTACGTTCTAATATTTTAACCGCAGCATCTGCCATGTTGAAAACTGCATTTTTAAATACAGTTCTTCCTTCTTGAAAAGCATATTGACCGCCTTTCTCCAAAATTTCTGCAGTTAACGAATATGAAGAGCCTCCGTAAGTAGCTTGTAAAAACTCTCTACCAGTACCATCACTTCTTAGGTATTCGTCTTTAAGTCCTAAACCTTCTTCATTAGGTTCAAACAAAACGGCACCCGCTCCGTCACCAAAAATAATACAAGTAGCTCTATCTTTATAATTTATTATTGAAGACATTTTATCTGCTCCAATTAATAATACATTTTTGTAACGGCCAGATTCTATATAACTAGCAGCAACCGACATACCGTATAAAAAACTAGAGCATGCAGCATCCATATCAAATGAAAAGGCATTGGTTGCACCTATTTCAGATGCTGTAAAAGACGCTGTTGAAGCCGCTTTCATATCTGGAGTAGCAGTTGCAACAATAACAAGTTCTATAGTTTTAGGGTCTATTCCCTTTTTATTGATGAGGTCTTGAGCAGCTTTAATAGCTAGGTAAGATGTTCCTTTACCTTCGTCTTTGAGAATTCGACGCTCTTTTATTCCTGTTCTGGAAGTTATCCATTCATCATTTGTATCAACCAATGTTTCAAGAATTTGATTGGTTAATACGTATTCTGGCACATAAGCACCAACAGCGGTTATAGCTGCTGAGATTTTTCCCATAACTTTATAGTTAAATTGATCAAAAAAATCATTAAAATTGAATAAAAACACTCAATATTTCGTGAAAACTACTAAAATTTGACGAAACTTTATGCAAATTACGTGTTTTTGTACTTTAGAAAAAGCATATCATGTGTTATTTCTATTGTTTTTTAATAGTCACATGGTGCATCCATATAATAATTACATTAAATATCGTAATTTTAGTATGGATGGTTCATAAAAAAAACGCTCACATGTGAGCGTTTTATTATATGCGTGCATAATGATTATGCTACGTTTTCTACAGCTTCTGAGTTATCAATTAAAACTTGACCTCTATAATACAATTTTCCTTCGTGCCAGTGCGCTCTGTGGTACAGATGCGCTTCACCAGTTGTTGGACAAGTAGCAATCTGTGGCGCAGTTGCTTTGTAATGTGTTCTTCTTTTATCTCTTCTTGTTTTCGAGATTTTTCTCTTTGGATGTGCCATTTTTTATATTTTATTTATCCGTTAATAGTTTCTTTAATGTATTCCAACGAGGATCAATCTCCTCTTCAGTTTCTTTTTCTTCTTTAAGCTTTGGGCTTAATTCTTCTAATTTTTTAAGTATGTCTGAATCTAATGTTCCATCTTCAACGCCAGGGTGTATGCGTTTAATTGGTACAGAAAGCACAATTAACTCGTAAATGTATTGTTGAACGTTAACTTCGTATGTTCCGTGAGGCACAATAAGAATATCGTCAAACTCGTCATTGTATTCATCTCCAAATTTCACCACCAAATCGAACTCATTTTTTATGGTTTGATCATAAGGTTCGTTTGTTAAATCGCAATTAACATTTACAAATCCTGAAATTTTAAAGTTTAATTCCAATAAAGTTGACTTTTTATCTAATATAAGATTAACATCAACATTGACATTGTTAAACTCTTCATACTCAAAATATTCAAAGAACGCTTGCTCAATTTTATACTCAAAATGGTGTTTTCCTAGCTTTAACCCTACAAATGGGATTGTAAACTCTTTTAATGCCTTCATTATCACAACTATTTTGAGCCTGCAAATATATAAATTTTTATTTAAGCAACATTACTTATAAACATTTTTTTGTTTACATCTTTCTATTTGATTTTTTTAAAGGATTTTCTGTAAGTTCCTCATACTCAAATCTGTTTTTAAATATTTGAATTGCTGTAAAAACAGCTTCCTTAAAAGAATTCTCATCGGCTACTCCTTTTCCTGCAATTTCGTAGGCTGTTCCATGGTCTGGTGATGTTCTAATTCTATTTAATCCTGCGGTAAAATTTACACCTTGACCAAATGACAATGTTTTGAAAGGTATTAACCCTTGATCGTGATAGGTAGCTATAATAGCATCAAAATTTTTGTAATTATTAGATCCGAAAAAACTATCGGCTGCGTAAGGCCCGTAAACCAATTTGCCTTCTTCTTTTAATTTTTGAAGTGTAGGGCGCAGAATAGTATCATCTTCATTACCAATTACACCATTATCACCTGTGTGTGGGTTGATCCCTAAAACTGCTATTTTTGGTCTTACAATATTGAAATCTTGTAAAAGGGAATTATAAACAGCATTTATTTTTTTAATTATTAATGCCTCTGATAGATGCTCTACGATATCTTTTACAGGCACATGATCTGTTAACAAACCAACTCTTAACGAATCGGTTACCATAAACATGAGGCTTTCACCTTCTAACTGCTGTGCTAAATAATCGGTATGCCCTGGGAATTTAAATTCTTCAGATTGAATATTGTGTTTATTAATTGGAGCTGTAACCAAAACATCTATATGGCTGTCTTTAAGCGCCTTTGTTGCTGCTTGTAAAGATTTAATGGCGTAACTGCCTATTTTAACATCTTCTTTACCGAATTCAATAGTTACAGGCTCATTCCAACAATTAAAAACATTAACCTTTCCAAAAACCAATTGATTTAAATTGTTTATGCTATTGAAATTGATTTCTGAATTAAAATATGTTTTGAAAAAATTCATAACTTTTGACGAAGCAAAAATTACGGGCGTACAAAATTCTAACATTCTAGCATCTTCAAATGTTTTTAAAACAATCTCGCTTCCAATGCCATTTAAGTCACCTATTGATATACCTACTACTATATTTTCCGATTTCTTCATTAAGAATGACAACTTTTGTTTGTAATTTTGGTTTTTTGTTCCAAATAAAAGACCCTTTTAGAAATTCATTTGGAAACGCAAATTTAGTTAAATAAACAAACAAAATTATGTTTACTGGAATAATTGAAGATATTGGAACCATTTCAAATCTAAAAACCGAATTAGACAATCTTCACATCACTGTAAAAAGTACTATTACCCCTGAATTGAAAATAGACCAAAGTGTGGCGCATAACGGCGTTTGCTTAACTGTTGTGAGTATTAATGAGCACGAATATACCGTTACCGCTATAAAAGAAACCTTAAACAAAACCAATTTAGGCTTACTAGAGATTGGTAACCAAGTGAATTTGGAACGTGCAATGAAATTAGGCGATAGACTTGATGGACACATCGTTCAGGGTCATGTAGATCAAACAGCCATTTGCACAGATATTAAAGAAGCCAATGGAAGTTGGATATTTACGTTTAGTTATGATGCATCGCTGAATAACATTACAATTGAAAAAGGCTCAGTAACTATAAATGGAACGAGTTTAACGGTGGTGAACTCTAAAAAAGATAGTTTTAGCGTTGCCATTATACCCTATACCTATAACCACACGAATTTTAACACCTTTAAAGAAGGAACCGTAGTAAATTTAGAGTTTGATGTTTTAGGAAAATATGTGTCTAGACTTTTAGACCTGAGAACTGATAATTAACTATCTGCCTTTGTTAAGCAAGAGTTTTTTAGCGCCATAAAACAACCCAACACAAACACCTATTAATACACCGCCGTCAATAGGCAAACCACTTGGTGGCGGCGCCATCGGTGGTGGTGGCCCAGCTTGGGCTGTGCATACAAAACTTATTAATACAAATAAGATTGAGGCAATTATTCTTTTGTTTTGTATTATCATTGGGGCAAAAGTATAAAAAAAAATAAGCGAACAAAATAAATACATCATATAGAGCACTATAAATCTCTTTTAAGTGTAAAAATTATCGACGAAATACACCTATTTAAATTACTTTATTTTAGCATTAAAAACGATACTATGATAAAAAAAGTATCTGATTTGAAATAAAATAATACTTCTTTTTTTTATTAACCAAGCAAATATATAGAAAATAGTACAGAAAAGATGTGGATTTATGTGGCTTTTTAAATGGATACTTGTTTTTTAAAGGAGTTTATAGCGTGCCATTATACAAGCTAATTTTGTTGTTATTATTAATTATACTTTTTTATATAACAATTTTTATCTTCTTCTTTTTTAGGCATCCAATTAAAAGGGAAATTTTATCAAATTCTCAAATCTATTACTACCATAGGTTTTCTGCTCATTTTTGGAAATTGAAGTTTTTCGATTATTTTTTTATCATGAAATTCAATTTCTGGAGACACTCTCAATTTGGCTCTAAAATGATCCTTGATATTTTGTTTTAATTCTTCGCTAGGATTTACAGAAGTAGCTATTTTTAATCTAATGCCATCTGTACCAATCGTATTTTGGTAAATTTCGATAACAAAATTTTCAACCTCAATAAAATCATTTAATACATTGTTCAAAGCAGGGGGATATAGTGTGGTGCCCTTATACTTTATCATGTGTTTTTTTCTGCCAACAATGGGTCCAAGTCTCATTGTATTTCTACCACATGTACAGGGAGTTGTATGGGTTTTTAAAATATCACCCGTTTTAAAACGTAGTAAAGGCATAGCCTCAACACCTAAGGTTGTAATGACCAATTCACCTTCTTCGCCTTCATTAACAGGGTTGTTATTTTCATCTAAAATTTCTACAATTATTAATTCAGGATGCTGGTGCCCTCCTTGTTTTTCGCTACATTCAGTAAATGCTGTTTCCATTTCTGTTGATGCATACGTTGAGTACAATTCAATATCCCACTTTTCTTTTATTTTTTTAGATAACACGTTCATTGAAAAATCTTGTTCCCTTAAAGATTCTCCTATACAAATAGCACCTTTTATTCCTGAAGTGTTAACATCTATATCATTTTGTTCAGCGTATTCTATTAATTTTAGTAAAAATGAAGGTACTACAATTAAATAGGTAGGTTTAAACTTTAAAATAGAATCCCATTGCAGCTCAGGAATACCTGCGCCAACCCTTATAATGCCAGCACCCAACTTTCGTACACCAAGAAAATAAGCCAAACCTGCCATAAAACGTCTGTCGATAGTAGTCATTAATTGTAAAACATCGTTTTCACTAACACCTGCACAAGCAAATGAAATAGCTTCGTTATAAGCAAGTCGCTCTAAATCGTTATCGGTTAAAGCAAAGGTTACCGGGTTTCCTAAAGTGCCCGAAGTGGTAACATAATCTATGATTTTATTTTTCGGAACACATAAAAAGTCATCATTAAACTGCTGTAGTTGATCTTTGGTGGTTGTTGGAATTTTAACCAAATCTTCCAAAGACTTAATCGTATTTACATCAATATTATATTCTAAAAAAACACGTTTATAATAGGCTGAATTTTCATTGAGATACATTAATAATTCTGACAGCTTTTCTTCTTGAAACGCCTTAATATCTTGGATAGATGCTTGTTCTATTTTAGGAATCATTTGTTTAACTTCCTTTTTAGTTTTTTAATATACTTTTCTATGTTCTGTTGATCAGGAATTGTTGTAACCTCTTTTGTTTTTGCTTTTTCAAAGGTATTTAAAGCCGCCATATAATAGCCTTTTTCGTAATAATATTTACCAATAAAATAATAAACCTCCCAAAACTCAGGATTCAGTTTTTGATACTCAGATATAACAGATGGTGGTATATTCTCATCATTATCAATAGCGTTTAGAAGCGTTCTGTTTAACACTCGATAGGCTTCATAATCTTTGTAGGTTTGTGTGTATAAAAAAGGATCAGCTTCTATGGTTAACTCTGGTTTAGACAGGTTTAATTTTGTTGACGAACTATCAAAAACAGCGTCCAAACTATAAGCCACAAATTCGCCTAATTGATAGGGGTTAGACGAGACCCAAACCAAGCGTTCTTCGGGTTTAAAAACAATGCCATGGTGTGCCCTAAGTTGGTTTAATGCCTTCTCATTTCCGTGTCCAATAGCCTTATTATCAACCCCTTCTTTATTTCTTAAAATAGCTACGGCTTCTTTAACGGTCAGTTTTTCAGTATCATTTAAAAGCGCTTCCATACGCTGGTATCTATATTGTGAATGGCTTTCGGCAATATGCTTTATGTTGTTTTTATCTTCTGCATAAGCGCTACTTTGAAAATGATTGGAACAAATTAATTGCGTGGTATTTTCAACCTCATAAACTCCAAAATTTTGTGGAGACACCTCAATAGTAATCGCTTTTTTATCTTTGGCGCTTCCAATAAAAATGGATTCAGATACAAAAACTTGACGCTTTTTTGCGATAGCAATGGCCTCATCGATAGTAGAAGCAAATTGTAAAATTTCGCGCGTTAATATGGAAATAGGTGTTTTAGCTATCAACGGAACTTTCGATTTTCCCGCGTTAATACTTACTGTTAAGCCCTGTTCGTTCATACCGGAAACCACTCCAACCATGCCCGCCCATGTAACCGACATAAATTTGTAACCCTCGGTAGGATTTACAAAAGCAATGATTTTATTTTTGGCAAAATCATCTCCTGCATAAAAATCAAAATTACGCCCAATAAGCAATTGCCCATCTTCCGTTTTATTTCCCCAAACAGCAAACGATGTGCAACCTACCAGTGCTAGGTCTTGAAACGCATGCCCAATATCGTGTGCTCCATGAAGATATAAGACTCTCAAATAATTATCGGCAATATGTTTATAATCATTGGAAGCATATTTTGAAAGTCCATAGATTTCTGCTTTGTACGCATCGGGAATATTTAAATACATTTTACGATTGTAAAACGCTAACAGTTTTCTGAGTAGATATTGCTTAAATTTAGAAGGAACCATCTCATCCACCTTACTTAAAAAAGCATGCTCCTGTGTTTTGAATAGTTCCTGGGTTAATAACCCTTCATTCAACCCGAGTTGATATGGATTTCCCTCTACATAAAGCTCCCAAGTACCCTGTTTGTTTTTATATAGACTATTTTTTCCGGCAATAAATGTAGAATCGTTGATGGAGGTACGTGCTGAAATGGCAGCATCATAAATACTAATATCCGGTATATGGTGTATAGATTTTGAAATACCACAAGACGTCAATATTAAAAAAAGCACCACTATATATATGTTGCGCTTATATATTGACGAAGCATTATTCATTACTGCTCTAAATTTTTTAGTGTATTACTTGTGTTTTTAACAGCCCATTCATTTTTATAATCTATCCATTTTTGACCCTTCCATTTTCGCATGATATTTTCAAAATGGCGCATAAAAAACAAATTGTACAACATATTTATTGCCGTTAATGGTTTTTTGGTAAAGGCTCTTAGTGTCATGGAAAAACCACCGTCTAAGTACTCAACAAAGTGCCAATAGCCACTAGGCATGTATAGGGCATCGCCATGTTTCATATATACCTCAATGCCTTTAACCTGTTTTAAAGCAGGGTATTTTTCAAAATCTGGATTTGCCATATCTATGTCTTCCAAATTATGGACAGCAAAAGGTATTTTATATAAGAATTTAGTTTGCTCGGGTGAAAACAACAGGACACGTTTGGTGCCATGAAAATGAACATGCAACAAATCTGCCAAATCCATATCAAAATGAGCTAACACTTGCGAGCCTTTACTACCAAAAAACAAAACAGGTAGCCGTTTAAAGAATTTTAAACCGATATCTGGATACTTAAAATCTTTAGCTAAAACCGGCATTTTTTTCATAACATCATAAAAGAAAATACGCAAATCGGTAGGTTTGGTTTTTAAGATTTCTATATAGTCAAACAACTTCATTTCGGTTGCTGGTTCTGCCGATTTTTGTTTGCCTTTAGTTACTTGATTGTTATATAACGGAACTACTTGATCGCCTGCCAAAGACTGAATGTAATCTAAATTCCATTTAGTGTACGCCTCCCAATCTTTGGTAAGGTTTTCAATCAACACAGGTTGTTGGGGTTTATAATAGTTCTCTATAAAATCTGCTTTTGTGATATTGGCTTCACGCTTTACTGCTGTTAATTTGAATTGCCCCATATTGCTTCTATTTAATCAACATCTTGCTTTTTGAAATCTAAAATTTTATCTAGTAAATAATCTTTTCCAAGTATTTCAGAACAGGTTATAACGGCACTAATTGTAACGCCTAAAATACCATGCATATTAAGGCTTTGCCCTGTTAAATACAGATTTTTAATTCTTGTTCTAGGAGAAAGGTGGGAGTGCATAGGTTTGTTAACATCCTTTACATAGCCATAAATGGACCCACGGTTACTACCAATATAATCTCGATAGGAGAGCGGAGTAGACGTGTAATAAGACGCTATACAATCTCTTATATTCGGGAACTTTTTTTCTAATTCATCAATTAAAATTTCGGCCTTTTCAGTTTTAAATTCCTCATAGGTTTGCCCGCGTTCATTTTTGTTTGCCACTGTATTATGTGTGTTTTCCCAAGGCAACACTTCATCGTAACGCATATAGGTCATTACCGCAATATTATCGCCATAACCATTTGAATTTTTCTTGATGCCCATAGACATCATATAGCCTTCTGGCCAACTTTCCTGAGTGTAATCTTGAGAACTCCAAACCTTATCTACATCTTTAAAATGATAGAAATTCTTGTTTTGATACTTAAACATGTTCGGTTTTAAAACAATATATAACGTAAAAGCGGCAATGGTACTTTCTATTTTTTCAATACGATTAACGAAGGGTTTTCTAAACCTGTCTTCGCCAATCATTTTTACTGTAAATTTAGGTTCAATATTTGAAATAAATAAATCGCCCTTAACCTCTTTTCCTTTTTTGGTAATGGCAGAAGTAATTAGGTCGTTTTCAAATCCAAATTCTACAACTTCATTATGGTTATAGGTTTCGCCCCCTAGAGCTTTAAGGGTTTTAATAAGAATCTTAGTGATTTGGCTTCCACCATTTATACAACGGTAAGAACTTTCAATATAGGAATTGGTAGATAAAGCATGAACATAAAAAGGGGTTCTATTATGGTCTCCCGCATATAAGTAATTTGTACCTGCTAATACTGCTTGTAATTTTTTGTTATTGGTAAAGGAATTGATAAACTCTTTTGCTGGAAGTTGAAAAATTTCCATATCATCGTAATATGCGTTCCCCTTTTCAAGAGAATATAAAGGAAACTTTTTGCAGGTTTCTCTTAAATTATCACAATACATTCTGATGCCTTTCTCTTCACCTGGAAAGTCTATCAATAAGTTTTTAATGAAATTTTCATATCCTTGGGCGTGTTTATATTCTTTAGGGTCATTATCAAAGGAAATGATATCAAACCCATCTTCATCCATTTTATGAAAATTAAGTTGTTCCATAATACCTATATACTTAAAATATTCATATAGGTTTTGCCCTTTACTTAAACCACCAATGTAATGTACGCCAGTATCAAAAATGGTTTTGTTTCTTACAAAGGTTTGTAAATTACCTCCATACTGGTTGTTTTTCTCAAGTACACAAACACTTTTACCTTCTTTAGCTAAAATAATGGCAGACACTAATCCAGCCAAACCACTTCCTATAATTACTACGTCGTAATGCTTCTGCATGGTTTTAAATTTGAGGTATTGGTTTTAATATAATCATAGTTTCATTTTCAAAAACAGTATCAAAATTTAAGGTATTCACGCTTGATATAAAAGCTTTACTTTCTTTTATAAAAATTAAAAGATTATAAGAATGCATTAATATCGTTTCCAATTTATTTGAATTGAGTGTCTCAAAATTAACAATAATTGCGTTGGCATTTTGACTTAAAACCTCATCAAGAGTGTTAAAAATCTTTATATTTTGTTGACGGTTGGTTATAAAACTATGTCTCAATATAGTATTATTGTGTTCGTCATCCAAATAAGTGAATATTTTGCGGTCGCTACTATCTAAAGCCATTAAAAAATCTAACTGTCCCTTATCTTTAGATACATGAAGGATGGTTTCATTTTTGCCTAAAACATCTATGATTTTTTTATATGCATCTTTATGGGTTTTAAGATCCTGCTTTACGTTTTCATATACGGCATCGCCTTTATACCTAAAATCTTCCAATATAATTTTATGAAAATAGCCAGCATCCTCAATGTTATTTCTTAAAACTCTGAATTCATTTCTAAAATAAGCCCCAATTTTTTTGGCTCTTTGTGTGTAATTTTCACCAAAATTAGTGTCATTTGCTTTAATTCTATCTAGAATTTTTAATGTGATGCTGCCATCTTTAATAATAAAACTTCCTTTAGGGTTTACTTCAGAATTACCATGAATAAGCACCGGAACCATATCCAGCTTAAATTGTTCTGCCAAATAAAATGCACCCTTATGAAAGCGTTTAATTTTATTAGTGGTAGAGCGTGTGCCTTCTGGAAATGCCATTAAAGAATAACCTTGATCTACTTTTTTCTGCAAATGGGACAAACCGTTTTCAATACCACTAGATACCGGATAAAATCCTGCCATTCTAACGGCTTTTCCAAAAACTGGAGAATTGTAAACCCAATCATTCACTAAAAAAATAATTTTTGGATGCAACATGCCTATCGCTAAAATATCCAAGAATGATGTGTGATTTGAAATAATTACCGCTTGCTTCTTAAAGTTTTCATTATTCAAGTTTATGATGCGCTTAGCCACAAAAGGATTGGTGTATAAAACGGACTTGATAAATTTTGAAAGCACTTTGTGAAACCACATCATCTTTATTTTTTTAGACAATGGGATAAGTGGTATGATGGTAACACTAAACAATGACAACAAAAAGCCCCCAATGCCATAATAACCAAAAGAAAAAACGGAATGCAGCAATAAACGCAACGTAATGGGGCGTTTTGTTTTACTGCCAATAAACAACTTAAACAACAAGGGCTGCAGAGTAAAAGAGATAGCCAAGGCAGACAAAATTCCAATAATAGATACTGATGCGATGGAGTGTAACGCTGGATGCTTCGCAAAAATAAGAACACCAACACCTAAAATAGTTGTGACAACAGAAAGAATGATAGATGTTTTATGGGTTGGTAATGTTTTTTCACCCGTTTGGTATTCGTGCAATAATGCGTTGGTAATAAAAATACTGTAATCGATACCCAGCCCAAAAATAAACGTAGAAATAATAATATTGAATATATTAAACTGAATTCCAAATAAACCCATAACACCAATGGTAACCATCCAAGTTAAGCCAATAGGAATGGCTGTTACCAAGGTTAAAGAGAAACTTCTATAAAACAGCAATAATAATAAAAACACTACTATTGAAGAATATAGAACCAATCGGTTAAAATCGGTTTTAAGATTTCCCAAAAAGGTTTCATTCATTTGTTTTCTATCAATAACAACTGTTTGTTTAAAATTTTTAAATGCATCTACCAGCTGTTGTGCATTTTCATCTTGCACTTTAACCAACGTTGTTATGGTAGTGAAATTTTCTTTTGAGGTGATGAAATCTTCAGAAGCTATTGTTTTTAAATGGGTGTAATCTGCAACTGAAAGTGGCTTGAAAGCAGTATGTAAATGCTCATAAAAACGGTTGAAGGTGGAAGGTTTAAAACCCAAAGCATTTCCGCTTTCAATAAGATTGGTTTTTGTTTTTTCTATTTTTTCTGAAGACCAAAACGCATCCCAAAACTGTATTTTTTTTGTTTGAACATCTTTTGAATGAATCAACGAACCTATAGAGCTAAATCTGAGGATTTTATCTTGAGTTTGAAGGTTTTTAAGCTTTGAAAAAATAGCATCATTTACAAGTAATGCGTCTTCATCGGAATCGCCATACGCAGCAATATAAACAGATTTAGAAGATAAGTTGGTTAATGCATCCAATCGTTTTTGGGCATCTAAAAGTGCTTTAGGTTCAAAATTTAACGTGTTTAAATCGTTATTAAAAGTAACTTTATTATAAGTGAAAATACTAACCACAAAAACTAAAACCACCCCAATAATAGCCCATTTTTTTTTATGAAAAGGATAGGATGCCAAAGCATCTATAACCGTTTTTTTAGTACTTGCTTTTACCTGTAATTTATAAACTTGTGGAATAAAAACCAAAGCAAAAACGGAAGCGCTTAACACACTTACAGCTGCGAATATTCCCAAATCTTGAAGTGCTTGCGACTCAATAAACAATAAACACAAAAATGCCAAAGCGGTTGTTAAGCTACTCATTAAAACCGGCTTTGTAATTTCCTTATACAATGCCTTTATATTATTATTGCTTCTAATATGCGTGAGTATATGCAAAGCATAATCTAAAGTAACACCCAACAAAACAGATCCAATACCCAAAGATATCGCCGATATTTTTGTGCGAATTAAAAACAATAAGGCCATAGCCACTAAAGCGCCAAATACGGTAGGAATGAATAAAATAATTGAAATGCTAACCCTTTTATAAAAGAAAATAAGGATAAGCAACAAAATGCTCATGGCAATACTTACTGTAATTTGAATATCTGCCTTTATTTGGTTGGCATTAGCTACCGCTATAAGCGTTCCTCCAAAATATTCACAGGATGCTTTATTTGTAAACTCACTGTTTAATGCTTCCTGCAGTTTATATAAATTATTTGCAAATAGGGTGTTTTTATCCGTTTCATTTGAATTATATGTTGGCGTAATAAATAGCAACACATGATTTCTGTCTCTACTTAAAATAAAGTTATTATATAAGGTAAAATCATCACCAATATTAAGTTCTTGAAGCTTTTTTAAACCTATAAACGACAACCCCAAGGGGTCTTTTAAAATAATGTCTTTAGCTACAAAACCTGAAGGCGAAACAAGCGTTTTGTAATTGTTGCTTGTTATTGATTGGATACTGTCTTTATATAACTTATTGGTTATAGTTTGGTAATCGTTTTCATTAAGGAAAAGGGGCAAATTATTATATGTAAAATCGAGGGTATTTAAAACATCGTCGTCTTCAACACGCCCTTGAATTTGTTTTATATATTGCCCTGAGGATTTTGAAATACTATCAATGAATGCTTCTGCATATGTAATTAAATCATCAGCAGTTCCCTGATCCTGACGTTGGATATTGACAATAATTTTATCTGCAAAATTAACTTGCTTTAATACTTTTTGTGCTTCTGAAGATTCTTGGGTTTGTGGAATTAGTTTTGTAATATCTTCTTCAAATTCAAGATGGTAAGCCAAAAAACCTAGCCCTACTATTGTGGCCAACAATACACATAAGCTTAAAATTTTATTTGAATGAATACGCTTATATATATTATAAAATAACTTATCCATTTTGAAGCGTTATTTTCTTTTTTTCAAAAAATGAAAAGAATATAAAACCTAAAACGCCACAAATAGAAGCAGATAAAATAGCAAGCGAAAAGCTACCTATAATATAGGTTTTTAAATGTTCGGCAATATCAAAATTATTTTCAAAGGTTTCTAAAGTATATTCATAATCTAAACCCAAAACAAACTGTCCCATTTTAGAACTTGCATATAAAACAAACGGAATAAAAGGTGGCAAACTCACGTTTGAAAATGTAAAGGCTATGGCTTTATTCAACTTAAGAAAAATAGCCGAAAAAATAACGATTAGGGTATGAAACCCCCAAAAAGGAGACAGACCAATAAAAACCCCTAAGGCAATAGATAATGCCTTTTTACTGGACGAATCATCGCTACCCAAAAAGTCTTCAACAAAAAAACGCTTAATGCCTTTTTTTTTTAATTTTCTGTATATTTCACGGGGCTTAATGTAAACGATAGTTAAAAAAACCAAACATGTATTTAGAATACTGATTCTTGTAAAATCTTTAAAAGGCCTAAAGTGCGATACCCGTTCATTGGTGTCGTATAAAACTGCAATAGGTACATTTTTCACTTCTACATCATTCCAGGCTGCTTTAACAATAACTTCTATTTCAAATTCAAACTTATTGGTATAAAACTTAAGTTTTTCTAGGGTTTTTAAAGGGTATAATCTAAACCCAGATTGGGTATCAGTAAGTTTTATTCCTGTTTCAAACCAAAACCAAAAGTTAGAGAATTTATTGCCAAAACTACTTTTACCGGGCACTCCTTCCTGACTCATGTTTCGAGCACCAATTAGCAGGAGATTTTTATTTTCAGCTTTCTCAAGGGCGTCAATAAAAACGGGGATATCCTTGGGAAAATGTTGTCCGTCTGAATCTATAGTGATGGCGTAATGATACCCTAGGGCTATCGCTTTTTTAAAACCAACACGTAATGCATTCCCTTTGCCTTTATTTTTGGGGACATGAATTTGTTCAAGTTGTGAATAATTTTTAAGAATTTGAGTGGTCGAATCGGTAGAACCATCATTAATTACAATAACATGTGTGGTATATTGTAAAACCCCTTCAACAACGCGTTTTAAAGTACGCTCATTATTGTATGTTGGAATTAATACACATACTTTTAGTTGGTCTATCTTTAGTGTAATTGGTTCTTTATTCACTTAAAAAGTGTTTAATTCAATACGCCAAAATTACTGATTTTTCTTCATTAGTGAAGACTTTAGATTGTGAAATATAGTCTTTGATCAGGTTTTTCAACAAACCTGCTTTTATAGTTTTGAATTGGTTTAATATAAAGTGTTTGTCTGCTTCAATAGCGTCTTTATATTTTAAAAGCTTTGGTGTGTTTTCTTGAATACTTATTCTAATAAAACGTATTTCTATGTTAGAGGGGTCTTTTTCAACAGCAAACTCCACAAGTGAAACAGCATTAACAAAACCCTCTTTTTTTTCTTTTATCGTTGCAGCACCTCTTGCTTTTAATGCTATGGCAGCACCTTTATAGGCAACCAATTCTATTATATCGCTTTTTGTGACTTTTGAAACCATATTGTAAAATGTTTCAATTTTTGAATGGTCTTGGGCGGCTTCTTTATAGGATTGTCTTACCGTATCCAAATCCATTGTTTGAACGCTTATAAAAAAAACAATCATAAATAATCCCAAAAACTTCATATCACTTACTTTTCTGTAAAATTACTGGTCAATTTTAATGCCACAATATCTTCAAAAGTGGTGATGTTTTTTACTCTGTAACCTTCGTCTGTTTTTGTTATTTCCAAACTCAACTCTAAATTTGGTGTTTTTTCAGGATTGATAATGGCCATAAATTTAATGTTGCTTGAGGATTGCATCATTAATTTTTTGCCCACAACTTCTTCTGTTAGCTCTTTAATAATCTGCATCATGCAAACACCCGGTGTTACAGGATTACCAGGAAAATGCCCCTTAAAAATATCATGGTCCTTGTTTATGGTAATATGAGCTGTTGCCAAATTTTCTGTAACCGCTAGATCGTTTAAACTGTAAAAGTCTTTTAATTGCATATTAAAACTTAAATTTATAATACATTCCTAATTGAAAAACAGTATTAAACTGGTTTTCATCTTCATATTGTTGGGAATCAAAACTATGCCAATCACCAGAGAAAACATCTACCAAACCACGTTTGTATCTTGCTTCTATACCCAATCCGTTTTTAAAGTCAATACCAATTCCTAAGCCAATATTTAAATCTATAAAAGTAACATCATTGCCTTCATTTCTATTAGCCAATCCTATAAGTGAATCATCGCTATCGAAATCAAAGCCAGGAGCAATTATAAAATGAAAAGGAGAATCTTTTACAAAAAACTTGTTGGCTACCGATACTGATATATAGTGAATAACAACATTTTCATCCATGGTGTTTTTTGCATCTGCACCTTGATTGGAATATCCTAACTCCGGTTGCAGCGTGTATAATTCGGAAATTTTTATGTTCACTAAAGCACCAAGATACAAACCAGTTTTGGTTTCCAAATTTGTGTTTGAGAGATTCGCTATATTAACACCGCTTCTAAAACCAAAAGATGTTTTAGATTGTGAAAAGGTCGAAAAACTTAAAAAACCAATTACGAAAACAAGAATACTATTTTTCATATATATTAAAATTTATAAGCAACACCTAATTGAATAACACCATTTAAAACAGCATCTCTAAAATAATTTTCATCATCATTGTAATAATAACCATCGTTGTACTCGTCGTAATAATCTTGTCTTATGTCCAACAACCCTTGCTTGTATCTAATTTCAACAGATAATCCATAAGGAAATTCATAGCCCACACCTCCAAATAATGAAAAATCTATAGGCATGTAAGTATCATAATCATTTTCTGAAACCAAAATATCGAGCGATGGCCCCACAATGATGTTGAAACCATTGTTGTGGGCAGGAAAAAATTTATTGGCAATTCCTAAACTCACATACTCTAAATCAAAATCAAGATCTTGCCTGTTAACATAGTAAGGATCGTCTGAATAATAAAGATTCCCTATTCTATAAGTAGTCCCTTGATTTGAATAGGAAGTTTCAACCTGCAACTCATAAAAACTGGTTAGATGCACATTTACAAATATACCAGCATCCAAACCTAGTTTTCTTTTGTTATAATCTACATTGGTAAGGTTTGAAAAGTTTGCCCCCAATTTTACTCCTGGACGCACTTTTACTTGCGAAAATACTACTGTTGTAAATAAAACACATACAAGAGCGAACGTTAATTTTTTCATAATCAATTGATAGATTTAAGGGTGATTTTTAGCTTTATATTTGAATGTACAATATCAATTCTTTTTGCAATATTATTATTAATTTCTGTAAATAAAAACCTTACTTTTTCTTTGGCGTTATTTACTCTTATTATTTTATAGGTTTCAGGATTTTCAAAGTAATAATACGTTTTATTATCTAAAGATGCCTTTTTAACTGTTTCACTATCTAACTTATAGGTTTCTATTGGCTCCAATTTTTCGGTGATGAGTGTTTTAAAATCCTTTTTAAGAATATTGATGAGTATTTTTTTATTGAGATCATCCAGAATGTAATTTACCTTAAAGTCTCCGTGGTTAAAAGAAAAATCAAAAAGGGTGTTTCCCATTTCTGTAGTAAAAACGATTCGATGTTGTTCCGCAGCTATTTTCTTCATAATAAATAAACCACCAAAATTGTGATTGTAAACTTCTATTTGGGCTTTGTAAACATAATCTTGATTTGAATTTGCGAAATAAGGATTCACAATAGCTCCAAAATTCTCTAGGCTTTTGAAGTTGTTCTTTTTAGGATAAGATCCACAACTTAATAGGAAGGTGCAAACGCTAATTAGTAAAAAAGGCTTCATCAATGGTTTTATTTAGCACTTTGTTTGTAAATACAATTTTGGTATAATCACCTGTTGATTCAATCATTTTTACCTCAGTAACATCGCCGTTTTCATTAAATGTAATGTGAAACGTTTTAATGTATTTGGCAAATTTTTCATCTTTCGGACTAAAATAAACCACCCTGTTTTTTGATGTTTTAAAATACTGTATATTGAATTTTGTATCATCAAACATATCGCCTTTTACACTGCTAACAATAAGATTGTTGAGTTGTTTAAACATTTTATTACTTCCAATATCGATGTTGCTTTTTTTACCTTCATCATTAATATAAAGCGTTTCTCCTTTAAACAACACCGCATATTTAAAAGGTTCTAAATAGGCCCATTTTATTAAATTTGGTGCTTTAAAGGCCAGTTTTCCAGACGTTTCAATATCGTTATCTAAAAAATCCAAATGTTTGTATTGCACAAAATCACTCGTGATGGTTTTAGTAGAAGTTGCTAGTTTTTTAACTTGATTTTTTAAATGGGAAGCTTCAGAATCTGTCATTTTGGTTTGTGCTTGAGCTGCCACAACCAAGAAAAATACTGTATAAAGTAAATTATTACGCATAAGCTTTCATATTAAATAAAGTGTCTATAGTAACAGACTCCATATTTTGTTTTTGTAAAAATAACAATAACTGTTCCAAAACAATCACCGTTTTTTCACTGGTATCATGAAGTAAGATAACATCGCCCCTTTTTAGGTTTTTAGTTATCCTTTTCAAAATCTTTTTTTCACTTAAATTAGTAGTGTCTAAAGATCGTTTGCTCCATCCAATCGATTGTAATTTGGTGACTTTTAAAGCACGTTTTATACTAGGATTGGTTACCCCAAAAGCTGGTCTGTAAAGTTTTATACCTAATCCTGTTTGCTGTTTTATAATCGCATTTGTTTGCTGTAATTCTGAAATTACTTTTTCTGTGCTAAAAAAACCAAACGCATGATCGTGGGAATAAGTGTGATTACCAACGGTGTGACCATTTTCTATAATACTTTTGAAAATGTCTGGAAATAATTCAATGTGCTTGCCAATACAAAAAAAGGTCGCTTTGGCATGATGTGTCTTTAACAGACTTAGAACTTTAGGAGTAAACTCTGGATTGGGGCCATCATCAAACGTAATGGCTACGTGATTATGTGGTGTTTTAGGATTTGAATTTAACGACTTCAAATGATAATTCCAGCCAATAAAAGCAGACCCCGACACGGTTAAAAACAACCAAATAATAAACACCATAAAAACAAGCCAAAGTGAAACGTTATAAACGCTGTAACCAATCAATAAGATCATGATGGTTAGACCCGCAATGATGTTTACAGATTTAAAATTCAACACTGTTTTAGTAAGGTGAAACTATGGTTTTCTCCACGATACTGGTTGTATAATAAAACGGTTTTGAAAGCTGAAGAATTTACATGGTTAAGCTTAACACAGTCTGGAAGTATTTGGGTTTTTAATATTTTTGATGCCAACCAAAAGCCAAACGAAGAAGCTGTATTAAACTCCCCGCACAAATGTTTGTAATAAACCTGCTGTGTATTGTTAAAAACTTTGGAAATCAGTTCATCATAAAAAGAATCAAATTTAACATCACCATTATTCCCTAATACAACTAAATCAATATCTTCAACTTCTAAATTATTCGATTTAAGAAATTGAATTGCTGCTTGAGCTACTTCAGCTTTTGGTAAGGTATTATATATTTTTACCGAAAGTACTTCTGCATAGGTTGATGGTTGTTTTTCATTAGAAAGTACGAAAAAATTAGCACCTTCACCAAACACAGCACCTTCTGTTTTAGATTGCAATAACTGGGAGGCTTTGACAATTTCTGGTTTAATATGATTGATAATTTTGTGAAGCGCTGTGGTATGTTCACCCAACTCATCAACACCGCCCACCAAAATGGTGTGTTCTTCACCTAATTCCAATTGAAGTTTTGCATCTATCAGAGCAGATTCAAAAGAATTGCTAGCATGCACATAGGTAAAATTATAGCCTTTGCATTGCAGTTCTAAAGCAATTTGCCCTCCAACGGTATTATGTGTAGATTGTATGAACGATGTTGGTGTAAGATACTGCTCATCATCATCAATAATGGCACTTACAAATTTTTCAGAATCACGAACACAGCCCATGCCCGTTCCTGTAATAATAGCATCTACTTGCTCTAAACCAGCTTCTTGCAAAGCTATTTTTGAAGCTACCACACTCATTTTTATACCGCTTGCCATACGTCTTGCCGCAGCAGGTGGAATATAATCTTTATAATTTGGGTTAACAACACTAATTACTTGTGCTTCATGATCGACAAATTCATTTAAAAACTCATTGTTTTCAAATGTTTTTTGAGCTGAAATTGAGCCAATACCATTAATGTATACGTTCCTATTCATTATTGTTCTTTAGAGAATATAACTGTTGAACAATTCCCGCCAAAACCGAATGAATTGGACATGACGTTTTTTAACGGTTTTTCTTTTATGTTCAGTTGTGGTTTGATACTGAATTCTTTCATCTGGGTTTTAAAGTTCAAATTAGGGTACACCACATTGTGTTGCAGCGCCAATACGGAATATACAGCTTCTATGGCGCCTGCAGCGGCCAACGTATGCCCTGTGTAAGCTTTGGTTGAACTAAAATCTGGCACATCATTACCAAAAACGCGTATGATGGCCCTACCTTCAGATAAATCGTTATTCCCTGTGGCAGTTCCATGTGCATTAATATAATCGATATCCTGGGGTGCATAGTTTGCTACTTTTAAGGCTTTTTCCATTGCAAAAGTAGCGCCATCGCCATGATCTGAAGATGCTGTTTGATGAAAGGCATCATTGGCATTAGCATAGCCTTTTACATACCCCAAAACCTCTTTGTTTTCAGCTTTTACTACTGCATCAGATTCTAAAACCAAAAAAGCGGCAGCTTCACCTAAATTCAACCCTTTTCTGTTTTCATCAAAAGGAGCGTTATAGGTATCCGATAATATCATTAATGTTTTAAATCCGTTGATCGTAAACTTTGATAAACAATCGGTTCCACCAACAATCACACGGTCCAATTGCCCTGATTTTATTAATCGGGCGCCTAACATAATGGCATTTGCTGCTGAAGAACAAGCGGTACTAATGGTAGTTACAAAACTTTGCTCTATCCCTAATTGTTCGGCTATTTTTTGGGTAGAATCGCCTGCATGATGGCCTTCTATGTATTTTTGGGTCTCCTTATTTTCTAAATAATCATAATAATAGCGCTCTGTCATGTCCATACCTCCTACGCTGGTAGCTGAAACCAAACCTGTTCTATAAGCATGAATGTCTATAATTCCGGCATTTTTAATAGCTTGTTTTGCTGCTATGGCACCTAGCAATGCGGTTCTAGAATAATTATTATTTGAAGATAAGCCTAATTGCTGCTCTAATTCTTGATTGGTAAAAGCTATTTCCCCAACCATAATATCATTTACATGGTTTGTTTTAATTTTTGAAACTCTAGTAATTCCCTTTTTGCCTTCAATAAGCGACTGGTAGTTTTCTGCTACATTGTTTCCAATAGCAGAAATAATCCCCATCCCAGTTATAGCAACACCTTTACCCATATAAATTTTTAAGTAGAAAAAGAATTTACTTTGTTCTATGTTCTGCCACGTAAGCAGCCATGGTATTTATAGATTCAAAAATGGCTCTTCCTTCTTTCGGGTCTGTAAGCCTAATTCCGTAATTTTTATCAAGCATCACAATAAGTTCTAGCGCATCAATAGAGTCTAAACCTAAACCACCACCAAAAAGTAAATCTTCATTAGCAATGTCTTCAACAGTCATATCTTCAAGGTTTATTTGCTCGATAATATTCTTTTTTAATTCTTGTTTTAAAGCTTCCATATTATGAATTGTATAATGTTAAAATGTCTTCTTCACTGTGTTTTATAGTGCCTTCTTTGGCAACTAAATATATAAAGGCTTCGTAATTGTCTTCGTCATCAAATTCTACCCAACCACAAAGAACTTGAGTTGCTTTGTTGCTTGAAATTAGACTTTTTGTATAGCTACACAAATGCGATGCATTAAAGCCGTTAAAGATAAAAAAACTATTTTCAGAATACAGTTTATATTTTATACTTATCTCGCCAATGCAAATATTGGGTAGGGTATATACAAAAATGGCTGGACTGGGATAGTAATTTTCTTTGTTTTGAATGGAATCTTGATGCTTTCTATCGGTATCTAAACTGGATGCTTTGTTAGAAAACACCATAGCAATATCATTCGTTTCCTCTGGGTTTAGGTTTTCATTTTTTAATAGAATATCAGCAGTTAAAAAAGCCAATTTACTCAAATTATCCATTTTAAAAAACTTTGGATAATTTGTGTTTTGCTGTTTATATGCTGCTTTTATAAATTCTGAAAAAGAATCGGTTTCATTTTTAAACACAATTGAACCATTTAAGGACACTTGACTGTTCTTTATACTACAAGAAGATTTTATGTAATATGGTTGATTCATTATTAATTGATTTTTTGAAATAAAACAGCTGCATTACACCCTCCAAAACCAGAGGCGGTTTTTAAAAAAGTTTGTAATGGCTTTTCAGTTGTTTTGGTTATAACATTAATGGGTTGTGTTACACCCAATGTTTCAAAACCTAAGGATTTATAAAGCGTATTGTTTTTTAAGGAATGCATCCCAACGATGGTTTCTACTAAGCCCGATGCCCCTAAACTATGCCCGAAATAACCTTTTAAACTGTTAAGTGGCACATGGCTTAAATTCATGCGATTAAACGCGATGGCTTCCATTTCATCATTAAAAGGTGTTGCCGTGCCATGTGCAGAGATATAATCGACCTCTTTAGAAGTCATGTTCGCTTGAGTAAACGCCGAATTCATACTTCTAAACAAGCCTTCTCCTGTTCTTGAAGGACCCGAAATATGATTGGCATCATTACAAGAACCTTCTCCTAAAATGCAAACAGCTTCATCCGCTAAATTTTTGTTGCTATTTGTTACCAAAGCGCTTGCTATAACTTCGCCAATATTAATACCCGTTCGGTTTTCATCATAAGGTTTACAAGGAAAACTACTTAAAGCTTGAAAGGAATTAAAACCAGATAAAATAAACTCGGTTATAATATCGCCGCTGGTAATAAACACATGGTCATAAATACCTTGATTGATATAACGTTTTGCGATAGCTACCGATAAAACACCCGAAATGCAGGCGTTGGATACCATAATGGCATCATTTTTAAACTTAAAAAAGTTTTTAATTTGATTGCCTAATTCACTTAAATACGCTCTGTTTTCTGGAAAAGGATTATGAACATCTAACGTATCAATATTTCCTTTAGTTGTTGAAATAATCAAGCCAACGCGCTCATTTAATTCAATATTTGAAGCTTTAATTACTTTTTGTAATGATGTTATCATCATTTGCTCTAAACGTGTATAATCACTTTTAGGCTTTAAAGCTTTAAAATTGTTTTGTAATATTTCAGTAGAAATTAATGATGCGCAAAAAGCTTCAGGCAATATAGAATGGTCTTCAATAACTTGCAAACCCGAAATTTCGTTGTGAATATTATTTACAACAGATTCGCTATCAAATCCTAACGATGAGATGATGTTGTTATGTGATACATAAATTTTACTCATCCAATAAGCCCACGTTTTTTTTCCATTGTATAAAAAACTCAGGAATATTAAGCGACAAATCTCCATTGCCTATATTGTCTACAAACACTTGAACGGTTTCCCCTGTACAGACCAATTGGTCGTTTTGATTGTAAATTTCGTAATGAAAAATCATTTTAGCAGCAGGACTATCCATATAAATGGTTTTTACTGTAGCCACATCGCCATAACGCAATGGGTGTTTGTGGTCTGTACTCGATTTTACAATGGGTGTTGCGTAACCATGTTCTTTTTGGTCTAAATAAGATATTCCGTGCTTTCTACCAAAAGACTCCCTGCCGTCTTCAAAGTATTGGATGTAGTTTCCGTGCCAAACAATGCCCAAAGGATCTGTTTCTACAAAACGCACCCGTACTTGGGTAATGTGTTCAATCTGTTTTTGTTTAGACGGCATTTTTCTTTTCATTATAAACAATTGCAATTAATGTGGTAACAATAAAAAATAAAAATAGTAAACCAATTTCTGGAAGTATTTCTATAAGTCCTGTGTTTCGTAAAAATACATCGTAAAAAGCATTTAACCCCCAATTCATTGGTGAAATATTTGATAAAGTTTGCATAAACTTTGGCATAATAAAAACCGGCACCCAAACACCACCCATAGCGGCTAATATTACTACAAAAGTAGCACCAAAAGGGGCCGATTGTTCTTGTGTTTTAGCAATAGTTCCTAACAATAAGCCCAAACCAATAGCTGCTAAACCAGCAAAAACAGCCACTATAAACAGTAAAGGTAAGCGCCCAGAAACATCTAAAGTTGGCAACCCAATAGCAGGAAAAAAATACACTCCAACAAGAAGCATTAAAACAAATTGAATGATGCAAACGCACAAATAAACCAAGGTTTTCCCACCCAAAACGGTTGCGTAGGATACGGGGTTGGTACGCAAACGCACAAACGTGCCCTGGCTTTTTTCCTTCACGACATTAATGGATAACGGTACAATAATAAAAAAGATGGCAAACAAGGTCCAAGCTGGAACGTTATGTTGTACAGAATTGGGAATCATGTCCTTATCTTTATTTTTAGGCATAATTTCCTTGAAGCTGATGAAATTTCCAGTTTCAAAAACAGTTTCTGATGGATCGTCTGAAATTTGTTCTTGAAACGCTTTATAAATGGATTGGGTTTCTATGCTTGAAATTATTTTATCAATGCCGTTTTTTACTGAAGTTTTAAAAGATTGTTGCGTTGCAGGATCAAAATACAATTTTACTTCTTTTTTGGGAATGATGGTTTTTTCTGTGGATTGATTGGTAGCATCTAAATCAAATTTAGACATGATACCTTCTACATTTTCATTCACTTTACGTTCTAAATCGACAGACAGTTTTTCAGGAATGATAATGGCTAATTGATACTTTCCTGTAAATACAAGGTTTTTAGCCTCCACTTCACTGCCTTTAATAATCACTTCAAAAGCATCAGAATCCGCTAAGCTTTTTTGAATATTTTCTGACACATTTCCTTTATCGTTATCTACTAATAAAATTGGTATTTTAACATCACTAACGGTTTTAAACGTACTATCTTGAATGAGCGTTATGGTAACAATAAGAACCAAAGGCATTATAAATAAAATGGCAATACCACCAATATCCCTGCTTAGCAATAAAAACTCTTTGTATGTAGAGGCCCAAAGTTTATGCATAATCCCTTAAGCCTTTACCCGTTAAACTTAAAAACACTTCTTCTAAATTATGAGCGCCTTGGTGTTTACTAATAAGTTCTTTAGGTTCTCCTTTAACGATAAGTTTACCGTGATCTATAATGGCCACTTTAGTGCAAAACAATTCGGCTTCATTTAAGTGGTGTGACGTGTAAATAATGGTGGTTCCTTCTTTATTTAAATCCTGGAGAAATTCAATAATTACGTTTTTTGATTGAACATCTACGCCAACGGTTGGTTCATCTAAAAACAGTACTTTGGGTTCGTGTAAAATGCTGGCTATTAAATTAACCCGTCGCTTCATACCGCCAGAAAAGGTTTCAATGTTTTTATTAGCAAAAGCAAGTAAGCCCAAATGATCCAAAGCAGCATTTATTTTTATATCGAGATTTTTTCCTTTTAAACCATACATGCTTCCAAAATATTTCAAATTTTCGAAAGCAGTTAACGTTGGATACAAGGCGTATTCTTGCGGTACAATACCAATAAGTTGTTTTAACTCATTTTTATGGCTTTTATAATTTAAACCGTTGATGGTAAAAGAGCCCGATGTTGGTTTAATAAGTGAGCATAGGATAGAAAGAAGCGTTGTTTTTCCAGCACCATTGGGCCCTAAGAGTCCGAAAATTTCATGCTCAGCAATGAACAAGTCTAAATTAGACACAGAATAATTTTCTGCAGTCTTATATTTTTTAGAAATCTGCTCAATTTGAATCATATTTAAATAGCTTTCTTTAATGCTTTAAAAAACACTTCTTCTTTATCTGCAATGGTTTCCAATTGAATGGCAACGTTGTTATATGCATCCTCTTTGGCACTTCTGTTTTTATAAATTCGCGACAAATCAAGAGCAAAATCACGCCATAAATCGCCTATTTGGGTCATTTCAGTGGAGAGCTCTGCTAATTTAGGGTTCTTCAAAATTTTACTGGATTCTTGCAAAAATGCCGCAAAAATATATCTAAAACCGCCTCCGCCTGTTCCTATTTCTTCTTGCATTCTTACTATTTGCCCTAAATAATGATTTGCAACTTTAGTGCCTTTCTTTTTTGGCCATTTCCGAATAAGTTTTGCTACCATCCTTATACCTTTTACACCCACTATGGGCACAGGAGCAAGCATATCTCTACAAGTTTGTTTGATGCCTTTAATAATGGCACTTTCAATATTAAGTTCTTTTGGAAAATTTGTTGGATAGTAAATATGCCCTTTAGGAGCAAAAGCACCCTTAGCAAAACGTACTTTTTCAAGCTGCTTTTCTGATAAGGACGTTACCGATTCCATAACAGGATCACTAATAAGATAGGTGTTATTTTCCTTGCCATAAACAATTAAGTTATGGGCGTTGAAATGAAAGCGATATTCATCTGGGAAATATTCCAGATTATACACCCCTACTTGTAGGCCTACTGGATTATTGTTGGCTAAATTTTGGTCCAATCGTACTTTTGCATCCTTAGGATTGCTAAATTTTTCATGTTTTATTTTGATGCCCACTCGTTTGGCAAAACGTTTAAAAATAGACCCTGGCATGGACCTATAAGTAATGGCTGGTGCATGATTGACCTTTAAAAATGGAATGTAGCAAAACAGTAATCCGGAGCCAATACCAAAAACCATAGGTTCACTAATATTAAAGCCATTATGTTTCATTAAATTAGAAACCACACCATTTTCGCAATGTGCCGATTGATGATGCGTAAATTTAATTTCCATCTGCTATGTTTTTTAGTTTGTCTATGCTTATATCAAAAACATCAGCATATTTTTGAAGTGTTTTTTGAGGTAATTTATTGAAAACCTTGGGTTTAAAATGCCGTTTTACCCGCCATTTCCAAAAACCCACATAGCTTGAAAGAATGGGCAAATCCATTTTATGTAGTTCCATGTAATATTCAATAGGGCTTGTGGTATTATTTAAAACACGCTGTTTTGCGTTCTCTGTACGTTCATGAATCTCTTCTATAGCTTTGTTTAAGGCAATGGTTTTGGGGTCCCATCCCGTACTATGTGCTGTGGTATATTCGCCATTTTCATCAACAGCATAGCAAAGTTCTTTGAAATTAACAGATTCCAAATTACTTTTATCTTGAGGTACTTCGTTCTTCTTCATATTAAAAAACTACGCATTAAGTTCCTGAATAAACAGATTCATTTCACAAGATAATAATTCTTTATCAGAAGCAGAAATAACACATTCTATGGTACAAATACTGTAATGGTCTGTATCAAAACGCGATATTAAATTAGCTTTGGATATTAGGGTTTGCCCAACCAATGGAGAGCCGTGAATGGTCACTTTTTTAATGGCACTTATAAATCCAATAAGTTTTGTGCCGTGGCCCTCTACATCATCATCGTCAAAATAACTTTTACCAACTATGGCAGAACAGGTTTGGGCTGCATTTTCTACCAATCCAACTTCATTAAAAACACCATCGTTTATAAAAATACAATCTGGTTGAATTTTAAAAGCCGTTATCACATGATTTTCATCAACAGACAACATCTTATCTATCATTAGAAAAGGCGCTCTATGTGGTAAAAATTTTGATACGTCAAGAGATTCAATATTATTCATTAGCTTACAATAACCGTTTTCATTTGAGCTGAAGCTATTTCTTCACTATTAGCATTATATACTTTCACTTCAACCATTGTAACACCCATAAACTCCTGCAAAATGGATGCTTTTGTAGTGATGGTTTCATTTAGTTTTGGAAGCTGCCATATGTCAACTTTTTTTATAGCACCTATATAGCCTGTTGGTGCATTCTCACCTCTTAAAAAATAGGTGTAACCTGTATGTAATGCAACGGTTTGTGCCATGTTTTCAATAACTCCTGACTCTAAAAAAAGACTGTCTTTTATAAAAAGGTTTGTGTCTGAAATTTTAAAACTGGATGTTATTTTATTTTCAGAAAATTCCAGTAAAGTATCGACCATTACAAAAGGTGGCTTTTGTGGAATTAAATGCGAAACGTTTGCTATGGGTAGTTTTTTATCTGTCATTTAACATACGGTTAAAAGCGCATAAGCATATGAAAAACGAGCACTTTCTGGAACAGACAATAATATAGTCTCACCTTTTTTAAGTTTTCCAGAATTTACCAATTCTTCAAGCATAATGTAAATGGATCCTGCTCCAACATTGCCCACTTTACTCAAGTTCATAAACCAGTTTTCCCAAGGAATTTCAACACCTTGAGCCACCATTTCTTTATATAAATTATCTTTAAAATAATACGAGGAAATATGTGGTAAATAATAATCTATATTTTCAGGTTTTACATTATGTTTTTCAATGGCCTTTTTTAAACTATCTACACCTTTAACTAAAATATTTTCACCAAGCAGCTTAACATCTTGTTTAATAGCAAAAATTGATTTCTTACTCCATTCATGCGACGGATATTCACTCCATGGTTTTAAAAAGCCATCTTCCATTTTATCACCTCCAGCGTACATACAGGCTTCCATTTCGTGAGCATACGAGTAGCCTTCCATCCATTCAATTTTAAGCGCATTGTTTCCTTTTGGTATATTTTCTAGCAAAAAAGCTCCGGCACCATCAGAAAGCATCCATCGTAAAAAATCTTTGTTAAAAGCCAAAATAGGGTTGTCTTCAAGCGTTTCTAAGTACTTTAATTCATCTTCAAAAATCTGAGACTTAATCCATGTTGAAGCACGCTCGGAACCTGTACAAACAGCATTTTCGGTTTGTCCAGATTTTACAGATAAATATCCATATTTAAGAGCATTCATACCAGAGCAACAGGCACCGGACGGTGAGTTTATTTCGATATTCCCATTTTTTAAAAACCCATGAACCATGGCTGCATGTGAGGGTAACATTTGATCCGGACTGGATGTGCCACAGGATAACAATTGAATATCTTCAATTTTAAAATCATCATCACACAAGCCCATGATGGCTTCTTTAGCAAGTTGTGCGTTATTATGTGTTATATTTCCATTGTCATCTATGGCGTAATACCTTGTTTTTATCTGGTTATTACGCAAAACAATACGCCTTCCCTTTGAAGTTTTACCGTTAATAATACCTAATTTTTCTTCCATTTCATCATTGCTAATAGGACGATTAGGTAAATATTTTGAAATTTTATTGATGTAAACTTCTTTCATTTTAATTTCTTACTCTATTAATTTTACAGACGAATAATACAATTTGTCCTTATTTATTTTATTAATTGAAAACAGATATGTTATCAAAAAAAATATAAAAACTATGGGAGCCATAACCCAAATGGCGAATAATAAATAATAATTGAAAAATTTAATCCAAATAAGGCGATTCGGACTATCTTGATCTCCTTTTGATTGAATTAATTTTGCCCATTTTGCAAAAATAATACTTGCACGTTTGTCTGTAGTAATTAAAAATGGTTTAATTTTTACTGCATCTTCTTTTAAAAGCGCATCTTGTAAATGTGATAAATTATTTTCTTTTAAGTGATTTGAAATAATTGTTCCAAAATTTACCGACTCATTAATGTCCTTTTGAGACACACCAGGTTTTGGAAATACACCAAGAAACCGCTCTTTTTTACCAGTAAACATCCAGTGAACAATGGTAATTACGCTTATATGGTTTATATGCCTGTCTACCAAAACAATATTTCCTACCAAATTTGCTTCAAGAGGTTTTAACTTTTTCTTCATTTTCTCTTGTGCCATAATCCACATATTTCTGCAACCTATTACAGTTACCACAGGTGTATTGGCCAGAATTTTTTTCGCTTCAGGCGTCTTTAAAAATGAATTGATAGGTATTGAAGGTGATAAATACCATACTTGGTAACCTAAAATTATTAGATCGTATTTTTTATTTAGAATTGCTTGGGGAACGCTATGTATTTTGTCAGGGATTTCAAGAAATGTTTCAGGAAAAACAGCAAAAAACTCCGATTTTTTCCAGGGAAAAGGAAATGGCTTTTCCATTTCAATTTTATAATAATCTACCTGATGGTGTTCTGTATCTAAAGGAGAAACAATATTGTTTACAATTTCTGTAAGCTGTCCTGTTTGCGAATAATGTATAACTAAAATATGCTTCATATATTTAGATTAATGGTACTCTATTGGTCAGGAGGATGCTTATAATCATTGCTCTCAAATATAAAACTTTTAGTTATTATTGGATATCTTGTTTAATTTTTATTTTCTTTTACTTCCCAAAAATCAAAATAGTTAAACCATTGTAAAGGGTATTTCCCTAGCATCCATGTTAAACTTTCAGTATATTCTTTTAAAAGCGCTTGGGCGTCTCTATGTTTTGCTTCAGCTTTTCTGGTAAAAAGATGGTAATGTTTGTTAGTTTCTTTCATAACATACACAAATAGTACAGGTACTTTTAACCTTGAAGCTAATAAAAATGGGCCCGCAGGAAATTTTGCCGTTTCATTTAATAAATCTTCTATTAAATATTTTGAGCCTTTAATATATCTATCTCCTGTGATGCAAACAAGCTCATTTCTTGCCAAAGCTGCATTTATTTCAAAAATATGGGAGAAGTCTTCTTGAATAAAAATTAAATTAACGCTTGGCTTTTTAGTAACGCTTTCTAAATACTCTTTTATTGCTGAATGTTCAGAATCTGTAGTTAAAATACTTATGGAAGCGTTTTCTTCCAGTTCACCAAAAAAATGTTCGGCAATCTCAAAGTTACCAACATGTGCACTAATGAGAATGCCTCCTTTTTTTTGTTTTAGTGTTTTATTTATAAGTTCTATACCATCAAAATGATAGGTGAATTTGTCTCGCAAACCAGATGAAATGGCGACTTTGTCTATAATAGTTTGCCCAAATACATAGTAACTTTTGTAGACGTTAATAACACTTTTAACTTTACTGTTTTTTCTTCTTTTACGGAAGTAATAATAACTTGCCTTGGTGCTTTCTCTTGCAAAAAAACAAAAATAAAAAGCCACAAAATACAGTATGAAATAAGCAGAGCTTACTCCAAAGTTTTTCATACAAAACACAAAAATTTTGTACCCTAAAACGGTTCCTCTGGACTTTCCTTGCCAATCGGCAGTCATAATTATTTTTAAGTAATATTTAGGCTAGTTTGTTCTCAATAAGATTGTAGAAGTCTTGGAGCGACACTACATTTATAAAATCTTCGCCAACTAATTTAACACCAAAATTAGATTCAATAGAAACCACAAGATCCACAAAGTCCAAACTATCTAATTCAAGTGTATCCTTCAGATTAGCCTCGGGAGTAATGTCTTCACCATCAACCTCAAACTCATCTATAAGAAAGGCATTTATTTTTTCAATAATAACCTCTTTAGTCATCATATACTATAATTTTTTTATTATTAATGCTGAATTTGTCCCTCCAAATCCAAAAGAGTTCGACAAAAATACATCAAATTTTTTATCTAGCGTTTTTCTTACTAGGTTTAATTTCTTTGCATCGTCGTCCGGCTCGTCTAAATTAATATTAGGAGCTATAAAACCATACTGTAGCATTAACATAGAATAAATAACCTCACTAGCACCGGCCATCCAACATTCATGTCCTGTCATTGATTTTGTAGAACTTACATAGGGTCCATTTTCCCCAAAAACCTGAAATATGGCTTTGGCTTCATTGGCATCTCCAACAGGTGTAGAGGTTGCATGGGCATTCACATAATCTATATCGGATGGTTTTAGGTTAGCTTGTGCAATGGCCTTAAACATCGCTTTAGATGGGCCGTCTACATTGGGGGTAGATATATGTTCTCCATTAGAAGAAAACCCATAACCTAATATTTCTGCTAAAATGGGTGCGCCCCGTTTTATTGCAGAATCATAACTTTCTACTATTAATGTTGCTGCACCTCCACTTGGTACCAATCCATCTCTATGCTTATCAAATGGTCTGGATGCTTTTTCTGGGTTTTCTAAATTCATACCAAATACGCCAAGGCCATCAAAACTACCCATAACATATTTGTTTATTTCCTGGGCACCACCACAAATAATACAATCTTGCAGACCGCTTTTAATTAGCTGATAGGCCATACCTATAGCATGTGAACCACTTGCACACGCTGCACTTATGGTAAAATTTATTCCTTTAAGTTTGAATAAAGTAGATAGATTCATGGTGACCGTTGAATTCATGGCCTGAAAAATGGCGCCAGAACCAACTAAAGTGGTGTCTTTCTTATCCCTAATTTTATCAACAGAATCTACAACCGCTTTTGCTGTACTATCGTTACCATAAAGGATTCCTACTTCATTTTCATTTAAAAATTCTTGGGAGATTTTTGCGTTATTTAAAGCCTCCATAGTTGCTACATAAGCATACGCACCTTCATCGCCAAGACTAATGCGTTCTCTTCGTGAAAGTTGTTTTGTTAAATCGGGAGTTTCAACCATCCCCGTTAATGGGGAACGATAACCAAAATCTTTTCGATCTTCATCAAAAACAATCCCAGATTTACCGTTGTACAATGAAGTTTTTACCTCATCTAGGTTTTTCCCAATACAGGAATAAATTCCCATTCCAGTGATGACCACTCTCTCCATTTTTACTACAAGATTATATTATGAGTAAATTCCTCCGTTAATATTGATAACTTCACCAGTAATATAAGAAGCTTTATTGGAAACCAAAAAAGAAACCAAATCTGCTACTTCCTGTGCTTCTCCAAAACGGTTGGCCGGTACCAATTTTTTTAGCTCTTTCTCGTCCAAATCCATGGTCATCTCAGATTTTATAAAACCGGGAGCCACAGCGTTCACCGTGATATTACGTTTTGCGACTTCTTGAGCTAAAGCCTTGGTTACTGCTACAAGCGCTCCTTTAGCCGCAGAATAATTAGTTTGTCCTGCTGTTCCTTTAACACCTGAAACCGAAGCTATATTAATAATACGGCCATAACGGTTGCGCAACATTTTTTGGATGAGGTGATTGGTTACATTAAAGAAACCATTTAATGAGGTGTCGATAACGTTTTGCCAATCTTCTTTAGGCATCCACATAAACAGTCCATCTTTTGTTATTCCTGCATTATTAATAACAACTTCTATCAACGCGTCAGGGTTGTTATCTTGCCAAGTATCCAGTTGCGATTTTACTTGCTCTGCATCACTAACATTAAACGCTATAATTTCACCTGTATTTCCTGCAGCTTCCACTTCTTTTAATGTGTCTTTAGCAGCATTTTCATTACTGTTATAATTTATTAAAATGTGATAATCTGTATCTTTTGCAAGTTGAATGCAAATGGCTTTCCCTATACCTCTAGAACCACCTGTTATTAAAGCGCACTTCATTTGTTGTTTGTATTGATTTTATGAGGGTATTAAAGAACCCTATTGTTTTAGCTTTGTATTAATTAAATAACTCTAAGTTTTCGTACCATTTGTTTTTTAGTACTTCACCTTTTGTATTTATATACCCCCAAACCTTATTTTCCTTAACCCTTGATAAGCCATCTATAAAACCTTTTGGGTTGTTTTTTTGGAATATTGAAAAACCTCCAGCAGTAATATCATATACATCTTTAATGGCTAATTTTCCTGTTTTATCTATAAAGCCCCAATCCTTATTCAATTTAACGGGAGCCAAACCATCTTCACTAAAAATTTCGGCATCTTTATATTGCATTGAAATAACTACTTTTCCTGTGGTATCTATATAACCCCATTGTTTGTTTCTGTATACGGGTGCTAATCCATTCACAAAAGCCCGTGCTTTATCAAAGCTTGGTTCTACAACCCATTCGCCTTTTTTGTTGATGAAACCAATCAGACCGTTTTTCTTTGCATAGGTTAAATCTCCATTTACTGAAAAATCCCATATTTCTTCGGCGCCTTCTACTTTTTTAAATTCACCATTAATAATTAGTCCATGACTATCTCCTAATTGTGCAACTACATTTCCGTTGTAAACATTACTAACGCCATCGTACTCTGCTTTTACAAAATAGTTGCCATTTTTATCAATTAGCCCCCATTTTTCGCCTTCTTTTACTTTAGAATATCCATTTGTATAATCGAAAACTTTAGCAAATTTTGGCTCGACAACTACTTTTCCCGAAGTATTTATAAAGCCTACATTATCGCCACGTCTAATGATTGCCATACCTTCCTCAAAATCATAAATTTTATCGGTTGCAACATCGGTTAGAACTTTTTCGCCTTTCGTATTAATATAAAACCATTCTTTATCGTTCAAAACAACGGCTATACCCGAATTAAAGGCTTTTGTTTTATCAAATGTTGGTTGTATAACCCATTCGCCTTTTCTGTTAATAAAACCCCATTTTTTGTTACTATTCATGGCTTCAGCCAAATCTCCAGAGAAATTTTTTGCAATTGCAAATTGTGGCTTAATTTGCCAATCTCCAGTTTTGGTTATATAACCAAACAGTCCGTTTTCATTAGCTAAAGCTAGCTCTTGTGCATTGATAGTTACTCCAACAAAAAACAATGCCACGAATAGAATTTTTACTTTCATAAATAAAAATTTTAAGTTTATTGATCTATTTTGTTATTAATAATATAGTCTTTTACCTGATTTACATACGGGTACATAACAACGTCTTCAGTAAATATAGGAACAATATTTCTTATAACATCATACATTTTTTTAGTTTTTGAAGACACTTTATCTTGAACTTTCAAATATTCAATGGCCTGAATAATGGTTATAGTTTCAATAGCCAAAACTTCAAAGGCATTTTCAACAACTTTTTTGGTCATTAATGCGGCATTTGTTCCCATACTTACAATGTCTTGATTGTCATTGTTATTGGGAATACTGTGCACATACATGGGGTTGGATAATGTTTGGTTTTCAGCAGTTGTTGATGTGGCCGTAAATTGCACACCTTGCATCCCAAAGTTTAAACCAAGTTTTCCAAGATTAACAAATGGTGGCAGTATATTGTTTAAATTCTTATTTAATAAATAATTGAGCTGTCGTTCTGCCAGCATGGTCAATTTAGTAACTACAATTTTAAGCTTATCCATCTCTAACGACACATAATCACCATGGAAATTTCCACCGTGGTACACATGCTCTTTAGCCACGTATACAATAGGGTTATCGTTAGCAGAGTTTACTTCTTCAATTAAAATTTTATCAACATTATTAAGTGTATCCAAAATAGGTCCTAAAATTTGTGGAACACATCGTAGGGAATAATATTCTTGTACTTTATCTTCAAAAACAGCTACATCATCATTATTGTTGTCGTATAAATGGTGCTCTCTTTTTCTGGTTAATTTACTGTCTTTAAGGTGTTCGCGCATTTGTTTAGCAATTTCTCGCTGGCCAATATGCTTTTTAGTTTGGTTCAATTCATAAGATAAATGATCATCATAAGCCTCCACAATTTCATTTATGGCTGCCGAACATGCAATCATCCAATTTAATAGGCGCCTCGTATAAATGGTGTTTACTATACCAACACCCGTCATTACAGAAGTGCCGTTCATTAAGGCCAAACCTTCTCTAATTTCTACTGAAATAGGTTTCAGGTTTTCTATTTCAAACACCTTTTTAGTTGCTAAAAGTTCCCCTTTATAAAACACTTCACCTTCGCCAATCAATACAAGTGCTAAATGAGCCAATTGAACCAAATCGCCACTAGCACCTACACCTCCATGCTCGTAAATTAATGGTGTAATGCCTCGGTTAATTAATTCAGTCATTAATTCAATAACCGATTTATGCACACCAGAATGCCCAAGCGATAAGGTATTTAATCGGGCTAACATGGCAGCTTTAACATACATGGGTGAAATGGGGTTACCAGTTCCAGATGCATGGCTTCGAATGAGGTTGTATTGCAATTGAATACGTTCAGAATCCTTGATTTTATACTGAGCCATAGGGCCAAAGCCCGTATTTACACCATAAATAATCTTGTTTCCTGAAAATTTCTTTAAAAAGTTAAAACTTTCTTCTACGGCTTTAATGGTAGAATCTTCTATTTGAATAGACTTGTTTTCAATAATAATTTTATAAAAATCTTCTATTCCAAGTTTTCCGTTAAATATGAGCATCTAAATGTTTTAATCAAAAAAAATTATACTAAATTTAAATAACTAAAACAATTGTAGTTATTTTTGAAGGCAAATTTAGTATAATAAATGATTATACACTATTATTAATATGAAAGAGGTTAAGGTTGATGTTTTAATTATTGGTGCTGGCCCTTCTGGATGTATAGCGGCCTCTTATCTTTTCAACCAAGGAAAAAAGATTAAAGTTGTTGAAAAAAGTAAGTTCCCAAGGTTTGTAATAGGCGAAAGTTTACTGCCTAGGTGTATGGACCATTTTGAAGAAGTTGGCTTACTAAATGTTTTAAACGATTATGGCTTTGAGAAAAAGCGTGGTGCTCGGTTTATGAGAGACGGCGTTGTTTGTAACTTCGACTTTAGTATAAAACATTCTGAAGGCTGGGATTGGACTTGGCAAGTGCCCCGTGCAGATTTTGATAATGTTATAGCGAAAGAACTTGTAAATAGAGGTGTTGATATAGCTTTTGAACACGAAGTAATTGATGTGGATTTTAATGATGACGGTGCTTCTAAAACGACCATTAAAGATGAACACGGTGAATTATATTCTGTAGAAGCTAAGCATATTATAGATTCTAGCGGCTATGGCCGTGTGCTACCTAGATTATTAAATTTAGATAAACCATCTTCAATACCAGAACATTCCTCCATATTTACCCATGTTAAAGATATTAATCGTCCTGAAGGTGTAGAGGGAACCCTTATTACATTTGATGTTTTGGGTTTAGATACATGGTTTTGGGTCATTCCCTTCTCTAATGGAGATACCAGTATTGGTTTTGTTGGAAAAACAGAATTTATCGATTCTTTTGAAGGCGATACCACAAAACAGTTGCAGGACATGCTAAAGCTTAGCAACTATTATAGCAAACGTTTTGAAGGTTTGGATTTTAAGTTTAAACCCGCTAGCATAAAAAACTATTCCAAATCGGTTACTCAACTTTATGGCAAAGGGTATGCTTTAACAGGAAATAGTGCCGAGTTTTTAGACCCTGTTTTTTCATCGGGAGTTACATTTGCAACCGAATCTGCTTTAAAAGCCGCAAAACTTATCACCAAAGAATTGAATAATGAATCTGTAGATTGGGAGGTTGAATACACCCAATATATTATGAAGGGTGTGAACGTTTTTTCTACGTATGTTAAAGAATGGTATACTGGTAATTTACAAACCTTATTTTTTCATAGACCTGAAAACCCCGATGTAAAAAAACAAATATGTGCCGTATTAGCGGGTTATGTTTGGGATGAAACGAATCCTTTTGTAAAAAAACATGATAGGCTTATTAAAAATTTGGCCCATTTACTCAATATGAATAAAAACGAAAAAGCTGTCTAAAAAGTGTGATTTTGTGTCATATTGAGCCTGTCGAAATATTTTAACTTATCGATAATCAATATCGGTTTCGACAAGCTCAACCTGACAAAGTAAATACAATACACTTTTTAGACAGCTTTTTCTTTAAATGCTTATTGTTTTTATTTTGCTTTCTTTTCTAAATGGGCAGCAAACGTTTTAGCTAGTTTTGCGTAAGCTTCAGAAATTCTATATCCAGAATTGTAATCGTTTCCAAAAGCACCATAACCTTCTGCTTTTGTATATTTTATTTCAAATATTATCTCACTCGGATTGTCGTTTTTATAAAAAGATAATATCGCATCAATTTTAGAGTTTTGTCTCATAACACCCACGTTGTAACCTGGATACATAAATGTAGTATGTATTTTAATGGTATATTCAGCATCAGCTAAATCTTTACCTACCTGTACCTCATTATTTTCCCATCGTTTGTTAAACGATTCAATAAACTTAGGTTCGTATCTATCTTCTCTATCAGCAAACCACGATTTTTTAAAGCGCTCACCATCTCCTGGCTCTTTTTCATTCCTTTTGTCCATTTTGTCCTTTAAAAAGGCTTCTTCGTTTTCAAACTTAGGAATTTCTAAATTTGAGTAATCAAACACCAAATTGAACTCTTTAATTCCTTTTAAATTTTTCCAATCACCCTTAAGAATATCTGCTTTTTGAGCAAACATGAATGTGGTACAGAATAATACCAAAATAATAGATACTTGTTTTTTCATAATAGACTTATTTGTTAGCCGATGAATTTATAAATTTATTTTTAGCTAAACGTCTTTTTATGTCATAAAATATTTACGCCAGATGGAATAAACTTATCTTACTGGATAAGAGACTCGTATACTGCATTATACATTACAAACAATCCATTTAATTGTAACGGACTGAAAAACAAAGTGAACTTAAAAAATAGTTTCAATATCTATCTTTAAAAATGGTTACATTTACATAGTTCAACTTAAAACAATAGAACTTAAATACGCCCGTAAATGCCAACGGATACCCTTTCCAAAGACCTAAATAACAAGACATTTGATACTATTATTATAGGTTCTGGCGTTGGCGGATTAGCAGCGGCCATATGCTTATCAAGAGCCGGACAAAAAGTATTGGTTTTAGAACAGCACGATGTTCCTGGTGGTTGGTGCCATAGTTTTTATCTTAATGGGCACCGTTTTACACCTGGAGTACACTATGTTGGATTGGTTGGAAACGGCTTATCTACAAGTGAACTTTATGAAGGTTTAGGCATAGCTAATGATATGGTATTTTATCGTCAAAAACCAGATTCCTTTGAGCATTGTCAGATAGGAGATGAACGTTTTGATTATCCTACAGATTTTAAATTATTTGAAGATCGATTGATTCAGCGCTTTCCTGATGAGCGGAAAAATATTGTGAAATATTTAAAACTCATTATAAATATAGGTAAACAGATAGGTTTATTACCAAAAGTGAAAGGTTTTTGGCAACTTATTACCATTCCGTTTCGCACAAAACACATGGGGAAATATTTTCCATTCAGCCTAAAACGCGTTTTGGGCTGGTACTTTAAAGACCCACTACTAAAGCGTATTTTAAGTATTCAGTTTGGCAATCATGGATTACCTCCTGAAAAAGCTAGTTTTATAATGCATGCAGCAATTATGTACCATTACCATGTTGGTGGTTTTTACCCCATGGGAGGTGGTGGTGCTATTGTAAAATCGATGACAAACGCCATAAAAGCAAAAAATGGCATCATAAAAACCAGTACCGCTATAAAACACATTCTTATAGAAACTAATGGTAAAGGAAAAAAAGCGACAGGAGTAAAATTGGTAAATGGTGAACACATATATGCCAAATATATTATTTCCAATGCAGATCCAGCAACTACCTACCTAAAGTTGATAGGAGAAAATCATTTAAGTAATAAATTAAAGAAAAAACTTAATAAAACGGAATATTCATGCACCTCTTTAATGCTTTTTTTAACGGTAGCTATGGACGTTACAAAAGCAGGCATAGATTCTGGAAACATATGGCGTTTGCCAAATGAAAATATGGATGATTTGTTTACTGATATGCAGAAAAACAATATTTTAGAAGGCGAAGAGTTTTCTGGAATGTTTATTAGTTGCACCACATTAAAAGATCCTATTAGTTTTGATGGCAAACATCATACTTTAGAAGCCATTACTTATATTAATTATGATGCTTTTAATGATTTTCATGGTGAAAACACAGATCGTTCTGAAGCATATTTAAAATTTAAAGAACAGATAATTGCTAAATTTTTTGTGACTTTAGAGAAAGTAATTCCTGGTATTTCAAATCATGTGGTACAACAAGAATTAGGCACACCACTAACCAATAAATACTATATTCATTCAACACGTGGCAATGTTTATGGCACTGAAAAAAGCCTAAAACATATTGGCCCATTTGCCTACAAAGCGAAAACAGAAATAGAAAGCTTATATATGTGTGGTGCCAGTATTGTATCTCATGGCATTTCGGGCGCAAGTTACTCAGGTGTGCAAACAGCCGCCCGTATTTTAGGTTGTCGACAAGATGATTTGATTAAACCATCACCCGACCAACATTTAAGGGTTTTTGAAGCAGAAAACAATAGCAACTACCCTGATTGGATGCTTAAAAAAATAAAGATGAAGCGTAGTAAACTGGAATCTAGGGATTTATTATGATTCAATGAGCAATCACTTTGGTGTTTTTTATTAATGTGTCCCTTTAAAAATAATAAAGAGTTTTCCATTAATACTAAATATGTGTTTCCCATTCTTTTAAAAGACACCTTAACCCCGTTGCCATTGCTAAACACAAAACCCTTCAACGCTATAACAAGGAATTAAAAGAAATGGCCTAAATATGTAGAATAGCCAAACCCATAAACAGTTTTGTAGCCAGACATAGTTTTACTAACTGTTTAAAAACGAGAAGGACTCGCTACCAACATTATTAGTGCATCTCTGGGCCAACAAAATATTAGTATTACACAATCTTATCTAAAGGAATTTGATAATTGAGTTTTATTCAAAACGATTGAAATAGTAGGTTCTAAATAGTTCTGCATTTAATTTGCTCTAAATTATCTAAACTTTATGCTTTTTCCATATATTCCTGCCATGTAACCAATACATATTTATCCTTCCCAAATTCAGTTTTTTTTAGGAAACCATATTCATAAACAAACAGATAAACATCTCCCTTGGTGTTTTTCCAATAGTGTGTAAAAAAGTTATAATTAAACCCCAATTCGTTTAAAACTTCAGCTCTAACAGTAACCTTACCGCCTTTATTAAATTCCTTAAGTATTTTTCTGTTCAGTTTTAGTTGGTTGTCTACCTTGTTATAAAACCGTTCTGGATTTTGCTTTTCTTTTTGATATTGATATCCGCTTTTACATTGCGGGTCACAAAATTTCTTATCGGTTCTTCCATTCAATTCTTTACCACAATGTAAACAATCCTTATAAATTCTCATGATATTTAATTTAAACGCATTTTATACGAATCATATTCGAATAAGGTACGACTAATTTGTTTACCTATTTTAACTTGCATAAAAAAAAACGATGTACAAAGGCAGGAGCATTACATTAAAACATCTTTTGATCAAAGAAAAAAGGTATATAGGTTTACAGTTCAACACTGATAAGGTTATCCATGCCCTTGTTAAGCAATTACCAGATGTAAAATGGAGTATTAGTTTTAATATGGCTTACGTTTTGAACAGTAAAGAAAACCTTGCTAAGATTTTCGAAATATTTAATGGTGTTGTTTGGGTTAATTGCAATCATTTTTTTGATAAAAATATTACAAAAGAAAATAATGAGGATATAGATATTACGTGGTTTAGAAAAAGAGAACTTCCAGACAATTACAGAGTTTGCCCTACTAGCTACCTAGATAAACTAGAATTAAAGAAATATGCAAATAATACAGTAAAATCATATGTATCTGCTTTTGAGGCATTTATTAATTATTACCATGCTAAGGAATTAATAGCCATTAATGAAAGTGATGTAAGAAGTTACATTTTAAAACTCGTACAAGAAGACAAATCGAACTCATATATTAATTCCGCCATTAACAGCATTAAATTTTATTACGAATCTGTTCTGGGAATGCCCAATAGGTTTTACCAAATAGAAAGACCTAGAAAAGAAAAGAAATTACCAAAAATACTTTCAAAAGAAGACGTGCTAAACATTATATCCAATACAAATAACTTAAAGCACAAATGTATTGTTAGTCTTCTATATTCATCTGGCATGCGAAGAAATGAACTCGTGAATTTAAAAATTACGGATATTGATAGCAAACGCATGTTGATACGTGTGGAAGCGGCGAAAGGCAATAAGGATCGATACACCTTATTATCGCATGCATTATTAAAAGATTTACGCGACTATTATAAACAATACAAACCGGAACGGTATATCATTGAGGGTGCGTATGGCAAGCAATATTCAGGTCAAAGTATTGGGAAGATAGTACTAAACGCTGCTGAAAAGGCCGGAATAAAGATACCTGTAACTCCACATATGCTCAGACATAGTTTTGCGACACATTTATTAGAGGCAGGTGTAGATTTGAGGCAAATTCAAGTTTTGTTGGGGCATAGTTCTAGCAAGACCACAGAAATTTATACGCATGTTGCGACCACTACTTTTAAAAAAATAATAAATCCGCTAGACGATTAAAAAATATAAAAGATATATAGAACATATGTTCAATATATCTTAAATTGGCAGTATAATAAACATAATGTTTATTATACCATTGTTGTGTGCAATACGAAAAAATGAGTGAGAATTTAACAGCAACATTACAATTAAATCCACCTGATTTACTTATAACTCTGAATAGTAAATTGGCTGAATGCACGAATTCTGTGTTTTTCGGAATGAACGCACTTGAAACTACAACGGAATTACCTGAATCTCTAAGTTCGCAAGAAGATTCCATTTTTATGCAAACACCAATCGGAAATTTGACTTTGGAACAAAGCAAAGAGAATTTTAAGTATTGGATTTTGAAAAAAGGATTTGAAGATTTAATCTCAGCCTTAACTGAGTTGTTAATTAGCTTTTCACATATAATCGATTTGAATGAAAAAATCCAAAAAAATAATAAATTGACTTTAGAGAAATTCAAAGAATTAATCTTTGAACCAAATGATAGCAATTCGACCAAAAACTTCCCTTCTTTAATTAAAAAAGTTGAAAGCTCATTAAAATATCCTCTAAAATTCAAGTCGGAAGTCGAGACAATAAACAGAGTAAGAAGATGCTTGGCACACAGAAATGGAATTGTCAGACCAACAGATTTTAATACAGAAAATGGGCTTAAACTAAAATGGTGGTTTTGGGAAATGAAATTGACAAATGAAGGACAAACAAAAATATTGGAACGATTTGACATTATAACGTCCGAAACAAAAATGGAAATGAATGAAATACCAAAAACTAAACTTTTTACGGAAAACCAAAGAATAGAATTCAATTATCAAGAATTCAACGAACTCGCACTTTTCTGTCAAAGGTTTGGAATTGACCTATTGGATAAATTTAAATTGAACTAAAAAGTACTGCACACAACAATGGCTATAATTAATACGGGTTTTGGTTTTTAATCCAAAGTTTAGTGTATTTTTATAAAGTTCGCCAAACCTTTTTGATTTGGCTTTGAAAATGATAAAATTAAAACAAAATAAAAAGTTTTGGCTAAGTACTTAATCGGAAGTTAATCATCTATTAATTCCCGAACTAATCATAGCCGAATCCGTTGTGTTTAATCAAAAACCACCAACACATGAGTAAAGATGAAGCATTAGAATTATTAAAAAAATTAAAGCCTTTAGAAAAAAGGGTTGAGTCTAGGAATGGTGGAATTATCGACAAATTCTTTATTGTTCCTATTGAGTATTTGATTGATAAGGATTATAAAATATATTGGTTTGACTTTTGGAATAAGGAAATGGCTTATTCTGTAAACGCAATAAGTAGTGACGACTATACTATTGTGGGAATAATGAGAAAAGCAGGTAATTTTATTTTTGTAGAGAAAAACATTGAGTACATCAAGTCATTGAGTCAATATCAATAGTTACGGATATAATATATAATTCTTTGTCATGTTCGTCTTTTGCTATAAAAAAATTTTCTGTAAACGGATATTTTTTTTGATATTCCTTAAATAAAGAATTTATATGATTCATTTCATCGATAGACTTTAGTGTGTCTGGATATTTTGAAATCCAACCATCCGACTGGCTTTTGAAAACTGTATCTGACATAACTTAAAATTTTGACTGACCTTAGCATTATGCAACTGTTACGTGCGACTGACTTTAAAAACTTTATCTAAAAAAACATCAACGTAAATTCTAATAAAAATATTAAACCATATAATAAACATGAGCGACATTAATCCTTCTGAAATAATGATTGGCGCAATAGTAGGTGTTATTGTAGCTGAAATTTGGAGTTTTATGAAAAGAAAATACGCGGAAACTCGCCCAATAAAGAAACTAAAAAATATTAAAGCAATTAAGGTTTTATGGTTTAGTTTAGCATACATATTACCATTAGGCACTATTGCGTATTTGATTTTTTTCAAAACCACAGAACCAACCTTTAAGAACATTGCTTTATTCATAATAATAGTAGCAACATTAGTTTTTAATATTCTAATCGGTCACATAAGAACGCTTTACAAATTGAATTCAGATTTAATAAAGACTAACACAAAAAAGTTAACCGAAATAGACCAGACCTTTTCTAAAGTGTATGAACATATTGAAAAGACAAGGATTGAAAAATAAAAAACTAAAACACAACACCATGTCCTATGAAAAGCACTAGCCTAGTTCTTCAAAGTTAATATTTATATTTTAATTATCTCATAATGATGATTCTGTGGTGTTGGAATGTTGATAATTCCGATAGGATTATCAATATTCCAATGGCCTTTTAAATAACTTGCTCCGCATCCTATATGTGATCCATTCTAAAACATGATGGTCACCAGCATCTGTATGATTATAAGTTATAATAAACCTGTCCACTTGCTATAAATGTGTGAT
>NZ_JAGJCB010000018.1 GCF_017814435.1 Mariniflexile gromovii | reverse complement strand
CATTCCGAACAGAGAAGTTAAGCCCGTTAGCGCCGATGGTACTGCATTGTGGGAGAGTAGGTCGTTGCCTTTTTTGGAAACCCTTCATTGAAAAATGAAGGGTTTTTTGTTTTTATATGGTTTTGGGAGGGTTAAGCCCGTTAGCGCCGATGGTACTGCATTGTGGGAGCGTAGAGTCGTTGCCTTTTTTGGAAACCCTTCATTGAAAAATGAAGGTTTTTTTGTTTTTATATGGTTTTGGAATGAAAGCTTGGGCCCTTATTCGATAGGCCGGACCTTCACTGGTAGTGCGGGAGCGATAGCAGCGGAAAGCTTTTGTAAAACTTCCATTTATGGTTTTACAAAATTTGTAACGGATAGCGCGGTTTTTGCTTTTTCGCAAAAACCCGCCATAAGTAATCAATAATGTTTTACAATGAGCTTTTTGGTTACCGCTCCATTTTCTGAAAAGATGTTTAATAGATAGATACCATCTGATAAGTTATTTACATTTATAGTGTTATTGCTGGATAAGTTTATGTTAACTTTTTTCCCTGAGATATCGAATAGTTCAATGGAAGTAATTTGTATACCTTTATTTCGTTTTATGTTGACGACATGATTTGCAGGGTTTGGATATAGCACTACTTCCATTTTAATGAATTGCTCAATTATATCTAATGTTAGGGCTGTGGTGAGATTGTTTGACGCAAATCCGTCTCCATAACCTCCTTTGTAAAGTGTGAGTATAAGTCCAGATAAGTAATTGTTTGAACTTAGTAAACTGGTATAACCATCTCCATTTCCGCCTTGAAATAAATTGTTTATGAATCCTTGTAGGTATAGAGCGTTTGCTGTTATGTTATGGGATCCATCACCAAAACTGCCTCGGTAAAGTATAGTTAATTCTTGTCCGTTAATAAGGGATTGAAATTGATTTTCGGAATATCCATCACCAGAATTACCACGATACAAATTATCAATTTTATCACCAGAAATAGTTAAAGCCGCAAGTCTTTGTGAATATCCATCGCCAGAGCTTCCTTTATAGATTTTAAAATTACCTCCTAAAAGTAATACTTGACTCGTTTTAGAATCAAATCCATCACCAGAGTTTCCTTGGTACAGCACAGCAAAGGATGCTATTTCTCCAGAGAGTCTACTACCATTTAGAGGAGATACAGTGCTTCCATCATCTTTACCACCTACGTACTGTGCGTTGGCATATTGGCAAATGAGTAGCGCACAAAAAAATCTAATTGTCGGATTCATGATGCACAGATTTTAGTTGGTTGAACGTACACCACGAAAGCCTAACCTATTATTGGCACCTGCAAGAACACTAGCGGCATCATACCTGTCTGAAACCCTTATAAAGTCTGTACCATTGAAAAATGAACCGCCTCGGTAGCCTATACCTGTGTTGGTTGTAGGCCAAGATGTAACATTTGCAAGACCTGCTGCTGATATAATTCCATTGCCATGAGTGGCTGTAAATGAGCGACCTTCTGGATTGCCAACAGTAATGCAACGTTCATATAAATTTCCACTTAATTCCATTATTCCATAATAACTGCCACCCGTTTCTTCCCTTGTTTTATTGTTAGCACTGGCAGCTAAAATTCCCACTCTTTTAGGACCGCTAGGAGTGCCATTTGTTGAGCCATATAGAGCATTTCCGGTACCAACTTCTGGATTTGTTACTAATTCATTTGGTTGCAACAGATTGATATAAGTATACGGATTAGAAGCAATATTTGAACTTCCCCATGCAAATTCATTTGCTTTTGGAGCAATAGGACCTCGACAAGCTTTTTCATATTCAAGTTCTGTAATAGGTCTTAGTCCAGCCCAATCTAAATAAGCGTATAAAATATCGTTATTTACATAGTTTAAAGGTAAATCTGGGGATGTTGTAGTTGCTGTAGCACTGCCCTCTACCCAAGAAATGGTATTTCTATTAAGTTCTGTATCTTGATTTTTGCCATTTGGCCCGGTAATATCGTTTGCTGTTTTTTGAGTTGCAGTGAGCGTATTAAAAAAACCGACATATTGTCCTTGGGTCATTTCATATTTCATACAATAAAAAGCATTATAGCCTTTTGGAAATGTTGCTGGTATGGGACCTAATTGGTCACCAGGTCTTGAGCCAACTGTAGCAACGCTATAGTAAAGATTCCCATTACCGGTGCCTACAGTAATAGCGTTTTCAGAATTTATTTGATATGGTATAAACGTAAAACCTGAATAAAATTTACCTACTTCAGTACCGCTACTGCCCACGGAAAATGTTCCTTGGGGCACATATACCATTTCTAAAGCAAATACTTGTACATCTATAATATCGTTGGTGCCAATGGAACCATAATTCCAACGCAAACGCATATTTTGCAGGTTTAAATCGCCACTACCATCGCTATCTCTATAAACAAATGCACCTACGCCGTCGGCTGTAATATTAATGGTGCTACCCGATGCAGCAACAAAATCGGTTTGGCTTAGTTGAGCATGTGCCCAATCGCCACTATTAACGCGATATTTTATAAATATCCATGCAGCATCCCAATTGGATGGACCTGCACTAATTCTCCAAGAGTTTTCCCAGCTTAAATCGAATTCGACTTGAACCCAGTTTTGAGGTGCATTTAAATTTTCTAATGAAATATTACTTACTGTAATATTGTTGGCACTTGTTAACAAACTAGCAAGCATGGCTAACGCTAAAGTAATTTTTGTTTTCATTTTATTGGATTTTAATTGATTAATTTTAATATATCAATTAGCATTTGGGAGTTTTTTTTGAATTGTAAGCTTTACTTGCTACTTAAGAAAATTAATTTTTTTTTTGAGCTAATTTTTTTTCAATTTGTAAAAATATTGTGAAATCTTTGTACGAATTGATAGGATGATAGATGTTAAAATATTGATTGAAAGAGATTTTAATTGAAAAGGGAAATAACTCCATTTTACTTTCATTATTTCCCCTTTTCCTCACTGATTAATAGCATCTTTATTTCTTTAGCTTAAAAGACTTTATAACTTTATTGTTTAGCATAATATTGAACACATAATTTCCATCTTTTAAATGATCGATATTTAAATAAATGTGTTGTTCATTATTTGGTACTTCTTTTATATCATCATTTGGTTGCATTTATTAAGTTGTTATAAATAAGTGATACAATGCTTTGCTACCAAATGTTCAATTTGTTTATTGTAAAATTAGAATGAAAGCACTAAAAAGCATATCAATTATGTAACAAAGTGTTGCACTAATGTAACATTGAGTTTAAAACGGTTGTTTTTAGTGTTTTAATAGGTACTCTGAAGGTGTGCAATGGTACACATCTTTAAAATTTTTGACAAAATAAGATGGTGTATTGAAGCCAATTTGATAAGCAATTTCCGAAATGGTAAGATCTGATTGTTTTAATAATGAAATTGCAATTTTTAAGCGCTCGTTACGGATGAGCTGCGTTGTAGATAGTCCTGTTAATGCTTTTAGTTTTCTGTGTAGTTGCATTCTACTCATCAGCATGTTTTTACTTAAAAGCTCTGAATTAAAATCTGAGTTCGTAATGTTTTTATTTAAAACTTCTTTTAGTTTTTTTAGAAATAGTTGATCTACTGACGTGGTTTTTATATCGTTCAATTCAAGAGCATTGCTATAACGTTGTTGTAGTTGTTGGCGTAATTCGATTAATTTTTCAACACGTATTTTAAGTTTATTATTATTAAATGGTTTTGTAATATAATCATCGGCTCCGGTTTTTAAACCGTCGATTTCATTTTGATCGCCACTTTTGGCAGTGAGCAAAATAATAGGGATATGGCTAGTACGTTCGTCTAGTTTTAGGGTGTTGCAAAGCTCAATACCACTAATTTTTGGCATCATAATATCGCTAATAATGATGTCTGGTATGTATTTTAAAGCCTTAGCAATACCTTGTTCACCATCTATAGCTTCTTTTATTATATACTCCTGTTCAAAAATGGAACTTATAAATTGTCTGATATCTTCATCATCTTCAACAATTAGTAGTAGCGGTTTATTTTTATCCTTTTTTGTTTTTAGAATAGTCTCAGTTCTATTTGGACTATTTTGAATCACGTTATTTTCAGTTGTTTGAAGTTCAATAATTTCAGATGCATTATAAAATGAACGTTCAATGGGCAGTGTTACAGTAAATTGAATTTCGTCTTCATTCATGGTATGTGCTATAATGTTTCCATGAGACAGTATCACCAATTCTTTAACAAGTGATAAACCAATACCTACACCATCTGCAGTTTTGTTATTTTGATAATACCTAGTGAATAATTTACCTAGATCTTTTTCCGATATGGTATTTCCGTTATTAATTATTGAAATGATAATTTGACCATTTTGTATAGTGGAATCCAAATAAATTTTCCCCTGTTTTGGTGTGTATTTTACAGCATTAGATAATAAATTGATTATTATTTTCTCAAAAACATCTTTGTCAAACCAAGCGTCGCTAATGGGCTGAATATGATGTGTGAATTCAATGTTTTTTTCTTTTGCTTTAAATTGAAAAGATGCAATAAGCTGTTTAAGTAATGCAGTTAAATTTCCTTTGGAAACGGATAAATTTAAGTTTCCTGTTTCAAGTTTTGATAAATCCAGTAATTGATCAACAAGATTTAAAAGGCGTTGCGAATTGCGTTGAACAAGTGTTAGCTCTTTTTTATCTTTATTTGAAAGTTTAGGGTTACTTAACTGCTTTTCAATGGGTCCTGAAATTAAAGTAAGCGGTGTACGAAATTCATGGGATAGATTTGTATACAATCGCGTTTTAAATTTATTAAGCTTCTTTAATCGCATGGTTTCTTCATGCTCAAATTGTAATTGCATTTTTATGTGCCAACGCCATTTTAAATAATAATATATAGCATAAGAAAGCAATGCGAACAAGACTATATACATGCAAATAGCAAGGGTACTAAAGTACCAAGGTTGTTTTATTGTGAAGGTAAAGGTAGCAGGTGTTTCATTCCAAACACGATCATAGCTGCATGAAATAACTTTAAAGGTATAGGTGTTTGGGGGTAAGTTTGTGTAATGGGCTACGTTATTGTTTCCCGATTCAATCCATTTGGTATCATGGTTTATGAGCTGATATTTAAATAAATTACGTGCAGGTTGCGAAAAATGAAGGCTGGAAAAGGTAAATGTTACGGTGTTTTCATCATCTTGTAATTCCAAATTTTCAACTAATGGACGTTCTTTAGAGAAAACTTCAAATTTAGAAATAATGGTTCTTGGTTTTATGGTATTGTAGGTTAGGTTTTCTGGATGAAACCAATTAATGCCTTCTAAACCTCCAAAATATAAATTACCGTTATGGTCTTTAAAATAGGCACCGGTATTAAATTCACTGCTTTGTAAACCATCAAACACACTGAAATTTTCAAAACTTATAGCGTTTTCTGATGGATTAAAACAACTTAGTCCATTATTGGTGCTTAACCAAAGTCTGCCTTTATTATCGGGTAAAATTCCATAAACCACATCATTTGCAAGTCCATTTTTTTGGGTGTAGGTTTTAACAGTGTTGTTCGAAATATTATATTCTTTTAATCCAGCACCAAATGTGCCAACCCATAACAAATTATTGTGAGCGTAAAGCGATTTAATTTTGTAGTTTAAGCCATTAAGTTTCGTGATTTTATTTATGCTTCTATCCAATTTAAAAACGCCATCATTATCTGTTCCTATCCAAACCGTTCCATCATCCGATTTTATTAAGGTTTTTATGTTATTGGAAGTTAGACCCGAATTATTCTTATTGTATTCTTTTATGATTCCTTTGTTTTTGTCGAATAATAAAATGCCATATAGTTCGGTACATAACCATTTTTGGGTAGGGGACTCATCAGTAATCCGCCAGATTGTAAAGTTTTCTAATTCTGGATAAGCCTTAAAATTCCCTGAAGCATCCATAATATTAAGTCCATTTGCTTGATGTCCAATCCATAATTCGTTGTTGCTGTAGTTAAGGCTAATAATTCTATTGCTAGATATTTTGGAATTATCGGTAGTAAAGGTTTTGTAGGTTTCAGCACTTACATCAAAATACGTTAATCCCTTTCCAGAGGTGCCAATCCAAAGATTTTGATGAGCATCAGTAGTTAGACTCCTTACCATATCTACATTCACACTTTTAGGAACTTGGTTATTAGTTAAAATATTAAATTTCACTAAATGTTCGTCGTAATAACTGGCTCCAGTACCATCAGAACCGAACCATATAACCCCACTTATATCTTCATATAACGATAACATATCATTGTAATGAATAGCAAACGGGTTGTTTTTGTTGGCTTTAAAATTGGTTATTTTGTTTGTTTTGTTGTCTATTAAATAAACACCGTTCCCATAAGTGGCAATCCAAAGTCTATCTTTTTTGTCTACCAGCAAATCTTCAATATTTAAATTATCTGGCAGGTTTGTATTATTATATTTCTTGAATTCTTCACTGCTTGGGGATTTTAAAAATAGACCATTGCCATAGGTTCCTAACCACACTGCGCCGTTAGTGTTTTTTTCGAGTGCACTAAAATTAATGTTTGATGATTTGTTTGTTTGTAATTTTTCATATGAATTATCTCCATAGATTTTGAAAACGTTATTAGTAGCCGCAATCATCAAATCATTTTCAATTTCAATATAATCGTATACTGTTATAAATCTATCTTCTGGTTTAAAAACTTGTATAGTATCTTTAGTTTTTGCATCAATTTTTAATAGACCATTATCATATAAGCCTATATAAGTGTTTAATTTTTTGTCTTGAAAAATGGAACTAGCTGCATACGGCAATTTAATATGTCTAAAGTTGTCGGTTTTATTTTGATAGAGTTCAAGTTTTCCCGAGTGTGTTATAATCCAAAGGCGGTTTTGTTTATCAATATATACTTTACCAAGCTTGCTAAAGGTGCTTCGTGTAATGTCTTCAAACTGTTTATCATAATGAATAAAATATCGGCCATCATATTTGTTTAAACCATCTTGGGTTGCAAGCCATAAATACCCAATACTGTCTTGAGCTATGCTAATAACACTGTTTTGAGACAAACCATCATTGATAGATAATGTTTTAAAAGAGAATTGTTTAGTGATACTGGTAGTCGTACTATTAATATGAGATACATTTTGAGCTGCCGTAGTAATTGCAAAAAAAATTACAAAATAGGTAAAAAAAGTAAACTCTAAATTAGTGTCTTTATCAAATGACATAAATACATCTTTATTAGCTTAGTTGGAATTGCTTAATAAACAAGGTGTTACTAAGGTAATGATTTTTTGTATTTCATAAGGGTTAAAATGGAACGTATATTAATAACTAGGGTTTTATTTTTATAAAAACCCACGGTAAAAATCATTCAAAGTAGTATCTTCATTTTCTATTAAGAATGGTATTGCATGGCTACAAATAAAGAACTGGAATTAGCTTGGGAATTTGTAAATAATACAAATCGCTCAATTTTTTTAACGGGAAAAGCGGGGACTGGTAAAACAACTTTTTTACATCGATTGAAAATGGATAGCTTAAAACGGTTGGTAGTTGTAGCGCCAACGGGAGTAGCTGCCATAAATGCCAAGGGCGTTACTATTCATTCTTTTTTTCAAATGCCTTTTGGACCTATTTTGCCTGATACCGATTTGAACAATGCCAGTGGTTTTAATAGAAAATTTAGTAAAACTAAAATCAATATTATTAAATCGATGGATTTATTGGTTATTGATGAAATTAGTATGGTACGTGCCGATTTACTTGATGGTATTGATAGAACATTGCGCCGCTTTAGAAATAGAAACAAGGTTTTTGGCGGTGTACAAGTACTTATGATTGGCGATTTGCAACAATTGTCGCCTGTTATTAGAGATAACGAGTGGGATTTGTTAAAACATGTTTACAGTAATGGATTCTTTTTTAGCAGTCATGCGTTTCAAGAATGTCATGCCATAACTATTGAATTAAAACATATTTACAGGCAGGAAAACCCCAAGTTCATCGAAATTCTTAATGAAATTAGAAATAATGCACTTAGTGAAGCGGCAGCCGAAGAATTGAACAAGCGCTACATTCCAGATTTCATACCCGAACCGGATGCAGGTTATATTTCATTAACGACGCATAATAATAAAGCTGAAGCCACCAATAAGGCAGAATTGGATAAACTTAAAACAAAAGAATTTACATATAATGCTACGGTAGAAGGAAAATTTCCTGAGTTTTCTTATCCTAATAGTGAATCATTAAAACTGAAAGTTGGAGCTCAAGTTATGTTTGTAAAGAATGATAGCAGCCCAGATAAACGTTATTTTAATGGTAAAATAGGCAAGGTTATTCATTTAGATAAAGATGAAGTTGTGGTGCATTGTCCTGATGATGATTTCAATATAAATACCACGCCAGAAGTTTGGGAAAACATTAATTATACGGTTAATGAAGAAACCAAAGCCATCACTGAAGATAAAATTGGATCATTTACACAAATGCCTTTACGGTTGGCTTGGTCTATCACTATTCATAAAAGTCAAGGTTTAACGTTTGAGCGCGCTATTATTGATGCACAAGGTGCCTTTGCTCATGGACAAACCTATGTTGCCTTAAGTAGGTGCAAATCTTTAGAAGGTTTGGTACTAAAAAGTAAAATTCATTCCAATCAAATTATTAGTGATAATAATGTATTGGTATTTAACAAAAATGCCGAAGAAAATGAACCTGATGCATCTGTTTTAGCATCATCTCAAAAAATGTATCAACTGGATTTGATTTTTGAAGTGTTTGATTTTTATGAATTTATGTATCCTATAAACCGGATTTTAGATATTTTTTATAAAAACAGAAATAGTATAGAAGGTACTATTGAAGCTCCTATGCAGACCATTAAAACGGCAGTTACCAATTTTTTAAAAGTAAGTAGCAGTTTCAATAACCAATTAAAAGTCCTTGTAGCAAAGGAAGGTTTGCCAGAATTAAGTGATGTGATTAAAGAGCGTTTTAAAAAAGCCATTTTATATTTTAAAACAGAAACAGAAAAAAATATAGTAGCTCCTTTAAAAGCATTTGGTTTTACAACAGATAATAAAGCTATAGGCAGTGATCTCACTAAAAATCTAGAAACGATTGAAGCGTTATTAGATGCTAAGCTATTGTATTTTAATGGATTGATTGATGGTTTTTCAACAAAAAGCTTTTTAGAATTAAGAGTGAAATCGGTGTTTAATGCCAAAGAAAAACCTAAAAAAGCTAAAAAAACAGTCATTGATGGTACCGCAAATGTAGAATTGTTTGAATTACTAAGAATTTTAAGAAACGAAATTGCCCAAGAAAATGAGTTAATTCATTATCAAGTATTCACACAAAAGGCTTTATATGAAATGTGCGAAACCTTGCCAACTAGTAAAAAAGAGTTATTAAAAGTGAATGGCATGGGTAAAACAAGAGTGGATAAATATGGAGATGCTATTTTAGAGGTTATTAAAACATATTGTGATGAAAATGATATCGAAACCTCTGAAGATGCAGATATTTTTGAGAAACCCAAACCGAAAAAAAAGAAGGGTGATACCAAGAAAGCATCTTTGGAATTGTTCAAATCTGGAAAAACCATTTCAGAAATTGCTGATGAACGTGAACTTAATGAAAATACCATATTCGGACATTTGGCAAGTTTTATTGCTTCGGGTGAAGTAAAAGTATCAGATTTAATGTCTATTGAACATTATAAAGAATTGCTAGAGCTCATTCCAAAGAAAACCTTTGAAAATGTATCAGATTTAAAAAATCAATTAGATGATAAGTACACTTATGGTGAATTGCGTTTGGTTTTGGAAGAAATTAATAAACTTGATCTAAAAAGTTAAAATGCTTTTGTTTCTGTAAGGTTACAAATGCTAACGGACTAATGCTTTCAGTTTAAATTATTTAATTACTTTAGTAAACCTATGGATGTTATTATACAATCGACACTAAAAACATTAGAAAAGTCTAAAACTTTATTAAATTATTTAAATGATACGACTTTTAGCGATGCATCCGTTGCTCCTTATTACTCCAGTATAGGAAATCATTTAAGACATATATTAGATTTTTATGATTGTATTTTCAATAAAAAAATAAACAATGAGATTGATTTAACAGCAAGAAGTAGAAATAAAGAAGTAGAAACGGCATGTTATAGTGCCAAAACATATTTAAATTCTATTATAGAAAAATTAAATACGTTTGAATTAGCTATGACGGATTCTCTTTTAGTTACTGATGATTTAGGCTTAGGAAAAGTAACAATGACTTATAGTTACGGTGCTTTGTTTGCACAGGCAAATAGCCATACCATTCATCATTATGCCATCATAAATTATATTATGGAAGGTTTAAATATATCATTAAAAGACTCTGAATTTGGGTACAATCCAACAACTCCAAAGCAAACTTCTTTAAACTAATTGTTTTTCTTAAACATACTATCCATAATGGTGCGTATGCCTTTAAAAATTAAAAAAACGGCTGCAGCACATATCAAACAAGCCACAATTAACAGAGGAATATAAAGCGAGTTTTCCTTATCGCCAAGTGCCATTGTCATTAAAATAGGGCCAATAAATAAGCTTAATAAAGCGAAAACTAATGTTTTTATGCCTTTTACAAGTAGTGTTTTATCTGTTCTTTTAGTTTCCATTATTATAATTTTTAATTGCTGAACGTACGTTTTTATGTGTTATTAAAAGTTTTTTTGCTTCTTCTTCTGAAATGTTAAGTTCAGCCATAATCATTTTTGTGCCTCTATCTACCAGTTTGTTGTTGCTTAACTGCATATCAACCATTTTGTTGCCTTTAATATGCCCAAGTTGAATCATGGTGGTGGTGGTAATCATATTAAGTACCAATTTTTGAGCGGTTCCGGCTTTCATTCTAGAACTTCCAGTTACAAATTCAGGACCTACAATAACTTCAATGGGATATGTTGCTACTTGGGATAACGGACTGTTTTTATTGCAAGTTATACATCCTGTAATAATGTTATTTTCGTTGCATTTTTCTAAAGCAGCAATAACATAAGGTGTGGTGCCAGAAGCTGCAATACCCACCACAACATCTTGACTTGAAATTTGATACGATTTTAAATCGTCCCATCCTTGTGTTGTAGAATCTTCAGCAAATTCAACAGCTTTTCTAATGGCAGTATCGCCACCAGCAATAATACCAATAACCAAATCGTGTGAAACTCCAAAAGTAGGAGGGCATTCCGAAGCATCTAAAATGCCTAAACGTCCACTGGTGCCTGCACCCATATAAAATAGGCGGCCACCATCCTTTAATTTTTGAACAATAACACTAACTAAAGGTTCAATTTGGGGTAATGCTTTTTCAACGGCAAGTGGCACATTTTTATCTTCATTATTAATGTTACTTAATAATTCTGAAATGCTCATCTTTTCCAGATGATTGTAGTTGGAATCTTGTTCGGTGGTTTTTATAAAACTCATACTTCAAAAGTATGAATTATTGATTGATTTTAATCAAAAAGAATGGTGTCAACCTCCAATTTTTTATCATTTATAAAATCATAAAGCGTTAACTGTCTTAAAATGTAATAATCTTGCCAAAATTTTTCGAGTGAATTTAAATACTGTAATACGGCTTTATCTTTTTCTTGCAAAGCAATATTTAAATCGGTAATGGTTATTTTGTCTAAAACATATCTTTTTTGTGAAATATCATAACGCTTTACTGCTATATCTTTAGCTTTTTTTGCCGTTTCCAAAAAGTCTCTTTGACTGGACCAATTAAGAACATGCAAATAAATTTCTTGTTCAAAGGCTTGTTTTTCTTGGTCTATGTTATTGTTGGTTAAATCTAAATCTGCTTCAGCCATTTTACGTCTCGATTTGGAAACGCCCCAATCAAAAATGGGCACACTAACAGAAACAGAAACATTTTGTTGCTCGTTATAATTGTTAAAAAGATTATTAAAATCGTCACCATTTTGCGAGATTCCAAAATTGGCAGACACCCCTAATTTTAACCTGTTATTACCTTTTTGAAACGCAACTTCCTTTTCAGCTTCTAAACGTTTTCGTCTAAATTCAATAACTTGTTTTCTGTTTGATTCAGCTTCTTGCAAGGCTTTATCAACATCCACTTCAAAAAGCGGTAAGTTTTCTGGTATATCAAGCTGAATATTTTCAGTATCTAATTCTAAATACCGTGCCAAATTTTGAGAGGTTCTTTTTAGTTCTATCGTGTTGGTTGTTACAGTATTTTTAGAATTTAACATAGTTAATTCTACTTGTAACAATTCATTTTCAGCAATTTTTCCAATTTTAAATCGCCCTTGAGAAATTCTGTATAAAGTATCTTGATTTGATAAATTTACCTTAGCTATTTCCAACTGCATTTGTGCTTTAAGCAATTGGAAATATCTTTGACAAGTTGTTACAGAGATATCCTCCATTTTTTCAATGAAATCTCTTTTTGATTCCTCGTAAATTAAAGGTTCAATTTTTTTATCCCATTTAAAAGGATTGTAAAATAAGGAGTTTTGATAGTATCTTATGGAAAAAGGAACTACAGAATATCCAATGTTATCATCAAGTCCGAACAATTCAATGCGTTCTAAATTGGAATTTAGTGAGAGGGTTCCACCTGTATATGGAATGTTTTGGGCTAATGATAAACCACCTTCTAGGATCAACTGATCTTGATTTACAAAAATATCTTGCCCTTCATCGTTTGTTATTCTACGTACTGCTTTATTATATTCAGGTAAAGTAGCATTGAATCTTAATTGCGGTAAAAAATTGGCTTTGTAATTTCTAAAACGCCAGTAGTTCGATTGATTTCTGTTTAAGATTGTTTTATAATCTGGAGATTGTTTTTTTGCTAAATCAATGGCTTCGTCTAAGGTTATTTTTTTTGATTGAGAAAATAGGATACAAGGTAAAATTACGATTAATACGAATACTATTTTTTTCATCTTTATAGCTTTGTGTTGATAGTTTTCCAGTGTTTTTTTTATTCAGATCGAAGGGCTTGAATGGGTTTTTTATTGGCAGCAGCTTTGGCAGGAAATATTCCAAAAACAAGCCCGATAATGACTGCAATAAAAAATGAAATTAATATGGAGTTGAGCGATAGTACGGTTTCAATACCAGATACGATTTCAATAACATATGCTCCTATGATACCTACAATAATGCCAATAATGCCACCACCAACACTAATCAATACCGATTCTGATAAAAATTGTAATATTACATCTTCTTCAGTAGCGCCAATAGCACGAATAATACCTATTTCCTTGGTTCTTTCCAGTACCGATGCCAACATGATATTCATAATACCTATACCACCAATAAGTAATGAAATACCAGCAATAATGCTTAATACAATATTGAATATTTGCTTGGTTTTTTGTTGTTGTTTTAGAAGTTGAATAGGGATGGCAATTTCAAAATCTAACACATCGTTATGTCTTCGTTTAAGGAGTTTACTTAAAACTTCGGCAGTTGCTTTTAATTCGTTGGAGTTGAAAACCTGAATGGTTAATTTGTCTATTTGATGATAGTTACCTCTAGCAATTCTCTTTTTTGGTCCGTTTTGATTGTTATTGTTGTTTGCCTCTAAATCGTCAGTAATTATTTTTCTATCCCTATAGCGTACCAAAAATGTTTTTATGGGAATGTAGATATCTTGGTTTAAATCCCTGATGCCTAAATCTTCCTGAGCTTTATCTGATATTAATTTTTCTTCAATAACGCCAACAACTTGCAACCACACATCTTTTACCTTAATCTGTTTGCCCAAGGCGCTTTCTCCCGTAAATAATTTTTTCTCTACTTTTTTACCAATGATGCAAACAGGCAACGCATTTTTAATTTGAAAATCTGAGAACGTTTTGCCTTTTTCAATATGTATGTTTGAAACATCAAAGAATGTTGAAGAAACACCAATAAGTTTAACGGAATTTTGCTTTCCGTTATTTATAACATAGGTGTCGAGAATGATTTCGGAGCTTACAACTTTTACACTTGGAATATGTTTGGAAATACTTGAGGCATCTAAAATATCTAAACCTTTAGAAAATCTTTTTGAGTCATTGTCCGTTGTTTCCTCTTCACCTTCACTTTCGGTATCATCTTCCAAATCGGGTAGAGGGGTTACAACAATGTTGTTAACGCCAACCAACTCCAATTGGGATAAGATTTCCTTTTCGGCACCATTTCCAATAGCAAGCATGGTTATTACCGATGCCACACCAAAAATAATCCCTAAAGCCGTTAAAAAGGTTCTTACTTTGTTGGTTTTAATAAACCAATACGCTTCAGTAAAATTGGATTTTAGTTTTTCTAAAAGTATTTTGTCTATCATGTTTTATTTTAATAGCGTTATACTTTTTTCTTCCATATCGGCAGGTGCGTTTAAATAAACAACCTCATTTTCCTTTAATCCTTTTTTAATAATTACTACTTCGTTATTAGCTAAACCTAATTCAACCTGTTTCTTTTCAATGGAATAACCCGATTTTACATAGGTATAGCTAATGGAATCTTTTGAAAATATAGCTTCCAGCGGTACCATCAATACATTGTCTTTCTTGTGCGTTAAAATTCTGTTAGAGGTTGTCATGCCAGGTCTGATATTTTTATTGGTTTCATTAAGTTTTATCAATACTTGAAAAAGTTTAATATCTGAACCTTTTTTATTTTCACCTACATTCGCTACATCGGTAACCTCTCCATTTATTTCTATTTCAGGAAACGCATCAAAACCAACTTTAACTTTTAATCCTTTTTTTATTTTTCTAATATCCACCTCATTACTATAGGTTTTAGATTCCATTTTAGTTAAATCCGGTAAACTTGCCAAGGCGGGTTCCCAAGGTGATATGGTGGTTCCTACTTTCTTTTTATTACCACTCCAATCTTTAACATAGGTTACCATCCCGTCATCTTCAGAGTATACTGTAAATTCTTTTTGTAAATCTGTTAATTCTTCTATTTGCTTTTTAATTTTAGATACTTCGGTACCAACCTCAATCATTTTAGCATTGGCTTGCCTTTTTTTAATAGAGTAGTCTTCTTTTTTCTCTTTCAGATCGCGCTCAAATTTTTCAATCTTAATTTCTAATTGTCTAATAGTTGCAGGTGGTTCATAAATGGAACGTTTTAACTCCAATTGGTTTTCTTCAATGTTAAATTGAAGATCCTTAATAGCATTACGTTCCTGTTTTAAAGTTAGAATGGTGTCTAATTGTTGTTGTGTATATCTTGACTCTGCTTTTTCTAAATTTAAATGGGCTTCATTGATTTTTCCGTTAACTTCAGAAGCATCAATTTTACCTATATAATCCCCTTTTTTTACAACCGTGCCTTCAGGAACTAAATCTTGGATTTTCATTTGATAAATATTGAAGCGTCTGGCATTATTAGGGCCATTTATTTCTTTTGAACTTGTAGATTGTGCTTCTCCAGAAATAACAACTTCGTTTAGGTAGGTGCCTTTTACAACTTTGGTAGTTAATAACACGTCTTCTTCCCCAGAAGAACTAAAAAAAGAATAAGTAAGAAATAAAACAACGAATCCGCCAATAATTAAAGCTAACTTCTTTTTATTCATAAAGATTTATTTTTTGATTGATGAAAGTAGTGCTAGCTAAAATAGGTTTTGTAAGATTTTGTAGAGTTAAAATTCTCTTAAAGTTTTATTTTTTAATTAATATGAAGATTAAAAAAATGAATGTTGCCTATATAGAAGGTAAAATGCTATTCTACATCATAAGTGAAACCCGAAACTTCTGAAGCTCTAAAATAGCCTAAAGGGTAGTTGCTAGGGTTGGTCTCGTTTATACAATTACCTCTTAATGTTGCAGGCTGCGTTTCAAAAGGACCACCAGATTCGTCTTTACTTTGTTGCAATAAAATAGTCATGTATTCGTGAAAACGTTGCGAGATACCATGATTTTGAATGATTAATTTACTGCCAGTTTTAAGGTCTTCATTGCTGTAAAAAGCAAAGATTTGGTTACCATCAGTAAATTCATCATCATAAACCTCAAGACTTACTGTGCTTAAATCAGAATTAATAAATTCGAATAGATAATAATTTCTAATATCTTTCGGATCGGTATAAAAGGCTTTTATTTCGGTTTCATCACCCGAAAATCCAGCATTATTTTTTTGTTCTACTTTATCGATATTAACAACAGGAATCAATGTTTCTGAAGCAGTGTAAACTTCATCATTGTAAATAATTTTAAGGGAGTATTTACGATTAATTACAGGGGTAAAGGATTGATTGCTATAAATACCCGTATTATTTTCTTCAATAAAATTAAAGGTATTATTGTTGGCATCTGTTACAGTAACAGTGGCTCCTGTAGCGGGAGGAACACTGGTATCGTAGTAAGGCGCTGTTAAAGTTAACTTTATTAATTGATTATTTCCAGGTGTGTTTTTGTGCCAAATTATTGAGGCATCTACCACAAGTCTTGGGGCATCGGTTTTTAATTTCAAGTCAATAACATCTTCACATGAAATTATAAATATGCAACCTATTATTAATATTAATTTTTTCATCTTTTAAAACTTAAAATTGTATGATACAGATGGTACTATACCAAAAATAGAGAGTCTATAGGATTCGTTCCGTTTTGTTTCATCATTTTGTCCAAAAGTAATGGAAGCGGCATTTTTGCGGTTATAAACATTATAAAGACCAAAAACCCAATACGATTGCCAACCTTTGGTTTTTTCTGGTTTTGGATTGTAAGTTATGGAGGCATCCAATCTGTGATATGCCGGTAATCTATCTGAATTTCTGCTGTTATAATTAGGAATGGTTACACCGTTATAAACATATTGCCCATTTGGGAATGTGCTGGGTTGTCCTGTTTGAAATAAAAAATTGGCGTTAATTTTTAATTTTTTGCTTAAATCGTAACTGCTTGTTAGCGAAATATCATGTGTTTTGTCATATGATGTGTTGTACCAATTCCCATTATTAATACCAGTTTCGGTAGGAGTTCTGCCAGGTGTTTGCTGTTCAGATTTTGATAGGGTATAGGCTAACCAACCTTTAAACCTACCTTCATTTTTTCTTAAAAGCATTTCCAAACCATAAGCTTTGGCTCTCCCGTTTAAAATCACTTGTTCTATGGCATTGTTGGCAATTAAATCGGCACCATCTATATAATCGATTCTGTTTTTTACAGTTTTGTAATAGCTTTCAAGTTCTAAAGAGTACTTATCGTCTTTGAAATTTTTAAAATACCCAATGGCAAATTGATGGAGTAATTGTGGTTTTACATATTTGCCACTTGGCGTCCAAATATCTAAAGGCGTAGGAGAGCTCGTGTTTGATAACAAATGTAAATACTGACTCATCTTGTTGTAACTCGCTTTAATAGAACTGTTTGAGTTAAGTTGATAGGATAATGATAAACGTGGTTCCACATTGAAAAAATCAGCAATTACAGCACTTCGTTTAAAAGATTCTGTTCCTATAGGATCTGCTTTTTCATAAATCTGAAAATCTTCATTAAAAGTAACGGCTTCATCATTTTCGTAGATATTCAGTTCATCTTGGCCTAATCTAAGAAACGAACTCAACCTAAAACCGTAAGACAATGCCAACTTATCTGATATTTTATGTTCAGCATCCACATAAACGGCATTTTCTAAAGCAAATTTATCAATAAGTTTAAAAGGATTTATGCCAGAAGTTTCTGTTGTTGGGTTAATGTTGCCCGGATTAAATTTATAATAGATGCTGTTTAATCCGTATTCCAGTTTAAATTTATCGGATATATAATGTTTGAAATCATACTTTAAGTTGAAATTTTTAATGCCTGAAACCCAATCAAACTCCACAAAGCTTAATTCTAAACCATAATAATAATCCGAATAAATTAATGATACATTTGAAAACAATTTATTGGAAAGTAAGTGGTTCCACCTAAAATTTAAAACCGTATTTCCATAGCTATTATTAAAAGTCTCACTAATTCTAAAAACATCACGTCCAAAATAACCTGATAAATAGATGCTGTTTTTATCGTTTAGTTTAAAGCTTAGTTTGGTGTTTAAGTCGTAGAAATAGGCACTATTATTATTATCAAAAATCGGTAAAAATAAATGTGCATAACTGGATCTACCACCCAAAAGGAACGACCCTTTTTCTTTTACTATTGGGCCTTCAACTAGCAATCTGCTAGAAACGATACCAACGCCCCCATTGGCATGAAACTCATTGCTGTTTCCGTCTTTTTGGTAAATATCCAAAACAGACGATATACGACCACCATACCTTGCAGGAATGCCGCCTTTGTAAAGTTTTATATCTTTAATGGCATCTGGGTTAAACACAGAAAAGAAACCAAATAGGTGTGATGAGTTAAAAATAGTAGCTTCATCTAAAAGAATCAAATTTTGATCTGCAGAACCACCACGTACATTGAACCCCGAAGCGCCTTCGCCAGCACTGGTTACACCGGGTAACAGGGTAATGGCTTTAATAATATCGGCCTCTCCCAATACAACGGGTATTTGTTTTATGCTACCCGCCGTTAAACGATTTACGCTCATTTGTGGTGTTTGAATGTTTAGTTTTTCAATGTTTTGGGTTAAAACTATTTCATTCAAAGTTTCTAAGGAATCTGCTAAACTGAAATTTTTAGTCAAGTTATCAGAAAGCACAATGGTTTCGGTTTTTGTTGAAAACCCCAAATAACTTATAATGACTTTATAGGTGCCTTTAGGAAGCGTGATGGAATAAAAACCATATTCGTTGGTAGTTGTGCCTGTGTTTAATTCAGGGAAAATGATACTAACACCAATAAGAGTTTCATTATTTTTTTCTTCGGAAATAATACCTTTTAAGGTAAATTTATTTTGAGCAGTTGTAGATATAATACCAAAACAGCATATAAAAAGAAAGCATAAAACTATGTTCTTCATCAAAAGCTTTTTTTTATAAAAGTATAAAAAAAGCCCCTTTTAAGGAGCTTTTTAAAATAGTATTTATCTTTTTATTAATTTAAAATGCCATTAAGCGTTTTGCTTGGTCGCATGGCATTATTAATTAAAGTTTCATTTGGTTCAAAATAACCACCAATGTTTACAGGTTTTCCTTGTATTTGATTAAGTTCATTTACAATAGTGGTTTCATTGTTGCTTAATTCTTTAGCAATGGGTTCAAATTCTGCTTTTAAAGCAGCATCTTTGGTTTGGTTTGCCAATGCTTGCGCCCAATATAATGCTAAGTAAAAATGGCTTCCTCTGTTATCCAATTCTCCGGCTTTACGAGAAGGCGATTTGCCGTTATCCAATAAAAGACCTGTAGCTTCATCTAAAGTATCGGCTAGAATTTGCGCTTTAGGGTTATTGTTTACAGTAGCTACATGCTCTAAAGACACCGCTAAAGCTAAAAATTCACCTAATGAATCCCAACGCAAGTGGTTTTCAGCTAAAAATTGTTCAACGTGTTTTGGAGCAGAACCACCTGCACCGGTTTCAAACAAGCCTCCACCATTCATTAATGGTACAATTGATAACATTTTTGCACTGGTACCAACTTCTAAAATAGGGAACAAGTCGGTTAAATAATCACGTAATACGTTACCAGAAACCGAGATTGTATCTTTACCTTCTTTAAGTCTTTCACAAGTAAATAATGTGGCGTCTACAGGAGATAATATTCTTAAATCCAATCCTGTTGTATCGTGATCTTTTAAATAAGTGTTTACTTTTTTAATTAATTCGGCATCGTGCGCTCTGTTTTCATCTAACCAGAAAACAGCAGGGGTATCAGATGCTTTAGCACGTGTTACGGCTAATTTTACCCAATCTTGAATTGGTGCATCTTTAGTTTGGCACATTCTCCAAATATCGCCAGCTTCTACATTATGTTGTAATAAGGTATTTCCAGAAGCATCAATAACGCTTACAGTTCCGTTTGAAGCTATTTCAAAAGTTTTGTCATGAGAACCATATTCTTCTGCTTTTTGAGCCATTAACCCCACGTTAGGTACGGTACCCATAGTTGTTGGATCGAAGGCACCATGTTTTTTACAAAAATCGATGGTTGCAGAATAAATACCGGCATAACTGCTATCTGGAATTACTGCTTTGGTATCTTGAAGTTTTCCAGCGGCATTCCACATTTGTCCCGAAGTACGAATCATTGCAGGCATAGATGCATCAATAATAACATCACTTGGTACATGTAAGTTTGTAATACCTTTATCGCTGTTCACCATAGCCACTGCAGGGCCATTTTTAAAAGCAGCATCAATATCTGCTTGAATTTCGTTGCGTTTGGCTTCTGGTAAACTTGGTAATTTTTCAACTAAGTTTCCAAAACCATTATTTACATCCACTCCAATTTTTTCCAGAGTTTCAGCATGCTTTTCAAATACATTTTTAAAAAATGCTTTTACGGCATATCCAAAAATAATAGGGTCGCTCACTTTCATCATGGTTGCTTTCATATGTAATGAAAACAAAACACCATTTGCTTTGGCATCGGCAATTTGAGCTTCTAAAAATTTAATTAATGCTGTTTTGCTTAAAACCGTGGCATCAATTATTTCGCCTTTTAATAATTTGAAACTATCTTTTAAAACAGTTTCAGTTCCATTGCTATCGGTATGTACAATTTTAATGCTTGTAGCTTCTGGTATGGTAACGGATTTTTCGTTGTGAGCAAAATCACCCGACTCCATAGTGGCTACATGTGTTTTAGAATCACTGCTCCAAGCACCCATAGAGTGTGGATATTTTTTAGCGTAGTTCTTCACTGCTTTTGGTGCACGTCTATCAGAGTTTCCTTCACGTAACACAGGGTTTACAGCACTACCTTTTATTTTGTCGTAGCGCGATTTAATATCTTTATCGGCATCGGTATTTGCTTCATCCGGGTAATTAGGGATGGCAAAACCTTGAGATTGTAATTCTTTTATGGCTGTTTTTAACTGCGTAAGAGAAGCACTAATGTTTGGTAACTTTATAATGTTAGCATCAGGGCTTTTTGCCAATTCACCAAGAATAGCCAAATCGTCCGAAACACGTTGATCTTCATTAAGAAAATCAGGAAAAACGGCTAAAATTCTTGCTGCTAAAGAGATATCTCTAGTTTCAATATCAATACCAGAAGATTTAACAAAAGCTTTAACAATTGGTAATAAAGAACGTGTTGCTAATGCTGGAGCTTCATCAGTTTTTGTATAAATAATTTTAGACATTAATGTTACGGTTTTGTGTGTTAATATTTAGGCTATAATGTAAAATGCGACGACCAATAATGTTTTCGCGACGCGAATATACAAAAATAGACTTTTATATTTGCTTAAACGATTAATCAAAAGTGTTAATAAAAGCAATATTTCACAGAATTATAAAAAAGAGAGTAACTATTAAGAAATTATTAATAAAATATCAGAGAAGCTATAAAAACAAAAGCCATATCCCTGCAGAATTTAATCTACCTTGACATGGCTTTCTTTGAAATAATATAACCCAATCTAATTGATACTTCTATCAAATCAATTTAGTTTTATCTAAATTTTTTCAATTGATGCGCTATTATTTCAAGGAAACACTTCTGTAATTTTCAAAATGTATTGACCTATTACCAAAAATGTTTCTGATAATTGCTTTTCTTGATGCCATTAATCTTTCTTTTCGTTTTAACGTCAAGATTTCTTAATACATTGTTTTCTATTATAACAACAATCCTTTCGGCACTGTTGTTTTTTTAAAACTTTCAATTATACTAGTTGCTACCTATATTATCTATATGTAGTACTTTTTATAATATCATGATTTTTTTGCTTTAACACATTTACACATGCTGCATTAAAATCTCAAAAAACAATTACAATTTATAAAGAACGTTACCTTATTAAGAAACCGAATTTAAATTCATTGTTTAGATGAAACCAATTTGCATTGTTTTTCCGTTTCTTATTTTAGCTAAGATACAACACAAATGCTGAAATTCCAAAACATTTAACATTTTAAATATCAACTACTTATCAACCAGGGTTATTAACAAAAGTTAATAAAAAAAAGCCTTGAAATTTTTCAAGGCTTTTAATTTGCTTTCGCAATACTGTTTTATTAACGTCTACGCTCTTTAATTCTGGCTTTTTTACCAGTAAGACCTCTAAAGTAGTAAATTCTAGCTCTACGTACTTTACCACGTTTATTAACTTCAATTTTTTGTAATGCAGGTAAATTAACTGGGAAAATACGCTCCACGCCAATAGTACCAGACATTTTTCTGATGGTGAAAGTCTCTGATGATCCAGATCCTCTTCTTTGTATTACAACACCTCTAAAAAACTGGGTACGAACTTTTTCGCCCTCTCTAATTTCGTAGTATACTGTAATTGTGTCTCCAGCTCCAAACTCTGGAAAATCCTTTTTTGCTACAAATTCGTCTTGTACAAACTTTACTAAAGATTCCATATCTTTAAATTTTAATAATGGTTAATTCAGAACAACATTCACGACTCTCGCCAGAGGTTAACCCGAAATAGGGCGCAAAGATAATTAATAATTAGATATCTACAATTAATAATTGTAATTTTTATGGTGTTTCTTTTTGCTTTGAACAATACGCTAAAATTGAATATTTAATTAAAGCAAAAAGTCAGGCTATCCGCTATATCTTTTGCCCAAAAGCAAAAGGATGCCGCTGCTATCCTTAACACGAAAATGAGTTTACAGTCTCAGTAGGAGTTTACAGTCTCAGTCGCGGTTTTCAGTTGTTTGTAGATTGCTTTAAAACTAATCGTTTCATTAATAAACAAAAACCTTAATTGAAACTTGTTGTTTGCTGTTAAGGTTTTTGTTTTTTTTATTTTTTATATACGCATGTTGTGTGTCTGTGCTTTTTACATTTTAGTTCCAATATAATAGACCATTTTGTCTTTTGGTATTACAAAAATTAATTCCGTTCCAGATGGGTCAATTCCGTTACAATAGATACTCCAAGGATAAACATAAACGCTTTCAGGGTTTAGTTCGTCCATTTTCGGAAACCAAGGAATTTGATATTGCCAACCATTGGCTAATTCCACTGCATCATTTAATACTTTTGGCAAACTATCTAATCGATGCCAACCTTTGTTATTATGCAGTTCCATTTCAGTCACATTTGATATTTCGATTGCGTAAGCATCAAGATAATCGCCAGTGAATGAACGTCCAGATTCGTAACTATTCAGCACTTTTTCAATTCGCTGGTCTCCAAGTCCGCACCAATTCAGTACGAATCTTACGTCAGATGTTGTCGCTTTGTTTTCGACAGTTTTATTTCCCATTGAAGTAGAGTAGGCGAGATAGCCTAAAATAAGAATTAATCCAATTAAGGATATTCCACCCCAAATCGCAAGTGCATTTTTTCCTATTCTAAATATTTTGTTTTTCAATCAATTAATTTTTCAACGGTTTGTTTGGGCATTGCACAGAACGTTTATGTGTAAGCAACGTTGCGTGGATGTGTGCGAGGATTTTCCGAAGGAAAATCAGAAGCTAACAAACGAGCGATAATTTTTGGTTTAGCTAAAGCTAGCATTCTTTTATATACTTTTTTGGGCAACGTATTTTATTTTAAAAGATTCATTTCAGAACCTGTTAGTATTTCTATTATTTTTTTAGCTGTTTCTATTGAAATCACTCCGCTCAATGCCAAATCAATAAATTTACCTTTTATCAATTCGAACCAGTTCTTTTTATTTACTCTTTCGGTTAATTCTTTTAATTCCTCAATTTCGTCAAAGATTATTTGTTGCCCATAACCTTGTTTTAATAGCATTTCCTTTAAATCCACAAGCTGATCTTTTATTTCATCTCGACTTTTATATGAGAAATAATCAGAAGTTGATTCTGTTTTACTTTCATAAATATACCATAAGAATAAGTCCTTGAATGGGTTTAAGAAATTGGTGTTAAAATATCTCTGATATTCATAAAAATCTTTTCCTCTATCATACCAATCTCTAGCTAGTTGAATGTAATGTGGTGTCGACTTGTCTTCTTGATTAAATTTTGAAAGAATAGTAAAATATGCAAATGCTCCCTGCATATCTGGTGTAAACAATCCTTGGGTTATTTTTTGTTTATCTGTCCAATTTAAATTATTGTTATCAGATGGTAGTTTTGTTTTAATTTCAGAATAATCACTTTCTATTCTTTCAAGTATTCGATTTGAAATGTTTTGATGTTTTAAAAAATTTATCAACTGAGTCAATTTAGTAATAACATCTGAAAATTCACAATATTCAACATCAGAAATATAATCTCTGAATTTATCTTCTAATTCGTTTAGTGTTAATTGTCTCATATGGTGACCAACTCGTTATATAACAAATTTTATCTTTCATACCCCACGAATAGGGCAGAAAATAGAAAGTCTTGGATAGTTGTTATCCCGTAAATATAATTTATTATTTGTAAGAAAAACGAGTTTTTAAGTTTTTCTGTCAGAAATAAATGCAATCAGATGGCTTCACAAATTTTGCTAATAATTGAGAGGTTCATAAAGTAAAATCAATCCTCCAACAAATCGGGGCGACGTTCTTTTGTGCGTAAATAAGCTTGTTCTTCACGCCACTTTTCAATTTTTGGGAAGTTGCCACTAAAAAGGAGTTCTGGTACTTTCCAGCCTTTGTACTCGCGCGGTTTGGTGTAAATAGGTGGTGCGAGCAAATTATCTTGAAAGGAATCGGTTAGGGCAGAGGTTTCATTACCCAAAACACCGGGTATTAGCCTAATAATGGCATCGCAAAGTACGGCGGCGCCTAATTCGCCACCAGATAGTACATAATCGCCAATAGAAATTTCGCGGGTTATAAAATGGTCGCGCACCCGTTGGTCCACACCTTTATAATGTCCGCATAAAATAATAATGTTTTCTTTTAGTGATAATTGGTTGGCAATGCCCTGCTTTAGGGTTTCTCCATCGGGGGTCATATAGATAACTTCGTCGTAATGGCGTTGTTCTTTTAAAGCAGAAATACATTTATCAATAGGTTCTATCATCATCACCATGCCAGCGCCTCCTCCAAACTGGGTGTCGTCAATAGATTTGTATCTGTCTGAAGTATAATCTCGTAAATTATGAAAATGGACTTCAACCAAATTAGCTTCAATAGCGCGTTTTAAAATAGAGGCTTCAAACGGACTTTTAAGTAATTCTGGTAAAACGGTAATAATATCAATGCGCATGGTTCTGTTTTAAGAATTGCAAAGATAATTGAATTAATGGGTTTTGAATATCGATTTGTTATTCTAATTGTGGATGCTTTAAGTAAGTTTAAACCGTTAGCTGTAATTAAAGTTTTAAATGTCAAATGAATGTTCTGTGTCACACTGAGCTTGTCGAAGTGGATTTTTTTTAGGTCTTCGACAAGGTCAGACTGACATTTTGGAAGTATTTGGCTTAAATTTCACTTGAAAAGAAATGTTTCATTATAAATCAGGGTATAATCTCAAATAGGTTAAGCCTAATCATATTTTCTTTTTTGGAACCAAATGCCTTCTAAACTTAGATTTATAGAAAGTAAGTGGTAGTTTTCTTTTATTAAACCGTTGGTAATTTGTCCCTTGCTTCCATAAGAATAGCCAATATTTATCATGGAATTTGTGTAAGGATCTAAAGGGATTCCTATACCTAAACTCATACTGCTGTTTTTTATACGTTGGTTGTTTACTTCTAAATTGCCATCATTAAAACTATAACCAACCCGGTATTCTAGGTTATTAAAGAATTTAGATACTTTTTTTTCGGCGGCATATTGTAAACCCATGGCAAACAAGTTTTGGTTTACATAGGTACCCAATTGGTCTGTTTGGTTGGTGTTATCCCAATAGCTTTTTTTGTAATCAACATTTAGCGAAAAATTATTTTTAAGCATTGTATTTAATCCAAAACCGAGCTCTAATGGTAAGTTGAAATTATCAATATCAGTTTCGGAGTTTTCAGTTAAATCGGTGGTGGAATCTGTGCTATTTAAAGTGATGGTGCTCGATTTGCTTCCGTTTAAACTGGTTGGTAACTGGACGGTGCCACCTATAGAAAAATTCTTTAAGGCATTATATTGGAAACCTGTGCCCACACGGAAACCAGAATAATAGTTTTCATCTTCAATTACTAAAGTGTTACTTGGTAAATAATCGGTTTCCGTTTGCGTTATTTTACCAAATAGGGCCGAAGCCATAATACCAATTCTAAATTTATTGGTTAAAGCATAGCCATAGTTTAGTTTTAAATCGTTTATGCCTCCGGTACCATTTATATCGGTAATAAAATTGCTATTGTTAGTGCCTTCAATATTTGTTTGAATGCCCGAAATACTATATCCCACACTGGTTAATGGAATGAGGGTGATGCCCAAACCAGATTGTTTTGTTACAGGAAATGCAATGGCAATGTTAGAAAAATTGGCTATGATGTTTGAGTTTGAACTGCTGCCTTCGGCCAAAGTATTGGTTTGTGCTTTAAAGCCAAAATCATAGAAAAATGAGTTTAATAACACATTACCAAATGAAGCGGGGTTGGAATTATTAATAAAAGAGTTAGAAGGCATAGCAATTCCTAAACCACCCAAAGCATTTACTTTTCCGGTAGATGTTTCGTTGCTTAAACCTAACCCATATAAGGAATATGGCGAGCTGGATAAGGCGTTGGTTTGTGCCAAGGTTTGCTCTGTAAGTACCACCAAGAACAGGCTTAGTATTATTAACTTATTTATCATAAATAGCGTAAATTAATTCGATTTTGGTTTTTAAATTGTTTGAAGCGGCTTCGCCATTTAAAATATACCGGTTTACAGATTGATCAAAATCTTTTGGATACAAGGCTAAATAATAATCATCGCCATTAGCATCGTTTAGTTTGAAGTTTAGAAAATATTTAAGGGGCATGGAGTAGGTGGTTACATTAAATTCCGTGTCTTCATTTGTAATGGTAGCTAATACGGTATTGCCTTGTGTATCTACCAATGCACTTATAATATTTGCTTTTTTATCTATGATATAGACGTTTAGAGAGTCGTTTGTATGCAGGTTATTAGTGCTAGAGTTTTGCTTTAACGATATGGATAGGCTAGCATCAATAATAATTCCCGTACCTGGTATGTCATATAACGATTCTAAATTGGGAATGTCAATTCTTGTAGCAATACCCGTTCCTGCTTGCATATAACTGTTGTTGCTGGTGGCGGTACTTGATAAGTAGGTTTCTTGATCGGTTAATGTTTCAAAATTAGTGCCCACTTTGTCACTTGAAATGTTATGAAAACTGTTTGTTGCATCAAAAGGCATGTCCAAAGTGAGTTCTGTATCGGTGGAGAGTTCTCCTTTAACGGTGTAATAAACTCTAACAAAACTGCTTTCTAAAAAACCTAAAATGGCGGTGTTATTTGCGTCTGGTTCAATAAGTAACCCTTTGTAGACTTTTAAAAATTCGTCTGTATTATTTATTTTATTGTCTCTTAAATTTTCAAAAAGGGTTTTTCCGTAGGCGTTATTCAAAGTAACATGTAATGAATCGTCTTTTTTGGGTTTAGCATAAAAACTTTTTGTGCCTATAGGAGAACTGCTTGCTGAAATTTTTGTTGTATTATAATAGCTATCTGCATCTTCATCGGGTTCCAAATCCTTTAGTAATTCATAAACATTTATTTTTTGAACGGGGATGGTATCATTATAAAAATAGGAGTCGTAATTTAAAATTAAAGCAACCGAATCAAAAACAGCATTGCTACTTAATGTGTAAGTAGCGTTTGTTATTTGGGAATATGCTTTGCTTGTGGTTTTTCCAAAAACAGGATCGGTGTAAGCACCAATTAATAACCTAGCAGTAGAGGAAATAGCAATAGAATCAAGTTTAAAAGTGCTTGTTTTAACGGTTAAGGTATCAATATAGAAAACCTGCGTATCTAGGTTTATCCAATCTTCTCCCACCGGGTAATTTTCGTCGTCTTTGGTGCATGATGTTATTAGTGTACATATTACTATGAATGTACATAAGGGAACCGCAAGGGCTTGCTTCAGGGTCATAAAAAAAATAATTTCGGCGAACTTAATTAAACAGCCTTTTCAATTAAAATTAGTTATACAAATACAGGGTTTTAATATGCAAATAGGCTAATAGTTTCTACCAAATTTGATTGGAGGCGTTGGTCTTGTAAAAAGCGGTGTTTGTATAGACTAATGGCCAGAACAGCTATAATCTTTTTGTTTCTTGATTGTAAAAAATAGTTTTGGCAAAAATTTGAATTGAAGAATATAACAAAACAACAAAAGATGAAAAACAATAAAACACTTTTAATATTAATCATTTCTATGGCATCCATCACTTTTATTGGATGTTCATCTGATGAGGATACAGATAGAGGAAACTGGCAAGAACGTTCGGTTTTTGATGGTACTCCAAGAAGCAATTCCGTTAGTTTCACTATTGGCGATTTTGGTTATATGGGAACAGGTTATGATGGCGATGATTATTTAAATGATTTTTGGCAATATAATATTGAAGGTAATTATTGGGTGCAAAAAGCAGATTTTCCCGGAGTTGCCAGAAGTTCAGCATCTGGTTTTGCTATTGATGATAAAGGCTATGTTGGTGTTGGTTATGATGGTGACGATGAATTGGCCGATTTTTGGGAATATAACCCAACCACAAACGCATGGACCCAAAAAGCCAATTTTGGTGGTGGTGTAAGACGTGCTGCCGTGGAATTTGGAATTAATGGTAAAGGTTATATTGGAACTGGTAACGATGGCGACAATGATAAAAAGGATTTTTGGAAATATGATCCTGTAACAGATGCTTGGTCTGAGCTTGTAGGTTTTGGAGGTGAAAAAAGAGTGGATGCTACCACTTTTACCATAAACAATAAAGTGTATTTAGGAACGGGTGTTAGCAACGGGTTGTACAAAGTTGACTTTTGGGAATTCGATCCAACAACTGAAGTGTGGACTCGTAAAAATGATTTGGATGAAGATGATGATTACTCCATTATCAGATCCAATGCAGTGGGTCTAAATATAGGTGGTTTGGGTTATATAGCTACCGGGTATTATGGTGGTGCAATAAAAACCATTTGGGAATATGATCCAACCTTTGATACTTGGGAAGAAATATCTGCTTTAGAAGCAACCGTTCGTCAAGATGCTGTTGCTTTTTCAAACGGAAGTAGAGGTTTTGTATTAATGGGTAGAACAGGTAGTTTGTACTTAGATGATATATATGAATTGTTCCCGATGGATGATTATGATGATGAAGATTAAATTTGTTTGATTGATAGTTTTGTTTTAAATCCAAAGCACAAGCTCTTAGGTAGTTAAAATTGAGTGCTTTGGATTTTTTTTATTTTTAAGTTATGAATAAAAAATCAAAATATGTGATAGCGCTATTACTAATTTTAAGCGTTATTTTAATAGGTGTAATTATTTCCAAAACCAATGTGGAAGAACCTTTTAACACCAAGGTTTTTAAAACAGATTCCGGATACGGTTATAGCATAAGTTTTAGAAATACCCTGTTAATAAAACAAGACTATATACCAACCATACAAAATAATGTGTCTTTTTGCACGCCCCAAGATGCCCAAAAAGTTGCCGATTTAGTTAAGAAGAAATTGAACCATAAAGAAAACCCGAAAATTACACTTTCAGAGTTAAAACAGCTTGGTATTAAATTAAACTGTATAAATTAGTGCTATGGAACACATAGACTTAACAAACGCCAGAAAGCGTAACCAAATTTTATTGCACGGTTCTATTTGGGCGGTTTTTATATGTTTTAATTTAATGCAACCCAGAGCAGAATCTGATGTGGTAGCAAAACGCATTTTTTTTGCTTTAATGGGCAACATGTTTCTTTTTTATATTAACTACTCCTATTTAGTAACTAAATTTCTTCTTAAAAAAAAGACACTTTTATATGTGGTATTGGTGTTGGCGTTAATCATATTATCCGCAGTTATAACTAATGGGCTGATGCCAGAAGTTAGACATAATCCAGATTTTAACCCACCTTTTCCAAAAAACAAACCAGATTCTTTTTTTCGTATAAAACTCATTGGGCCTATTATTTTTAATGTTTTGTTAGTGGTTACAGGAACCGCTTTAAGGGTTTATGCAGAATGGAATAGGAATGAAAGAAAGAAAAAAGAAATTGAGGTACAAAAAACATCAACCGAATTGCATGCTTTAAAGCATCAAATAAATCCGCATTTTTTGTTTAATTCATTAAACAGCATTTATTCGCTTACAACAAAAAAATCAAATGATGCTCCTGAAGCCATCATAACACTTTCAGAGTTAATGCGGTATATGCTATACGAAACCAATAGCGAATTTGTGCCGTTAGTAAAAGATTTGGAGTACATTCAAAATTATTTAAAGTTACAACGCTTGCGCATAGCAAATAATAAAGATGTCACGTTAAATATACACGGTGCTGTTACAAATCAAAAAATTAGACCGCTACTTTTTATTTCGTTTATTGAAAATGCCTTTAAGTATGGTACTGATTTTAAAGGACATACAGAGGTTAAAATTGAAATTAAGATTAATGGTGATGACTTACAGTTTAAATGCATCAACGTAATAGGGATTAGAAAAACCGATAAAGACAGTTCGGGCATTGGCCTACAAAACACCAAAGAACGTTTGGAACTTTTGTACCCAAAGAAACATTTACTACATGTTGAAGAAAAAGATAACAGATTTATTGTAAGTTTAAAAATTAATTTAAGCTTATGAAGTGTGTAATTATAGACGATGAGCCTTTAGCAATCGACATTATTGAATCTTATATAAAACAAATAGGAGGACTGGAAATTGTTGTTAAGTGCACCAATCCGTTGGAAGCCATAACGCTATTGAATAAGAACAAGGTAGATCTTATTTTTTTAGATATTGAAATGCCAAACCTAACGGGTATCGATTTGGTAAAAGCATTGGACAATATGCCTCAATTTATTTTTACAACAGCGTATCCGCAATATGCTTTAGATGGTTTTAACCTTAATGCCACCGATTATTTGGTAAAACCCATACCATTTCATAGGTTTTTAAAAGCGGTAACCCGCGCCAAAGAAAAGTATGAGTTGGAAAATAAAAGCGTTTCAAAAACTGATACTATTATAGAAGTTCCTCAAGCCAATACACAGGACAATTTTATTTTTGTGAAATCGGAATACGAAAACATTAAAATAAACATCGATACCATAAAGTACATTCAGGGTTTGAAAGATTATATAAAAATCTACACTTCAGAATCTGATAAAGCCATTTTAACCCTTTCTAGTTTTAAGGATATTTTAGATAAGTTGCCAGCAGCACGTTTTATAAGAGTTCATAGATCGTACGTAGTGAATATCGATTTTATAAAAGCCCTGCAAAAAACAAAGGTTATTGTTGATGGTATTCAAATACCCATTGGAGATACTTATAAAGATGATGTTGTAAAACGTTTTGGAGTTTAGGTTTATGAAATTAGTTGATTTTATTACGATCAAACAAAACAACACATAAAAAAATCCGTAACATAAATTACAGATTTTTTTAAGGTATTATTCAGTTGTTAAAAGCCTATTTTTTAGCCTTAATCACCTTTTGTTTGTTTATTTCGTCTTGTAATTGGCGGCGTACTTTTTGTTCGCGCTCTACAGCTGTTTTGCGGTGTTCTTCAAATTCATCTTCTACATCTGCAAGTGTACGTTTGGCCTCTTTGGTAACAGCGTTACTGTTTTTAAATTGATAAATAAAGAAAATAAGCAAAGCTAATAGTACGCCTATTATAGACCACATAATTCCGCTATAGCTGCTTTTGCTCATTTGTATTCCAAGCAACGACATATTGTTTTTCTCGCTCTTGGTTTTGTCTAAAGTGTTTTGGGTGTTAGCAAGACTGGTTTTTAAATCTGCAATTTCTTGCGTTTGTGCTTTTACGGTTATTTCGGTAGCTATGATATCTTTCTTAATAGTTGCCAATGAATCTAGTACATGCTCCTTTAGCTCGGTTAGCCAATAGGTTTTTATAACTCTATATGATTGTCCTCGTTCATCATTCCAACCATTCGATTTTTTTATAACATAATCAAATTGATTATCAAGAGTTCCACTGTTTAATGATAGTTTATCATCATCATTATCAGTTGTTTGAGAAATTGCGGCTAAAGAGAATAAAAGTGTTAGTAGGGTTAAAGCTTTGGTAAAATTCATTTTAAGTTTGGTTTTCAATTTACTAATTTAAAAAATATTGTCGATAAACAGTTAAAATTTAACAAAAAGCCTCACGAAAGTGAGGCTAAATTATATACGGGTAAAAACGTAAATTAGATTTTTTATAATTTAATAGTATGTAAAACGTCTCACTTTCGCAATGTATTTTGAGAGCCTAATTACTTGATGGCTATAACCATACTCGTTATCGTACCAGATATAGAGCACTGCATTTTTTCCATCAGAACGCACTATCGTTGCCTTGCTATCGTAAATAGCGGGCGCAGAACAGCCAACAATATCGGTGGATACTAACTCGTCGCTTAACTCATATTTTATTTGTTCAACCAAATCGCCTTCTAAAGCATATTTTTTTAAAATGGTATTGATGCCATCCACCGAAGTTTTGTTTTTCAATTCTAAATTTAAAATAGCTAACGATCCGTTGGGTACTGGAACACGTATGGCGTTTGAAGTTAATTTACCAGCTAAACTAGGCAGTGCTTTAGCTACTGCGCTACCAGCACCGGTTTCGGTAATTACCATGTTTAATGCTGCTGCACGACCACGACGGTACTTGCTGTGCAAATTATCAACTAAATTCTGGTCGTTAGTATAGGCGTGAATGGTTTCTATATGGCCGCTTTTTATTCCAAAAGAATCTTCAACAACTTTTAAAATAGGGGTAATAGCATTTGTGGTACATGATGCGGCTGAAAATATATCCAATTTATCAGGATTGTTTTCTAAATGGTTAACCCCGTAAACAATATTTGGAACCTCTTTTCCTGGTGCTGTTAACAATACTTTATCAACGCCTTTAGATTTTAAATGTCTACTTAAAGCCGTTTTATCTCTATAGGCACCTGTATTGTCAATAACTAAAGCATTATCTATACCATAGGCTGTATAATCAATTTCTTCTGGAGCATTTGCTGAAATGATATTTACCGTAGTGCCATTTATTATTAAGGCATTATTTTTTACATCAACAGAAACAGAACCTGAAAAAACACCATGAACCGAATCATTACGCAACAATGCGGCTCTTTTTTCAAGTATTTGGGCATCAATTGTTCCTCGTGTAACAATGGCCCTTAAACGTAACTGACTTCCTTTTCCAGTCCGTGCCATGAGTTCGCGGGCAACCAATCTGCCAATTCTACCAAAACCGTAGAGAACAACATTTTTTGGTTGAAAATCTTCCGCTTTTTTTGCACCTTTTAATTTTTCTGTAATAAAGCTTCTGGCATTTTCAAAATTGTTTTCTTCAGAATGGAATTCATAGGTTAGTTTACCAATATCTAACTTTGCAGGTGGAATTTCCATAGCTTTAATAGCTTGGGCAATTTCAACAGAATCGAAAATAGAAATAGGTTTTTGCACAAATTTGCCAGCATATTCATGCAAGCTTAAAATTTGGCTTACGTTTCTGTCAATTAACTGGTTTCTAAAAATTACCAGCTCAATAGACTTGTCGTACCATAAATCGCTCACAATTTTTATAAATTCTACAGTGGCTTTTCTACGATCTGCTTGAAAGGCTAATTCCTTTTCATAATTTTTATTCAAAGGCATTCTTAAATAGTTTAGGTTGTTTATTCTTTAGCAAAAATACTACAACTCAAACGTTTTCGTGAATTATTTTAATAAAAAAAACCACTTAAAAATTTAATTTCAAGCGGTTTTTAAAGTTTATAAATATTTAAGTACTATCTAAAATTATAACGTTCTTTTTCGCCATTAGCATTTATAAGTTCTATGCGTAACGGTTCGTAAGCCGATTTGTTTTTAATGGCTTCCTGCGCATCATCAACCGAGTTGATTTTGGTATCGTTGATGGAGGTGATGATGGTTCCTTCTTTTACACCGTTCTTTTTCCAATAGTCGGCATATTTTTCATCCAGTTCAATAATTTTAATTCCGTTAGAAGCTTTAAATCGTTTTAAATCTTCGTGTTTCGCATTTTTTACACGACCTACTAATGGAAGTGTTAAAGTTTCATTTCGGGTTAATGTTACGTTAATGGTTTTTAACGAACCATCTCTAGATATTTTTAAATTTACAACATCTCCCACGCGTTTTGCTCCAATGTGTCCGGTTAAATCGGCAAATTTAGAAACCTTCACATTATCAATTTCCTTAATAATGTCGCCTTTTTTTATACCTGCTTTTTCAGCACCCGATTCTTCAACCACACTATCAACATAAATACCTTGCGTGTCGTTGATGCCTAACTTATCAGAAAACTCACTGTTTAATGAGCCCCCGCTAATACCAAGAATACCATTTTGTACGTTACCAAACTCCATAATATCTTCAATAACGCGACGTGCAATGTTGCTAGGTACAGCAAATGAATAACCTATATAAGACCCGGTTTGCGATGATATAGCGGTATTAATACCAATAAGCTCCCCTCTGGTATTTACAAGCGCACCACCCGAATTACCTGGGTTTACAGCAGCATCGGTTTGTATAAACGATTGTGAACTGGTACCCGATAAATCTCTAGCTTTCGCACTTATAATACCCGCTGTAACGGTAGATGTTAAGTTAAATGGATTACCAACGGCCAGCACCCATTCGCCAATTTTAGCTTGGTCTGAATCGGCAAACGTTACAAACGGCAAATCTTCATCAGCATCAATTTTTAAAAGCGCTATATCGGTTTTAGGGTCAGACCCCACAATTTCAGCTTTATAGGTTCTATTGTTGTTCAAAGTAACCGACAGTTCATCCGAATTATTAATAACGTGGTTATTAGTAATAATATACCCATCCGAGTTAATAATTACGCCCGAACCTGTTCCCATTTGTGCTCGCGGTGTTGTTCTGCCCGAAAACAAATCCTGCAAACTCATTTGACCTGAACTAATCGACACGTTTTTAACGTGCACCACAGCATTCACCGCATTTTCTGCGGCCACTGTAAAATCAGGAGCTTCGTAAGCCAAATTATTTACATTGCTAGTTGGCAAAAATGCCGGAGTCGCAGCTGGTGTAGTTAAAACAAATTCACTTTTTGGCTCTACAAAAACTTTGTAAGCCCCAAGGGTTAAAGCCCCACCTAATGCCGAAACCAGTACTAATGATAATATCTTCTTCATATATTTTCAGTTTAAGTTTTATTTTTAATTAACGATTAAAATTAAATATTTATTGACTTAACAATTCAACTTTAACGATTTTTAACGCCCACTTTAACGCCTATTTAACAAACACAAACGCAACCATAATATGGGTGTTACCCTTCCCGATAAATATCTGGATCTCTGTGGGCTTTCCACTTCAAATGCGTAGCATTCACAATTTCATTAATCTAAAATAGCATGCATGAGTAATCCCTAATGCACCTAGCAACAGGCTTAGTAATAGTCACAAAATTCGTTAATCGTTAATCAAAATTCGTAAATCATAAAAAGACTTCTTTATCTTTGTGCATTATTATGCAACAGACTTTTTACAAATATCAAGGAACAGGAAACGATTTTGTGATGATAGATAATCGTCAAGAATCGTTCAACAAAAAAGATACCAAACACATCGCATACTTGTGCGACCGTCGTTTTGGCATAGGTGCCGATGGTTTAATTCTATTGGAAAACCACCCAACTTTAGATTTTAAAATGGTGTACTACAATGCCGATGGTAATGAGAGCACCATGTGTGGCAACGGTGGGCGCTGTTTGGTGGCTTTCGCAAATCAATTAGGCGTTATAAAAGATAAAGCGGTGTTTGAGGCGATAGATGGGTTACACCATGCCACCATAAATAATGGCATTGTAAAACTTCAAATGCTAGATGTAGATGTAGTTGAAAAACACGAAAATCACGTATTTTTGAATACAGGATCGCCACACCATGTACAGTTTGAAGAGCAAATAGAAAATTTCGATATTAAAACAAAAGGTGCCAAAATTAGATATGGTGCACCTTACAACGAAGCGGGCAGCAATGTAAACTTCGTAAAGAAAATTAGCGACCAAATTTTTGCTGTAAGAACTTACGAACGTGGTGTAGAAGATGAAACTTTGTCATGTGGAACCGGTGTTACAGCTGTAGCTTTGGCAATGCATGCACTAAAAGAAACGAACGATAATTTGATAACCTTAAAAGTTCAAGGAGGCGAATTGCAAGTAAGTTTTGATGTGGAAAATGGCGTTTATAAAAACGTTTGGCTTATTGGGCCGGCAACTTACGTGTTTAGCGGAACGATATGATTACCCTAAAAGGAGAACATATCTATTTACGTGCTTTAGAGCCAGAAGATTTAGAGTTTATTCATGCAATTGAAAACGACGAATCGGTATGGGAAATAAGCAATACCATAACACCTTATTCCAGGTTTTTAATTAAGCAGTATTTAAAACAATCTCACAAAGATATTTTTGAAGTGAAACAATTACGCTTGGTAATTTCAAATTATGATGATGTGGCTTTGGGTATGATAGATTTGTTCGATTTCGATTTTAAAAACAGTAGAGCTGGTGTTGGTATTTTGCTAAAAGAAACTAAGGACAGAGCTAAAGGTTATGGTAGTGAAGCTCTTAATTTACTAATAAATTACAGTTTCAACCATTTGGGATTGCATCAGTTGTATTGTAATATTTCCGAAGAAAACAATGCAAGTATTAAGCTTTTTGCCAATCAAGGTTTTGAAAAAATAGGATTAAAAAAGGATTGGAATTTAGTTAACGGTTCTTATAAAAACGAGTATATATTTCAGCTTATTAAAAATTAAATGTACATAAAAAAAATACTTATTGCCATTGCGTTTATTGGGTTGGTTGCTGCTGCATATTTTGCATACTATGTTTATAGTGTTATGATGAATTCCAACACTGCTTTTTACAACGATACCGCTTACGTTTTTGTGGCCACTAATGCTACTTATGATGATGTTAGGGAGCAATTGGAACCTTTATTAAAAGATATCAATACGTTTGATGCTTTGGCGAAACAAAAAAAGTATGTAACGAATGTGAAAGCAGGACGTTTTGCTATTACCAAAGGCATGAACAATAACGATATTATCAATTCCATTAGAAGCAAAAACCTTCCTATAACATTAGCTTTTAACAATCAAGAAAGTCTTGAAAAATTAGCAGGACGCGTTTCTTTACAAATTGAAGCAGATAGCCTGTCTTTGTTAAAAGCTATGAAAGACACGTCGTTTTTATCTAAATACGGTTTCAGCAATGCAACAGCTTTGGGGATGTATTTACCAAATAGTTACGAGTTTTTTTGGAACACTTCCGCAGAACAATTTAGAGAGCGCATGCTTAAAGAGTATAATCGTTTTTGGACGCAGGCTCGAAATGAAAAAGCAAAAGCCATTGGTTTATCAAGGGATCAAGTTATTGCTTTGGCATCCATTGTTTATGAAGAATCCAAACAAGCTTCAGAACAACCACGTATAGCAGGTGTTTACATGAACCGTATTAGAATAGGTATGCCACTGCAAGCAGACCCAACCTTGAAATTTGCAGCATATCAATTGCCAGAATATAAAGATACCGTAATAAAACGTGTTTTAAATATCCATAAGGAAATAGTATCTCCTTATAATACCTATAAAAATTTAGGATTACCTCCAGGTCTTATCGCTATGCCTGATATTTCGGCTATCGATGCGGTTTTAAATTATGAAAAGCATGATTATCTATATTTCTGTGCGGATGCTAAACGCTTAGGGTTTCATAAATTTGCCAAAACTTTATCGCAGCATAATGCGAACGCACGTGAATATCAACACTATTTATCATCTCAAGGCATAAATAAATAGTGATACAACCGGCAATAAAATACCTGTTGTTTTTTGTTTTATTGCCGCTGTTTTCGTTTTCACAATCTAATCTTGATGCTTTTTTAACACCCAGCGATACACTTAATAAACCCCGACGAAATGCGGTTGTAATTGCCGAGGCTTCACTTGCTGGTATCTCGTTAATTGGTCTGCATCAACTTTGGTATGCCGATTATGAGCAATCCAAGTTTCATACTATAAATGATAACAATGAGTGGCTTCAAATGGATAAAATGGGGCATGTGTTCACCTCGTATCAAATGGGGAAACATGGTGCGCAATTATTAAACTGGAGCGGTGTTAGTAAAAAAGACCAATTAATTTACGGAGCAACTTTAGGGATCGGTTTTTTAACAACCGTTGAAATTTTTGATGGTTATTCCCAAGAATGGGGTTTTTCTTGGGGCGATATTTTGGCAAATGCATCCGGAACGGGTTTGTATGTGGGTCAAGAATTGCTTTGGAATGAACAACGCATTGCTTTAAAATTCTCTTTTCATCAAACAAAATATGCTTTAGAACGGCCTGATAAACTGGGTGAAGATTTTTTGGAACAGATTTTGAAGGACTATAACGGTCAAACATATTGGCTAAGTGGAAATTTACATTCGTTTTTTAAAGAAAAAAACATACCTAAATGGTTGAATGTAGCAGTAGGGTATGGGGCTGATGGTATGTTGACTGGTGTGAAAGATGTTGACAATCAGTTGTTAACAAATTTAGATAGGCAACGTCAATTCTATTTGAGTTTAGATGTAAATTTATCAAACATTGAAACAAACTCAAAGTTGCTTAGGTCGGTTTTAGATATTTTTAATATGATAAAAGTTCCCTTGCCAACTTTAGAATTCAATAAAAAAGGCTGTGTATTTCATCTATTCTACTACTAAAAAAAGTAGTTAAACGATTAGTTTTGAAATATTTAAAAATAAGTGTACCTTTGCACGCTGAAATTTTCAAGTGATTTTACCATGTAATTTTGCTGAAGAAATTTAAAAACTATGAGAAAAAGTATTGCAAGTTACTTAATGTTAACTGTAACAATATGTATTCTATTGTTCGTATCGTTTTCACCAGATGAAGCGATGGATTTAAGTAAGTATTCAACAGCTGGCTTAAAGTTAAATTATACCGTAAGTCAAGACCATAGCATTAAGGATGATGCTTTAGTGTCAAATGAAGTTAACAAGCCAATTTCTCCAATATTAGGAAAATCGTTTGTAGGATTTAAAGAAGCCTTAGCATTTAAAGAATCCCGAGGCGATTATTTTGTAGTTAACACTTTGGGTTATTTAGGAAAATACCAATTTGGAGCAGAAACTTTAAAATTAATTGGTATCCATAATCCTTCCCTGTTTTTAAAAACCCCTGAGCTTCAAGAAAAGGCATTTATAGCTAATACCCAACGTAACAAATGGATTTTGCGTAGAGATATTAAAAACTTTGTGGGTAAAAAGCTTAATGGTATCTTAATTACCGAATCTGGTATTTTGGCAGCAGCCCATTTAGCAGGCGCAGGTAGTGTGAAAAACTACTTAAGAAGTTACGGTATTGATAATTTTGAAGATAGCTATGGTACTACCATTGAGTACTATATGAAAAAGTTCTCAGGTTACGATACATCTTCTATTAAAGCTAATAAGAAAGCCAAAGCTATTTAACTTTAGCTTTTATGGATAATAAATATCGTAGGTCTTTTATGAAGGTCTACGATATTTTTTTTCCATTGGTTTGCCGTTTGTGTTTTTATAAATTCGGTAGATAAAGTAATATCACAAGCCACACAAACTTGGGTGTTCAGGTCGAGAATATTACTTAAATCTTCAAGCATTTTATTGTTTCTATAAGGCGTTTCAATAAATATTTGCGATTGATTGTGTTCAAAAGATAAACGTTCTAAGCGTTTAATTTCACTTTTTCTTTCGCCTTTATCAATTGGTAAATAGCCATTAAAAGCAAAACTTTGCCCATTCATGCCAGAACTCATCAGTGCCATTAAAATAGACGATGGCCCCACCAATGGAATTACTTTAATGTTTTTTTGATGCGCAATTTTAACAATGTCGGCACCAGGATCTGCAACGCCAGGGCAGCCCGCTTCAGATAAAAGACCAACGTTGAAACCGTTCAAGCAAGGCTCTAAAAAGGTTGGTAAATCTGCAACTTCAGTATGTTTGTTCAAATGGAACATTTTTAATGAAGGTTGCGATTTTTCTGGAGTAATACGCTTTATAAAGTGTCTAGCTGTTTTATCGTTTTCAACAATAAAGGTATCGGTTTCTTCAATAACTTGTTTAACGGTAATAGGAAGCACCTCTAAAGGTTCGTTGTCGCCTAATGTTGTTGGTATAAGGAATAATTTTCCTAAAGGATTTGCCATTAATATTTGATGAGTTTTTTAATTGCTTTCACACCGCTAATATCTGATAATTCTATAAAATACATACCATTTGCCAAGTTGTTTATTGATATGGTGGTAACAGGGCTGCTAATGGAAGTGATTGATTTTATTTGTTTACCTTGAATATCAATGACTTTGATATATGCTAAAGGATTGCTTATTTGCGACACATTAAAATTTAAAATATTATTTGTTGGGTTTGGATATATTTTGATATTTGAAATAGTATCGTCTTTAACACTTAAATTAGCATCTACGATTTTGTAGATAGAAGATCCGCCTGCAATGTAAATTTCACCATTTACATCTTCTCCAAAAGTAGTCCACCCCGCAGTGATGTTTGGAGTTTGAAAAGAAAGAGACCAACCAGATCCGGTATCTGTCAAAATTCCAATGGTCTGCTTGCAATAGTCTGCAAAAAAATACTTGCCTATAAAACTGCTATATAGAGAACCTCTATACAAATAGCCTCCTGTTATAGAGCCCGAGCACCCAGTCCCTACGTGTGGATACTCCGCCACGGGAGCAACCGTATTATTGAAGTCTATTGTGCTGCAGTTGCCTGTTGAATTGAAAATATGGTTATTGCCTTCAAAACAACGCCACCCAAAGTTGTTCCCAGCTCCATTTGCCGTATTGATTTTATTAATTTCTTCGTAGTTGTCTTGCCCAACATCGGCTATCCAAATGTCGGATGTAGTTTTGTCAAATGAAAATTTCCAAGGGTTTCTTAATCCGTAAGCCCAAATTTCTGGTAATGTATTAGTATCTCCATCATTCAAATACGGATTGTTAGAGGGAATCGCATAGTTGTTGCCATTGCTGGTGTTATCAACGTCTATTCTAAGCAATTTTCCTAATAAGGTATTCAGGCTTTGGGCATAATTACTTGGGTCTCCCGCGCCCCCGCCATCGCCACTAGCAATATATAAATAACCATCAGATCCAAAATTCATATCGCCTCCATTGTGGTTTGATGCAGGTTGGTTTATTGTAAGTAAAATAAGTTCGGAATTGACATCGGCTGTAGTTTCATTTGTTCTGGAATATCTTGCTATAACCGTGTTGCCGGAGTTGTTTACATAATTAACATAAAAAAAGCCATTACTACTGTAGTTTGGGTGGAATGCTAAGCCCAACAAACCGCGTTCGCCACCAGAATCACTTACTTTACTATCGATGTCTAAAAACGCTGTACTATTTACGCTGCCATTGGCATTTAAAATTTTAATAACTCCTTTTCGTTCAACAATAAATAGTTTGCTGTCGTTTGCGTTTTTGATACTTACAGGAGCCTCAAAACCGTTTGCAACTAGTTCTATTTGGATGTTTTGTGCAGCTATTATAGAAGTAAAACAGATTATAAAAAGAAAGGTTGTTTTTTTCATCTTATTGTTTTTTAGGAGGTTACAATTTCCTAAAGTTACAAAAAATCTTTGATGAAAATATAAGTTAATTCTGAAGTTTAGTGGCAATTACCGAACATGCTTCGTCTAACATTCTATAAACATTTTCAAAACCATCGTTTCCGCCATAATAGGGGTCTGGAACATTAAAGTTTTGGTCTGGGTGAATTTCGTTTAAAATGAAGTTGACTTTAGCTTTGTCTTGTTCGTTTCGGGCAAGTTGTATCACATTTCGATAGTTCGATTCATCCATCACATAAATAATATCGAAGGTATCAAAATCGGATACGTTAAATTGTCTGCCTCTTAAATTGGAAATATCTAAACCGTATTTTTTGGCTACAGCAATAGAACGAGTGTCTGGGTTTTTACCAATATGGTAATCGCCCGTGCCAGCAGAATCTACAATAAAAGAATCGTTGGATAGTTTTGATTTTAAAATGCCTTCGGCAAGCGGAGAACGACAAATGTTTCCCAAGCATACCATCAGAATTTTAGTCATCTTAATTGTGTTTTAAACAGATAGTTTTTTAGTAATATCTTCAACGTATTTTTTAAATTGCTTATCCGTTGAAGATAGGTTGTCTACAGTTTTACAAGCGTGTAAAACAGTGGCATGGTCGCGTTTTCCTATTTGAGAACCAATACTTGCCAATGAAGCCTTGGTGAATTTTTTAGCAAAAAACATGGCCAATTGCCTCGCTTGAACAATGTGTCGTTTTCTGGTTTTTGATTGAAGTGTGTCAATATCCATTTGGAAATAATCGGACACTACTTTTTGTATATAATCAATAGAAACTTCACGTTTCGTGTTTTTTACAAACTTCTCAACGATAACTCTAGCAAGATCAATAGTGATTTCTTTTTTGTTGAAAGATGATTGCGCAATTAACGAAATAATAGCACCTTCCAATTCACGTACATTGGACTTGATGTTTTTGGCAACATACTCAATAATATCATCTGGCATATCTACACCATCACGATATAATTTATTCTTTAGAATTGATACACGGGTTTCAAAATCCGGTGTTTGCAATTCAGCTGAAAGTCCCCATTTGAAACGAGATAACAAGCGTTGTTCAATATCTTGCATATCAACAGGTGCTTTATCACTCGTTAAAATAACTTGCTTACCATTTTGGTGTAAATGGTTAAAAATATGGAAGAATACATCTTGTGTACCGGTTTTTCCAGAAAGGAATTGTACATCGTCAATAATCAACACATCAATAATTTGGTAGAAATGTATAAAATCATTTCTGTTGTTCTTCTTAACAGAATCTATATATTGTTGTGTAAATTTCTCAGCAGAAATGTATAAAACCGTTTTCTCGGGGTATTTATCTTTAATGTCCACACCAATAGCATGCGCTAAGTGGGTTTTTCCTAAACCAACACCTCCAAAAATAAGCAACGGATTAAAAGAAGTACCTCCTGGTTTGGAAGCCACTGCTAAACCTGCGCTACGTGCCAATCGGTTAGAGTCACCTTCTAAAAAGTTTTCAAAACTGTAATTAGGATTAAGTTGTGATTCAATCTTAACATTTCTGATACCCGGAATAACAAACGGATTGCGTAATTCTGGGCTTTTATTGTTCAGTGGCACATCAACTTCCTGAGATTTCATGGCGCTTCTGTTGGCACTTGGAATTTTTTCGGTAAAAGGCTGCTTGTTGCCATACGTGTTTTCCATTTTAATAATGTAAACAAGTTTGGCTTTTTCGCCTAATTCTTTAGTTAATGATACCTTTAGGATTTTTACGTAGTGTTCTTCAAGCCATTCGTAAAAAAATTTACTAGGTACTTGAATACTCAAAGCGTTATCTGTAAGTTTAACTGCTTGAATGGGTTCAAACCAAGTTTTGTATGCTTGCGGTTGAATATTATCCTTTATGAATTCAAGACAATTATTCCATACCGTTTGCGCAGTTATACTCATTTTTATTATTCTGATTTTGTTTGTTAGGTTGTGAAAGAAAATTAATATTATTAACCCCCTTTTTGGTTTGGCAAATATGTGAACAAAATTCTTAAAAAAAAAATGAAATAGTATTGAATTTTTAGAATTTTTTCCCCATGTTTATCCCTTTGCCGAAGCTACAAAAAATTATTTAATTAACCTTATGAAAATCGACGAAATACAAATAAGAGTGAGATACGGTGAAACAGACCAAATGGGCGTTGTTTATCACGGAAACTACGCATTATATCTGGAAATGGGGCGTATTGAGTGGCTTAGGAAATTAGGAATTTCTTATAAGAGTATGGAGGAAAATGGCGTGATGCTACCCGTAGTTTCTTTAAGTATAAACTATAAAAAATCAGCTGTTTATGATGATGTAATTAATGTAAAAACTCAACTAAAAAATAGGCCCACCGCTAAGATTGAATTTGAGTATGAAATTACTAATGAAAAGGGTGAGATTTTAACCTTGGCAAGTACCACATTGGTGTTTATAGATATGAAAACCAACAGACCAATGAAAGTGCCTCAATACATTTTAGACGCTATTAATAATTAATCTAAATTTCTTTTATGTCGATTTCAAAAAGATGATTGAAAGTTTCAAAAACAGATTCGGCTTCTTTTTTTCTAACAGAGATTGTTATTTGGCAATCCAATTCCAATTTTTGGTTGGTAATGTTTAAATTTTTCTCTTTTATAATCCGCATCACGGTGTTCATGTTTTTGTAATCAAAAGAGATTACATAATCAACATTGATGGTTTTTTCAATAATTGTGGATGCTTCCAGGGTTAATTGCGCTGTGGCGCGATAGGCGCTTATTAAACCGCCAACACCCAGTTTAACGCCTCCAAAGTAACGAACCACCACAACTAAAATATTGGTAACCTCAAACGATTGTATTTGCCCGTAAATGGGCATGCCAGCAGAATTACTGGGTTCGCCATCGTCATTGGCTCGGTAGTATATGGTTTCCGTTCCAAGTTGGTATGCGTAGCACCAATGTCTTGCTGCATGGTGTTCTTTTTTTAATGTTTCCAAATGAAGCTTTACATCATCTTCATTTAAAACAGGGTAGGCATAACCAAAAAACTTGCTGTTCTTCTCTTTAAACAGTATGGCTTCGGTTGAAGTTTTGATGGTTTTGTATGTGTCTTTTTCAACCAAACTCAATTAAAATAGGTCTTTTTTAGTTTTAAATAAATTTGAAACATCTTCGGTTTCTGGATTAATGTGCCATGTTTCAATGCCTAAGGCTTTTGAGGTGTTGCAATTGGCTTCATTGTCATCTATAAAAAGACATTCGTTGGCATTTAATTTGTTTTCATTTAAAACAAAATCGAAAATATCGCGGTTCGGTTTTCTTAAATTGATTTCGTGCGATAAATAAAATGCATCAAAATAATTTTTAAATGCATCGTAAAACGGAACATTTCTTTTTATGTAATCTATATGAAGTTCGTTGGTATTGCTTAAAAGTATGAGTTTGTACTTTGAAGATGCTTTTAACTCTTTTAAAAATTCCAATCGGTGCTTCGGAAAATCTTTAAGCATGAAATTCCAAATGTCTATTAATGCTTCTGAAGACATATCTGGAAAATTTTCAACATAAAACTCAAGGAATTCTTCGGTTGAAATTAATCCTTGTTCATATAAACCATTAAAAGCCGTCATTTCTTCCGAAAGGGTATCAATTTTAAATTGATTAAAAGTGTGTTTAATAGCGCCTTCAATATCTAGGTTGATGAACACGTTGCCAAAGTCGAATATAATGGCTTTAATCATTCTTGTAGGTTTTGAGTATATCGGTTAATATTTTTTCTTCTGAAATTAATGTTCCAGAAAAATTAGGTGCTTTTACACCATTTTTGAATGTGGTAGTTCCTGTAAAAATGCGCGCTTCATCCCAAAGGTTTTCATTTATAAAAGTTTGAAGCGTTTTTGTGCCCCCTTCAATAATAATGGAATTGATGTTACGGTTATAAAGACAGTCGCAAATTTGTTTTGCTATAGAAGTTTTTAAATCCCAATTTATAAATTCCAAATTCCAATGTTGGTTTTTGGAATTTGTGTTTTGATTTTTTGAGCTTATTACAATTGTTTCAGCTTGTACATTAAAAACATTTAGGCTTTTTGGTAACTTTTCGTTTTTGTCTAAAACAACTCTAATAGGGTTGTGCCCTGTCCAATCTCTAACGGTTAAACTGGGGTTGTCTTGCAAAACGGTATTTGTTCCTACTAAAATAGCTTGCTCTTCGGTGCGCCATTTGTGGACTAACTGTCTGGAATATGCATTGGTTATCCAAACAGGTTTTTGTTCGTTCTTTGTTTCTGGGGCAATAAAACCATCGGCGGTTTCGGCCCATTTTAAAATAATATAAGGCCTTTTTTTATTGTGAAATGTGAAAAAGCGTTTGTGGTGCGCTTTGCATTCTTTTTCTAAAACACCAATAGTTACATGGCAACCGGCATTTTTTAGTTTTTCTATGCCTTTTCCAGCAACTTGTAAATTATCGTCAATACAACCAATAACTACATTTGGTATTTGGTGTTTGATAATGAGGTCACTACAAGGTGGTGTTTTTCCAAAATGGGAACAAGGTTCTAAAGTAACATATAGAGTAGCTTCTTTTAAAAGCGATTTGTCTTTTACCGCATTGATAGCATTCGCTTCGGCATGGTTGCCACCATAAGCACTGGTAAAACCTTCGCCAATAATTTGTTGGTTATAAACAATCACGCTGCCAACCATGGGGTTGGGTCTGGTAGTGCCTAAACCGTTTTTGGCAATTTCAATGCAACGTTTTATGTATGTTTCGTGGTTGTTCAAAAAAAATAGGTTATTTAATTTTTACGTCTTCGGTTTTATCAACCTCATAACTATGTGAATAGCCTAAAACTTTATAGTTAATTACGCCTTTATAGTTTACTTTTATTTTTTTGGTTAACAAACTCCCTATCAAACTGCTTAAATTTTCATCACCAAAAATGCTGTCAATAGGTACATTGGCGGTCAATGGTATTGAAAACTCCTTTTTAGCAGGAATTTCAAAATTATTTGATGAAACTGAAGCCATTTCGCTGTTGTTTACATAAACTTTTATATCGCTAACTTCCAGTTCACCACCAATAATATTAGGGTTTTCAAATAGAGCGTCAGCAGTAAGAATGATGTATTCTGGGGTAGATTCAAGTATTTTTATATTTTCAACACCTAAAAACTCAGGCTTCTCATTTACAGAGCAATTAAAAAGGGTAAGCAATATTGTTGATAAGATTATAAGGCGTTTCATTCCTGATTTTTTAGATTTAATGTATCTTCATCCCGATAAACATCGAGTACAAAATTAACATTTTAAGTGAGTAAAGATACTATTGTTATTCGGAAAATAGCACCTAAAGATAACGCTCAAATAGAGCAAGTTATTAGAGCGTGTTTTCATGAATTTAAAATTCCTTTGGAAGGAACGGCGTATGCTGATGAAGAAACACCAAGAATGTACGAATCTTATCAAAACACCAATGATGCTTATTTTGTAATTGATGCCGATGGTGAAATTTTAGGTGGCGGTGGGGTAAAACCATTAAAGGATTTTGAAACTGATGTGTGCGAAATTCAAAAAATGTATTTTTCACCTAAAATACGAGGAAAAGGTTTTGGACGCGCCCTTTTTGAAAAATGTTTGGAAACTGCCAAAAATTTGGGATATAAAAAATGTTATTTGGAATCGGCACCACAGCTAAAAGCCGCTATTCATATCTACGAAAGTTACGGTTTTAAGCATTTGAAAAGCGCTTTAGGAAATACCGGGCATTACTCATGTGGTGTTTGGATGGTAAAAGATTTGTAATCAAATATTTTTATTAGATTACCGTAGGTGCTAGTATAGGTGAGCACTAATTATTTTAAAATATTATTTTGAATTTAAAAGACGTACAAAATACATTTCATTTAGAATTAGATGCTGTTTATGATAAAGAAGAAGTAGATAGCTTCTTTTTTATGCTTATTGAATCGTATTATAATGTGTCTAGATTGAAGTTGGCCATGGAGCCAAATTTATCGGTTGATGGTTATGAAGCTATTTTAAATGCTTTGAATTTATTAAAAGAAGAGCAGCCCATTCAATATATTTTAGGTGAAAGCGAATTTTACGGGTTGCCTTTTAAGGTAAATCAGTATACTTTAATACCAAGACCAGAAACGGAGGAATTGGTTGCGTGGATCATTTCAAAATTCAAAAATCAGAATTCGGAAATCAGAATTTTGGATGTAGGAACGGGTAGTGGTTGTATTGCTGTTTCATTGGCCAAAAACTTGCCAAACGCTAAAGTTTATGCTTTAGATGTGAGTAATGAAGCTATAAGGATGGCAAAAAAAAATGCTCAGTTGAATGATGTGACTGTTGAATTTATTGAAGCCGATATATTAAAACCTGAAACATGGGGTCCCGATTTTAGTAAAATGACATTTGATGTCATTGTTTCCAACCCGCCTTATGTAAGAGAGCAAGAAAAACAGTTGATGAAACCTAACGTTTTAAATAACGAACCACACTTGGCTTTGTTTGTAAATGATGAAAACCCACTGTTGTTTTATAAGGCCATTACGGAGTTTGCGGTTAAAAATTTAACTGAAAATGGCGAGTTGTTTTTTGAAATCAATGAATATCTTGGAAAGGAAATGATACAACTGTTGGTAAATAATAACTTCAAAAATATAGAATTGAAACAAGATATCTTCAAAAAAGATAGGATGATTAAAGGAGAAAACAATTAACAATAACCAAATACCAAATACCATCTATAAATACAATGGATATAGAGCAACAGATACAAAACCTTCGTGACGAGTTGAATGAGCACAACTATAACTATTATGTGCTTGATAATGCAACTATTTCAGATTACGATTTCGATATCAAATTAAAAGAGCTTCAGGAATTGGAAATGATGCATCCGGAATTTTTTGATGTCAATTCGCCAACGCAACGTGTGGGAGGAGAGGTTACTAAAAATTTCGAGACCATTCCGCATGAGTATCGTATGTATTCGTTGGACAATTCTTATTCCAAAGAAGATTTATTGGATTGGGAAACGCGCTTAAAAAAGCAAATAGATGGCGATATTCAATACACTTGCGAATTAAAATATGATGGTGCTTCCATAAGTTTAACTTATGAAAATGGTGTATTGGTTCGAGCACTAACACGAGGTGATGGTTTCCAGGGCGATAATGTAACGGCTAATGTGAAAACCATAAAATCTGTGCCTTTGCGATTAAAAGGAACTGATTATCCCCAGAAATTCGATATACGTGGTGAAATTGTTTTGCCTTTTGAAGGGTTTAACAAAATGAACGAAGAGCGTATTGAAATAGGCGAAGAACCTTATAGAAACCCAAGAAATACAGCATCAGGTAGTTTAAAATTGCAAGATAGTGCCGAAGTTGCCAAACGTCCGTTGGAATGTATGCTTTACAATCTTACAGGATTAAATTTGGGAATTAGCACACAGTTTGAAAGTTTAGAAAAAGCCAGACAATGGGGTTTTAAAGTGCCCATTGCAGCAAAAATCGCAAATTCCATTGATGAGGTTTTAGAGTTTATAGATTATTGGAACGTACATCGCCACGAGTTGCCTTACGAAACCGATGGTGTGGTTATAAAAGTAAACAGCTTGCAACAGCAAGAGGAGTTGGGGTACACCGCTAAAGCACCTCGTTGGGCTATGGCATATAAATTTAAAGCGGAACAGGTATCAACAAAATTAAATAGTATCACATATCAAGTTGGAAGAACTGGGGCTATTACCCCAGTTGCTAATTTAGAGCCTGTTGAATTGGCGGGCACGACTGTAAAAAGAGCATCGCTTCATAATGCTGACCAAATTGAAAAATTAGATATTCGAGTTGGTGATGAGGTGTATGTTGAAAAAGGAGGGGAGATTATTCCAAAAATTTTGGGTGTCGACTTAAGTCAGCGTCCTTTAAATTCCCAACCAACCGAATATATTACAACTTGCCCTGAATGTGAAACTGAATTGGTAAGGCAAGAAGGAGAAGCCCAGCATTATTGCCCTAATTATAATGGCTGCAAACCGCAAATAATTGGGCGTATTCAGCATTTTATATCCAGAAAAGCCATGGATATTGAAGGTTTGGGAGGGGAAACTGTAGCACTTTTGGTAAATGAGGGATTGATTTCCAATTATTCCGATTTGTATGAATTGACCAAAGAGCAGGTTATTCCGTTGGAACGTATGGCAGAAAAGAGTGCTGATAATTTAATTCAAGGCATCGAACAGTCTAAAAATATTCCTTTTGAACGTGTTTTGTATGCTTTGGGAATTCGTTATGTAGGAGAAACGGTCGCCAAAAAATTAGCTAAACATTACAAAAGTATTGATGCTATTGCGCAAGCATCAGAAGAGGAATTGGTTCATGTAGATGAAATAGGAATTAAAATAGCCGAAAGTGTGCAAGCATTCTTTTCTTCCGAAGAAAACAGACTCATCATTAACAGGTTGAAGGATTTTGGTGTGCAATTAGAGATTTCAGCAGAACAACTCAAAGGGCAAACTGATATTTTAAAAGGGCAAAGCATTGTAATATCTGGTGTATTTGAGTCGCTTTCTCGCGATGAACTAAAAAAACTCATAGAAGATAATGGTGGTAAAGTAAGTAGTTCTATATCATCAAAAACAAGTTTTATTGTTGCTGGAGATAATATGGGGCCAAGTAAAAGAAAAAAGGCAGAGGATTTAAGTATCTTACTTATAAATGAATGCGAATTCTTACAAAAAATAAAATAAACGTTGCGTTTTGTAGGTAAAATGTATTTTTTTGCCGTTTAAAAACATAATGTAGTTATATTTGTAATTCAACAATAAATTGTTATTATGAACAAGTCGAAAGTCTTGGTGATTTTAGCATTATTACTTTACATACTATCTGTCATATTTCAGCTTAGGAGTGAAGATATAATAGCAAACGCTCTCAAATCCATTATATTGCCCGTAGTTACTGTTTTGTATTTCGTTACCGTAAATAAAAAATCTTTGTTTTTTACGCTTTTTTTAGTGCTGTTTTCTCTTTCGGAATTAATGATTTTTATAGCACCTTATATTTCGCATGATTTTTATTATTATGTAGCAAACGGTTTGTATATACTTGCTTATGCTTTTTTAACTATAGAAGTTTTAAAATCTATTTCTTTAAGTTACTCACTAAAAAATTATACAATTCATATACTAATTTTAACAATTTTAAATATATATATCATTTATGTTTTACAAGGGATAATAGCCCCCTATGTGGTGGATGCCAATGAATATTATTTTGAATTAGCCTACAACATAATCATGCTAATACTTTTATCGGTTACATTAATAAATTATTTTTACAGAGATAATGTGAAGGCTTTGTACTTGTTTTTAGGGTCGTTATGCATTGTTTTTGGAGAGGTAATATGGGTGGCTTATACTTATATTACAGCAAGAAATTTTCTTCAAGTGATTTCTACGACTTTGTTTTTGTTCTCAGTTTATTTTTTCTATAAACAATCTAAAATCGAACCTGACCGTGTAAAGTGGGAAGAAGAGAAGATGTATCTTGATTAATTTCATACAATCACACCCGTTTTTAATTATTTTCTGTCAGATAAATAATTCAATAACCGATAAAACGCACAAAAAAAACACTAAACATCGATAAAAGGTATTATTTTAACGTTTAAAACGTTTTTATTTATATATTTGAGTCAACCTACTTGTCTTGAAATCATGAAAAATTGGCCCAAATTTACTTTTAGTACGATCTTTTTTTGTGCATTAATCCTATTAATAGCATTAAACGTTTATGGAGTTATCACAAATGATGCTCTCATAATGAAAACAGCTATGCCTCTTTTCATACCTGTATTATTAATTTTCTTCTTTGTTAGATTTTCATCTTTGGGATTTGTTTTTATCTCCTTTTTATTATTCTCTTTTTTGGGGGATATAAGCCCTATGTTTTTTAATGAAGATGTCATAATTGAAACGTCAAGCATACTTTATATAATAAGTTACTTGTATTTATTAATTATGGTGGTTCCCAAATTTAAACTTTCGGAAGTTACTATTTTAATTGGAGTCTATTTGTTGGTTGTGCTTTCAATAAACCTTTATTTCTTGAATATTATATATGGTATTTTAAGTGAAGTTGTATCAAATAGAACTGAAGTGATGCTGTATGGTATAAAAAGTATTTTCTTAATTGTTTTAATGTTAGTGTCTTTAGGGGTTTATTTAAACACACAAACAAAACAATCTACCTTATTTTTAACAGCCGTATTGTTTATTGGTTTATCTGTAACATTGAACTATTTAAAATTATATTATTTAAACGACTGGAGTTTAGAGCTATTGCATAGGGTATTGTATGCATTGGGACTATACATTATGTTTAAGTATATAATGAATACAGGTATTAAAGTAAAAAAGCCTAAACCATTACTATTAAAGGAAAGTTATAGGACTGATACAGTTTTATCTTAAACAATGATGGAAGTGCCGTTTGCAGATTTATCTTTGTTGGCATCAAAATAAAAATCTATTTTGCCTAAATTTATTCCATAGCATCCCACTTGGTTTACCAGCATGTTTTTGTTTTCAATATTTTTTATAACAGTCGGTTTTGGTAAAAAAGTATGTGTGTGCCCTCCAATAATTAAATCAATATCTTTTGTTAAAGCTGCCAGTTTTAAATCGCTTATTTTGTTAGGATTCGTTTTGTAATCATACCCTAAATGCGATAAGCATATTACCAAATCGCACTTTTCATTGGTTTTTAAAATGTGGGTCATCTCCTGAGCCATTTCAACAGGGTCTAAATACTTTGTTTCATTGTACATGGCAGGGTCTACCAAACCATCTAATTCAATACCTAACCCGAAAACACCAATTTTAATACCCTCTTTTATAAAGGTTTTGTATGGTTTTACGTGTGTATCCATGATGGTGTTTGAAAAATCATAATTTGAAGATATAAACTGAAATTCAGCATGTGGAAGTTGGGCATATAGCCCATCAATTCCGTTATCAAAATCATGATTGCCAATAGTGGCTGCATCATATTTTAATTTACTCATCAATTTAAATTCCAGTTCGCCTCCATAATAATTAAAGTAGGGGGTTCCTTGAAAAATATCGCCAGCATCCAATAAAAGGGTGTTTGGATTTTCATTTCTAATAGATTCAATTAACGCAGCTCTTCTTGCTACGCCTCCTTTATTGGCATTTCTACCATCATCAGGTCCAAAAGCATCAATATGGCTATGGACATCGTTGGTATGTAGAATGGTAATTTTTGTGGTTTTAGGTAATGTAGAAAACGATTGAAGTCCGAAACCTCCAATGGTTACCACTGCCGTTGTTGCCGATACTTGTTGTATAAAATCTCTACGCTTCATTTTTTTTGAGTTTCAGTGTTTCAGAGCTTCAAAGCTTCACAGTTTCAAAGATTCAAAGATTTCAAGTTTATCAGGGTTATTAAGTTCAGTTACTCTTATTTTGCTCATAACTCATAACTCATAACTCATAACTCATAACTCATAACTTTGCCTCTTTGTCACTTTGAAACTTTGCTACTTAATCATAATAAACCTATCGTCCATTATTGGGCTTATAGTGTCAACTTTTTTGAAATTATCAATTAAGGCATTTCGTATTTTGTAATCTAAAACATAAACTTCTTCATTTGGTTTAAAAAATGTCATGTCGTCACCTCCATTATACAAATAATCGTTTGTAGCAACATAATATGTTTTGTGAGGGTCTATTTCTTGGCCATTAATTAAAGCTTCAATCACATCAAAATTTTTATCAATTGAAAGTTTAAGTTTCGATATGGGGTGCGCTTTATATGCTTTACTTAGGTAGTTTACCAAACTATCTATCTGACTCCCTTTCATGGCTACCACTATAATACTGTTTTCAAAAGGCATTAATTCAAAAGCAGTCCTTGTAGTTATGTTTCCTTTATTGATTATAGAGCGGATGCCACCGTGGTTTAAAATAACCATGTCTATGTCTTTACCCGTTCTCTTTTTAAAAACAGGGTTTGCTTCATCAAAAACGGCATCGGCCATAAAATTTCCAATCGCTGTATTAAACTCCCCATCAGATTTTGTGTAAGTGCCAGCCGAAAACGCCAACACACTGTCCAGGTCTTTTTTAATATGTGTTCTGTATGGTTTTATAAAAGCTTCAATATCCTGATCAATGGCTAATGAATCTGTAATTTGAATTTGCTTCCCTTCAATTTTTGTTAGATATTCTTTAGGTTGCTTGCAGTTAAAAAGTACTAATATATATAACAAATAAATTAAATATGTAAACCTCATATTTTTAATAGATTTTTTGAGTGTACTTTTGTTACCTTTGCCCAAAGTATAAAGATAAATGATTTTAAAAGGTTTTAAAGAAAAATCTATTAAAAAACACATCAATAAATTGTTGTCTGAACGTTATGTAAATGTTTCAGGTAAGCAGGTTGAAAGTTTAGGGATTATCTTTAATTTAGATGAGTTAGATAATTTTGAACAGTTTAATACATTGGCATCTTGTTTAAAGGTTAAACCAAATAAGTTAAAGGTTATAGCGTTTTCTTCAAATAAAAAAGAAACACTTAAATCTTGGGATGTTTGTTTTAATCCAGATGATTTTGGATGGAAAGGCGCTATAAAAAATAGCGAATTGCAAACCTTTTTGGATACTAAATTCGATGTTTTAATTAGTTATTACGAAGCTGATATTACCGAGCTAAAATTGCTTACGGCCAAATCTAAGGCTGAATTTAAGGTAGGTTTATTGCAAACAGACGAACGGATTAACGATTTAATTGTTAAAACAAACCTAAAAGAATTTAACGTATTTAAAGATGAAGTTTTTAAATACCTAACTATATTAAAAAAAATTAAAAATGAATAGTAAGTTTCTAGGAACTGGAGTTGCATTGGTTACACCTTTTAAATCAGATTTAACGATAGATCATGATGCCTTAACAAGCATAGTGAATTTCAATATTGAGAATGGCGTAGAATATCTTGTGGTATGTGGTACTACAGGCGAAAGTGTTACCATTTCTAAGCAAGAAAAAAAGGAAGTTATTGAAACTATATCTAAAGCGAATATGGGGCGCGTGCCTATGGTTTTAGGGATTGGTGGAAATAATACAGCTCAGGTTATAGAAGAAATAAAATCTACAGATTTAAGTAATATCGATGCTATTTTATCGGTATCTCCATATTATAGTAAGCCAACTCAAGAAGGAATTTATCAGCATTTCAAAGCAATCTCTGAAGCGTCACCTATTGATATTATTCTATATAATGTTCCTGGACGTACTTCTAAAAATATGGAAGTTGAAACAACCTTAAGATTGGCCAACGATTTTAAAAATATTGTTGCCGTAAAAGAGGCAGGGAACAATGTTTCTCAATATTTGGAGTTAATTAAAAACAAGCCAGAAGATTTTTTAATAATTTCTGGAGATGACGATTTAGCTTTAGGTGTTGTATTGGCAGGAGGTGCCGGCGTCATTTCAGTAATAGGTCAAGGGTTTCCTAAAGAATTTTCAGAAATGATTCGTTTAGGGTTAAACGGAAAAGCAAAAGACGCTTATAAACTGCACTTCAGGTTAATGGATGTTATCGGCTATATTTTTGAAGAAAATAATCCTGCTGGTATTAAAGCGGTTTTTGAAGCATTAGGGTTGTGTAAAGACAGAGTAAGGTTGCCTTTGGTGCCAGCTTCAAATGCACTAAAAGAGAAAATCAAATTGTTTGTGGAAAAGTTTTAAGAGCTAAGTTAATTTCATATATCTGTTAAATATTACTTAATCCTTATGATTGCTGTATTTAAGCCATTATTTTAGCGGTAAAATAATATTTTTAAAATCCATATTAATAACTTAATTTTGCATCTTGTTTCAAAACTATGAAATCGCAATTACAATATTCTTTTGAATAGCATTAAAAATGTAGCGATTGCATATGACCTTTAAAAAGCAGATGTTAATTCTCATATGAATAGATTTCTTTACATATTAATAACTATCACACTTTTAAGCTCTTGTAGCGAATATCAAAAAGCATTAAAAAATGAAGATATTGCCACTAAGTTTAAAATGGGAGAAGACCTATATAACGAAGGTAAATTTTCTAAGGCCAATAAATTATTTGCGCAAATAGTACCTAGTTATAGAGGTAAGCCCCAAGCAGAAAAGCTTATGTATTTGTATTCAAATTCTTTTTATCAAATGAAAGATTTTTATACGGCAGGATATCAGTTTGAACGTTTTGCATCTAGTTACCCTAATAGTGAAAAACGGGAAGAAGCATCTTTTTTAAGTGCTAAGAGTTATTATATGCTATCTCCAGTTTACAGTAAGGACCAAAAAGAAACAAAATCGGCTATTGAGAAGCTACAAGAATTCATCAATTTGTTTCCAGAATCTGAGCATCTTTCAGAAGCTAACAAACTAGTTAAAGAATTAGATTTTAAGTTAGAGAAGAAAGCTTTTGAAATAGCCAAGCAATACAATACTATTTCCGATTATCCTGCATCTGTAAGGTCGTTTGATAATTTTATGTTCGATTTCCCAGGTTCTACATTGCGAGAAGAAGCTTTGTTTTTAAGATTTGATGCGGCGTATAAACTAGCCGTTAATAGTATTGAATACAAAAATACAGTTAATGGCCTTATTCCCTTAAAGAAAAACCGTTTGGAAAAAGCTAAAGAATACCACGATTCATTTAAAAAAGCATATGCTAATTCTAAACATAAAGAAGAAGTTGAAAAAATGGCGATTGAATTAAATGAACAATTAAAAAAATATAGCACTAAAAGTTAAATAACAAAGACAATGGATTTAAAGAAAACCAATGCACCTGTTAATACCATCACGTACGACAGAAACCAAATTGACGAACCAACAGAGAACATCTACGAGTCAATTTCAATCATAGCAAGACGTGCTGAACAGATTAACACAGAGATTAAAAAAGAACTTATCGATAAGTTAGAGGAATTTGCTACTTACAACGATAGTTTAGAAGAGATCTTTGAAAATAAAGAGCAAATAGAGGTTTCTAAATTTTACGAAAAATTACCAAAACCACATGCTTTAGCTGTTCAAGAATGGTTAACAGATAAAATATATTTTAGAAATACTGAGGAAGATAATCAGTAAACTTTTTTAAAATGTCAATATTAAGCGGCAAGAACATACTATTAGGAATTAGTGGTGGTATTGCCGCTTACAAAACAGCTTCTCTTGTAAGGTTGTTTGTAAAATTGGGTGCTAACGTAAAAGTCGTTATGACGCCTGCTTCTAAAGATTTTATTACACCTTTAACCTTATCAACACTTTCAAAACATCCAGTTTTTTCATCGTTTACCAATGAAGAAGATGATAACGCTGTGTGGAATAACCATGTAGATTTAGGTTTGTGGGCAGATTTTTTCGTTATAGCTCCAGCCACCGCAAATACCTTATCAAAAATGGCAAATGGCGTTTGCGATAATTTGTTGTTGGCAACCTATTTATCGGCTAAATGCCCCGTGTATTTTGCTCCAGCCATGGATTTGGATATGTACAAGCATGAAAGCACATTGCGCTCCTTTAAAATCTTAAAAACCTACGGAAATATTATGATTCCCGCTACCAATGGAGAACTTGCAAGTGGTTTGATAGGCGAGGGTAGAATGGCAGAACCTGAAGATATTGTAACTTTTATTGAAAACGATATTTTAGATAAACTTCCCTTAAAAGGAAAAAAAGTACTTATCACCGCAGGACCAACTTATGAAGCTATTGATCCTGTTCGGTTTATTGGCAATCATTCCAGTGGAAAAATGGGGTTTGAGATAGCAAAAGTATCGGCAAACTTGGGTGCTGAGGTCATTTTAATTACGGGACCAACGTACGAAAAAGTAGCTAACAGTCTTATAAATGTCATCCCAGTTGTTAGTGCAGATGCTATGTATAACGCGGTTCACCAGCATTTCAAAACAGTTGATGTTGCCATACTTTCAGCAGCAGTAGCAGATTACAAACCAAAAGAAGTCACTTCACAAAAAATAAAAAAGAAAGAAGCAACGTTAACTTTAGAGCTAGAAAAAACAAAAGATATTTTAGCGTCATTGGGTGTCATTAAAACCAATCAGTACTTAGTGGGGTTTGCATTAGAAACCAATAACGAACTGGAAAACGCAAAAGACAAATTAAAAAGAAAGAATTTAAATTTAATTGTTTTAAATTCGTTAAACGATGCAGGTGCTGGTTTTAAAAGTGAAACAAATAAAGTAACTTTTATTGATGCAGACGAAACCGTAACCGAGTTTCAGTTAAAATCGAAAGCAGAGGTTGCCAGCGATTTATTAAATAAAATCTTAGAACAAATTAATGCGTAACATACTTATAGTTTTAATATTCAGTTTAGGAGTTGTAGGTTTTTCACAAGAGTTAAACTGCGATGTGGTTGTAAATGCCCAACAAACTGGTAATGAAAATCTGCAAATTTTTAAAACTTTAGAAAAACAATTAAAAGAGTTTGTTAACAATACAAAATGGACAAAAAAAACCTTTGCTGCCCAAGAGCGTATAGATTGCAGCATGGTAGTGAATGTAGTGAATTACAGTGGTGAATTATTTCAAGCATCATTGCAAGTGCAATCGTCTAGACCTGTTTATGGTTCTTCATTTACTACTCCAATTTATAATTTCAACGATAAAGATTTTAATTTCACATATTTAGAATTTCAAAATTTAATTTTCAGTCCAACACAATTCGAATCTAATTTAGTATCTGTTTTGGCATTTCACATCCATATGATTTTAGGTTTAGATGCCGAATCTTTTTCTCCAAACGGCGGCGATCCGTATTTTCAACAAGCCCAAACCATTGTTAATTACTCACAACAAGGTAATTTTAAAGGTTGGAAATTGGCAGATGGCTTACAAAGCCGGTTTGCACTTATAGACAATATTTTGTCGCCAACCTATAAAGAATATAAGGATGTTATGTACACGTACCACCGTAAAGGTTTGGATGTTATGAGCAATAACACAAAAGAAGGTAAAGAGCAAATAGCGGCGTCTTTAAAACAATTTCAGGTTATGAACACGCGTAGACCAAATTCCTTTTTACTTCGAACTTTTTTTGATGCGAAGGCAGATGAAATAGAACAAATTTTTAGTGGCGGTCCTAACGTAAACATAGCCAGTGTAAAAGAAACGCTTCAAAAGGTAGCGCCCATGTACAATAGCAAATGGCAGAATATCAAGTTTTAAGCAAACCAACTTTTAACTTTTAACTTACAACTTTTAACTTCCATGTTAACATCACTTTCCATAAAAAATTACGCATTAATTGATAACCTTCATGTAGATTTCAATGATGGTTTTTCAATAATTACAGGTGAAACTGGTGCTGGTAAATCCATACTTTTAGGTGGTTTGTCTTTAATTCTAGGGAAGCGTGCCGATTTAAGCAGCTTAAAAAATACCGAAGAAAAGTGTGTCATTGAAGCGGTTTTTAATATATCAAATTACAAACTTCAATCGCTTTTTAAAGCAGAAGATTTAGATTATGAAAATGAAACCATCATCCGTAGGGAGATATTGCCTTCAGGAAAATCGAGAGCTTTTGTAAACGATTCACCCGTAAATTTGAATAGTTTGCAATTATTAGGAGAACGATTGATTGATATCCATTCACAACACGAAACCTTGCAACTTATAAGTAATGAGTTTCAGTTTCAAATTATTGATGCTTTAGCAAACAATGAGGAAACGCTTCAAACATATAAATTAGAATTAAAATCTTATAAAAAATTAAAAAAAGAGCTTCAAGAACTTTTGGATTTTCAAGCGGAAGCTATAAAAGAACACGATTATAATTCGTTTTTATTAAATGAATTGGTAGAAGCTAATTTAGTGGAAGGCGAATTGGAATTGCTTGAAGAAGAATACGAAACTTTAAATAATATTGAGGGCATTAAAGAAAAACTTTCTGAAGCCTATCAATTATTAAATGAAGAGCAAATAGGGGTGTTGCCAACCTTAACGTCTTTAAAAAATACATTTCAAAAACTATCAAGCTACGCTGCTAAATACGAAGATTTATTCACTAGAGTAAATAGTAGTTTAATTGAAATGGATGATGTTTTTAAAGAAGTTGATGTGTTGCACGAAAACTTGGAAGCAGACCCCAAACGATTGGAAGCTGTAGATTCTAAATTACGTGTGCTTCATAATTTGATGCAAAAGCATGTAGTAACTAGTATTTCAGAATTAATCGACATAAAAAATCAACTGGAAGAAAAAGTAGCATTTACAGAAAATTTAGATGATGCTATCGAGAAAAAACGTTTGGAAATTACTTCTAAAGAAGTGGAGCTTGATGTTGTTTCAAAAGCCATCCATGATAAGCGTACAGAGGTTATTCCGCAATTAAAAGAACAATTGGAAGCTATTTTAGCTACCTTGGGTATGCCAAATGCCCAGTTTAAAATAGAAGTTGTTTACGGTACCGAATTTTTTGCTAACGGAAAAGACGATTTATCATTCTTATTTTCAGCCAACAAAGGCGGGAATTTTAACGAGCTTAAAAAAGCGGCTTCTGGCGGCGAATTGTCTCGAATTATGTTAGCCATAAAATCGGTATTGGCAAAATACATCCAGTTACCAACCATCATGTTTGATGAAATTGATACGGGTGTTTCAGGTGAAATCTCCAATAAAATGGGTGATATCATGTTGCAAATGAGCAAGACCATGCAGGTATTTTCAATAACCCATTTACCGCAAATTGCAGCTAAAGGGCATTCGCATTTTAAAGTATTTAAAGAAGATGTTAACAATGTTACGCAAACAAACTTGGTGAAATTAAACCACGACGAGCGCATTGTTGAAATCGCTCAAATGCTTGGTGGATTGGAGATGTCGTCTTCTGCCATAGCTCACGCAAAAGAATTATTGAACTAAAAAGTATAAAGTATAAAGTTTAAAAGTATAAAGTTTAGTATTTTTGGACTTTGAAACTCTGACGAATCAATAAGTCAGCACATCAACGAATTAACAAATCAACATATAAACTAACGCATATGTATAATTTACTGAAAGGAAAAAGAGGGATCATTTTTGGAGCATTAGACTCAAATTCAATTGCTTGGAAAACAGCAGAACGTGTTCATGAAGAAGGTGGAACGTTTGTTTTAACCAATGCACCAGTTGCCATGCGTATGGGGCAAATTAACGAGTTAGCTGAAAAAACAGGGTCTCAAATTATTCCTGCTGATGCTACTTCTTTAGAAGATTTAGAAAATTTGGTGAAGCAATCTATGGAAATTCTTGGAGGTAAAATAGATTTCGTTTTACATTCCATTGGGATGTCTATAAACGTTAGAAAAGGAAAGCACTATACCGACCAAAATTATGATTGGACGCAAAAAGGAACCGATGTTTCTGCTATGTCTTTCCATAAAGTGATGCAAACACTTTACAAGCAAGATGCTATGAACGAGTGGGGAAGTATTGTAGCATTAAGTTATATGGCTGCGCAACGTGTATTCCCAGATTATAACGATATGGCCGATAATAAAGCATATTTAGAAAGTATTGCACGTAGTTTTGGGTATTTCTTTGGTCGTGACAAAAAAGTGCGCGTAAATACCATTTCACAATCACCAACACCAACGACTGCGGGTAGTGGTGTAAAAGGTTTTGACGGATTTATTGCCTATGCCGATAAAATGTCGCCACTTGGTAATGCGACAGCTTTAGATTGTGCAAACTACACCGTAACATTGTTTAGCGATTTAACAAAACGCGTCACCTTACAAAACCTGTATAACGATGGCGGTTTTAGTAACATGGGTGTGAGTGATGCCGTAATGAGTACTTTCGTAGGAGAAGAATAAAAAATATAGATAGACCACACAGGTTTTTGAAACCTGTGAGGTCTAAAAAAATAAAAACATAGCCACTTGTATAAGGTGGCTTTTTTGTTTGCTTTAATTACATTTGTGTTATGCAATTACAATTTTCATTCATCATTCCAGTTTATAATCGTCCGGACGAAACACAAGAACTTTTGCAAAGTTTTTTTGGGTTGAAAACGGATACTAAGTTTGAAATTGTTATTGTTGAAGATGGCTCCACCATATCATCTAAAGCAGTGGTGGATGCTTTTACATCTTCGCTCGATATTTCATATTATTTCAAAGAAAATTCAGGTCCTGGAGACTCTAGAAACTTTGGGATGCAAAAGGCAAAAGGCAACTATTTTATTATTTTAGATTCCGATTGTATTTTGCCTGAAAACTATTTGTTTGAAGTTGAAAAAAGTTTAAAAGCAAATTACGTAGATTGTTTTGGCGGTCCTGATGCGGCACACCATTCGTTTACCAATTTGCAAAAAGCCATTAATTTTTCAATGACGTCTTTTATCACCACCGGTGGTATTAGAGGCAACAAAAAAAGTGTTGATACGTTTCAACCACGAAGTTTCAATATGGGACTTTCAAAGGAAGCTTTTTTAGCTTCAGGTGGTTTTGGTTTTATCCATCCCGGTGAAGACCCCGATTTATCCATCCGCCTTTGGAATTTAGGTTTTAAAACAAAGCTTATTCCAGAAGCATTTGTGTATCATAAACGACGTATTTCCTGGAGTAAATTTTACAAGCAAGTGCATAAGTTTGGGTTGGTGCGCCCTATTTTAAATAACTGGCATCCTTCAACAAAAAAAATAACTTATTGGTTTCCAACGGTGTTTAGTTTAGGGCTTGTTGTTTCGTTACTTTTACTGTTTTTCCAAATAAAGTTTTTCATTGCTTTTTATGCGTTTTACTTTGTTTTGGCGTTTTTAATAGCGTTATATACAACTAAAAACTTGCTGGTTTCTGTTTTATCGTTATTGGCAATTACAGTCCAGTTTTTTGGATATGGTTATGGTTTTTTAAAATCCACACTTGCTATAAACGTTTTCAAAAACAACCCCGAAACGCATTTTCCTAATTTGTTTTTTAAATCATCATGATAAAAAAAATAAAATCCGACATATTAACCTCTATCAAAAACAAAAAAATAAATGTGTTTTTTCTGTTTTTGCTCTTGGCATTCATCATTTTGATATTTACCAAACTTTCAAAAACCTATACCAATACAGTGGTTTTTAATATTGAAAAAATCAATATTCCAGAAGAAGATGTTGTTTTTGATGATTCCGTAGCTTTAAACATCACCTTAAAAACACATGGATTTAAATGGTTAACCTATTATTTTTCGAAACCTAAAATTAAAATAGATTTTAAAAAAGATGTCTATAAAAAGGATTCTGTTTTTGTTTGGAATAAGTCCAAGGCCTATTTAGAAAACACACAATTTGGCAAACAAGTTGAATTACTAAACATAGCTCCAGAGGTGCTCACCTTTAGATATGGTTTAAACATGGTGAAAAAAGTGCCTATTAAACTAAATGAAGATATAAAATATAGCGTGGGTTTTGATGTGTCTAGCACTTATGTTTTGGAACCCGACTCGTTGCTTGTAGTGGGGCCAAAGGCATTGGTGTCTAATATTGATTTTGTTGAAACCGAAAAGGTATCATTAAAAGATGTTAAAAAAAATCTATCCGAAACCGTTAAGCTGAAAACAGCTAGAAAGAACAAAGATGTAAAGTTTTCAACCGACAAAATAATCTTAAAAGCAAAAGTTGAAAAGTTTACAGAAGGTACTTTAAAAATACCGGTATTTGTTATTAATGTGCCGGAAAATATCAATTTAAAATATTTTCCTAAAGAAGTTAATGTGTCTTATTATGTAAGTTTAAGTAACTTTAATTCTATTTCGGCTAAAGATTTCAGGGTGGTTTGCGATTACAGTAAAGTGGTAAATAATCAATCGCTATTGGTGCCAGAATTGGAAAAATTTCCAAAATCAGCAAAAAATGTTAAAATTAAACAACAACGTATAGAGTTCATCATAATAGAATGATTGTAGTAGGTTTAACAGGTGGTATAGGAAGTGGTAAAACAACGGTTGCCAAACAATTTGAGGCGTTGGGTATTCCCGTTTATATAGCTGATGAAGAGGCCAAAAAACTCATGAACCGTTCTAAAGTTATCAAACGCAAACTTATAGCCTTGTTTGGTGAAGAGGCGTATTTGGATAATCGATTAAACAAACCTTTTATTGCAAATATCATTTTTAACGATAAAAGTTATTTACAGCAAATGAATGCCATGGTGCACCCACGTGTGGCAGCTCACTTTAAAAAATGGTCAGCAAAGCAAAATAGTCCTTATGTAATAAAAGAAGTGGCTATTTTGTTTGAAAATGGAGGTCATAAACTATGCGATTATGTGATTACCGTTACAGCACCAAAAGAAGTGCGTATACAACGTTTGTTAAAACGTGACGATACTACGGAAGAGAAAGTAGAAGCTATCATGAAAAATCAATGGTCTGACGATGAAAAAGTAAAACTTTCAGATTATGTAATTACAAATACAACACTTGAAGATACTATAAATCAAGTAAAGAAAATTCACGTTAAAATTCTAAAATCTATTAAATAAACACAAATTTTAACATTTTTGTTAATGTAAGGTTAAAAGGGCTTAGCACTAAATGTTAAAATGTTAATTTTGAATAATGAGCAAAAAGATTTTCGTACTATTAATCCTGTTAATGAGTTTATCTCTAATAGGTATCATTTTTGTTCAGGCATACTATATAAATGGTTCTGTAAAAAATGAAAAAGAACGTTTTAAGTTTAATGTAAACAAAGTGCTTAACTATGTTTCAAATACCATTGAAAAACGCGAGTACTCAGAATATGTGTACAAACTTCAAGATTTAATTTCTAAGGGTGAAAAAGTTGACACCACGGCAATTAGAAATTTATATATCATAAAAGAAGATTTAGACTCAAAAGAGACCACAATTTACAGAAACGGTACTTTAGAAGAAAATTATAAGTTTAATTCATCGCTCTTTGACATAGGTTTAGATACCATTAGTGTAAAGCGGATTTTAAGTAATCGCGAAACCAAAGTGTACCAAAATAGTGGCTCTAGTTTGGATTTGGATTTAAGTACAAACGATAAGTTGTTGCTTTTAGACAAAATGTCCAGTACCGATGAAATTGTTTTTGAAGATGTTTATAAAGATTTAACATCTCGTTTACCAATTCATAAGCGTGTAACAAAAGAAGAAATTCAAAAGTTATTATCTGAAAAGCTAAAAGAAGATGGCATTAACATCGATTTTGAATTTGCTATTTACAGCAACGGTTTAGCCACTAGAATACGTAGCGATAATTTTGAAAATTACGACGAATCGGCATTCAGTGTTTTTATGTTTTATAATGAAAGCAACCAAAGCACATACAAACTGTTGGTGAATTTTCCAGATGATAAAAGATTCATTTTATCATCTATTATGGGTATGATTTTACTATCGGTAATTTTCACATCCATCATCATTTTAGCTTACGGAAGTGCTTTGTACCAATTAGTAAAACAGCGTAAAATATCTGAAATAAAAACAGATTTCATCAATAACATGACGCACGAGTTTAAAACACCTATTGCTACCATAAATTTAGCTTTAGATGCCATTAAAAACCCAAAAGTTATTGATGATAAAGAAAAAGTAGTGCGCTATTTGGCAATGATAAAGGAAGAAAACAAACGCATGCACGCCCAAGTAGAAAACGTATTGCGTATATCTAAACTAGAGAAAAATGAATTAAATATAAGTAAGGATAGGTTGGATTTGCACGACTTAGTGGAAGATGCCATAACGCATGTAGGGCTTATAGTTGAAGACAGGCAAGGGTATATCAAAACATTTTTTGATGCACCAAAATCCACGGTTTTAGCAAACGATACCCACTTTACGAATGTAATAGTTAACATTCTGGATAATGCCATTAAGTATTCACCAGAAGCACCAAAAATAGAAGTATATACCGAAAATGTTGGAAACAATATTTTGTTAAAAATAAAAGATCATGGCAGTGGTATGAGCAAAGCAGCTGCCAAACGCGTGTTCGAAAAATTTTATAGAGAACACACCGGAAACATTCATAACGTAAAAGGTCATGGTTTAGGTTTGGCCTATGTAAAACGTATTGTAGAAGACCATCAAGGTCATGTATCAGTAGAAAGTGAAAAAGACAAAGGAAGCACATTTATAATAAAGCTTCCAATAATATCATAAACATGGAAGAGCAAAAAAAGAAAATATTATTAGTTGAAGACGATCCGAATTTCGGAATTATTCTTAAAGATTATTTGATGATGAACGATTACGATGTTGTTCATGCAAAAAACGGAATGGAAGGCTTCGAAAAATTTAAAAAGGACGATTACGATTTATGCATTTTAGATGTTATGATGCCTTACAAAGATGGCTTCACGCTAGCTAAGGAAATTCGTGAAAAGAATACCGATGTGCCTATTGTTTTCTTAACGGCCAAAACCATGAAAGAAGATGTTTTAAAAGGCTATAAAGTAGGCGCAGACGATTATTTAAACAAACCGTTTGATAGCGAAGTATTGCTCATGAAAATTAAGGCTATTATGCAACGCAAAGCCACCGAAACAATTTCGGACAGCAAACAATTTGAGTTTAAAATTGGAAGGTTCGATTTAAACTCCAAATTGCGTTTTTTAAAATTTGATGGCGGAGACCCCGTTAAATTATCGCCCAAAGAAAATGAATTGTTACGTTTGTTGGCATTGCATGAAAACGATTTAATGCCACGTGAATTAGCACTTACCAAAATTTGGAGAGACGATAATTATTTTACCTCTCGTAGTATGGATGTGTACATTGCAAAACTGCGTAAGTACTTAAAACTTGATGAAAAAGTTGAAATCCTTAACATTCACGGTGAAGGTTTTAGATTGGTGGTAAACTAATTGAACAAATTGTTTTAGATATTTAAAATCCAGCTAATTGCTGGATTTTTTTATGATTTATGGATTTATGAGTTCGTTTAACGTTTATTATATCTTGGAAAATCAGAAGCTAACAAACAAAGCAATGAGCAAACGGTTTAACTAAAATAAACAATGTTTTTTTTTACATAGAGTTACAACCAGTTTTTATATTATTTCCAAATAAATATCTGGGTGACTTATTTTTATCCAACGAATTAAATTCCCAAAATCACTTTGACATTCGTCCAGATAAACTTTATTAAAGAAATCATCTATAAATTTCGGAAATCGGTCACTGTATCTAGATTGAATTAAATTAAAAATCTGATTTAATTTTTGTTCGTTAGTTTGGATGTATTGAATTTGTCTATGTCTATTTAATTTCCATTTGTCTTTTCTATTCGGTACATTTTTTTCAAAATTTCGTTCAGGATTATTACCTATTAATTGAAAAATTAATTCAGTTTGAGTACAGATAAGAGAATTGTCAAGAGATTCAAAGGTTTTTGAACTGCTCAATCTTTTTTTTCCTTCCGAGATTATAGATTTCAACAATTGCACATGAGTTTTGTCAGAAATAATGATTGTTTCATTTATTGCTATTAAGAAGGTATCAAGAATTTTCAAATAGTAACGTTTCGCTTTAGCAACAGTTTGAGAATTTTTTACTTTATAATAATCATTTTGACCATAAAGTCCTTGAATCAAAAACTTGAAAGCAATATCTGTTTTTCTCTTATTTATCATTAAAATAGGTTTAATATTTTTTCACGGAATGATTTTTCTCAAATTGCGTACAATGCGAAGATAAAGTTCCGTTTCAATGAACTTTATCGATTGTTAAACGAAGTTAGTTGATTTTTCTTATAAAATCAAATTTTGTGCAAAGCATAATTTTCGATTACACAACAGTTGATTTAAGTAGTATTACTAAGAAGATTATTGGATTACGGTTTAGCATTTCCGGAATTAATTTGAAAAAAACTGTCCTCTATGCGGTTTTAAAGCATCTCGAATGGGTTTCATATCCGCTTCATCAACCACTAAAAAAGCGATAGCATGTACATCGCTTACAGCTTCAAAACCCGTAATGGAAATGTCTAATTTTTCGAGTTGAATATATTCTTTTAAATGTATTTCATGGTGTTCCGCAATTTTATTGGCGTCTGGCCCATGAAAATCCCATATTAGCTTTAATTTTCGCATGTTATTTTATAAATATGAATATGGAAAGGTAAAAAAATATATCATTTAGAATGGTAATATTTTATCTTTTTCATCGTTTGTTAAAGCAACTTGCATAAAAGGTTTATATTGCTATTTTTGTGCTATCAATTAAATTTTTTCAAATGAATTATAAGTATTTATTTATTTTATTTTTTTCAACAGCAATTTTCAATATTTATGGTCAATCTGCTAATAAAGATATCCTTTTTTCAGTAGATGGTGAACCCGTTTATACATCGGAGTTTTTAAGGGTTTATAATAAGAATTTAGATTTGGTTCAAGATGAATCTCAAAAAAATGTAGATGAATATTTATCACTTTTCACCAATTATAAATTAAAATTAAAGGAAGCAAAAGCTTTAGAGCTTCATGAGAAACCATCGTACATACGCGAATTGGATTCATATAAAAAGCAGTTGGCTAAAAGTTTTATTTCAGATTCTGAAGTAACAGATGCTTTGGTTCAAGAAGCTTATGAACGTGTTTCCAACGATGTAAAAGCATCGCATATTTTAATAAAAATTCCAGAAAACGCAAATCCTAAAGATACGCTGGCAGCTTATAATACCATCGTAAAATTACGTGAAAGAGCTTTAAAAGAAGGTTTTGAAAAAGTTAGAAAAGAAGTGCACAATGGACAAACGGTTTATGGAGAAGATTTAGGTTATTTTTCGGGTTTCAGAATGGTTTATCCGTTTGAAAATGCCGCATACAATACCAAAGTAGGCGCTATTTCGCAACCGTTTAAAACCCAATTTGGCTACCATATTGTATATGTGCAAGATAAAAGAAAATCGAGAGGTGAGCGTACCGTAGCGCATATTATGGTTGTTGAAAAACCAGGGGATTCCTTAGCGGAAAAACCAGAAAATAGAATTCAAGATATTTATAAAAAACTAAAACAAGGTGAAGATTTTGAAGCCTTGGCAAAACAGTTTTCAGACGATGGAAATTCGGCTCCAAACGGAGGTAAGCTTGCGCCGTTTTCGGGTGGACAAATAAATTCGGAAGAGTTTGAAGGTACTGCTTTTGGTTTAAAGGAAATAGGAGATGTGTCTGAGCCTTTTAAATCGGCTTACGGTTGGCATATTGTTAAGTTGCTTGGTAAAAGGCCTGTAGCATCTTTTGAAAAAATGAAACCGGAATTGGAACAAAAAGTTAAACGCGATGAACGTTCTAAGTTAATAGACGAGGCTTTGTATACGAAGCTTAAGGCAAAGTATAACCTTAAGGAAGAAAACAAAGCATTAGCTTATTTTGCATCCATTTTAAACGACAATTTTTTTAAAGGTACTTGGGAACTCCCAAAAGGTTTTACCGAAAGCAAACCTCTTGTTAAAATAGGGAACAAGCAATTAACTTATAAAGATTTTGGCGATTATTTAGTTTCGGCACAACGAAATATGCCTTCAAAAACCGATTTTAAAACATTGGTTTCAAAACAGTACAACACGTTTTTAAATACCAATGTTGTAACTTATCAGGAAGATAATCTAGAAAGCGAAAACGAAGAATACGCCCATGTAGTTGCAGAATATAGAGACGGATTATTATTGTTCGATTTAATGGAAACAACTATTTGGAATACGGCTAAAACCGATTCTTTGGAAATTGAAAATTACTATAACGCACACAAAAATAAGTACACAACTCCAAAGCGAATAGATGCGGTTGTTGCTTCTTCAAAAGACCAAAAAACGCTTAAAAAAGTCGGAAAACTATTGAAAAAGCGTATGGGTTTACCAGAAATTAAAGCCCTTATCAATAGTAATAACAAAATAGACGTTATCTTTACTGTAGATACTATGGAGGCTAACCACCAAGCATTGCCAAAAGCGTTTGAATTTAAAAAAGGCATCTCTAAAATATACAATCATAACAACGCCTTTGTTTTGGTTCAAGTAAATGAGGTGTTGCCTGAAACTCAAAAAACATTGGATGAAGCTAAGGGCTTGGTTATAAGCGACTATCAAGCTTTTAAAGAAGAAAAATGGCTAAAAGAGTTGGCGGAAAAATACAAAGTAGTTGTAAACCAAGAGGCTTTAGAAAGTGTAAAAACTCAAATAAAAAACCAATAAGTGCGAAATAAAACCATCATATTTTTTCTTTTTATTTTAGTCAATTCCTGCGACTTTTTTAAAAAAACAGACGATAGGGTACCTGTCGCAAGGGTGAACGATACCTATTTGTATTATGATGATATTAAAGATTTGGTATCTGAAGGAACACCTAAAGAAGATAGTATGTTAGTGGTTCAAAACTTTATCAATCGTTGGGCAACCCAACAATTATTTGTTGATGGTGCCAAAGTAAATTTAAGCCAATCGAAACAAGACGAATTTAATAAATTAATACAGCAATATAAAAATGACTTGTATACCAAGGCTTATATTGAAGCATTGGTAAAAAGGGATATGGATACGGTTGTTACCACCCAAGAAGCCGAAACTTATTACAATGAAAATAAAGATGTATTTAAACTAAACGAAGACTTGCTTAAATTTAGATACATTCATATAGATGAAAATATTTTAAATTTCAATTCTGTTGTAGAAAAATTTAAACGCTTCAATTCCAAAGACAAAAAAGATTTAAACGCGATATCAATTCAGTTTAAATCCTATTCTTTAAATGATACTATTTGGATTAAAACCAACCAAGTAATCAATAAAATTTCGGCAATAACTCCCGAAAATAAAAATCAACTGTTAAAAAAATCTAATTTTGTACAACTCAAAGACTCATTAGGAGTATATTTGATGCAAATTAATGACGTTTTACTTCGAAATGATACGGCGCCTTTAGAGTATGTAAGGCCAACTATAGACCAAATTGTCGTTAACAAAAGAAAGCTTGAACTTATTAGAGAATTAGAAAAAGACATTACTAAAGATGCTATTAAAAATAAACAATTTGAAATTTATAAATAATTTGAAACACCTTGGGTTTTTATGTATAACCCTATTGCTAGTAAATAATATATCTGCTCAAGAAGTAATTAACGACGAGATAGTAGAGGATGCACCTAAAAAAGTAGACACAACTAAAGCCCAAAATGCTAAAAAAGTAGATGGTGTTGCAGCGGTTGTGGGTGATTATATTCTTTTGGATTCAGATGTTGATAAAGCCTATTTGCAACTACAGGCACAAGGTGTAAATACCTCTAGTATTAAACCCTGTGAGTTATTCGGAAAATTGTTAGAAGATAAGTTGTATGCACATCAAGCAGTACAAGACAGTATATTAGTATCAGACGCTGAAATTAGAAGAAATGTAGACTATCAAGTGGAGCAATTTTTAGCACAATCTGGGAAATCTATGAAAGAACTTTTAGAGTTCTACAAAAAGGATGATGAAAAATCTTTTAGAGATGAAATGTTTGAAATCAATAAAACCAACCAGTTAGCACAAAAGATGCAAGCTAAAATTGTTGAGTCCATTGAAATAACGCCTGAAGAAGTACGTGCTTTTTTTGAAAGAATTCCTAAAGAAGAACGCCCAACATTTGGTACCGAATTAAAAGTTGCCCAAATAGTTGCAGAACCTAGGGTGTCTGAAGAAGAAAAACAACGTGTTATTAACAGGTTAAAGGAATTTAAAGCAGATATCATCGAAAACGGAGCAAGCTTCCGTTCCAAAGCTGTTTTGTATTCAGAAGATCCTGGGTCGGCAAGTAAAGGTGGAAAATACACGTTAAACAGAAAGCAACCTCGAATGGTTAAGGAGTTTAGACAAGTGGCTTTTTCGCTTCAAGAAGGAGAAATATCAGAACCTTTTGAAACTGAATTTGGATACCATATCATTCAATGTGATAAAATTAGAGGACAAGAATATGATGTAGCCCATATTTTACTATCACCTAAGGTTTCTACCGAAGCTGTAAAGGAAGCAAAAGAGCGTTTAGAAAAAGTTAGACAACGTATTGTTGATGGAAAAATATCGTTTGCAGATGCAGCAAGAGAGGCAAGTGATGAAAAAGAAACACGTGGAGATGGTGGCCAACTTATAAACCCAACCACACAAGATTATAATTTTGAGTTGACTAGGATGGAACCAGAATTATATTCGCAAATTCAGAACTTGAAAGATAATGAAGTAAGCCTTGTTTTAAAAGAAGAAGACCGAACTGGCAAAGTGAAGTTTAAAATTTTAATGGTTACAGATAGAATCAATGAGCATGAAGCAGATTATGCGCGCGATTATTTGAAAATCAAAAGTTTGGCTTTAGACGAAAAGAAGATAAAGGCAATTGCAAAATGGCAAGAGGAGAAAATCTTAGATACTTATATAAAAATTAGCGGGGAATACAGAAACTGTGAATTTTCTAGCAACTGGTTAAAGAAATAATTATATGTCTGATGTAGCTGCGATTGAACAATTTGTAAAACGATATAAAGATTTAAAAACCGAAATTGCCAAAGTTATTGTTGGTCAAGATGAAGTAGTTAATCAAATATTGATTTCTATTTTTTCTGGTGGTCACTCTTTGCTTATTGGTGTTCCTGGTTTAGCAAAAACCTTAATGGTAAATACCATTGCACAAGCTTTAGGACTCGATTTTAAACGCATTCAATTCACCCCAGATTTAATGCCGAGTGATATTCTTGGTAGTGAGATATTGGATGAAGACCGCCATTTTAAATTTATAAAAGGCCCTATTTTTTCAAATATTATTTTGGCAGATGAGATTAACAGAACACCGCCAAAAACCCAAGCAGCTTTATTGGAAGCCATGCAGGAGCGTGCCGTAACCGTTGCAGGGCATCACTATAAATTGGAATTACCTTATTTTGTTTTAGCAACTCAAAACCCAATTGAGCAAGAAGGAACTTATCCGTTGCCTGAAGCACAGTTAGACCGTTTTATGTTCGCAATAAATTTAGATTATCCATCATTTCAAGAAGAAGTTGATGTTGTAAAAGCAACTACTACAGATACACAAGCTAAAGTGAATGCACTTTTTTCTGCAAAGGAAATAATAGATTTTCAACATTTAATAAGAAGAATACCAGTAGCCGATAATGTTATTGAATATGCCGTGGCTATGGTTGGTAAAACAAGACCAAATGGCGATGCTGCTAACGATTTGGTTAAAAACTACATCGATTGGGGAGCAGGACCAAGAGCTTCACAAAACTTAATTTTAGCAGCCAAAACACATGCCGCTATACATGGTAAATTTTCTCCAGATATTGAAAACGTACAAGCGGTAGCACATAGTATTTTAAGGCATAGAATTATTAAAAACTACAAAGCGGAAGCTGAAGGAATTTCAGAGATACAAATTATAAATAGTCTTTTTTAATTCTTTAATATTAAAGCGTTATTAAATCATCATTTTTTTGTTGATTTCATTAAAAAAACACAAATCATATTAAAAAATAATAGTACTATAATAATTTAATATTGTTGTGTGTAGCATTCCGTGTTTTATTTTCAAAACTTTGTATTTATTTAGTATTTTGCATCACTTTTAAAATGAACTAACAACTATAATTAGGGCTTTTAACATGAATATTAAAGTCTGTAATCAGTTTACTGGGCTTACAGCTAGTGTGTTTATAAAAAGCTAAAAAAACGAAAAGACTTTCCAATATGAACATTTACAATGATTACATCAAGGAGATTGAAGAAAGAAAAGCTCAAGGGCTAAGTCCAAAGCCAATTGAAAGTGCCGAATTGTTAAGCGCAATTATTGAGCAAATTAAAGATTTAGATAACAAGTATAGAGAAGATTCTCTTAACTTTTTCATTTACAATGTTGTGCCAGGTACTACCAGTGCAGCAGGAGCAAAAGCTAAATTTTTAAAAGAGATCATTCTTGGTGAATCTTTAGTTAAAGAAATTTCACCTGCCTTTGCTTTAGAGTTGTTATCACATATGAAAGGGGGGCCTTCTATTGAAGTGTTACTTGATATCGCTTTAGGTGATGATGAAGCAAAAGCCAAAGCGGCTGCCGAAGTTTTAAAAACACAAGTTTACCTTTATGAGGCAGACATGTATCGTTTAAAGGAAGCTTATAAAAGCGATAGCGCTATTGCTAAAGATATTTTGGAAAGCTATGCCCAAGCAGAGTTTTTTACAAAACTTCCAGAGATTGATGAGAAAATAGATATCGTGACATTTATTGCGGGTATTGGTGATATTTCTACCGATTTACTTTCGCCTGGTGGTGATGCGCATTCAAGATCTGATCGTGAGTTGCACGGTCAGTGTATCTTTGAGCATAATAAAGAAATGCAAAAGAATCTTTTAAAATTAAAAGAGCAGCATCCAGACAAACGTGTGATGTTAATTGCCGAAAAAGGAACCATGGGAGTTGGTTCTTCAAGAATGTCAGGTGTAAACAATGTGGCTTTATGGACAGGTGTTCAAGCAAGTCCGTATGTGCCTTTTATCAATATAGCTCCAATTATTGCAGGTACTAACGGTATTTCTCCAATTTTCTTAACTACAGTTGGTGTAACAGGAGGTATTGGAATTGATTTACAAAACTGGGTAAAGCAAAAAGATGCTGATGGCAATACCATTATGGGTGCCGATGGAGAACCTGTATTAGAGCAAAAATATTCTGTTGAAACAGGTACGGTTTTAACAATAAACACAAAAGAGAAAAAGTTATACAAGGGCAATCAAGAGTTAATGGATATTTCGGCTTCATTAACACCACAAAAAGTGGAGTTTATCAAAGCGGGAGGTTCTTATGCTATTGTATTTGGTAAAAAACTACAAACATTTGCAGCTAAAACTTTAGGAATTGATATTCCTCAAGTGTATGCACCATCAAAAGAGATTTCTATTGAAGGCCAAGGTCTTACGGCTGTTGAAAAAATATTCAATAAAAATGCTGTTGGTAATACACCCGGAAAAGTATTGCATGCAGGATCGGATGTTCGTGTAGAGGTAAATATTGTTGGTTCGCAAGATACCACAGGTTTAATGACCGCTCAAGAGCTTGAATCTATGGCAGCTAAGGTTATTTCGCCTATTGTGGACGGTGCTTACCAATCTGGATGCCATACAGCTTCTGTTTGGGACAATAAATCGAAAGCAAATATTCCAAAGTTAATGAAGTTCATGAACGATTTTGGTTTAATTACTGCGCGCGATCCTAAAGGAGAATATCATGCTATGACGGATGTAATCCATAAAGTTTTGAATGATATTACGGTTGATGATTGGGCAATAATTATTGGTGGAGATTCTCATACAAGAATGTCTAAAGGTGTTGCTTTTGGTGCCGATTCTGGAACAGTTGCTTTAGCACTTGCTACTGGTGAAGCTACCATGCCAATTCCACAATCTGTAAAAGTGACTTTTAAAGGAACTATGAAAGATTACATGGATTTCCGTGATGTTGTTCATGCAACGCAATCTCAAATGCTTTCGCAATTTGGTGGAGATAATGTATTCCAAGGTAGAGTGATTGAGGTTCATTTAGGAACACTTACAGCAGATCAGGCATTCACATTTACAGATTGGACTGCAGAAATGAAAGCAAAAGCCTCTATCTGTATTTCTGAAGATGCTACTTTAATTGAATCTTTAGAGATTGCAAAGGAAAGAATCCAAATCATGATTGATAAAGGGATGGATAATAAATTGCAAGTTCTTAAAGGTTTGGTTGCCATTGCTGATAAACGAATAGCTGAGATTAAATCTGGTGAAAAACCAGCATTAACCCCAGATGCCTATGCTAAGTATTTTGCAGAAGTTGTTATTGATCTTGATAAAATAGAAGAACCAATGATTGCTGATCCAGATGTATATAACGATGATGTTTCTAAACGTTATACGCATGATACTATCAGACCATTGTCTTTTTATGGTGGTACTAAAAAAGTAGATTTAGGCTTTGTAGGATCTTGTATGGTTCACAAAGGTGATATGAAAATATTAGCTCAAATGTTGAAAAATATTGAGTCGCAACAAGGAAAAGTTGAGTTTAAAGCACCTCTAGTAGTAGCGCCTCCTACATATAATATTGTAGATGAGTTAAGAGCAGAAGGCGATTGGGAAGTTTTACAAAAATACTCTGGTTTTGAGTTTGATGACAACGACCCTAAAGCTGCAGCTCGTACTAAATATGAAAATATGCTGTACTTAGAGCGTCCAGGTTGTAACTTGTGTATGGGTAACCAAGAAAAAGCAGAACCAGGTGATACTGTAATGGCGACATCCACACGCTTATTCCAAGGAAGAGTGGTGAAAGATTCTGGTGAGAAAAAGGGTGAATCTTTATTATCGTCAACGCCAGTTGTTGTTTTATCTACAGTTTTAGGTAGAACACCTAATTTAGCTGAATATCAAGCTGCTGTAGTTGGCATTAACTTAACCAAGTTTAAACCTTCAAGTAAATTACTAGTGAAGTAATCTTGATTTATATAAACGTAATTCAAAAGCCCGAGTTTTATGCTCGGGCTTTTTTTTTTTGCACTGTGAAATGATTACTTTTTTTAAACAATAATTAGACGATTAATATAGTAATGTTGTAAAAAATCATTAAAAGTAGAAATCAATTTTTATTGCCCTTCTATATTTCGTATCTTGTGTTAATCAAAATTGAAAAAATAAAATTTATGGCATTTGACATTGATATGATAAAAGGGGTTTACGCTAGAATGAAAGAACGCGTAGATGTTGCCCGAGACATTGTTGGTAAACCACTAACATTATCTGAAAAAATATTATACAATCATCTATGGGATGGAAACGCAACAACAGCTTTTGAAAGAGGCAAGGATTATGTAGATTTTGCTCCTGATAGAATTGCATGTCAAGACGCAACAGCTCAAATGGCGTTATTACAGTTTATGCAAGCTGGAAAAAGCAAAGTTGCTGTTCCCACTACGGTGCATTGCGATCACTTAATACAAGCTAAAGAAGGTGCGGCAGTCGATTTAAAACATGCCAATAGCGTAAGTAGTGAGGTGTTTAATTTCTTAGAGTCGGTTTCAAATAAATACGGAATTGGTTTCTGGAAACCAGGTGCCGGTATTATCCACCAAGTAGTATTGGAAAATTATGCATTCCCTGGAGGGATGATGATTGGTACCGATTCCCATACCGTTAACGCAGGTGGTTTAGGTATGGTTGCTATTGGTGTTGGTGGAGCAGATGCGGTTGATGTAATGGCAGGTATGGCTTGGGAACTTAAATTCCCTAAGTTAATAGGAGTGAAGTTAACAGGTAAATTATCGGGTTGGACAGCACCAAAAGATGTTATTTTAAAAGTAGCCGAAATTTTAACCGTTAAAGGTGGTACCGGAGCGATTGTAGAGTATTTTGGACCTGGAGCAACAGCCATGTCCTGTACCGGTAAAGGAACCATTTGTAATATGGGTGCAGAAATAGGTGCTACCACATCAACTTTTGGTTATGATGAATCTATGGAGCGCTATTTACGTTCTACCGATAGAGCAGATGTTGCCGATGCTGCTAATAAAGTTAAAGAATATTTAACTGCCGATCCCGAAGTTTATGCTTCACCAGAAAAATATTTCGATCAGGTTATTGAAATCAACTTATCAGAACTAGGACCTTTGTTAAATGGTCCGTTTACTCCAGATTTATCAACGAATGTTGGTAAAGAAATGAAGGAGAAAGCAACTGCTAACGATTGGCCAATTGCCGTAGAATGGGGATTGATTGGATCTTGTACCAATTCATCGTATGAAGATTTATCGCGTGCCGCATCTATTGCACAACAAGCTTTAGATAAGGGCATTAAAATGAAATCTGAACTGGGTATTAATCCAGGTTCTGAACAAGTAAGATATACTGCTGAAAGAGACGGTATTCTTCAAGTATTTGAAAAATTAGACGCAAAAATTTTCACCAATGCCTGTGGCCCTTGTATTGGGCAGTGGGCTAGATATAGCGATCCGAAAAATGCTCCAAAGAATAGCATCGTGCATTCATTCAATAGAAACTTTGCGAAGCGTGCCGATGGAAACCCAAATACACATGCTTTTGTGGCTTCACCAGAAATTACAGCGGCTATTGCCATTGCAGGGCGTTTGGATTTCAACCCTATGACGGATAAGCTTATCAGCGAAAATGGTGAAGAAGTCATGTTCGAAGAGCCAACGGGATGGGAACTACCTCCAAAAGGTTTTGAAGTTAAAGATAATGGCTATTTGGCTCCTGAAGAAGATGGTAGTCATGTGCAAGTAAATGTGTCTCCAACTTCAGAGCGTTTACAATTATTAGAGCCTTTCGAACCTATAGGAAACACTATAAAAGGCGCTAAATTATTAATAAAAGCATTCGGTAAATGTACAACCGACCATATTAGTATGGCTGGACCTTGGTTGCGTTTCCGTGGGCATTTAGATAATATTTCAAACAACTGTTTAATTGGTGCGGTAAATGCCTATAACCAAAAAACAAATTTTGTTAAAAATCAATTAACGGGTGAATACGGTGGTGTGCCAGATGTACAACGTCAATACAAAGCTAAAGGCATTAAAACCATTGTTGTGGGAGATCATAATTATGGTGAAGGGTCTTCACGTGAACATGCAGCTATGGAACCTCGCTTTTTAGGAGTTGCTGCGGTTATTGTAAAATCGTTTGCCCGTATTCATGAAACAAACCTTAAAAAACAAGGTATGTTAGGATTAACGTTTGCTAATGAAGCCGATTATGATTTAATTCAAGAAGATGATACATTCAACTTTTTGGATTTAAATGAGTTTGCTCCCGATAAACAATTAACACTGGAAGCTGTACATGCAGATGGTAGTAAAGATAACATCAAATTGAATCATACCTATAATGCTGCACAAATAGCATGGTATAATGAAGGATCTGCTTTAAACTTAATTAAAAAGGAAAATAATAAAGCCTCTTAATAAATTTACAAGTTATTACATAAACATAAGCCATTACATATTTGTAGTGGCTTTTGCTTTAGGTTTTTTTACCTTAATTGATAAATTGCACAATAACTATCAGAGGATGTTCCTAAAATATTGACCGTAGCAAGGGTTGAACTTACTTTAAAAGTGATAGTGTCGTTTGATGCTAAATCCAATATAGTCGAAATATATCGAATGGGTGGTGATACATTAATATTAACACTTAATATGCTCACAACAACGCTGAGAAAGTTTTGTTCAGCTATTAAAACATTATTTTTATAAATTCCTAAACCAAAGTTTGTACTCACACTAATTGAAGAATTAAGTTTTATTTGTGCGCTAATGCTATAAATACCGTCTTGTTTTGCCGTAAATGTGTTTGTAGCAGTATCAAATTCATTATTATAATCAGTCAGTTCGTTATTAAATTTAATTATAGAGCTGCCTGAAACTATGTTGTGAGAAATATTTCCACCACTTGAAAAAGAAGCCCTAACCATACTGGGTAACGTAGCGTTTATGATATCGACACCTTTAACGCTATTAATATTTCCAGATTTAGATACCACTAAAATAGAATCATTAATAACATCTACATCGGTTTCATTTGTAGTGCTTCTAATTCGGACTGTGCCGTTAACATCAAGTGTTGCTGTGGGAGTTGTAATTCCTATACCAACTTGAGCAAATAATGTTGGTGTGAAAAGTAGAAAAAAAATGATTTTGTTCATCATATTTTAATTTAAGATTAATAAACAGAAATTATATATGAGAGACTTATCCTTACAAAATAGTAAAAAATATAATATATTTTGATGGTTTTAGTTTTTTTTCGATGTACGGATTAAAATTTTTACGGTTCATCACAAATTGAAAATAATATTAATACACTATTCTCTGTCATATTTAATACATTTACTTTTCTATAAAATATAAAAAGCATCCATTAAAGAAATATATATGAATAGTAGAAAGGAACAACTTAAAGCTTTTGATAGATTATTAACAATCATGGACGAGTTACGAGCCCAGTGCCCATGGGATAAAAAACAAACCATGGAAACATTGCGGCATTTAACCATAGAAGAAACTTACGAACTGGGTGATGCTATTTTAGATAATGATTTAGAAGAAGTTAAAAAGGAATTAGGCGATGTACTGCTTCATATTGTGTTTTATTCCAAAATAGGAAGTGAGACCAATGATTTTGATATTGGCGATGTATGCAATAGTATATGTGAAAAATTGATAAGTAGGCATCCACATATTTATGGCGATGTAACCGTTGAAAAAGAAGAGGATGTTAAGCGCAATTGGGAAAATTTAAAGTTGAAAGAAGGGAAAAAAAGTGTTTTAGAGGGGGTTCCAAATAGTTTGCCAGCACTGGTTAAAGCCAATAGAATACAAGAAAAAGTAGCAGGCGTGGGTTTTGACTGGGAACAACCAAATCAAGTTTGGGAAAAAGTGGAAGAAGAACTTGCCGAATTTAAAACTGAAGTAGAAAAAGGCGATAAGGATGCTATGGAAAGCGAGTTTGGAGATGTAATGTTTTCCATGGTTAATTATGCCCGTTTTCTAAAGATTAATCCGGAAAATGCTTTAGAACGGACCAATAAAAAATTCTCAAAACGCTTTCAATATCTTGAAGAGAAAGCAAAGTCAATTAACAAACCTTTAAAAGAGATGACATTGGCTGAAATGGATGTGTTTTGGGAAGAAGCAAAGCGTATTTAATTAGAAACTATGGGAAATAAAAAAAAAAGCTTGAGAAACCTTAAGCTTTTTTAATTGCTGTATTTGTCCCGTCCGGCAATAGCGATACACTCAAACCTTAGTGTAATGAAAACACCAGAAAACAGTGGGTATGTAAAGCGTACTCAAAAAGATTATTCGATTTCTTTTAAGCTTCAGGTTGTTCAAGAAATAGAATCA
>NZ_JAGJCB010000017.1 GCF_017814435.1 Mariniflexile gromovii | reverse complement strand
TTGAACAACCTGAAGCTTAAAAGAAATCGAATAATCTTTTTGAGTACGCTTTACATACCCACTGTTTTCTGGTGTTTTCATTACACTAAGGTTTGAGTGTATCGCTATTGCAGGACGGGACATTTATTTAGAAGAAAAAAACACCAAAAGTTTCATGATACTTTATAATGGTAGAATTGTTCGGGAAGATTATTTTAACGGACATAGCAAAACAGCTTCGTGGTATTGGGCAAGTGCCGGAAAAACGTTAACTACCGCGGTATCTGGCATTGCACAAGAAGAAGGCTTAATAAATATAAACAATAAAGTTTCTGATTATTTAGGAACAGGTTGGACGAGTGTCTCAACCGATAAAGAAAACCTAATTACATGCAAACATTTATTATCGATGAATTCTGGTTTAGATGATAGTTTAGGCGATGATGTATCACCTGCGAACCTTCAATATGTTGCCGATGCCGGTACACGATGGGCATACCACAATGTATATGTAAAAGTGCAAGATGTAGTTGCTGCGGCTAGTAACCAAACATGGGATAATTATTTTAATACTAAACTTAAAGAAAAAATAGGGATGACAGGACTATGGACAGATTTAAGTGATTTGAGCGTTTTTTGGAGCAACACCCGAAGTATGGCACGATTTGGCTTAATGATTTCTGCAAAAGGAACATGGAAAAACACACAAATTGTACCGGAAGCATTTTTAAATGAAGCTACCAATACCTCACAAGACATAAATAAAGCTTATGGGTATTTATGGTGGCTAAACGGAAAATCGAGTTACCATTTACCACAAAGTCAACTTCAATTTAATGGTGAATTAATCCCGAATGCCCCAGCCGATATGTATGCTGCTTTGGGTAAAAACGACCAAAAAATTCATATTGTGCCTAGTAAAAAATTGGTGATAATTAGAATGGGAGATGCTGGCGATGGTGAAAATTTTGCAGTGTCTACTTTTGATAATGATTTATGGGAAAAGTTAAACGCATTGATTAAATAAAGCAAGAATCCCTCCTTTCGAGGTATACCTAACATTTACTTAAAAAACGAATCTACAAACTCGAACTTATTAAAAACTTGTAAGTCTTCGATACCTTCGCCTACACCAATATATTTTACTGGAATTTTAAACTGGTCTGAAATACCAATTACCACACCGCCTTTGGCAGTACCATCTAATTTGGTAACTGCTAATGATGTTACTTCGGTAGCGGCTGTAAATTGTTTGGCTTGCTCGAATGCGTTTTGACCTGTTGATCCATCTAGCACTAACAAAACATCGTTGGGTGTGTTATCAACCACTTTTTGCATTACGCGTTTTACTTTGGTCAACTCATTCATTAAGTTTACTTTGTTGTGCAAACGTCCCGCGGTATCGATAATAACCACATCGGCATTTTGAGTTACGGCACTTTTTAAGGTATCGAACGCCACAGAAGCAGGGTCGCTACCCATAGATTGTTTTACCAACGGCACTCCTACGCGATCTGCCCATACCTGTAGTTGATCGATGGCTGCTGCTCTAAAGGTATCTGCTGCACCTAAAACCACGTTTAATCCTTGTTTTTTAAATTGATATGCCAATTTGCCAATGGTAGTAGTTTTACCAACGCCATTAACACCTACAACCATAATAACGTACGGTTTTTTATCTTGCGGAATGGTGAATTCTGAATCGTTACCTGTATTGGTTTCACTCAACAAACCAGCTATTTCTTCGCGAAGAATGGTATTAAGTTCTTCTGTTCCTAAATATTTATCTTTTGAAACTCTCGCTTCAATACGCTCGATAATTTTAAGGGTGGTGTTAACACCTACGTCACTAGACACTAGAACTTCTTCAAGATTATCTAAAACCTCATCGTCTACTTTGGATTTTCCTGCTACGGCTTTACTTAATTTACCAAAAAAAGTGGTTTTGGTTTTTTCTAAACCTTTATCGAGGGTTTCCTTTTTTTCTGAGGAAAATATTTTTTTAAAAAAACTCATTACTATCGTTTATTCGTTGAATTGTTTATTTGTTGATGCGCTATTCTTTGCGTTAGGGATTGAGGCAATTGTTGGAGCTCCTCGCAGAGAGCGACTGCCGAAAGCCCGACCCCACAGGGTAACGCCCAAATACCTATGTCAAAAGTCTTACCAATAATTTACACTGCTAATATGGCAGAGGGTTCCCGCATACACGGGAATGACAATTTCAAAGGATTCCTCAAAATAAAATTTTGAGAAGCTTCTTTTCAAGTCAAATATAAACATAAAAAAGCTGCTTCCCATAAAGAAAGCAGCTTTGTATATTTTAAAAAGCTTTTTTTTACTTTTTGTTGAAAAAGTCGTCTGCAAATTCTGGAGACATGATTGATTCAACAAACATGTAAGCACCTGTTTTAGGTGATTTTACCATTTTAATCGCTTTAGTTAATCTTTTTGAAGATGTTTGTAACGATGCTACTGTTTTCTTTGCCATGACTTATTATTTTATCTCTTTATGAACTGTCATACGCTTAAGGATAGGGTTGAATTTTTTAATTTCCATTCTATCAGGCGTATTCTTTTTATTTTTTTTAGTAACGTAACGTGAAGTTCCTGGTTGTCCAGACTCTTTGTGCTCAGTACACTCTAAAATTACTTGTATTCTATTACCTTTCTTTGCCATTTTTTTTACTTATTAAATACAGCTATTATTTTAAAAATCCTTTAGATTTTGCATCCTTAATTGCTGCAGTAATACCTATTTTGTTGATAGTTTTTAAAGCAGATGTAGAAACTTTTAAAGTTATCCAGCTGTCTTCTTCTGGAATGTAAAAACGTTTCTTTACTAAATTCGCATTAAATTTGCGTTTAGTTTTATTCATTGCATGAGACACGTTGTTTCCAACCATTGCCTTCTTACCTGTAAGTTCACAAACTCTTGACATTATTTATAACTTTAAAATTCTTTTGTTGCTTAAAATCGAGGTGCAAATATACAAATTCTTTGCATTACAACAATCTATTTTTTATCAATTTTTAAAAATTTCTTTCAGAAGCATTTCCAAGGCCTTATTTACCGCCTTATTTATGACTTTTATACGATGATTTCCTAACATGAATTTTTGGGAATACACCCCGTTTTTTGTAGCAATAGCGATATAAACGGTACCCACCTCAGCTTCTGAATCGCCTTTAGTTGGACCTGCATTTCCTGTTGTTGCAACAGCGTAATCAGATTGAAATAATCGCATCGCATTACTAGCCATAGACTCTACAACCTGTGAACTTACCACCGAAAACGTTTCAATATCTGTTTTAGAAACTCCTAAAACGTTCATTTTCGATTCGGTTGAATAGGTTACAACACCGCCTTTAAAATAAGCTGAAGCGCCTGGGTGGGTTGTAAATTGTTCAGCAATCATACCGCCCGTACAACTTTCGGCAATTGCTAATGTTTTTCCCTGTTTACTTAATTGCTTGGCTATAACAATTTCTACCGAGCCTTCTTCTTCTTCAAAACCTGCAAACTCTTCTTTTATTAATGGAAGCACTTTATCTATTTCTTTTTGAACACCATCTTGAACCTCTTTTACATTAAAACCTTTTGAAGATAAACGCAACCTCATCATACCTAAACTTGGTAAATAAGCTAATTTAATGTGTGTTGGCAAAGCATCTTCCCAAGCCTCAATACGTTCTGCCAACGCACTTTCGCCTATACCATATACCAATAAGGTTTTGTGTAAAATATAAGGGCAATTGTATTTTTCTTTTAACTTTGGAATAACCGATTCTTCAATTAAGGCATTCATTTCATAAGGTACACCTGGAAGGGAAATAAATACTTTATTGTCTTTTTCCATCCACATCCCTGGCGCTGTACCCAACTTGTTCATGAGTACTTTTGATTTTGAAGGCACAAGTGCTTGGTCTCTATTCACCTGAAGCAGCAAACCACCTGTGTAATGTTTCCAAAGTTCTTCGATATTTTTTAATACAGAATCGTCGCGAACTAGCGTATCATTAAAATATTCGGCAATGGTTTTTTTGGTAATATCGTCTTTTGTTGGCCCTAAACCACCTGTAAGAATGATGATATCTACATTGCTTTCGGCATCTTTTAAGGCTTTAAGTATATGCGCTTTATCGTCTTGAACGGATGTTATTTGATATACCGACACCCCAATTTTATTGAGATGCTTTGCTATAAATGCAGAATTGGTATCAATAACTTGACCAATAAGAAGTTCATCTCCAATAGTGATTATTTCTGCTAACATTTATAAATTAAAATCTGACTTTAACTCGGCAACCGCATTTTCAACAGCAGAAAGCACGATTTCCAATTGAGAAGATATATCTAAATCCCTCTTTTCAAATTTACCCCAATCTTGCACTTCAATTAAAATATCAAGCACACCTAATTCGAATAAATCTATGGTGGGTTTCATTTTATGTGCCGCTTGGTATGCCTCATGATAATCTTTTGCCGCTACTGCTTTTTTTAAACGTTCAGCATCTTCTGGCACTTCTTCCAAAAAGGCTTCGGCTAATGTTGCGATAAAATCTTCATCGTTATCTGCTAACTCACGTACTCTAAATAACTTGTAATGTTGTTCCATTTTATTTAATTGTTATTGAAAATAGTTCTTTATCTTCTATAAATCCTTTGAGTTTATCATTTGCAACTACGTTCCCAACTCCTGCTGGTGTACCTGTAAATATAATATCTCCTATCTTTAATGTGAAATATTTTGACACATATTCTATTAATTCATCAATTTTCCAAAGCATGTGGCTTGTATTTCCTAATTGTACAATATTATCATTTTTTTTTAAGGAAAATTGAATTGCATTTACATTTTTAAAATCTGAAACCGGCAACCATTTTCCAACTACCGCTGCACCATCAAACGATTTTGCTTTTTCCCAAGGCAATCCTTTTGCTTTTAATTCGCTTTGCAAATCGCGGGCAGTAAAATCGATTCCCAAACCAATTTCATCATAATATTTATGGGCAAATTTTTTATCAATATGCTTCCCTATCCTATTTATTTTAACCAAAACCTCAACTTCATAATGCACATCGTTTGAAAAATCGGGAATGAAAAACGGTTGTTTTTTTAGCAGAATAGACGTATCTGGTTTTAAAAACACCACCGGATCTGTTGGTTTTTCGTTTTCTAATTCTTTAATATGTTCGGTGTAATTTCTACCTATGCAGATGATTTTCATACTTTTTGTCATTCCTGCGAAAGCAGGAATCTATTTAATTATTACTTTTATTTATGGATTCCTGCTTTCGCAGGAATGACAAACTACCCTAACTTATTATTAAAACTTCTTAGCTTAATGGCCGTTAATACCTTTTTGGTGTATAATGGAAAATCGGCATTTAACAACCAGCCAAAATACCCGGGTTCGCTTTCCAAAACTTCGGTTACTAATTTTCCTTTATGTTTTCCGAAAGAAAAACATTCTTCCCCTTTTTTATTGTAAACAATAAAGCCAGCAAAATCTGCAAACTGCTTTCTAGAACTGAATTCTGCCAAAAACTTGGTGTCATTTTCTATTTCGTCGTATTTAGCTATTTGCGCTTTCAACACCTCATAAGTTGCTCTGGTATCTGCTTCTGCTCCATGGGCACCTTCCAATTCTGTATTACAATAAAACTTATAGGCGGCGCTTAAAGTACGCTGTTCCATTTTATGGAAAATAGTCTGTACATCAACCGCTACGCGGTTTTTCATATCAAAATCTACCTCAGCACGCAACAGTTCTTCAGCCAATAAAGGAATATCAAACCTGTTAGAGTTAAAACCTCCTAAATCGGAATCTTTAATCATATTGTAAATGTCTTTTGCCACCTCCTTAAAGGTTGGTTTATCGGCTACATCTTCATTGCTTATACCGTGAATGGCAATAACATCGGCAGGAATCGTCATTTCTGGATTTACCAACCAGGTTTTACTTTCCTCTTTTCCGTTAGGATATACTTTTAAAACAGCTATTTCAACTATTCTATCGGTTGTTATGTTGACACCTGTTGTTTCTAAATCGAAAAAACAGATGGGTTTTGTTAGGTTTAAATTCATTTTAAATATCTATATTATTTAATCCACTGTATTGTGTTTCAAAATCATTTTTTATCTTATCCCATCCTTCTGATTCCAAAATATAATATTGTATTTTATAGCTTTCCTTATACTCCACAAAGAACTCTCCAGATGGTTTTATAATTAATGAATTAAATTGGTTTTTGCCTTGAACGAACATTTTTTTCAATAAACCTCCATGATCTTGATACCATTTTACTTGTTTTACCTCATTAGGATGCCCTTCATTATAATTATAAAAATGAAAAAGAACGTTGTCATTTTTAAGTTTTTTAAATTTTCGGACACATGATTTGTATGATTTTATGAAGCTCCTATGATTTTGAACATGAACATGTTTAGCAACTTTTCTTAAATTATTCAAATCGAAAACCACACCGTCTGATATCCTATGAGATTTAATAGGATTTTTAATTTCATGACCCAAACTATCGTAACTAACAATTTTATTATGCTTTGGGAATTTAGACTTTGCGAGTAAAGTATCAATATAATGAATTACTAAAGTTTTAGTTGTATCTATTCCGTGTCTTTTATTTAAAAGTTTAAATAATTGGCTTTTCGGAATTGGCATCAATTGTCCAAAACGATACCTGTAATTTATTTCCTGCAATACCAAACTGTCTCCACTATATCTCATACCGTAATAAATGGAAGAGTTCATTTTATTGGCAAATACTTTTTTTGAAATACTTTTACCGTTTTCATCTACATAAATTGTATCACGTTGTGCATAAACAACCGATAAGTTTAAAACAAACAAAAACAAGATAATTACCTTTAAAAAGTTTAATGCAACCTCGGTTTTAATACGCATTGTCGTGTTATAATTTTTAGATTTAAAAATGACATCTACAAAAATAAGAAAATCCAACAGTTTTAAAGGTTGGATTTATCTTTTAACATTTATTTGATGAGATTCCTGCCTACGCAGGAATTATATTTCCCTATTACTATCCCAAGCTTCTAAGTAATCTTTAACTGCTTTTACAAATTGACCACCTAATGCGCCATTTACAACACGATGGTCGTAAGAATGCGATAAGAACATGCGATAACGAATGCCTATAAAATCGCCTTCGCTGGTTTCAATAACCGCTGGTACTTTTCGAATGGCACCCAATGCCAAAATGCCAACTTGTGGTTGATTGATAATAGGTGTTCCCATGATGCTACCAAAAGTTCCTACGTTGGTAACCGTGTAGGTACCACCTTGTATATCGTCTGGTTTTAATTGATTTGCTCTGGCGCGATTTGCCAAATCGTTTACCTGCTTCGTCATTCCTACCAAATTAAGTTGATCTGCATTTTTAATAACAGGTACAATTAAATTACCATCGGCAAGTGAGGCGGCCATTCCTAAATTGATGTTTTTCTTTTTAACAATGGTATCGCCTTGTAACGAAATGTTCATCATCGGGTAATCGCGCAATGCTTTGGCAACCGCTTCCATAAAAATGGGTGTAAAGGTTAAATTCTCGCCTTCGCGTTTCTGAAAAGCATCTTTAACTTTATTTCTCCAATTCCAGATTTTAGTTACATCGGCCTCAATAAAACTTTGTACATGCGCCGATGTTTGAACGGACTCTACCATGTGATGCGCAATAAGTTTGCCCATTCTGGTCATTTCAATAATTTCGTCTTCACCACTAACCACTGTTGGTGTTGGTGTTGGGGCTGGTTTTTGTTTTTCTGGTTGAACGCTTTTAACAACTGGAGTTTCTACTTTTGAAACAGGTGCTGCTTCATGACCATTTTTGTTTTGGAGGTAATTTAAAATATCGTTTTTAGTAACTCTATTATCGATGCCTGAACCAACAATGGTATCGAGTTCTTGCTGCGAAATACCTTCTTCTTTTGCTATATTTTTAACCAACGGAGAATAAAAACGATCTTCACTTGAAACTACAGGCGCCACTGCTTCTTGGGCTGCAGCAATAGATTGACTCACAAATTCAGCTGCTTTCTCTTCTTCTTTTTCTTCAGAAGCTTCATTTGATGTGGTTTCTAAGGTTTCATCTGTATTTTCATCATCACCATCTGTTTGAATAATACCAATGGTTTGCCCTACTTGAACAACATCATCTACATTAAAAAATTTCTCAATTAAAATACCGTCTACTTCACTTGGCACCTCGCTATCTACTTTGTCGGTTGCGATTTCCAATACTGCTTCATCAAGTTCTATAGTATCTCCAACCTCTTTTAACCAAGATGTTATAGTTGCTTCTGCAACACTTTCTCCCATTTTGGGTAATTTTAGTTCAAACTTTGCCATATCAATAACGTAATACTTCTTTTTTTATTTATGGTTGCAAAATTAATTAAAAAACATTGATTTCTTTAAATTATTTACAACAAACTAGTTTAAATTTAAAACCTCACCTCTACTTATAGCATGATCGCTTCCAAGTATAAAATTAGCGTTTTTTGGTAATATCTTGTAAGTAATCGATTTGTTTTTATCAACCCCTTCCATCATACTTATAATGCTTTTATAGCTTAATATATTGCCATCAAAAATAAGTTCGGTGGCATTTTCTAGGTTTTCTATATGGGATTGTAAACTTATTTTCTTTGATAAAGCAGCTTGTAATTTACTATTGATTTTATCTGAAATAAAAACGTAACCGCTTACATGCTTTTTTTTATTTACGGATGATTTTCTAAACAGGAAAACAATTCTGATACCAAACCAAACAAACATATCGAACAATATATTCTTTTTGAAATGTTTTTTATAGAATATTTGCATGGCTCCATAAAAACGACGCGCATAATGTTTATCCTTTAAAGTACTTTCTCCTTTATAATGAATGATTGTTGTTTCACCGAAATAATAGTTATCAAATCCTGCCTTCAACACTTTATAAGACAAATCAATATCTTCACCATACATAAAATAATCTTCATCAAATCCGTTTACTTTAGTATATAAATCGCGTTTCATCCACATAAAGGCACCTACAAAAATATCGACTTTTCCTGTTTCATTTTCATTTAAATGATTGGCATAATAGGATTTTGAGTTTCCTAATATTTTTTTAAATGCTGTATTTACATATGGAATGTTCCGTTTACTTTCTGGCAAAAATGCACCCACGCCATCTATGAGTTTACACCCTACAATTCCTAAATTAGCGGTATTTTCGGCAAATTTCAAAATAGACGTAAAGGTATCTTCTGCAACAACCGTATCTGGATTTAGAATGCACAAAAACTCGCCTTTAGCTTGAGAAACACCTATGTTGTTTCCTTTTGAAAAACCAAAATTCTCTTTGTTTTCTATAAGTACCACTTCAGGAAACAAATCTTTAACCATTTGGCAACTAGCATCTTTAGAATTATTATCGACCACAATAATTTCTGCATCTATGGTTGTGATTGCTGCTTGCACACTTTTTAAACAGAGTTCCAAAAAGTATCTCACATTATAGTTTAGTATGACAACGGATAACTTCAAACGATGGTTAATGTTTTAAGGAAGATTCAAACGGTACGCGATTAATAATACTTCTGCCTAAAGTTATTTCATCGGCATATTCCAATTCATCACCCACCGAAATACCTCTGGCAATGGTAGATGTAAACACCTTATAATCCTGAATTTGCTTAAAAATATAAAAATTGGTAGTATCGCCTTCCATAGTAGAACTTAATGCGAATATGAGTTCTTTTATTTTACCTTCCTTTACTTTATCTACTAAAGATTGAATATTCAAATCGTGAGGGCCTACACCATCCATTGGTGAAATTTTCCCGCCTAAAACATGATACAGACCTTTAAAGGAACTGGTATTTTCAATAGCCATCACATCGCGGATATCTTCCACTACGCAAACCAACGATTCATCTCTGTTTGGGTTTGAGCAAATTTCGCATAAATTCACATCGCTAATGTTATGGCATGACTTACAAAACTTGATATCATTCCGCATAGTTTGCAAGGCTTCCGATAATGCTGTTGTTTGCTCTTTTGGTTGTTTAAGCAGGTGCAATACCAAACGCAATGCCGTGCGTTTACCAATTCCTGGTAATTGCGACATTTCGTTAACGGCACGTTCAAGTAGTTTTGATGAAAATTCCATAACTGCGAAATTACAATAAATGTTTGTTTCCATATGTATGATAATTTTGAAAATCATTATTTGTATATTTCGGCTTCATTCATAAAAACTATGCAACCTATACACGTTTTAATACTTATTATAATTTATTTTGGAATTTTAATGTTTGTTTCATACCTAACGGGTAAAGAAGATAATAACGATTCCTTTTTTAAAGGCAACAAATCATCTCCTTGGTTTTTGGTAGCTTTTGGAATGATTGGGGCTTCGTTATCTGGAGTTACTTTTATTTCGGTTCCAGGTGATGTTGGCAGTAATATGTTTGGTTATATGCAGGTGGTTTTTGGTTACTTGCTAGGTTATATGGTTATTGCCTTTGTACTTATGCCAGTGTATTATCGGTTAAATGTTACGTCTATATATGAATATTTAGGAGACAGGTTTGGTATAGTTAGTCATAAAACAGGGGCTGCTTTCTTCTTTATTTCTCGTGTATTAGGGTCTGCTTTCAGGTTGTTTTTAGTTGCAAGTGTTTTACATGAATTTGTATTTAAACATTGGAATTTTCCTTTCCCAATTACGGTTGTTATTTCAGTAGCACTCATTTTAGCATATACATTTAAAGGGGGTATTAAAACTGTAGTGTGGACAGACACCATACAAACACTACTAATGTTAATAGCATTAGTAGTTACCATAGTACTAATCTACCAACAAATGGGTTGGGGTTTAGGCGATTTTATAGGAAGTGAAGCTATCAAGGAATACGATAAAATATTCTTTTTTGATGATATTTTGGCTAAAAATCATTTTCTTAAACAGTTTATTGGCGGTATGTTTATTGCCATTTGTATGACTGGTTTAGACCAAGATATGATGCAAAAAAACCTAACCTGCAGATCGTTAAAAGACGCACAAAAAAACATGGTTACTTTTAGTATTGTTTTGGTTTTTGTAAACTTTATATTTTTACTATTAGGAGCCTTATTGTTTGTTTATGCCAATACAAAAGGCATTGAAGTACCTGTTGTAGATGGTGCAGTTAAAACCGATTTGCTTTATCCAGAAATAGCTTTAAACTCAGATTTAGGATTATCGGTTGCTATATTTTTTATGTTAGGCCTTATTGCGGCCGCATATAGCAGTGCAGATAGTGCACTTACCGCATTAACAACATCGTTTTGTATAGATTTTTTAAATATTGAAAAACGCGAATTAAGCACTCAAAAGAATACGCGCAAAAAAGTACATATTGGCATGAGTGTATTAATGATTTTAGTAATAATTTGTTTCTATTACGTATTAAATCAAAATGTAATAAGTGGTATTTTAACGGTTGCAGGATATACCTATGGGCCGTTATTAGGACTATTTGCCTTTGGTATTCTAACAAAATTTAAAATCAATGATAAGTTAGTACCCTATGTTGCCATAGCATCTGTTGGTATTTGCTATATCATTGCTAAAATTCCTTCGGAATATTTAGGAGACTATAAATTTGGGTATGAGTTGTTAGTTGTAAACGGTATTTTAACCTTTTTAGGGTTAATATTGGTTCGTAGAAAGTAACACCAAAGAACAAGCAGATTCAAAAGGAATGTTATTTTCCCTTAAAATTCTGTAAAACTCAGGGTTTTCAGTTCCAGGATTAAAAATAACGCGCTTCGGATTTAATGAAACGATATAATCGTAATACTCCTTTTGGTTTTTAGCATTCAGATACAATGTTACCGTATGTACATCTTTAAAAAGAAACATGTCTGTATGAATAGGTACACCTGCAACTTCACCTTCTTTTAAACCCACAGCCACCGTTTCAATCTTATGATTCACCAATTTTTGAATTACAAAATTTGAATATCTACGTGGGTTTAAAGATGCCCCAAGTACCAATGTTTTTTTATTCATAATGTTAAAAAATGTTAATAATTTATAAAAAACGGTAACATAATACAAATTCTTTCGTCTCCTATATAATCAATCAAAAAACAATCAATCAAAAATGAAAAATCTCTTTATTGCGTGTGCTTTATTGTTTTCAATAATTAACACAACCCATGCAACCAATCCAAAATCACCCGACGATAAAACCGGTACCATATCCGGAAAAGTATTAGACGCCACTCTAAAGCAACCCTTACCGTATGTAAATATCATAATAAAAAATGGTAAAGATGAAGTTTTAACAGGAGGTATTACATCTGAAGATGGCACTTTTAACATTGAAAAAATTGAAGAAGGCAAAATTATAGTAAGCATTCAGTTTATAGGTTACAAAACTTTAAGAAAAGAAGTTTCGATTTCTAAAAACAATTACAATATAAACTTAGGAAATATATTTCTAGAGGAATCTGCTGAAAGTTTAGACGAAGTTACTGTAGTGGCCGAAACTTCAACCATTCAACAAAAAATAGATAGAAAAGTAATTACCATTGGCAAAGACTTAACCACCATTGGTGCTACCGCTTCAGAAATTATGAACAACCTACCTTCTGTTAACGTAGATAGCCAAAGTGGTGCTATTAGTTTAAGAGGTAATGAAAATGTACGTGTGCTAGTTGATGGTAAACCTACTAATGTTCCTGCTGCCCAATTATTAAAACAAATTCCATCTACCTCTATAAAAAGTGTTGAATTGATCACCAATCCTTCTGCAAAATACAATCCCGAAGGCATGAGTGGCATCATTAACATTGTACTGCATAAAAACGCCAATATTGGGTTTAATGGTAGTTTTAATGTTGGTTTAGCCCAGGAAGTAAATGCCAATTTTAACAGTTCTATAGATATGAATTACCGCAACGGAAAATTTAATTTCTATGGCAACTACGGGAATAATATAGGTAAAGGCAGAAACTTTGGATTTGTAAACCGTTTAGATGATGACACAAAACAATTATTTTACGGATTAGATTCAAACAAATCGCATCTTTACAAAATAGGTGTAGACTATTACATTAATGAAAAAAACACATTTTCAGTGTATACCAACCAAAACCTATACAACGGAAAAAGCAACAATATGGCCAGCGTAATTTTCTTGTTACAAAACCAACCGGATTTTAGACAAGATAATTTTAGCGATTACGGAAATAACACGGAAACTTACAATGCATCCTTTACGCACGACTTTAACAAAGAAGGCCATAAAATACTATTAGAAGCCGATTACAGTGTGTTTAACAGTGATGAAAATGCTAGTTTTAAATTTAACACGGCGCCTTCGTATATAGATTTAGTAAAAAACAATAGAGAAAACATCATTGTAAATTTAGACTATGAAAATCCTTTAAAGAACGAAGCTAAATTAGAATTGGGTCTGGAGTACAGAAACAACATTTCTAAAAACTTTTACAATACTACCAGCACCTTTTTATACAATTCAGATTATGTATATGAAAGAAGTATTTATTCCTTCTACGCCACTTTTGGAAAAACCCTAAATAAATGGTCATATCAAGTAGGCGCTAGAATAGAACAATATGATGTGCAGGCAGATTTTAAACAAGACACACAAGCCGATGCAACCTTTACCGATGAAAAATTCAGCATCTACCCATCTACCTTTTTAAGCTATAAAACTTCTGAAAAAGGCACCGTACAATTAAGCTTTAGCAGACGCGTAGATCGCCCTGGACTGGAACAAATAAACCCCATTAGAGAATGGAGCACCCCAAGAATTACATCGGTTGGAAACCCCGAGTTGGTACAACAATTCACCAACTCCTACGAATTGAATTACACCAAACAAATAAAGGGCGGAAGCATTACTGCAGGTGGTTTTTATAGAACTATTGAAGACGAAATTAGTAGAGCTGTGTATTACGACCCACAAGACCCCAACGGAGATAGGTTCATCCTTACCTATGATAATTTCGACAATAATTCTGCCTACGGATTTGAAGCATCAAGCAACTACAAACCCCTGAAATGGTGGAGTTTTAACGCCAGTACCGAATATTTTCTTAAAACCGTTAAAGGCGTTGTTGACAATGAAAACGTAGAAGTTGATAATGCTGTTTTTAATGTAAGAATGAGTAATAATTTTACAGTGACCGAAAAATTAAGCCTCTCGTTATTTGGTATGTTTAGAGGTCCCGATGAAGGCCTGCAGTTTAAGAGAAAAACAATGACCATGGTTAACACTGGTTTACGCTACACTTTTTTAAACGAACAAGCCACTTTTAGCTTTAGTTATAATGACATATTGAATACCATGAGATTTGCTTTTGACGGTGACAGACCTTACCCATCGGTTGGAGAGTTTAATTGGGAAAGCAACCAATGGCGTATTGGATTTAACTATAGATTTGGAGGCAACAAATACCGCGCTTTAAGTAGAAAACAACGTGATGACAACGAAAAAAGTGGCAGCGGTGGCTTTATATAAAACTCATTTTTAATACCCTACATTATAATGGATGGTTAGTGTGATGTTAGGTTGTTAAATAAGAAAACCCAAAGTTGAAAAATTTTGGGTTTTCGCCTTTTAGTATCCATTCATTAAAAATGTTAATAAAAAAATTTTATTCATACAATATACTCAAAAACAATACGTTATAATAGCATACAATCTAGCCAACGAAAGAATAATTATTTAAAGAGTTAGTCACCTTCACATAAAAAGTTTCGCTATAAAGATTTGTATAAATAATAATAAACTCGAATGTCTCTGTTCGAGTTTATTTTTTTTTGATTTCTTCATAACTACTAATATCTGATGTCACCTCGAGCATTGCCGAAGACAAAACGTGTTTTGGCTGAAGGAAGCTCGCGAATCGAGAGGTTATTCAATGAACTTGAGCAATAATAAGGTCTCGACTTTAGTTTATCTTGAGCGCAGTTGAAAGTCTCAATCTGACATAAAAATTGAATTATTACCAATAACAGATAACTAGATTTTTTTTATGTAAAATGTTAAAAATGAGTTAAATATAAAATTAAGCGCAATGTTTTTTAATGTTATACGTCTTATATTATAGATTCTTCAATAGTTAAGTGTTAGTTGAAGTTGATTAATAGCTAGAAAAGCCCGAAACTCTTTGTTCCGGGCTTTTCGTATTTTAAAAGGTTCGTTTTATTTAAAAAATTTATTCCAGCAAATATTGAGATTTATATTGCAGGCATTAAGCCCATTTAATAATGGCACTTCCCCATGTAAAACCGCTACCAAAAGCAGCCAACACTACGTTGTCACCTGCTTTTATTTTGCCTTCTTCCCACGCTTCAGTAAGCGCAATAATTACGGAAGCTGCCGTGGTATTTCCATATTTCATAATATTATTAAAAACTTGATCGTCCCTTAATTTAAATTTACTTTGAATATATTGGGCTATTCGTAAATTAGCTTGATGCGGAATCAACATATCAATATCTTCTTTTTGAAGTCCGTTTTTTTGTAAACCTTCAACAATAACTTCACTAAAGCGCACTACGGCATGCTTAAATACAAAAGTACCATCCATATATGGGAAATATGATAAGTCTTCTTCTCCTGCTTCTATTATTTCGGGTACCCAATGGGCAATACTAGGTGATGCCACAATTAACTTATCGGCATATTTACCTTCACTATGTAAGTGGGTGGACAATATGCCTTTGGTATTATCTTCTTCTCTAGTTAACACGCAAGCCCCTGCTCCATCTCCAAAAATAACCGTTACCCCACGGCCTCGTGTTGTTTTATCCAATCCGTTACTGTGGTATTCAGCACCTATAACCAAAATATTTTTATACATGCCGGTTTTTATAAACTGGTCTGCCACCGATATGGCATACACAAAACCCGAACATTGGTTTCTAACATCTAAAGCTCCAACGGTTCGCATATCTAACAAATCTTGAATTTGCACCCCACAACCTGGGAAATAAAAATCGGGACTTAAGGTGGCAAATACAATAAAATCGATATCATCTTTAGTCAATCCGGAGCGTTCAATGGCTATTTTTGCAGCTTTTGCTCCCATAATTGCGGAAGTATCATCGGTGCCTTCTTTTATCCATCGTCTTTCTTTAATACCAGTTCGTTCTTGTATCCAAGCATCATTGGTATCCATTATTTTAGATAAATCATCATTTGTCACCACATTATCTGGCACATATTTGCCTAATCCTATTATTTTTGAATTGTACATTTCTTTCTTAATTTATACACACAAAGTACAACAACTCAAACAAAATTCCAATAACCAAAATATAAATCCCAAAAAGAAAACATAAATTCCAAATTCCAATAGAACAATTAAATTCTCAGCAATTGAAATTTGATATTTATAACATTTGGTATTTACTTTTTTTTTATAAAAAAGTCGTGTCAGTTTGTCACCTTTTCACTCTTGGTACTTTTTTTGACTATTCACTTGGTAGTAAATTAAAACTATAAATTAATCAGATTCCCTTCTTCTGAAGGAATGAAAAATTAAAACAATTATATTATGACAAAAGGAAGTATTAATGTATCGGTAGAAAATATTTTTCCACTCATTAAAAAATTCTTGTATAGCGACCACGAAATATTTTTGCGTGAGCTTATTAGTAACGGTACAGATGCCACTTTAAAACTAAAGCATCTTACAAGTATTGGAGAGTCTAAATCAGAATACGGCAATCCACAAATTGAGGTTAAGATTGATAAAGAAGGCAAAAAACTTCATGTTATTGACCAAGGTTTAGGTATGACTGCTGAAGAAGTAGAAAAATACATAAACCAAGTTGCTTTTTCTGGAGCTGAAGAGTTTTTAGATAAGTATAAAGATTCTGCTAAAGATTCTGGTATTATTGGACATTTTGGTCTTGGTTTCTATTCAGCATTCATGGTAGCCGAAAAAGTAGAGATTATAACCAAATCTCATACAGGAGCACCAGCTGCACATTGGTCTTGTGATGGGTCTCCGGAATTTACCTTGGAAGAAGGTACTAAAGAAGATAGAGGTACTGAAATCATCCTTCACATTGCAGATGATTCTACCGAATTTTTAGAAGAAAGCAGAATTAGAGAACTGTTATTAAAATATAACAAATTCATGCCTATTCCTATTAAATTTGGAACCAAAGAAATTAACGACCCAGAGCACGAACCTGCAACGATTAAAGATAAAGACGGTAAGGAAACTAAAGAACCTCATCGTAAAATCACAGTTGATAACATCATCAACAACCCTACTCCTGCTTGGACAAAACAGCCAGCAGATTTAGAAGACAAAGATTATAAAGACTTCTACCGCGAGTTGTACCCAATGCAATTTGAAGAGCCTTTATTTAACATCCACCTAAACGTAGATTATCCGTTCAACTTAACTGGTATTTTGTATTTCCCAAAATTGTCTAACGACATGCAAATACAAAAAGATAAAATCCAACTGTACCAAAATCAAGTTTATGTTACCGATAACGTGGAAGGCATTGTTCCTGAGTTTTTAACCATGCTTCGTGGTGTTATCGATTCTCCAGACATTCCATTAAACGTATCACGTAGTTATTTACAAGCTGATGGTGCGGTTAAAAAGATTTCATCTTACATCACCAGAAAAGTGGCCGATAAATTAAAATCGTTATTCAATAATAACCGTGAAGATTTTGAAGCTAAATGGAACGATATTAAAATTGTGATTGAATACGGTATGCTTTCTGAAGAAAAATTCTTTGAAAGAGCAGGTGATTTTGCACTGTACCCAACCGTAGATGGCACCCATTATACTTACGATGAATTATACAATAAGATAAAAGCAAACCAAACTGATAAAGATGATAAGCTTGTTATTTTATATGCTTCTAACAAAGATGCGCAACACGCCTACATTGAAACAGCTAAAGCAAAAGGTTATGAGGTACTGTTGTTGGATTCGCCCATTGTATCACATTTAATCCAAAAACTAGAGACTTCTAAAGAAAACATCTCTTTTGCTCGTGTTGATGGCGACCATATTGATAATTTAATCAAGAAGGAAGAAACCAAAATTTCTAAATTGACCGATGAACAAAAAACTGAACTTGAAACGCTTTTAAAAGAAGTGATTCCTTCTGAAAAATTCATGGTACAATTAGAATCTATGGATAGTGATGCGTCACCATTCATTATCACACAACCAGAATTTATGCGCCGTATGAAAGAAATGCAAGCAACTGGTGGTGGTATGAATATGTTTGGCAATATGCCAGAAATGTACAACTTGGTAGTGAACACAAACTCTAAATTGGTTGGTGAGATTTTAGAAACCAAAACAAAAGCCAAACAAGAGCGTTTAATTAACCAAAGTTTAGATTTAGCGCGTTTATCTCAAGGCTTGCTAAAAGGTGAAGAACTTACCAAGTTCATCAAACGTAGTTACGAGATGATTAAATAGATTTTTAGACTGTTTAGATTTATAAACAGTTCAAAACTGAAATAGTTTCAGTATTTTATAAAAACCAAAACCACTTTGCAAAAACAAAGTGGTTTTTTTATGGCCTAAAATATAAAATCATATAATAACATTTCTTTAACTTAAAAACTATAAAATTGGCAAGACCTTTGAAATTCATAAAAAAATCAATACAAAAAAGAAACTATGTCAATTTTAAAACCAATTACCGCCATCATACTTTTAGCTATTTTAAACACGTCTTGTTCATCTACAAAATCAAATACGTATTGGGTAAATAGTACCAAAAAAAAATGCGATTCAGGTGCCGGAAAAACACAATGCCTACAAGTTTTTAAAGGTGATGATTTAGAACAAGCACAATGGACTTATTTTTATGCCCCTATAGACGGATTTACTTTTGAACCCGGTTACTATCAAAAAATTAAAGTTTCAGAAACTCCTAAAGAACAAAAAAACATACCTGCTGATGCGTCTTCCATCTCATACAAACTTATTGAAGTTCTTGAAAAAAAACAGGACACAAAAATAGCGTTGCATGATATTTGGGTAGTGACACATATTAATGAAGAAGCCATTACTTCAACAGAAAAAGCACCAAGTTTAGAAATAAACCTTACAGAAATGAGAGTGTTTGGTAACGACGGGTGCAATAATTACACAGGCGATATTAAAGATATAACTTCAGAAAACATAATATTTGGCGCCATAGCTTCAACCAGAAAAATGTGTTTTGATATGAATATTCCCGATACATATAATGAAGCATTAAACAATGTAGTAAGCTACCAAAGAGACAAACTAAATCTATATTTTTACGATGAGAACGGAAACAGAATACTTAGCTTTAAAAAGGTAGACAAATATGCTTTTGCATAAATGGATTAAATTATATTTGCTAAAAAAAATATGAAAAACATTTTATTATTAACCGTTGCTCTAGTGCTATTTACAGCTTGTAGCAAAGATGAAACGGTAGATTATGTAGTTAAAAACGATGAACAAATTCAAGCGTATATTGCTGAAAACAATTTAACAGCCCAAAAAAGCAGCTCGGGTTTATATTATGTTATCGATACTCCGGGCACAGGCGCACAACCTACCACCTCTAGTAATGTAACCATTGCATATAAAGGTTATTTTTTAAATGGTAATGTGTTTGATGAAAATACTGAAGGATACACAACGAACTTAAAACAGGTTATAAAAGGGTGGACCGAAGGGATCACCTATTTTAAAGAAGGCGGCAGTGGTATATTGTTAATTCCTGCGCATTTAGGTTATGGAAATGATGATTATTATACCATTCCTGGTGGTTCTGTATTAATTTTTGATGTAGAACTCCTATCGGTTAATTAAAGGCTAATTTTTACATTTTATACGAAGAGGCTGTCTGAAAAGTGTAGTTCTATGCCATATTGAGCTTGTCGAAATATTTCAATTTACCGATGATCAATATCGGTTTCGACAAGCTCAACCTGACAAATAAAATTTTTGCACTTTTCAGACAGCCTATTTTTATTATTTTTAATCCATGCAAGTCATATCCACCAACATAGCAAAACCTACCACCATTATTTTTGATGGCGAAACAGTTATTACAGGCATCTACAAAACGCCCACAAACCAACCTATTTATTTAGGTAAAGAAACCGTTAAGGGTGATGAAGTTTCAGATAGAGAAAACCACGGTGGCGAGTTTAAAGCATGTTATTTGTTTTCAGAAAACCATTATGCCTACTGGAAAAACCTATACCCGAATTTAGATTGGAATTGGGGCATGTTTGGCGAAAACCTAACCGTAAAAGATTTAGATGAAACAAAAATTCATATAGGTGATATTTACAAACTAGGTTCGGCATTGGTACAAATAACCCAACCGCGAGAACCTTGTTATAAATTTGGGGTAAAATTCGGCACACAAAGAGTTTTAAAACAATTTGTTAAACACGGTTGCCCCGGTACCTACGTTCGTATTTTAGAAGAAGGCTTCGTAAAAACAGGCGACCATTTCCAACTTATAGAAAAAGCAAAAAACAGCTTAACCACAGCGCAGTTTCATAAATTGCTTTTTTCTGAAAACAGAAATCAAGACCACCTAAAATTAGCAATAAATATCGATGCACTTCCTCAATACAAAAGAGATAAATTAAGTGAGTATATAAAATAGCCATTAACAGCGAATTCGTAATTCACAATTCGTAATTCGTAATTCATATTTCCCCCCTATATTTGCACAACACAATTTTCAAATGGCCATCACATTACTTTCTTCCCCGTTGCAGGGTTTTACCGATTTTAGGTTTCGCAACGCCTTCCATCATTTTTTTGGTGGCATCGATACCTTTTACGCACCCTACATTCGGTTAGATGGTAAAATGGTTATAAAGTCGTCGTACCAACGCGATTTAAACCCCGAAAACAATGCCACATTAGAAGTTATTCCGCAAGTCATGACGAATGATGCCGACGAGTTTTTATTCGTTGTTAAATACATTCAGGAATTGGGCTATAAAGAACTTAACTGGAATTTGGGCTGTCCTTACCCCATGGTTACCAAACAAGGCATGGGCTCCGGACTAATATGCAACCCCGAAAAAATAAATCACATTTTGGAACGCGCACATAACGAAACCGACGTTGTCGTGTCCATGAAAATGCGCATGGGTTACGAAAACCCTGAAGAAATTTTAGATGTATTCCCCATTCTTGATAACTATCCGCTTAAAAACATCGCCATACATGCACGTATTGGCAAGCAACTGTACAAAGGCGGCGTTAATTTAGAAGCCTTTCAAAAATGTGTGGAAAGCACCAAACACAAACTGTATTATAATGGTGATATCACTTCGGTTACCAAGTTTCAAGAGATGCAGGAGCGTTTCCCAAGCATCAACCATTTCATGATTGGTCGCGGACTCATAGCAGACCCGTTTTTACCCAGCATGATTAAAAACAATACTACCGAATACCCCCAAAACCGCTGGCAAATTTTTAGCGAATTTCACGATACCATCTACCAACAATACGATGCGGCACTTTCTGGACCAACCCCTATTAAAATGAAAATGTTGGGCTTCTGGGAATACTTTTCGCAGTCCTTTTCCAATCCGCAAAAAACCTATAAAAAAATCAAAAAAGCAGGCAATAAAAAAGCATACTTGCAAGCGGTTGCTGAAATTTTAAATAGTGAGAGAACGATTAGGAGTTAGGTGTTAGGTGTTAGGTGTTAGGTGTTAGGTGTTAGGTGTTAGGTGTTAGGTGTTAGGTGTTAGGTGTTAGGTGTTAGGTGTTAGGAAAACTAAAAAACCAATTTCAACCAAAACGGTAACTTCAAGAATTTTCACTATCAACTTTTCAACATTGAAACTTTGCAACTTAGATTCTTCGCGGCTTTGCGCCTTTGCGCGATATTGAATGCTACAAGTACAAGTTTTCAATTATATTTGCCATATATTTTAATACCACATTTTGAAAGACCTTTTACTCATCACGCCACCGTTTACGCAATTAAACACACCGTATCCTGCAACGGCATACCTAAAAGGTTTTTTAAATACCAAAAACATTAGTGCATTTCAATCCGATTTGGGCATTGAAGTCATTTTAGAACTTTTCAAAAAAGACACCTTTCAAGACCTTTTCGAAATTGCTTTTGAAAACAACAGCATCCAGTCAGAAAATTGCCAACGCATTTACGCTTTAAAACATGCCTATTTACAACCGTTAGAAGATATTATCGCCTTTCTTCAAGGCAAAAAACCAACACTTGCCAGACAAATTTGCACTGATAATTTTTTACCCCGTGCTTCCCGTTTCAACCAGTTAGACGATTTAGACTGGGCATTCGGTTCCATGGGCATGCAAGACAAGGCAAAACATTTGGCCACCTTGTATCTAGAAGATTTATCCGATTTTATCATTGAATGCATCGATCCCAATTTTGGTTTCAGTCGTTATGCCGAACGCTTGGGGCAAAGTGCCAATGCGTTTGATGAACTCTATGCACATTTACAAGACGAGCCCACTTTTATAGACGACATCACCTTAAAAATCCTAGATGGCAAACTAAAAAGCATCCAACCCAAATTGGTATGTTTTTCAGTACCATTTCCAGGGAATTTATACAGTGCTTTTCGTTGTGCGCAACACATAAAAACCAACTACCCAAACATAAAAGTAGCCATGGGTGGCGGTTTTCCAAATACTGAATTACGGTCCGTAACCGATGTTAGGGTATTCGAATTTTTTGACTTTATCACCTTAGATGATGGTGAATTACCCATCGAATTATTATCCTCCCCCAACCCCTCCAAAGGAGGGGAGTACAAGCGCACTTTTATATTAGAAAACGGCGCAGTCGTTTACAAAAACAACAGCACCAAACCAGACTACAAACAAGCAGATATTGGCACCCCCGATTATTCCGATTTATTGTTGAAAGACTACATTTCGGTTATTGAAATTGCCAACCCCATGCACAGTTTATGGAGCGATGGCCGTTGGAACAAACTCACCATGGCACACGGTTGCTATTGGGGAAAATGTACTTTTTGCGATATTTCTCTAGACTACATTAAAATTTACGAACCCATTGCTGCCAAATTATTGGTAGACCGTATGGTACAACTTATAGAACAAACTGGGGAAACCGGCTTCCATTTTGTAGATGAAGCAGCACCTCCTGCCCTTATGAAAGCCTTGGCCCTGGAAATCATCAAACGGAAATTGACCGTTACTTGGTGGACTAACATCCGGTTTGAAAAAAACTTCACCAAAGATTTATGTTTGTTGCTAAAAGCATCGGGTTGTATTGCGGTTTCTGGTGGTTTGGAAGTGGCTTCGGACCGCTTATTAAAACTCATAGACAAAGGCGTTACCGTAGCACAAGTGGCGCAAGTAACCCGCAATTTTACCGAAGCCAACATGATGGTGCATGCCTATTTAATGTATGGCTACCCCACGCAAACCATACAAGAAACGGTGGATAGTTTGGAAATGGTGCGTCAGTTATTCGAAATTGGCGTGTTGCAATCGGGGTTTTGGCACCAGTTTGCATTAACGGCGCATAGCCCAATAGGGTTAAATCCGGCTGATTATCACATCATTCCCAACACAAAAAACATCACCTTTGCCAATAACGATGTGGACTTTACCGATACCACAGGTATAGACCACAGCCAATTTAGTTTCGGGTTAAAAAAATCACTTTTCAATTTTATGCACGGTATTGGCTTCGACATGCCGTTGCAGGATTGGTTCGATTTTAAAATACCAAAAACCACGATCAATCCCGATTTTATCTACCAGTGTTTAGAAACCGAAACCAATTTCAACATAAAACCCACCGCAAAAATTATGTGGTTGGGCACCAAACCTTTAGTAACCGAACAATCTAAATCGAAAAAAGGCAATACATTTTATTCGCTAAAACTCACCTTTCATACCACAACCGATACGTTTGATATTACTTTAGATAAAGATAAAGGCAGCTGGTTTTTAAACCAATTAGACGCTTTAAACATAAACAACAACCAACTTCCCTCCTTTTCAGAATTAAAAAAAGATTTTGAAACCCAATTTGAAGATTTTGAATTGTTTTGGTTTTCGAAACCTATGAATGTTTTACGGGATAATGGGTTGTTGGTACTGTGATGAATTTTCAGTTTGAATAATCAGAAAAAACATCTAAATTCGTAAATAAAACTATTTCAAAAGTTTATTCAAACATTTCCACGAATTTAAATATAAAAATATGTCATTGATAGAAAGCTATTTAATTACAACTAAAAATCTTAATTCTATAATCGATAGCGTAGTAAATGCTCAGGCTCCTGATAAATTTACAACCGCATTTATAGAGCAATTGGGATATAAAAGTACGAATGACCGTCTTTACCTAAAGTTATTTAAAGATTTAGGCTTACTTGATGGAAATGGGGTACCAACAGAAACTTATTTTGCATTTATAGATCAGACAAGAACAAAAAAAGTCCTAGGAGAATGTATTAAAGATGCATATTCCGATTTGTTTCAGCTTAATAAAAACGCTCAAAAAATGACAAAGAGTGAAGTCAAAAACAAAATGAAAACTATTTTCCAAGGTAGAAAAACTGACAAAGTTCTTGATTTAATGGCAAATACTTTTAAAGATTTATCTAATTTGGCTGATTTCTCAAACACTTCACTTTCTAAAATTGACTCTCAGGAATATCAAACTGAGGAAGAACCAAAATACGATAATCCAAAACAAATCGGAGAAATTATTAATAAACAAATAACCACGGAAATGCATTATAACATTCAAATTCATCTTCCAGAAACAAAAGACATAGCTGTTTTCGACGCTATTTTCAAATCATTAAAAGAGCATTTATTATGATCTCTGACCCTCTATATTCTTTTGTTTTTAAAGGAATTCTAACAAAACAAGCCTTAGAAAGCACACAAGCAAAAGATAAAAAATCATTTAGTAAAGTTGATGAGGATCAAATTAACAATCTTCTTTGTATAAATGAATTACCAGAAGAATATGTGGCTAATTCTAAAAAAATGTCTTTTGTATATACGGCAATTTGTGCTTTTGAAAATAGTATTAGAGAATTTGTAACTCAAAAACTTGTTGAAGAAAAAGGTGCGGAATGGTGGGAAGAATGTGTACCCAATAAGGTTAGAGAAAAAGCGGAATCGAGAAAAGAAGAAGAAGATAAAATCCGATGGCATACCCAACGAGGAGATAAATTTATAAACTACACCGAGTTTGGAGATTTAATAACAATAATGCGTGGAGATAATTGGGTATATTTCGAACCACATATTATATCCTTAGAATGGGCACAACAAATTATAAAAACTCTTGAAAGGTCTCGAAATGTAATCATGCATAGTGGCGACTTATCTGAACAAGATTTAGCACGTATAGGGACATTAATTAGAGATTGGATTAGGCAGGTTGGAATCTAAAACTAACAAAAAATTTAACACCTATAACAAGTTATATTTTATGCCCTATCAAAACACCTCCTCCACATGTTTTTTAATATTTGCTGCTATTTTTTCAATGGGCAAATCGTTGGCATCAAAACCAAAAGGGTCTTCAATTTCTTCGGCAATTAATTCTAAACTTGCCAATACATAAAAAACAAAAACCACCACGGGTACGGCATAATAGCCTAAGCTAAACACGTAGCCAAAAGGCAGGGTCATGATGTAAAAAAAGATGAATTTTTTAATAAACGCACTGTACGAATACGGAATGGGTGTGTTTTTAATACGTTCGCAAGCGCCACAAATATCGGTAAACGATTGTATTTCGGCATTTAATATAATAAGCTGGTCGCCCGTAATTTTTTTCTGTTCGTATAAATCGTTCACCTTTTGGAAAATCATTTTAGCCACTTGGTTTGGGTGGTGTGTGTGTTTGTCTATCTGTAAATGGACATCATCAAAAAGTTGCAAGCTGGTTTCTTTGTTGGTTAAATGTTTCACCAAAATAGAAGCATAACTTGGTATTAGCTTTTCAAAATAGCTTCTATCGTGTTCATCTTTTAAAATAACATGCAGTTTTATGGCTAAATTTCGGCTGTTGTTTACCAATGCACCCCATAATTTTCTGCCTTCCCACCATCGGTCGTAAGCCGTATTGGTTCTAAAAACCAACAATAAGGAAATTACAAACCCCAACATACCGTGCATAACCGTAATGTTTGACAAATGGTTTTTCTCAGAAAGTTTCCAATATTCAAGTTCCAAATAGCCTACGCCGTAGGTATAAATACCGATGAATATCATCAAAGGAAACAATTTCCTAAATGTATCCGACTTGTGAAATCTAAAAATAAAGGTAATCCAATCTTTGGGGTTGTATTGTACCATAGGTAATTGCGCTTCTTATTATTTGATTGTAAAATTAGAAAATGTTAGGTCCAAAAAGAACCCTTTGTTTGTATTTATTTTTCTTTGCCAAATGGGTGTTCGATGTCACACTGAGCTTGTCGAAGTGCCATTTTAAAAGTCTTCGACAAGCTCAGACTGACATAATGCAATCAATTGACATATATTTAACATGAAAAAATAGTTTCATAATAAACTTTCAAATTACACACAACGGGTGAAAATTACCCGATTAACTTTTATGTATCTTTGTAGCAAATTATAATTCATGTCATTTAAAGACTTACAACTTAACAGACCTATTTTAAGAGCCGTTGCCGAGGCAGGTTACGACAACCCAACTTTGGTACAAGAAAAAACCATTCCTTTAGTTTTGGCAAAAAAAGACGTGATTGTGTCTGCCCAAACTGGTACCGGTAAAACCGCTGCTTTTGCATTGCCTATTTTACAAATGTTGTTCGATAAGCAAGATGCCACTAAAAAAAGTAAAAAAATCAGAGCGTTGATAGTAAGTCCCACACGTGAATTAGCCATTCAAATAAATGAAAATTTCAAAAAATACAGCACTTATACCAACTTAAGAACAACGGTTGTTTTTGGTGGTGCTTCTATAGAACCTCAAATAGATGTTATTAGAAAAGGGGTTGATATTTTAATTGCAACCCCGGGGCGATTGCTCGATTTGCACAAACAAGATGTTGTAAACCTTGATTATATTGAAACCTTGGTTTTGGATGAAGCCGATTTGATGCTGGACATGGGTTTTATTGATGATGTGAAAAAAATTGAACGCCTTTGCATGCATGAAAAGAATATTTTATTGTTTTCGGCAACCATTCCTTTTAAAGTAGAACAATTGGCAAACACGATTTTGAATGCACCGGAACGTGTGGAGGTGGCGCAAAATTCATCTACGTCAAAAAACGTGAATCAGGTGTTGTATTATGTACCGAAACGCAATAAAATGGAATTGTGTTTACACTTACTAAGAAACACCATTAAAGGCAGTATCCTTATTTTTAGACGTACCAAATTTGGTGTAGAAAAACTGGAACAAACACTAAAGAAAAACGGTTATAAAGTAGATAGTTTACATGGTGATAAAAGCCAGAATTTAAGGGAAGACGCTTTAAAAAACTTCAAAAGCAATAACGTAAATATTTTAATTGCCACCGATGTTGCGGCACGTGGTATTGATATTAATGAATTGGATGCGGTGGTTAATTTCGATTTACCCAACGTACCCGAAACTTATGTGCACCGTATTGGTAGAACCGCCAGAGCCGGAAAATTGGGAACGGCTTATTCGTTTTGTTCTGCCGATGAAAAAACCTATGTACAAACCATTCAGCAACTTATCCAATTGCAATTGGATGTTATTGAAGACCATCCCTATCCGTTAGACCCAAAAGCTAAAAAAGAAATCCACCGAACGCCCGGAAAAAGCAAACATAAAAAAGGACGTAAAAGTGAAGCTTCCAAAAAGAAAAAGAAACGCTGGTACTAAAATCTTCGGAATTCCGTTATTTAATAAGTATCTTCACCAAAAATAAATACATTATCAAAATTCTATTATCCCTTCCAACGCTTCTAAAATTTATTAATAAATGAATTTTACGAATCCGTTAGTGTATGGTATCCCCTGTTTTCTAGGTCTTATTTTATTAGAACTTACTTACAGCAAAACCCACGACCACAAAGACCTTTATAAGTGGAAAGATTTAGGCTCTAGTTTAACTATGGGCATAGGCTCGGTAATTTTAGCACCTTTGGTTAAAACTATTTCTGCCATTATTATTTTCAATTATATTTACGAAGTATGCAACCCCTTAATAGATGGCGTTCGCACCAATATTTTAGGGTACGAATCGTTTGGATATGCTTGGTATGTTTGGATTGCTTGCCAATTTTTAGACGATTTCAGTTATTATTGGTTTCATAGGCAAAACCACATGGTGCGTTTTTTATGGGCAGCCCATATTGTGCACCATTCTTCCGATAATTTCAACTTAGGAACCGCTGTTAGAAACGGTTGGTTTACTATATTATATAAACCGTTTTTTTATATGTGGATACCCGCCATTGGTTTTCCACCGGAAATGGTGATTGTCTGTTTAGGTATTGAGGCACTTTGGCAATTTCAGTTACATTCCACTTACGTTCCCAAAATGGGGATTATTGAAAAAGTTTTCAATACACACACCATGCACCAAGTACACCATGCTAAAAATTTAGAGTATATGGATAAGAATCATGGTGGCTTTTTAAATATGTTTGATAAGATATTTGGTACCTGGAAAGAACTTGATGAGGGTATAGATATTGAATATGGTGTTACAAAACCACCAAATTCTTATAATCCGTTGGTGATTTTAACCCATGAATATAAAGACATTTGGAGTGATATGAAAAAGAGTCCGAATTTATATCACAAATTCATGTATGCCTTTGGGCCACCGGGATGGAGCCATGATGGAAGTACATTGACCATCAAGCAAATGCGAAAAGAATTGGAAACTAGAGAAACCACCTCTTCATAAAAAACCAAAACCTGCTAATTAAAAGGCAGGTTTTTTATTTTACTGGAAAATCGAAATAAGTATTCGGGAATGGTTCGTTTTTTAATGTATAGTGCCACCATTCTTTATAGAAATTCACAAAACCATGTTTGGTCATTACTTCCAACAATAGTTTTCTATTAGCCTTTTGGGTATCGGTAATGTTATTATAATCGGTCCAAGATGCTTTCCCAAAAAAATCATAGGCACTGCCCATATCCAACGGTTCTCCGGTATTGCCATCAATGATTGTAACATCTACGGTACTGCCTTTGCTATGTCCCGATCTTTTAGCAATATAATCTTCAGCAAACAAATTCAATTTATCAACATCAGGATAATAATTTGCCTTGTTAATGGTATCATTCAAATCTTTTGCCCAAGCCATAAAATGGTTTACAGCGCGTTGTGGCCTGTAACCATCATACACTTTTAAACATAAATTTTTATCCAGCAATGCTTTTTGTACTTTTTTCAAAGCCAAAGCAGATTCTTTGGTTAATATGAGTTTATTCGATTGGTAACCATCTACACGCTTACCAACAAAATTGTTTTCAGTATTGTACTTTAAATCTACCTTTAAATCTGGAATGATAGTTTTTACATATACAAAACCCTGTGGCAATTGCGCGAACATTCCAAAACAAAAAAATGCAAATAAAAACGTTATATAATATTTCATATCCAATTCTAATTATGCTAATTTAGAAAAAATTAAATTTTAATATGGAATATCCTTGGCATTTATACGCAATGGCTGCACTTTATATTGTGGCAGGAATCAATCACTTTATAAAACCAAAACTTTATACACGCATTATGCCTTATTATATACCCAAACATAAATTATTGGTGTATTTAAGTGGTGTTGCAGAAGTATTTTTGGGGATTATGGTATGTATCCCTGCGGTAAAAAACATAGCCATTGTTTTTATCATAATAATGCTTTTAGTCTTTTTGTTGGTACACTTTTACATGCTTTCCAGCAAAAAAGCTTCAGCAGGATTACCAAAATGGGTACTTATTTCAAGAATTCCTTTGCAGTTTTTACTTATGTATTGGGCTTATTCTTATTTCGACTTATAAAAGTAAAAAACTTAGGAAAATATAAAGCATAAAAAAACCGAGTTCCCTCAAACTCGGTTTTCTCTCATTTGCTTTTTTTATTATGAAGTAGATTTAGGGTCTCTATTTCAACTACATAATGCAAATATTAATTAATTAATCCATTGAACTAAAAAGTATGTTATTTAGTACTCTTCAAAGATATAATTAAAAATGAATATCAACGATTAAATACATTATAAATCGATAAAATACATATAATTTTAACATTTAAGGATGAAATATTGCATTTCACCGATGAAATACATATTTAAAAAATGATTTTAAATAAAAAAAGCATCCTTTTTGGGGATGCCTTTTTACTAACTAACCAACTAAAATATGAATTACTATTCAAAGTTTAAAGTAACCACTCAATAAACCACGTATGAATTATAATTGTTATTCAAATAACAATTTCTGTGCCAAAAAGCAAAATTCAATTATAAAATAAAAAATAAATTTCAATAAAAACACATAAACTAGGAATCTCAGAAATTAGCAACTAGCTGTTAGCTTTTAAAATATAATTATAAGATATTTGCCTTCTAAAAAATAAAATCAATTAATGAAAAAAGTAGCATACATTTTCCTATCGTTGTTAATTATTGCTTGCAGCAAGGAACAAAACGATTTAACAGTAAAAGTACAAGTAGATGGTTTAAAAAAAGGTGTTATTTATTTAAAGAAAATAAAAAACAATAACCTTATTACTATCGATACAGTTTCAGTAACTGGGCAATCGGATATTACATTACACGCATCAACTTTAGAATCGCCCGAAGTTTTCTATCTATTTTTAGATAAAAACAGTTCTGAGAAAGATAAAATTGAATTTTTTGCTGATAAGGGAATTACAGAAATAAAAACCTTTGTTAAAAGTTTTGGGTTTGGTGCAAAAATTAATGGCTCTGAACAACAAAAAATATTTGAAGAATATAAATTGATGAGATCCCGATTTAATGAACAAGATTTAGATTTGATCAAAGAAAAATTTGAAGCATTAAAAAAAGGCGATACTTCTAAATCCAAGGACATTCAAAAAAAATCGGATAGTAATTTAAAACGTCGTTATTTATTCACCGTTAATTTTGCTTTAAACCATAAAGACAGTGAAGTAGCCCCTTACCTAGCACTCACAGAAATTTATAACGCTCAAGTTAAATATCTAGATACTATAAACAATTCTTTAACACCTAAAGTGAAGGCCTCAAAATACGGGAAGGAATTACAAGGGTTTATTGATGAAATAAAACAATCGGAGAAATAATAAAACACGATATAAAAAGAAAAAAGACCTTTCAGAAAATGAAAGGTCTTTTTTTGGCTTATATAAAAGCTAATATTGAAGGTGGGCCCAAATAATTTAAATAAAAAAGCCTCTCCAAATGGAGAGGCTTAAATTAAGAGCCGATGGAGGGACTCGAACCCACGACCTGCTGATTACAAATCAGCTGCTCTAGCCAGCTGAGCTACATCGGCGTTTTTACGGGTGCAAATATAAACGCAAAAATTAAATTTGCAAGCACTCCAGTAAAAATTTTATGATAATTTATTAATTTTTTCAATTAACGCATTTCCCTTAGTTTCCAACTCTGCGCTAATAGCCTTAAAATGAGCTTTTGGGTTCTCAACATTCTTAGCATTCACTTTAGAAATTAATTCATCAAAAGTAACGATAGCTTCATCAATAACTGCTTCACTCTTTTTTGTGTCTTTGCTTGCGTTCGTTAATTCCCAAACATAAGCTGCTTCTATAATATCACCTAAAACATAATTAATGTCTTTTTTTAGGTTTCTAACATTTGCCATAATTCAATATTTAATTTTGATGCAAAATTACATTAATATTATACAAAATTCTCATAAAAGAACACTAATTTATAAAAAAAATTACTACATTTGGTTTGCAATGAATGCAATAAAGATGTCATATAGCCAAATTTGTAACCGTGTCTATCAACAGGATAAATCGGCTACCCTTTTTATGCTTAAAACCAAAGCTTATATGCATCTTGAATAAACGTTAAATAATACAATTTTATCTATAACTATAAAGGTGCTTTTTTTAAAGGCACCTTTTTTATTTTAAATCAATTAAATCATTAAAAATTATGAAAACACTAAAATCGATTACCCAGAAATTTCAACTTTTATTAAATGCCGTTGTATGTACAAATGTTATGTATAGCACGTACCATACACACCACTTAACACCTTTATTATTATACCCATAAAAAAACAATCTTATGAAAGCACATCATATAAACACCCCATTTTTAGTAACAAAAGAAATAAGTAATGCAAACGGTTTTTTATTGCCTCATGTACTTTACGATAAAATAAAAACGGTTGCCAGTTACCCTGTAAAAGAATTTTATTTACAAGACATTCCTAACATTGGAGATTTCAAATTTAAAATGTACAAAAACGCATTTGTAAACGATAAACTTACCATTCAAGCTCAATTAGTAAAACAAGATAAAGATGGCTATTGGGTAAATATAACCGTTACAAAAGCAAAATCCAATACAAACCACCAAGAACGGATTTGTAGTGCACTGTTCGATTTTCCCTTAGAGAAAACGTACGAAAGCGCAAACAGGACTGCTTGCTAAATAAAATTCCCAAGTTAAACTCTTGGGAATTTCTTTTTTATAAAATGATGTCTTTAATTTCCTGAATATGAAACGAAATTACGAGGGGTTTCATAAAGCGTGATTTCTAAGCTTAATTTAACATCTAGCTTGGGCTTTATTTTGTTGTAAATTACTACTGCAATATTTTCAGCTGTAGGGTTTAAATCTTGAAATTCTGGTACTTCAACATTCAAATTTTTATGATCGAAAGCATCTTCAACTTCATCTTTAATGATGTCTTTTAAAACTTTCATATCAATAACATAGCCTGTTTCTTTATCAATTTCACCAGTAACGCTTACAATGAGCTCGTAATTATGCCCATGAAAATTTGGGTTATTACATTTTCCGAAAATTTCGTCGTTCTTTTCATGTTCCCAATCTTTTCTGTACAAGCGGTGTGCTGCGTTAAAATGCGCCTTTCTACTTACGGTTACCTTCATTTTGCAATATTTATATGTGAGTAGAATTTATCAAAAATTATTTTAAACCATTCGGTGTAAAGTTCTGGGTGTTTTAAAATATCATTTTTAACAGCTTCCAGCGGCATCCACTTCCAGCTAGCAACCTCATCTGGATTGATATTGGGTTCACCGTTATAGGTTCCCAACAAAACATGGTCGTATTCATGCTCGGTTAAGCCATTATCAAATGGCGCTTTGTAGATAAATGAAATGGAATCTTCTAAATCTACAACAAAGCCCATTTCTTCCATTAAACGTCGCTTTCCTGCTTGTATATTGGTTTCACCAACACGTTGGTGACTACAACAAGTATTGGTCCACAAAAGTGGTGAATGGTATTTATGTGCCGCACGTTGCTGGAGCATCAACTCCTTTTTATCATTAAAAACAAATACCGAGAAAGCCCGATGTAACAATGCTTTTTCATGTGCTTCCATTTTTGGCATGGTGCCTATTTGTTCGTCGTTTTCGTTAACAAGAATTACTTTTTCTTCTTCCATAGAAAACAAAATTACAAAATAGACTGTGGTTTTAAGTAGCAGAAAAGTTCTTTTTTATAAAGTATAATACCTTGCCTGCTAATTCAGACAAGGTATTATAAAATTAAACCGTTATTAATTTAAACTATTCCTGAATAATAAACATAGACCGACGGTTAAGTTGATGTGCTTCCTCTGTACACTCTACCCCATTTGAACACTTGTTAATCAATTGAGTTTCTCCATAGCCTTTCGCTGTTAATCTATTTTTACTAACACCCTTATCAAATAACCATTGTAGCGTAGATTTCGCCCTTCTTTCAGATAATTTTGAATTATATGAATCTTTTCCTCTGGAATCTGTATGCGATTCTATATGGATTTTCAAGGTTGGATATTCTTCTAAGGCTGTTAGAATTTTTGCCAATTCAATTTCAGCATCTGGACGAATATCCGATTTATCATAATCAAAATAAATAGGCTGAAGCGTCAATCTACATCCTAAATCGTTAGGCGGACAAGGATCGGAAATTTTTAAGCTCATAGGTATGTTCAAAGTAATAGGCATCTCAATAGTTTTTGGATTCTTTGGCGTTTCTATGACTTGTTCATTTGGGTTGTATCCTTCTTTTTTAGCTCTTATTAGATATTGCTCGCTACAATTTAACGCAAAAGCAAAAACAGCATCATCTCCCACTGTTATTGTTTTTATGATATTGTTATTACTATCTATAAGAGTTACTTCGGCGTTAGGAATTAAATTTCCTGTTCCCTCTTCGGTAACGGGCCCTTGAATGGTAATTTCGCAACGTTCCCAAATTTGGTAAATATCGTCACTTTTACTTCCTTCGTTTCCATCTCTATTGGAAGCAAGGTAGCCTATCCTTCCTTCTTTTATAATAAAACTAAAATCATCCTTCTCACTATTTATTGGGTCACCAAATGTTGATATTTCACCATGTCCCTTTTCTTCTTCAAATAATGTAACAGCAAAAACATCCAAACCACCTATGCCTGTATGACCATCGCTTGAGAAATACAAGTTATTTTCTGCACTTACAAATGGAAATGTTTCTCTTGACGGCGTATTTATAACTTCTCCCATATTTACAGGTTCGGTATAAATATCTTCTCCCAATATTTTTACATACCAAATATCAGACATTCCTAAAGTACCGGGCATATCGGATGCAAAATAAAGTTTATCTTCCTTAGGGCTTAACGCTGGATGCCCCACAGAATACCCATCGCTATTAAAAGGAAGCTCCTTTACATTGCCCCAAGTATTACCGTTTTTAGTTGCTTTGTATATTTTAAGCTTTACTACATGGTTTTTATCTCTACCTTTTTTTCCGTTTAAGTAATTGTTTCTGGTGAAATACATGGTGTTTCCATCTTTGGTAAAAACAGCTGTAGATTCATGGTAAGGGGAATTGATATCGCCCATTAAAGGTTCTGCATTTGTTAAATTTAATTCCTCATCGGGAGTTGCTTCATACAAATCTAAAAAAGGTTGATTGTCCCAACCTGATAGGTCTGCAGACTTATTCACGATAGAATTCATGGAATTACTGCTAGAGGCAAAAACGATACTGTTGCCATAAAATGATGGACCAAAATCTGAATAATTTGTATTGACAGCTATTTTTTCAATTTCGAAGGATTTATCTTGAACCCGCTTTTTGAACAACGGGTTGGCTACATTTTTATAAGAGTTAACGCCAATTGCTTTTCCTCCTTTAGATTTATAAATTCCCATCAACCTTTCATATTCTTCAATTTGCCCCATGGTTTTTAGGCATTTTGCAGCTCTGAAATAATCGGTTGGTTGCGCTTCATCTGGAAATTCCTTTGTAAGATTGTAGTACCATTTTGCAGCACCGGAATATTCACTGTTAAAATAATACGTATCGCCTAATTTTCTATAAATTTCAGCAGAACGGTAACCATTGTCTACTACTTTTAAATAGATTTTACGGGCATCTATATAATCGTACTTATCATATTTTAAGTTTGCTTTTTCCAGTTTAGCTACTTGTGCTGAGATTATCAGGTTAACACCAAAACTCAAAAGGCATAATATTATAAATGTATTTTTTTTCATGGTTTTTAAGTTTAGAAAAATCTTGGGGTTAGTATGCGTTCGGTTTTATTGAACACATCGAATCGTAAAATCAGTTCGTATGAGCCATTACTATATTTCTCTATGTCTGAAGTTTGGAAATCATAGCCCATACCGATAAAGAATTGGTTGTTGATTTGAAATCCTGCCAAGGCGCTAACAGCTGCGTCCCACCTGTAGGCTGCACCAAGCGTGAACTTATCATTAAACAAAAAGTTGGCAGATACATCGGCTTGTAGTGGCGAACCACTAACCCATTTCAACATGGTTGCCGGTTTAAATTTTACGTTTTCGCTTAAATCAAACACATATCCTGCAATGAAAAAGTAATGTAAACGTTCTATGGCAATAGCATCCTCATTACTATTATCAACATTCCCTGAATTATAATGTTCAGATCTTAAGAAATTTGGAACGGACAACCCCAAGTACATTCTGTCTGTATTATAATACATACCTACCCCAACTTGAGGTTGTAATTTTTTATAAACACCATCATCAAATTGCCAATCGGATTCATCGTACATATTCAATTTATTGTAATCTATATTAAAAAAATTGAGCCCTCCTTTTACACCAAATGATATTTTTGAAGTATTTGATACTAGTATGGAATAAGCATAATCAATTACAAAATTAGTCTCGTTAGCTGGACCAATTCTATCGTTTACAATGGAAAACCCAATGGCATTTCTTTTAAGTTCGCCCAAAGGTGAATTAAACGTAAATGTTCCTGTATTTGGGGCTCCGTCAAAGCCTGCCCATTGTGTTCTGTACAACAGCCCTAAACCAAGTGCGTCTTTAGAGCCTATATAACCTGAGTTTACAACTTGGGTATTATACATGTATTGGGTATATTGTGGATCTTGCTGTGAAAAACTTAAATTAACACTAACAAAAACTAATAGAAATAATAAATAATGTTTCATGAGATTTGAGTTTTTTAGTTTCTTTTTATGTACAAATATCCTTTATCAACCAATGGGTCTTGATTGATAACGAGGCGTGTTAATATGTAAAAATAAGTTCCTGTAGGTAGCGCCTCATTTTTAGCAACTGTTACACGTCCGTTAGACATTCCTCTAAACACTTTACCATTTATGCCATAAGCATCGGTTTCATATACTAAAACACCCCATCTATTATATATTTTAAGATTATTATCTGGATATTTTTCAATGCCTTCAATTCTAAAGAAATCATTTAATCCATCTTGGTCAGGAGACATGGCGTTGAAAATTTCAAAGTCTGGATTTGTTACCAATAGCAAAATTGTTACTGTTGAATCATCGGGTTCTCCATCATTATTAATGTCTATATCATCTAAATTAGTTGGGTCGTCTGAAGTATCAGTAACCGGATTTCCTAATATATCTTCAGCAACTACAACCGCTTGATTGGTAACCATACCATTACTAATATCTTGTGCCGTTATGGTATAGGTAGCTGTGAAAGTGGTACTATCCACATCTCCTGGTAGCAGTTGTAAAATGGAGCCACCATTTATTACCACTCCCGGAAGATCGTCTTGTAAAGTGATGTTGTAAAGTATGGTTTCGCCTGTATTATAAATGGTGAACGAATAAGTAATGGTTTCGCCTACTTGAACTGAACCATCCATATTTTCATCATTAAACACTCCTACTTTTTCAAGAGAAATAGCGTTTGGAATACATAAGGTTGTTTCGGTTATATCATCTTCCAATGCACTATTGTCATCGGATAGATCACTTACATTTACACCATTAGTACCTACACCTGCTACAACAGCTTGGTTGCTTACCACTCCTAAATCAATATCAGTTTGTGTGATGGCATAATTTGATGTATAAACCCATGTTTCAGTAACATCCAGTTGATTATCAGAATCAATATCACCTGATGCCAATGCTATGGCACCTCCCAGCATGGTATCTGTCAACACCACATTGGCAATACTACTATTACCTGTATTGGTAACATTAAATGTATAGGTAATGGTTTCGCCCACATTGCTACATCCATCAGTATTTTCGTCGTTAAACACCCCTGTTTTTACTAAAGCGATATTTGCAGATCGACATAAAATGGTTTGGGTAGCATCATTTTCTAAAACACTGTCATTATCTGACAAATCACTTACATTCACACCACTTGTGCCTATACCCGTAACTGTTGCTTGATTGCTTACTAATCCTGCATCAATATTTGCTTGGGTAATGGTATAGTTTGCTGTATACATCCAAGTTTCGGTGATATCTAATTCATTGTCCGAATCGGTATCACCAGATGCCAATGCAATAGTTCCTCCTAAAAATGCATCGGTTAAAATAACACTAGCTATACTTAAATTGCCTTGATTAGTTACTTCGAATGAATAAGTAATAGTCTCACCAACATTGCTACAACCATCATTATCAAGATCGTTAAATGAAGCTGTTTTTATTAAAGCAATTTCAGAAGATTGGCATAAAGTAGTTTGTGTTGCATCGTTTTCCAAAATGCTACTTTCATCTGATACATCTGAAACTATAACACCTAACAAAGAAGTACCTTCTGCCGTTGCTTGGTTAGTTACAAAACCAGTATTTATATCGGCTTGGGTTATGGTGTAATTCCCTGAATATCTCCACATTTCTCCCAGACTCAATATATTGTTAGAATCCAAATCTCCGGAGCTTAATGTTAAACTTCCACCCAATAAGGCGTCTGTAACTGATACATTTAACAACCCAGTGTTGCCTTGGTTTGTAACTGTTATAGTATAGGTTATTGTTTCTCCTACATCGCTACATCCATTTGAGTTTTCATCATTAAAAACACCTATATTTATAACAGCTATTGCCGGTGCTTGACATAAGGAAACCGTTAGTATGTCGTCTTCCAACACACTATTATCATCCGATAAATCTGTGACTGTTATGCCTGAAGGTGAAATTGCCTCCGCAGTAGCTTGATTAACAACTATTCCAGCATCTACATTTGGTTGTGTTATATTATAAGTTCCAGAGAAAATCCATAATTCATCAACATCTAATTTTCCATCAGCATCCGTATCTCCAGAATTATAAACTATAGGATCGGTTAATAACGGATCTGTAACAGTAACCGTACTTAGACTGGTATTTCCTTGATTAGATACGGTAAAAATGAAAGATATAGTTTCTCCATCTTCACTACAACCATTACTATTTTCATCATTTAATGAAGCTTGTTTTATAATGGCTATGGCTTGGGTTCTGCATAATGTGGTTTTGGTGGCATCGTCTTCTAAAACACTGTTATCATCCGATAAGTCACTTACAGCCATTCCTCCTGTACTTGTGCCAGTAACGGTGGCTTGATTGCTAACCAATCCAGCATCGATATTATCTTGGGTAATGGTGTAATTTGACGTATAAACCCAAGTTTCGTTAACGTCCAATTGATTGTCCGAATCGGTATCACCAGATGTCAATGCTATGGCTCCTGTTAACATCGGGTCGGTTATCACCACATTGGTAATGCTAGTATTCCCTTCATTACTTACTGTAAAAGTATAGGTAATGGTTTCGCCCGCATCGCTACAGCCATTCGCATCTTCGTCGTTAACTACCGCTGTTTTTATTAAAGCGATGTCGGCAGTTTGACAAAAGCCACTATTTCGGGCATCAATATATTCGCCATAAACTTCTATCGAATTTAACACACCTAAAAGTGATGCTACCGTAATTCTTACTTCATCAAAAGCCATTGATGTATCAAAACCAACTACATAAAAACCAGTTGTAGATGTTGGTGTGATGCTAATTAAACCTAAAGCATCTAAAGCCAATAAGCTTCCTGATGTTTGTTGTTCTTGTTGAACATCATCTAAATAAGTTGTTATGGTTAATGAATTTAATAAATCGACTTGCAATAAATTGTTTGTGTCCCTTATTACGAATCCAGCAAAAGTAGCCGCAGGATAATCTACAAGTACATCTTTTACTGAAATAGATGCAGTTCCTGCTACACCTGCCACCACATTCATCATGGCGTAATCTGTATTATTTTCCGTTATTACATTTTGTGAATCATCTACTTCACAAGCTACACATGCTAAACCGTCCACACCCGTGCGTGAGTTATTGATGATAACAGAATCATCTGGATTACTTGGTACATATGATGCATCACAATTAATAATTCCTTCACAGAAAGATTGCAATACCATGCCATAAACCCGAGTGCTTCCTAAATTTAATGATACCAATTGCGATAAGGTAATTTGGACTTCATCAAAAGGTGCTGTAGATACAAAACCTACGCGTACCGATTCGCTTCCTGTTAATAATAGTCCAGAATTTACCGGTAACAATTCGGTTGTTCCTGTTTTAGACTCTACAAAAACACCATCTAAATAAGTTGAAATGGTTATAGCATCAAACAATTCAGTGTTTAAAATTGTGCTGTTTTCTATATCAAACCCTGCGAATGTATTTGCTGGATATTCAGCCAATTCATCTTTTATAGCAAGGGATGCATTTGCTGCTACGCCCGCAAGTAAATTAATGGAGGCATAATTATTCTCATTAGAGTCAATAGCGTTATTAGCATTAGCAACACTTCCAACACCCAATAAACCTCCAGTACCTGTGTGCTCTTCAACAATTCGAACTGGAAAATCTGATTTTGTAATTTGGGTTGCCGTATTACACGCTAAATCTGGTCCTGCACAAAAACTATTGGTAACTGCATGGTAAATATTGGTTGTAGATAAAACACCTGCTAAACTTGAAATAGAAATCTCAATAGCATCATAATCCATTGTTGTATAAAACCCTACATAATATTGGTCTGTTCCTAATAGAGCACTATTGATAGCTACTAAAGTTCCACTACCGCTCACTTCCTGTAGCACACCATCTAGATAGGTTCTAACTACTATAGCGTTTAATAAATCTGCTTGAACAACTGAATTGTTTTCTACTAAAAACCCTGCGTAACCTCCAGCTGTAAAAAACTCTCCCGAAGTTCCATCCGTTACAGTTAATGTATGGGTAATTCCTAAACCTACTAATGTGGCTACAGTTGCATAGTTATTTGGGTTGGCGTCAATGATGTTGTCTTCATTTTGAATACCACAGCCAACAACACAAACTCCTGTAGTACTTTCATTTATAGATAAATCTGTAAATCCTGCAGCTGTAATGGCTACTGGTGCATCCGTATTACAGGGTACCGGATATTGAACGCCATCTGTATAAATTATGAATTCCGCAGTAGCATTACATCCTTTAGAATCTGTTACCGTTACAGAATAAGTTCCGGGTGATAAACTATTAATTGAACTTGATGTTTGTCCTCCAGGACTCCATAAATACGAATATGGAGGTATTCCTCCTGATGCTGCTACCGATAAACTTCCATCTGAAGCACTAACAGCTGTTTCGTTAATAACTGTTCCTTCAATTTTTATGGAAGCATCCACATAACTACCATATACTTCTATTGAGTTTATTACACCTACTAATGATGCAACTGTTAATCTTACTTCATCATATTCTAAAGTGGTTGGAAATCCTATTAAATAAAAACCATCCGATGATGTTGGAGTAATACTAATTAAACCTAAGGCTTCTAAAGCTAATAAATTAGCTGCTGTTTTAAATTCCTGAACAGCACCGTTTAAATAGGTAGTTACCGTTAATGAGTTTAATAAATCTACTTCCAATAAATCATTGGTATCTCTAATAACAAATCCTGCATTGCTTCCGGCCGGGAAAGACCCTAATACATTTTCAACAGAAACAGAAGCAGTATTAGCTACACCTGCCACCACATTTATGGATGCAAAATCTGTGTTACTTTCACTAATTACATTGGTGGCATTATCTACTTCGCATCCTACACAAACCAAACCATCTACTCCTGTACGGCTGTTGTTGATTATTACGGGTTGTGAAGGATTGCTTAACAGCGTTGCCGTACTACATTCCAGAGAGCCTTCACAAAAAGCTTCTAATACCAAACCATAAACTCGTGTACTTCCTAAATCGAGTGAAACTGTTTGTTGGATGCTTATTTGAACTTCATCAAAAGGCAATGTTGTTACAAAACCAACTTGAGAACGCTCCGTTCCTGTAAATAGCAAACCACTATCAACTGATAATAATTCCGAACTACCCGTTTTACTTTCTTGTAAAGTACCATCTAAGTAAGTTCTAAGTGTAATGCCATTTAATAAATCTAAATTTAAAACAGACGCATTTTCAATATCAAAACCCACGTAGGTATTGGCTACATAGTCTGTAAATTCATCCTTAATGGCTAAACTTCCAGAACCTGCTATTCCAACATTCAAATTAATACTAGCATATGTATTACTGTCGGAATCGATAGCTTCAATGGCATTTGCGACACTTCCTAAAGTTAACAAACCGCCCATTCCTGTATGTTCCTCTACAATACGTGCAGGGAAATTTGGTTTTGCTAACATGGTAGGCGTATTACACTCTAAAGTTGGGCCAGTACAAAGACTACTTGTAACTGCATGATATATTCTAGTAGTAGATGCAATACCAACTAAACTTGAAATTGATATTTCAATGGCATCGAAATCTTTGGTGGTATGAAACCCAACATAATATTTACCTGAAGCCAACAAAGTACTATTTACAACAGCTAACGACGTACTTGTGTTAGACTCTTGTTCTACGCCATCCAAAAAAGTTCTAACCACTATGGCGCTTAATAAATCGGCTTGAACCACTGAACTGTTTTCTATTAAAAACCCAGCATAATTTCCTGAATTATAATATTCACTTAAGGTATTATCAGTAACCCTGAATGTATGAGTTACTCCCACTCCCAATGCCGTAATCGCCGACGCAAAATTTGTTTCGTTTGCATCTACTAGATTAGAGACACCTTGAATCCCACATACAATTGGTAAACACAAACCTGTAGTATTGGAGGTAGCTACTAAATCTGTATAATTTAAATTTGTAATAGGTACCGGTAAGTCTGTATTACAAGGCACTGTTACGGGAAGAAAGTAACTACTCATCTTTCCGTAAACATTATCACTCCAAGTAGCGAAAACATTGGTATAAGTAAAAAGAATAAACAAAAGCACCATACTTATAAGTACAGGCTTTGTTCGAGCACAAAATTTAGCAACAACTAAATACACATAGGTAATTTTTCTCATAGCATTTGGGGATTTAATATTTAAAAAATTAGATATCGCACAGTAAAACCAATATTTTATTTACTGACTACAACAATACATTACTAAAAATGATATTAATATTTCTTTAAGCTTTAAATATTTTTTTTGTGAGAGAAAAACAATGGTTTTAAAGCGGTTTCTTATGAAATGGTAACAAATTGACATTAACCATTTTAACTATATTTCAATATAATTTCAGGAAAAAGTAATATTTATTTACTTACAAAAAAAAATAAAAGTAATTTTTTCGACAAAATACATAAATTAATACCTACTTTTTTTTACAATTTTAATCTTACTATATAAGTAATTTTAATCTGATAAATTTCACCATTTTATTATATAAAACCATAATAAAAATTAAAAAAACCTGTTACGATATTCATTTTTATTATCCTTAATAATAGTATCTTTGCAACCATTTTCAAGATTATTATGAGTTTTATAAAAGAAATACAACGTAGACGAACTTTTGGAATTATTTCCCATCCCGATGCTGGTAAAACAACCCTAACTGAAAAGTTATTATTATTTGGTGGCGCTATACAAGAAGCTGGTGCCGTAAAAAGCAACAAAATAAAAAAAGGTGCTACCAGTGATTTTATGGAAATTGAACGCCAACGTGGTATTTCGGTAGCTACTTCGGTTTTAGCTTTTGAATATGATGGTGTAAAAATTAATATACTTGATACGCCTGGACATAAAGATTTTGCTGAAGACACCTTTAGAACCTTAACCGCTGTAGATAGTGTTATTGTTGTAATTGATGTTGCCAAAGGTGTAGAGGAACAAACTGAAAAATTGGTTGAAGTTTGTCGCATGCGAAACATTCCCATGATTGTGTTCATTAATAAAATGGATAGAGAAGGTAAGGATGCCTTCGATTTATTGGATGAAATTGAACAAAAATTAGGCTTAACAGTAGTGCCTTTAAGTTTCCCAATAGGCATGGGCTACGATTTTAAAGGAATTTATAATATTTGGGAGAAAAACATTAATTTATTTAGTGGCGATAGCAGAAAAAATATAGAAGAAACTATTGAAATTTCCGATTTAGAATCTCCAGAATTAAACAAATTGGTTGGGGATAAAGCAGCCAAAACACTTCGTGATGAAATAGAATTGGTAGAAGGCATCTATCCGGAATTTGACAAACAAACTTATTTAGACGGCCATTTACAACCCGTGTTTTTTGGTTCTGCATTAAACAACTTTGGGGTTCGTGAATTGCTTGATTGTTTTATTGAGATTGCTCCTAAACCACGCCCAAAACAAAGTGAAGAACGTTTGGTAAAGCCTGATGAAGATAAATTTACAGGATTTGTGTTTAAAATTCATGCCAATATGGATCCCAACCACAGAGACCGATTGGCATTTATTAAAATTGTAAGTGGTACTTTTGAAAGAAACAAACCTTATTTACATGTGCGCCACGGCAAAAAATTAAAATTCTCGAGCCCAAATGCTTTTTTTGCTGAAAAGAAAGAGATTGTAGATATCTCGTATCCTGGAGATATTGTAGGTTTACACGATACAGGAAACTTTAAAATTGGTGATACTTTAACTGAAGGCGAAAATATCAATTACAAAGGAATTCCTAGTTTCTCTCCTGAACATTTTAGGTACATCAATAATGCCGACCCATTAAAATCAAAACAATTATTTAAGGGCATCGACCAATTGATGGATGAAGGTGTTGCACAACTATTTACTTTAGAACTTAATGGCAGAAAAGTAATTGGTACCGTTGGTGCACTTCAATATGAAGTTATTCAGTACCGATTGGAACATGAATACGGTGCTAAATGTACTTATGAAAATTTAAATGTTTATAAAGCATGCTGGGTAGACCCTAAAAACTCTAAAAGTGATGAATACAAAGAGTTTATACGTGTTAAACAACGTTATTTAGCAAAGGATAAACAAAATCAATTGGTGTTTTTGGCAGATTCAGCATTTTCATTGCAAATGACACAGCAAACCTATCCTAGTATTAAGTTTCATTTTACCTCTGAATTTGATTAAATATTGAAATACCTGAAGTTCGAAATCCTATCAACAGTACGCCACAAGATTTTTATCTGTAGTAAATCAACTATGTTATATTCAAAGTTCTAGTAGATTCTTTTTAAAATTAATATCACCGCTATTACCTCAATTAATCCAAGAAATTTAATTATTTGGTTGAGTTCTCAACTATAATAATTTATGATTATTTAGATAAATAAGTTTATAAAAATACATTTCTAATTTTTATAGAATCGAAATTTAGAACTTAATAAATGAAGTATGTTTTTTTTAAATTAAGAAAGTATTTATTGAATAAAAGTTTAATTTGTAAGCTTAATTATATCTCTAATTATGCAAGACAAATTAAATAAGCCCAACAATATCCAACTATTTACTTTTTTTTCTGTTTTTTGGGCTTTTTCTACATTAATTCATCAACTGGTATGGCTTGAATGGTCTCATTATAATATTCCTATGGGATGGATGGTGACTCTGTTTTGTATACTTCATATAGGTACATTAGGAAAACATAAAACCTTTTTTATTTTAGCTGTTGTATCTTCTATGTTTTGGTACTTATTGCGTCAACCTTTTAGTGTAAATCATTTGTTTTATGAAGCATTAATGAGCATTTTCATAAGCATAGTTCTAGTTTTCTATTACCTAAAAAATAAATTTTCAACCCAAACTATAACACTTGAAAGTTATTTTGTTACAAACGCCTTTCCTATTTTAAGAGTTGGTATCATTTTACTTTATTTTTTTGTAGTACTACATAAATTAAATTATGATTTTTTCAAAACTGAAATTAGTTGCGGCGCTATATTATTTGAAAACTTACTAAATAATTTACAGCTAACAAAACTTAATTTTATAGATAATTTTTACAATAACAATCATATTTTAATTGCCCAATTTTCAATCTATTCTGCTTTAATAGCGGAAGCTATAATCCCTTTACTGCTTTTATTTAAAAGAAGCAGAAAATTAGGATTAATTTTGGCTATGATATTTCATTTTCTACTGGGATTAGAAGGGCTAATGGCCATCATTAGTTTTACTGGAATGATGTTTACATACTTAAGTGTGTTTTGGCCTGTTAAAACAGTTAGTGCCGTTATAAATAATTTACTACCATATAAGAATAAATTAAAAATAGGATTTATTGCTTTCATTTCTTTATTAGCACTTGCCTATATAACAAAACATATAGGCACCTTAATGCGATTAGTAAATGCCGTATGGATTATATATTCAATTTTTATTATTTTAATATTTATTAGGTTTTCTAAAGGTGAAAATTCAGGAAATAATATAAGCTTTAGGCCTAAAACTTCAATATATTGGATATTTCCCATCCTTATTTGTATTAATGGGTTTTCTCCGTACCTAGGTTTAAAAACACAAACTGTCTTTTCTATGTTTAGTAATTTAAAAACTGAAAATGGATCAAATAATCATTTTTTCATCCCTAATGAACTTCAGTTATTCAATTATCAAAAAGAAATTGTAGTTATAACAGAAACAAATATGCAAGAATTAACCGGTACAGATGCCTGGAATAATACTAAAAACTATAAATATGTGTTGTTTGAGTTTATAAGGAAGCTAAATTCTATAAATGATGGGCATGTTAATTTTCAAGTTAATAACAAAAGTTATTATGTTAAAAAAGAAAATGGCGAAATTATTGAGAGTAATATAGATTTAAAACAAAGTGTAATCTTAAAAAGATTATTTCTTTTTAGACCTATATACGATGATGTAAATTTATGTCAACAGTAAATATTATAATACCTACAGCATTATAAATTTGTAGTGTAAAATGATTTTATATCCAAATTTTAGCAATTCAACGACTATTATTTGATAAAACCTGTAAATTGATAATTTTTGTATCGTAATTTTATCATATTAATAATATATATTATGTTATTTGATATTTTCACAATTCAAAAGAAATTCATAACCCCAAATATGAAAACTTATGGAAGACTACAAAAATGAATTCAGTAATAACGAAATTACTGTAACCTACGAACCAGCCCTTTGTATCCATGCTGAAAAATGTGCCATGGAATTATCAGAAGTTTTTAGAACAAGTGTTATCCCTTGGATTAATTTAGATGGCACTGAAACCGAACGTATTATAAACCAAATAAAACGATGCCCATCAGGAGCATTGAAATATCAAAAGAACATTACCAAACGAGCTTCATAAAAAAAATCCCATTGATAAAATTTCAATGGGATTTTTTAATTTTTTATGCTTGACCGGTAGGTCCAAAGTTTAAGGGTATTGGCGGTTGTTCGTAATCCTTTATTTCACCATGGGCGTTTTCAAATCTAGATACATTTTCACCTAATGCTTTTAGTAATCTTTTAGCGTGTTGTGGTGTTAATATAATTCTGGATTTTACTTTACTTTTAGGAACTCCTGGCATAATGCTAACAAAATCTACAACAAACTCAGACACCGAGTGATTAATAATGGCTAAGTTAGAATAGATACCTTCAGCTACTTTTTCATCCAGTTCTATATTAATTTGTCCTGGCTTTACGTTCTCTTTTTCGTCTAACATAATCTTAATATTTTTTAATAAAAAAGCCTTCAAGTTAATTTACAAGAAGGCTTTTATTTTTACTCACTCCTACCTTTGCAGGAATGATAATTAATTATAATTCAATTCTTGCTTTACTTGCATCATTTCGTCGAACTCTTCTTTCGAGCCAACAATAATATCAGTATATCTACGCATACCTGTACCTGCTGGAATTCTGTGTCCAACAATTACATTCTCTTTCAAGCCTTCTAAACTATCAACTTTACCAGCTACTGCTGCTTCGTTAAGTACTTTAGTTGTTTCTTGGAAGGATGCTGCCGATATAAACGATTTCGTTTGAAGCGATGCTCTTGTAATACCTTGTAATATAGGTGTTGCCGTTGCTGGTTTCGCATCTCTAGCAGTAACAAGATTTTTATCTTCTCTTCTTAAAATAGAATTCTCATCTCTTAATTCACGAGCCGATACTATTTGGCCTGGTTTAAGGTTAGAAGAATCACCTGCATCTTCAACCACTTTTAATCCGAAAATGGCATCATTTTCTTGGATAAAGTCATCTTTATGTGCTAATTGATCTTCTAAGAAAAGTGTATCACCAGAATCAATGATTTGTACTTTACGCATCATTTGTCTTACAACAACCTCAAAGTGCTTATCATTAATTTTCACACCTTGTAAACGGTATACCTCTTGTACTTCGTTTACTAAATATTGCTGAACTGCTGAAGGTCCTTTAATATTTAAGATGTCGTCTGGCGTAATAGAACCATCTGATAAAGGCATACCTGCTTTCACATAATCATTTTCTTGAACAAGAATTTGATTAGATAGTTTCACCAAGTATTTTTTAACTTCACCTAATTTAGATTCTACAACAATCTCACGGTTACCACGTTTGATTTTTCCGAATGAAACCACACCATCAATCTCACTTACAACAGCAGGATTAGAAGGATTACGTGCTTCAAATAACTCGGTTACACGCGGAAGACCACCCGTAATATCACCTGCTTTAGCAGATTTACGTGGTATTTTCACTAAAATTTTACCAACGCCAATTTTCTCGCCGTCGTTAATCATTAAGTGAGAGCCTACTGGTAAGTTGTATGAACGAATGGTTTCACCACTAGCATCTTCAATATGAAGTGTTGGAATAAGCTTTTTGTTTCTAGATTCTGAAATTACTTTCTCTTGGAAACCTGTTTGCTCATCTATTTCAACTTGGTAGGTCATACCTTGTTCAATATTTTCATATTTGATTTTTCCAGCAAATTCTGAAATGATAACACCGTTATATGGATCCCAAGTACAAACAACATCACCTCTATGTAATTCCTGACCGTTTTTAACCAATAAAGTAGAACCGTAAGGAATATTATTTGTGCTTAATGTGATACCTGTTTTCTTATCAACTAATTTAAGTTCAGAAGTTCTAGAAATAACAATATCTATATCATTACCTTCACCATCTTTACCTTTAACAGTTTTTAAATCTTCAATTTCAGCAATACCGTTAAACTTAACAATCAGTTTGTTTTCTTCTGAAATGTTACCTGCAATACCACCCACGTGGAAAGTACGAAGTGTTAACTGTGTTCCTGGTTCACCAATAGATTGTGCAGCAACTACACCAACAGCTTCACCACGTTGAACCATTTTACCGGTTGCTAAGTTACGTCCGTAACATTTAGCACAAATACCTTGTAATGCTTCACAAGTTAATGCTGAACGTACTTCTAAACTATCAATTGGAGAGTTTTCTATCTTTTTAGCAATATCATCTTCAATCAATTGTCCTGAAGCTACCAACAACTCATCTGTAATTGGATCGTAAACATCATTCAATGCCACACGACCAACAATTCTTTCTTCTAAAGTTTCAACAACTTCATCGTTTTTCTTCAATGGCTCTACTTCAACACCTCTTAAAGTACCACAATCTTCAGTGTTAATAATAACATCTTGAGAAACGTCTACCAAACGACGGGTTAAGTAACCTGCATCGGCCGTTTTAAGAGCCGTATCCGCAAGACCTTTACGAGCACCGTGCGTAGAGATGAAGTATTCTAAAATTGAAAGTCCTTCTTTAAAGTTAGAAAGAATCGGGTTTTCAATAATCTCACCACCACCTGCATTCGATTTTTTAGGTTTCGCCATTAATCCACGCATACCTGTAAGCTGACGAATCTGTTCTTTCGATCCACGAGCTCCAGAATCAAGCATCATAAACACCGAGTTAAATCCTTGTTGATCTTCACGAATACGTTTCATAGACAATTCAGTCAATTCCGCATTGGTTGAAGTCCAAATATCAATAACTTGGTTATAACGTTCGTTATTGGTAATAAGTCCCATGTTATAGTTACCCATAATACCATCAACTAATGTATTGGCTTTATCAATCATTCCTTGTTTTTCTGGTGGAATGATAATATCACCTAAGCTGAATGATAATCCGCCTTGGAATGCAAACTTAAATCCTAAATCTCTAATAGAATCAAGGAAATCTGCCGTTTCAGGAACCGATGTGTATTTTAAAATACTACCAATAATATCTCTTAAAGATTTTTTAGTAAGAACCTGATTGATATATCCAGCTGCTTGTGGCACTTTTTGATTAAAAAGTACACGACCAACAGTGGTTTCAATAATCATTGGTTCTAATTTACCATCTGCATTGATATCTAAAGTTCTAACTTTTATACCAGCATTCAAATCTACTTTCTTTTCATTGAAAGCGATTTCAACTTCTTCTGGTGCATAGAACGTTAAACCTTCGCCTTTAACAGGTGCTTCTGGAGTAGACTTACGTAGCTTGGTCATATAGTAAAGACCAAGTACCATGTCTTGAGAAGGTACTGTTACTGGTGAACCATTTGCAGGATTTAAGATATTGTGAGAAGCCAACATTAATAATTGACATTCTAAAATAGCTTCTGGTCCTAATGGTAAATGTACTGCCATTTGATCCCCATCAAAATCCGCGTTAAACGCTGTACACACTAACGGGTGTAATTGGATTGCTTTCCCCTCAATTAATTTTGGTTGGAATGCTTGAATACCCAAACGGTGTAACGTAGGAGCACGGTTTAGCAATACTGGATGTCCTTTAAGAACGTTCTCCAAAATATCCCAAACTACTGGTTCTCTTTTATCTATAATTTTCTTTGCAGATTTTACAGTTTTTACAATACCTCTTTCAATTAGTTTTCTAATTACGAAAGGTTTGTAAAGTTCTGCTGCCATGTTTTTTGGCAATCCACATTCGTGTAATTTTAATTCTGGTCCTACAACAATTACCGAACGCGCCGAATAATCAACACGTTTTCCTAAAAGGTTTTGACGGAAACGTCCTTGTTTACCTTTTAATGAATCTGATAACGATTTTAACGGACGGTTTGAATCGGTTTTTACAGCTGAAGATTTACGTGTATTATCGAATAACGAATCTACAGATTCTTGTAGCATACGTTTTTCGTTACGTAAAATTACTTCAGGTGCTTTAATCTCAACTAAACGCTTTAAACGGTTATTACGGATAATAACACGGCGGTATAAATCATTTAAATCGGACGTTGCAAAACGACCACCATCTAACGGCACTAAAGGACGTAATTCTGGTGGGATGATTGGAATAACCTTCATAATCATCCACTCAGGGCGGTTTTCTCTGTTTTGGTTTGATTCGCGTAGCGATTCAACAACTTGTAAACGTTTTAAAGCCTCCGTTTTACGTTGTTTAGATGTTTCAGTATTTGCTTTATGACGCAATTCGTATGATAAAGACTCTAAATCAATTCTTGATAATAGTTCAATCAAACACTCTGCTCCCATTTTAGCAAGGAACTTGTTTGGGTCATTATCATCTAAGTATTGGTTATCTTGAGGAAGTGATTCCAGAACATTTAAATATTCCTCTTCCGTTAAGAAATCCATTTTTTGTAATGGTTCGCCTTCTTCATTTTTAGCATTACCTGGTTGAATAACTACGTAACGTTCGTAGTAAATAATCATATCTAATTTCTTAGATGGTAAGCCTAATAAATATCCTATTTTATTTGGTAACGAACGGAAATACCAGATGTGAGCGATTGGCACCACTAAATTGATGTGACCAACACGATCTCTACGTACTTTCTTCTCGGTTACTTCAACACCACAACGATCGCAAACGATGCCTTTGTAGCGAATTCTTTTATATTTACCACAAGCACATTCGTAATCCTTTACCGGACCAAAAATACGCTCACAGAACAAACCATCTCTTTCTGGTTTGTGGGTTCGATAATTGATAGTTTCTGGTTTTAAAACTTCACCTCTAGACTCTGCTAAAATAGACTCTGGTGATGCTAAACCAATCGAGATTTTGTTAAATCTTCTTACTGTATTCTTATCTTGTTTTCTTGCCATGTTCTTTTAGTATTCAGTCTCAGTTTTAGTATTCGGTTTACTCAATTGGTAAACCGAATACTGTAACTGCATACTTTTTTTATTCCTCTAATCTGATATCTAAACCTAAACCTTTTAATTCATGCATTAATACATTGAAAGATTCCGGTAGTCCTGGATCTGGCATTGGTTCGCCTTTTACAATAGCTTCGTACGTTTTAGCTCTTCCAATAACATCATCTGATTTTACTGTTAAGATTTCACGTAGTGTACTTGATGCACCGTATGCTTCAAGTGCCCAAACCTCCATCTCACCAAAACGCTGACCACCAAATTGTGCTTTACCACCAAGAGGTTGTTGTGTAATTAATGAGTATGGTCCAATAGAACGTGCGTGCATCTTATCATCAACCATATGTCCTAATTTCAACATATAGATAACACCTACAGTTGCTGGTTGGTCAAAACGTTGTCCTGTTCCACCGTCATATAAGTAAGTATGTCCGTATCTTGGAATACCCGCTTCATCAGTTAATTCATTGATTTGATCAATGGTTGCTCCATCAAAAATAGGTGTAGCAAACGTACGTCCTAATTTTTGACCTGCCCATCCAAGTACCGTTTCATAAATCTGACCGATGTTCATACGAGATGGTACCCCTAGTGGATTCAATACAATATCAACAGGTGTTCCGTCTTCTAAGAAAGGCATATCTTCTGCTCTTACAATACGAGCCACAATACCTTTGTTACCGTGACGACCTGCCATTTTATCACCAACTTTAAGCTTACGTTTTTTAGCAATATAAACTTTAGCTAATTTAATGATACCTGCTGGTAACTCATCACCTACAGAAATAGTAAACTTCTCACGTCTTAAAGAACCTTGTAAGTCGTTTTCCTTAATTTTGTAGTTATGGATTAAATCGGCTACCAATTGGTTTGTATGGTCATCTGTTGTCCATTTTCCAGACACTAAATGTGCATAATCATCAACCGCATTTAACATTTTTTGAGTGAATTTTTTACCTTTTGGCAATACTTCTTCACCTAAATCATTATAAATACCTTGTGCTGTTTTACCATTGACGATGTTGAATAATTTTTCGATTAAAATTTCTTTTAAATCTTCAAATTTTCTATCGTAAATTGCTTCTAAAGCAACAATATCATCTTTATCTTGAGCTCTCTTACGTTTATCTTTTACTGCTCTAGAGAATAATTTCTTCTCAATAACAACACCATTTAAAGATGGTGAAGCTTTTAAAGAGGCATCTTTTACATCACCTGCTTTATCACCAAAGATAGCACGTAATAATTTTTCTTCCGGAGTAGGATCGCTTTCTCCTTTTGGAGTAATTTTTCCTATTAAGATATCGCCTGGTTTCACTTCTGCACCAATACGAATCATTCCGTTTTCATCTAAATCTTTAGTAGCTTCTTCAGAAACGTTAGGGATATCATTCGTTAACTCTTCGTTACCTAATTTTGTATCTCTAACTTCTAATGAATACTCATCGATATGAATAGATGTGAAAATATCTTCACGTACCACTTTTTCAGAAATTACAATCGCATCCTCAAAGTTATACCCTTTCCAAGGCATGAAGGCCACTTTCATGTTTCTTCCTAAAGCCAACTCACCTTTTTGAGTTGCATAACCTTCACATAAAACTTGTCCTTTAACAACTTTATCTCCTTTAACCACAATTGGTTTTAAGTTGATAGACGTACCTTGATTGGTTTTTCTGAATTTGATTAACTGGTATGTTTTAACATCACTATCAAAACTTACTTTAGCTTCATCTTCAGTACGATCGTATCTAATTTTAATTTCATTAGCATCAACGTAAAGTACTTCACCCGTTCCTTCTGCATTAATTAATACACGGGAATCTGATGCTACTTGACGCTCTAAACCTGTACCAACAATTGGTGCTTGAGGCAATAATAATGGAACTGCTTGACGCATCATGTTCGATCCCATCAATGCTCTATTCGCATCATCATGCTCTAAGAACGGAATCAACGAAGCTGAAATAGACGAGATTTGGTTTGGTGCAACGTCTGTATAATGCAGATTTGCAGGATCCATTACCGGGAAGTCACCTTCCATTCTCGCAATTACTTTATCATGTAAAATTTTACCGTTTTCATCTACTTTAACAGTAGCTTGTGCGATTAATTTTCCTTCTTCTTCTTCAGCACTTAAATATACTGGTTGGTTTTTAATATCAACAACACCATCTGTTACAGGACGGTAAGGAGTTTCAATAAAGCCCATTCCGTTCACTTTAGCAAATACTGAAAGTGATGAAATTAAACCAATATTTGGTCCCTCAGGCGTTTCAATCGGGCATAAACGACCATAATGTGTGTAGTGAACGTCACGTACCTCGAAACCTGCTCTTTCACGAGATAAACCACCTGGTCCTAGTGCAGATAAACGACGCTTATGAGTAATCTCCGCTAATGGATTTGTTTGATCCATGAATTGAGATAACTGGTTTGTTCCAAAGAATGAATTAATAACAGACGATAAAGTCTTAGCGTTAATTAAATCGATTGGAGTAAACACCTCGTTATCACGAACGTTCATACGCTCACGAATGGTACGCGCCATACGCGCTAAACCAACACCAAATTGTTGAGATAATTGTTCACCTACAGTACGTACACGACGGTTAGATAAGTGGTCAATATCATCAATCTCAGCTTTAGAGTTGATAAGCTCGATTAAATATTTAATAATGGTAATAATATCTTCTTTGGTAAGTACTTGCTTATCCATTTCAATATTAAGACCTAATTTTTTGTTCATTCTGTAACGCCCAACTTCACCTAAAGAGTAACGTTGATCACTGAAGAATAATTTATCAATGATACCACGTGCTGTTTCCTCATCTGGCGGTTCTGCATTACGTAATTGTCTATATATATGCTCAACAGCCTCTTTTTCAGAGTTTGTTGGATCTTTTTGAAGCGTGTTGTGAATAATGGCATAATCACCTTGTTCAGCGCTTTCTTTGTGTAAAAGAATCGCCTTCACATCAGCTTCAATAATTTCTTCAATATTATCTTTATCTAAGATTGTATCACGATCAAGAATAATTTCATTACGCTCGATAGATACCACCTCGCCTGTATCCTCATCAACAAAATCCTCATGCCATGTATTTAAAACACGCGCCGCTAATTTTCTACCTTGATATTTTTTTAACCCTGTTTTAGAAACTTTAATTTCTTCAGCTAAATCGAAAATCTCTAAGATATCTTTGTCACGCTCAAAACCGATTGCACGGAAAAGCGTTGTAACAGGTAACTTTTTCTTTCTATCGATGTAAGCATACATTACCTGGTTAATATCGGTAGCGAATTCAATCCAAGATCCTTTAAAAGGAATTACCCTTGCCGAATATAACTTTGTTCCATTTGCATGGAAAGATTGCCCGAAGAACACCCCTGGTGAACGGTGTAATTGAGATACTACAACGCGTTCTGCACCATTGATACAAAAAGTACCACTTGGCGTCATGTAAGGTATTGTTCCTAAGTACACATCTTGAACAATGGTTTCGAAATCCTCATGTTCAGGGTCTGTACAATATAATTTTAACCTTGCCTTTAGCGGAACGCTGTAAGTAAGACCTCTTTCAATACACTCGTCAATAGCATAACGTGGTGGATCTACGAAGTAATCTAAAAATTCTAAAACAAATTGATTACGTGAATCAGTTATTGGAAAGTTCTCCATGAAGGTATTGTATAAACCTTCATCGCCTCTTTCTTCAGACTTTGTTTCTAATTGGAAAAAATCCTGGAAGGATTTAATCTGAATATCCAAAAAATCTGGATATGCTGTTCTATTTACAATAGACGAGAAATTTAATCTTTCAGCTTGTGTTGATAACATCAATGGACGGAATTTTGATTAAAAAAAATAGTTATGGCGTATCTAATTCTTATATACGCAAAATGGTTTAGGTCTTGAAGGTTAAACTCCAGACCTAAACCTTTATGTTGTTTGGTAGCTAAGCTTATTTAAGCTCAACCTCTGCTCCAGCTTCTTCTAAAGATGCTTTTAAAGCTTCAGCTTCGTCTTTAGATACTCCTTCTTTAACATTACTTGGAGCTCCATCAACTAATTCTTTAGCTTCTTTTAAACCTAAACCAGTTAATTCTTTAACTAATTTTACAACACCTAATTTAGATGCACCAGCAGCTTTTAATACAACTGTAAACTCAGTTTGAGCTTCAGCAGCATCATCACCACCTGCAGCAGGACCAGCAGCAACCGCTACAGCAGCAGCAGCAGGCTCAATACCGTACTCTTCTTTTAATATTGTTGCTAACTCGTTTACTTCTTTTACTGTTAAGTTAACTAATTGTTCTGCGAAATCTTTTAAATCTGCCATTTTCTATCGTTTTTAATAAATTTTTAATTTTAATATAATTGTAATATAGTGCGTACTGTTTAATACTATCCTTCTTTTTCAGATAGTGTTTTTAAGATACCAGCTAGTTTACCACCACTTGATTTAAGTGCTGAAACAACGTTTTTAGCAGGCGATTGTAACAATCCTACAATCTCTCCTAATAACTCTTCTTTAGACTTGATATCAACTAACATGTCTAATTGGTTGTCGCCAATATAAACACACTCCTCAATAAATGCTCCTTTTAATAAAGGCTTCTCTGATTTTTTGCGGAAGGTTTTAATTAACTTTGCTGGTGCATTACCTGTTTCAGAATACATCACAGATGTATTTCCTTTTAAAACTGTTGGAAGGTTTCCAAAATCTCTTTCAGATGCTTCCATTGCTTTTTCAAGTAATGTATTTTTAACGACTGCTAGTTTTATGTTTGCTTTAAAGCAAGCACGACGTAGCTCTGAGGTAGTTAATGCATTTAATCCTGAAATATCTGCTACATAAATGTTAGCATTACTGGCTAATTCTGCAGTTAAGTCCTCAATTACTTGTGATTTTTCTTCTCTTGTCATAATAAAAGTATTTAACTAATTAACCAACTTTAGGATCAACAGCAACACTAGGACTCATAGTACTAGAAAGGAAAATACTTTTAACGTATACACCTTTAGCAGTTGTTGGCTTAAGTTTTATTAATGTTTGAATTAATTCTGTTGCATTACCTGCAATTTTATCAGCACTAAAAGATGCTTTTCCTATTGCTGCATGTACAATACCGGTTTTATCAACTTTAAAGTCAATTTTACCAGCTTTAACTTCTTCTACAGCTTTAGCAACATCCATAGTTACTGTACCAGTTTTTGGGTTAGGCATTAAACCACGAGGACCTAATACACGTCCTAACGGACCTAATTTACCCATTACACTAGGCATAGTAATAATTACGTCTACATCTGTCCAACCATTCTTGATTTTTTCAAGATACTCGTCTAAACCAACGTAATCTGCTCCAGCTTCTTTAGCTTCTGCTTCTTTGTCTGGAGTAACTAATGCTAATACTTTCATGTCTTTACCAGTTCCGTGAGGTAATGAAACCACACCTCTCACCATCTGGTTTGCTTTACGAGGATCTACTCCTAAACGTACAGCAATGTCTACTGATGCATCAAACTTAGTATTAGTAATTTCTTTTACTAATGCAGATGCTTCATCAAGAGAGTAAACTCTCCCTTTTTCTATTTTTGCTAAAGCTTCTTTTTGCTTTTTTGTTAATCTTGCCATTTTTTAATGTCTTTTATAGATTACTTTGGTGCGTTTCCAGTCACGGTTATACCCATAGACCTTGCGGTACCAGCTATCATTGTCATAGCAGATTCGATAGTAAATGCGTTTAAATCTACCATTTTATCTTCTGCTATAGTTTTGATTTGATCCCATGAAACTTTAGCTACTTTTTTTCGGTTTGGTTCTCCTGAACCACTTTTTAACTTGGCCGCTTCTAATAATTGTACTGCAGCTGGAGGCGTTTTAATAACGAAGTCGAAAGACTTGTCTTTATATACGGTGATAACAACAGGCAATACTTTACCTGGCTTATCTTGCGTTCTAGCATTAAATTGCTTACAGAACTCCATAATGTTAACCCCAGCAGCACCTAAAGCGGGTCCAACCGGTGGCGACGGATTCGCAGCACCTCCCCGAACTTGTAACTTAACTACTTTACCAATTTCTTTTGCCATTTTTAATAATTTAAGTTGATACGCCTTTTAATTTGGAAGCAAAAAACCGTATCTTTTTATATAGTGTAACAATTATTATACTTTTTCAACCTGCATATAACTTAACTCTAATGGTGTTTTTCTTCCAAAAATTTTCACCATGACTTCCAGTTTACGCTTTTCTTCATTTATTTTTTCGATAGTTCCATCAAATCCATTGAATGGTCCATCAATAACTTTAACAGTTTCTCCTTTGGTAAATGGTATTGCAACCGTTGAATTTTCTTCAACCGATAACTCATCTACCTTACCTAACATTCTGTTAACTTCAGATTGTCTTAACGGCACTGGATCACCACCTTTTGTTTCACCTAAAAAACCAATTACATTCGTAACCGATCTGATAATATGAGGAATCTCTCCTGATAAGTTCGCTTGAATCATAATGTAACCTGGAAAAAATACTTTTTCTTTATGTATTTTTTTTCCGTTACGTATTTGAATCACGCGTTCAGTTGGAACCAATACCTGATCAACATAATCTTGAAAACCTAAACGAGCAATTTCATTCTCGATATAAGTTTTAATCTTATTTTCTTGACCACTTACAGCCCTTACAACATACCATTTTTTTTCGCTTACCTCAGACATATTCTTTCTTTAACTAATCAATTGAAAATAAAATGCTATCACTTTACTGAATACTGTATCTATTCCCCAAATTGCTAAGGAAAATATAATTGAAAATACAGCAACTAAAACAGTTAAACTTTGTGCTTCTGCCCAAGTTGGCCAGCTCACATTATTTTTAAGTTCGCCAAATGATTCTTTTACGTAATTTACAATTCCAGCCATTTATATATATTTTTCAACAGATTAAAAATTTCTGTCTATCAATTCGAAAATTGACTTTAGTGAAATCTTCTTTTCTTTATTTTCTTTAAGCTATTTACTTTGGGTAATATGCTTTCTATGCACGGGTTGAGGGACTCGAACTCTCGACACCTGGTTTTGGAGACCAGTGCTCTACCAACTGAGCTAAACCCGTAAACATAAGTCAAGGTATTCCGAAAAACGGAATACCTTAGCTTATTTTATATTAAACTAATTAGTCTAAAATTTCAGTTACCTGACCTGCACCTACTGTACGACCACCTTCACGGATTGCGAAACGTAAACCAACGTTCATTGCAATTTTTTGAATAAGTTCAACAGTAATAGTTAAGTTATCTCCAGGCATAACCATTTCAACTCCATCAGGAAGCGCAATGTTTCCAGTTACGTCAGTTGTACGTACGTAGAACTGTGGACGGTAGTTGTTGTGGAATGGTGTGTGACGACCACCTTCTTCTTTTTTCAAGATATAAACCTCAGCTTTGAATTTAGCGTGAGGAGTTACAGAACCTGGCTTAACAATAACCATACCTCTAGAGATTTGAGTTTTCTCAATACCTCTTAATAAGATACCTGCGTTATCTCCAGCTTCACCTCTATCTAGGATTTGACGGAACATTTCGATACCAGTGATAGTAGATGTTAATTTCTCAGCACCCATACCAATGATTTCAACTGGATCTCCAGTTTTAGCAATACCAGTTTCAATACGACCAGTTGCTACAGTACCACGACCAGTAATAGAGAATACGTCTTCGATAGGCATTAAGAAAGGCTTATCAATCTCACGTAATGGCTCTTCAATCCAAGTATCACAAGCTTCCATTAATTGTAAAACTGTATCTACCCATTTTTGCTCACCGTTAAGTGCACCTAAAGCAGAACCGGCAATTACAGGTCCATTATCTCCATCATATTCGTAGAAAGATAATAAATCTCTAATTTCCATATCAACTAACTCTAATAACTCTTCATCATCAACCATATCCACTTTGTTCATGAATACAACGATACGAGGAATACCTACTTGACGTCCTAAAAGGATGTGCTCGCGAGTTTGTGGCATTGGACCATCAGTTGCAGCAACAACCAAGATAGCACCGTCCATTTGAGCAGCACCAGTAACCATGTTCTTTACGTAATCCGCGTGACCTGGACAGTCAACGTGAGCGTAATGACGGTTTGCTGTTGAATATTCTACGTGAGAAGTATTAATTGTAATACCTCTTTCTTTTTCTTCTGGAGCGTTATCAATCTGATCGAATGATTTTGCTTCTGATAAACCTGCATCAGCTAATACTTTAGTAATAGCAGCAGTTAAAGTTGTTTTACCGTGATCTACGTGTCCAATTGTACCAATATTTAAGTGTGGTTTTGAACGATCGAAAGTTGCCTTTGCCATGTTTTTAAATAATTTTAATCTTAGTTATATAATAATATTAGTGTATTCTAATTTAATTCAAAATTGAGCCAATGACGAGAATTGAACTCGTGACCTCTTCCTTACCAAGGAAACGCTCTACCCCTGAGCTACACCGGCAATTTATTTACGATTGCCGATTTTTTGATATACGATTTGTAACTCGCAATCCATAATGCGTAAATAATTGAGCGAGAGACCGGGTTCGAACCGGCGACATTCAGCTTGGAAGGCTGACGCTCTACCAACTGAGCTACTCTCGCAATTTTAACAAGCTTTCGCTTGTATGGTTTCAATATTTCAAATAGATTTCCGCTTTCGCAGAAATTTGTTGTGGGGAGAGCAGGATTCGAACCTGCGAAGACGTAGTCAGCAGATTTACAGTCTGCCCTCGTTGGCCGCTTGAGTATCTCCCCAAATTATCAAAATTTCAATTTTTAAATCACCAAATTCCAATTAGGAACTATGGATTTAAAAGAGCCGATGGAGGGACTCGAACCCACGACCTGCTGATTACAAATCAGCTGCTCTAGCCAGCTGAGCTACATCGGCGTTTTTTACACTTTTTAAGCATAAAAAAAACCCGCTATTTCTAACGGATTGCAAATGTATAGATTTTTTATTTTAATCAAAACATTTTTCTAGAATTTTTATTATAAATGTGCTCTTAATTTTTCTTTTCGCTTTTTTAGCTGTCTTTCTAAGGAAGCAGCTGCCATATCTGCACCTTCTTCAAAACTTCTGCATTGTTTTTTTACTACAAAACTATCTCCAGGTACACTTAGCTTTGCTTCAAAAATTTTATTTTCTTTATCGCTTGTGTTATCTAATTTTAAAAAAACATCTGATTGGATGACTTTATCATAAAACTGATCTAACTTGTCCATTCGTTTTTGAATAAAGTTGATTAACTTTTTGTCTGCATTAAAATTAACTGATTGCGTGATTACTTTCATTCTTATTATTTTTTGGTTAGACAATAACGTTTAATACTATTTTTTACTTCTTGGATGCGAATTTACATGCACCTTTTTTAACTCTGCTATACTATTATGAGTATAAACTTGGGTAGCTGCCAAACTTGAATGACCAAGAAGTTCTTTAACAGCATTTAAATCGGCTCCTTGATTAAGCAAATGAGTTGCAAAAGAATGTCTTAATATATGCGGACTCTTTTTTACTTTCGTAGATGCATTACTAAAATAATCATTTATTATTCTGTAAACAAGAGTTTCATAAATTTTAACTCCTTTTTGGGTTAAAAATAAATATTCACTATCGGTAACATGCTCTAGCTGGTTTCGCTCTTTCAAATACAAATTTAAAGTACCTATTACTGATTCTAATAACGGGATGATGCGCTCCTTATTTCTTTTACCTAATACTTTTAACGTTTTATTATGTAAATTGAAACTTAACAACTTTAACTCTACCAACTCGATTCTTCGTATGCCTGTAGAATAAAACAATTCGATGATGAGTTTATTTCGGATGCCTTCAAAATCATTTTCAAAATTAAAATCATCTAAAACAGTTGAAACTTCAGCTTCTGAAAAAGGGATTTGTATTTTTTTACTTGTTTTTAAGGCTTTATGCTTAACCAATGGGTTTACTTCAATTGTTTTTGTTTTTAGAAGAAATTTGTAATAGGTGTTTAATGCCGAAACTTTACGATTGACGCTTCGGTTGGACAAGCCGCTTTCAACCAACGAAACAATCCATGTACGGATTTGGGCATAATTAACTTTATTAATTGAATTTGTTCGGTATTCTAATTTAATGAACTCTAAAAAAACATCTAAATCATTTTGATAGGCCTTGACTGTTAGTGGTGAATAATTTTTCTCCAATAAAAGATGATCTGTAAACGGTTTAAAAGACATTTTCTAAGTTTAAAGTTTTAAAGTTAAAAGTTAAAAGTTAAGAACACAACTTTATAACGCCAAAATAAATATAAAGCAAAAAAAAATCCCGCTAGGTAGCGGGATTTTAATTTATATGTGAGAACAGATTATATATCTTCTGCGTCTCTTAAACCTTGAATGTATTGAGCTTTTTGTATTTGTGCTCTACGTTCTACAGATGGCTTAGTAAACTGCTTACGAGCATTTAACTGACGTTTAGTTCCAGTTTTATCAAACTTTCTCTTGTAACGCTTTAGCGCTCTATCTATATTTTCTCCTTCTTTAATTGGTATTATTAACATAGTGTCTTAACCTCCTCTCTTTTAGATTTTCGGGTGCAAAAATAAAAATAATTATCAATTAACAATTAACAATTGACATTTTTTTTATGTTGCTGGTTTATATTCTTTTTTATCGATGATGATTTTTGCCAAAATCTCTCTTAAAATCTCGGAAGTTCCTCCTCCAATGGGCCCTAACCTACTATCTCGCAATAGTCTAGCCATAGGGTAATCTTCCATATAACCATAACCTCCTAAAAATTGTAAGCACTGATAAATAACTTCATCTGCCATTTTAGTGGATCTAAGCTTAGACATGGTGGCGTGTTTTACCACGTATTCCCCTTTATTTAATCTAAAAGTGACTGAATAATTAAATTCTTTGCAAATTTCCATATCCGTATATAAATCGGCTATAGAATGTCTTAATGCTTGAAACTTATCGATTGATTTACCGAAAGCCATACGTTCGGACATATATTTCAATGCATACTCCAACGCAAATTCTGCACGGGCGTGGGCGTTAATACCCATTATTAAACGTTCCAATGAAAAATGTTGCATAATATAAGAGAAGCCTTGGTTTTCTTCACCCATTAAATTAGCAAGAGGTATTTTTACATTGTCGAAAGCAATTTCACCCGTATCGGATGCACGCCATCCTAGTTTATTTAATTTGGTTGCCGATACTCCTGTTGATTCTCTATCAATAACAAAAATACTGATGCCTTTATTTCCTAGTTCTGGGCTTGTTTTTGCAGCTACTATTAAATAGTCGCTGTATACACCATTAGTTATAAACGTTTTTGAACCGTTTATAATGTAATGGTCGCCATTTTTAACTGCCGTTGTACGCATGCCAGCTACATCACTACCTCCAAAAGGTTCAGTAATGCACAAACAACCTATTTTATCACCAGTAATACTTGCTGTTAAATAGTTTTGCTTAATAGCTTCACTTCCTTCTGCATTAAGATGCGTCATGGCTAAATAAGCGTGCGCCCAAATTGCTGCCGCAAAACCACCTGAGTTTATTTTTTGCAATTCTTCTAAAAGAATAACGGTATAAAACAAATCTAGGTTTAGACCACCATAAGCTTCTGGATAATTGATTCCGAAGAACCCCATGTCGCCAAATTTTTTCCAAATAAATCTGTCTATAACACCTGTTTGTTCCCAATTTTCAATATGAGGAACAACTTCTTTTTGTAAAAAATCTTGAAGGCTTTTTCTAAAAAGTTGATGTTCTTCAGTGAAGTACATACTGTTCATTTATTTATTTTTTCAATCGAGGGACAAATATAATTTAATTATATCGATTTTATTTACAGGAAAGTCTTTTACTTTTTTTAATTCATCTAAGGATTTAAAACCTTCTCTTAATTGGCGTTGTTCAACGATACGAAACGCCAAATTATAATCTATATGTTGGATAGTAACCAACTCATCTATAGTTGCTTTATTTAGTATTATTATCTTAATAGTTCGGGGTGTTTTTATTGCAAAATCTTCACTGATCTTTTCTATAACTTCTGGTTTTAACCCGTAAACATCTTGAAGCTGTACCATATCAATAAAACCTCCAGGAAAAGAATTTCTAAGTTTTATGATTCTTTCAGAATAATACTCGCCAATACCATTTACTTTTTGCAAATCTTGTGCTGTTGCTTTATTTAAGTCTTGCTTTTCGGCAAAGGTTTTAGGTTTTTTATTGAAAGCATAATTAGGTTTTGGTGTTGAATTTTGATTTGCTTCCACTACCCAATCTGGAAATTTAAAATAGGGGGAAAGTACATCTAAAAGCGAATCGGAAATTTTAGTGACTTCTTGAAATTGCTTAGTAGTGTTAATCCATTTATTTTGTTTTCTAAAAGCTAACAATCTATCAATTTCTTCATTGCTCATTCCTAAAGAAGCTCCTTTATAATCTGTAATGTAATTTGGGTTGAAAGGATAAATTTTTGGTTTTCGTTCTTCAATTTCAATCAATCTTAATGAATCTATTTCCTTTTCATATTTTGCAAGAGCAGATTTATTTATTGAAAGTTCTTCAGAAGAAAAATCAACATAAAAACAAAGGCATTGTAAAGCAACAATGAGGAAGATTAATAAAAAAATCCCATTTCGCTGACTTTTAGAAAACGTAAAATGGGATTTCATATTTTATTGATTTTAAATTGTTACATATGTTTAGTAAGATCTTCAGCTCCTTCATCTAAAGCTTCATGCTTTATATTAATGGCTTTTAAATAGCGTTTTAGTTCTTTACTAATTATTGGTGATAATATAACGACACCAATAATATTAGGAACTACCATGGCAAAAATCATGGCATCTGAAAAATCTATTACAGCACCTAAACTAATTGATGAACCTATTACTACAAAAATTAAAAATAACACTTTATATACTAAGTCGGTAATTTTTCCTTTTCCGAATAAAAATATCCATCCTTGCATACCATAGTACGACCAAGAAATCATGGTTGAAAAAGCAAATAAAATTACGGCAATTGTTAAAACTATTGAGAAATGAGGTATCACACTATCAAAAGCAACAGCGGTTAATTCTACACCTTCTTTTATAGGCACACCGTATTCCATAAAAGCACCATCAAAATTTGTAATTACAATTACTAAAGCCGTCATGGTACAAATTACAACCGTATCTACAAAAGGCTCTAAAAGTGCTACAATACCTTCACTTGCTGGGTATTTAGTTCTAACTGCTGAATGGGCAATGGCTGCACTACCTACACCTGCTTCATTAGAAAAAGCACCTCTTCTAATTCCCTGAATCATAACACCTACAAGACCTCCTGCTATTCCTAATCCAGAAAATGCTCCATGATAAATCAATGCAAAAGCATCATCAATTAAATGCCAATTGGCTCCTAAAATAATTAAAGCTGCCAATACATAAATACCAGCCATAAAAGGCACTACTTTTTCGGTTACCGAAGCAATACGTTTTATACCTCCTATTATAACAATTGCTACAATAACTGCCATAACAATACCAAAATACATACCTGCATTTGCGCTCTCAAAATCAAATAACTTTACAAATTGAGCTGCCGCTTGGTTTGCTTGAAACATGTTACCACCTCCAAAAGAACCTCCCACAACAAAAACAGCAAACAATACCGCCAGTATTTTACCAAAAGTACCCATGCCTTTTTCTTTAAAGCCTTTGGTTAAATAGTACATGGGGCCTCCGTAAACAGTTCCGTCCTTACCAACATCTCTATATTTTACACCTAAAGTACATTCTGCAAATTTTGAAGCCATACCCAATAAACCGGCAAGAATCATCCAAAAAGTAGCACCAGGACCACCAATAGACAATGCTACGGCTACACCTGCGATGTTACCCAAACCTACAGTTGCAGACAATGCTGCTGTTAATGCTTGAAAGTGAGATACTTCACCATGTGCACCATCGTCCCTTAATGTTTCTATTATATTATGGTCTTCATTTGGTGTGGGGTCACCATATAATGTATCTGCTCCATGCTTTTCGATATCTTCATACTTACCTTGAACAACACGCAAAGCAGTTCTAAAGCCGGTAAAATTTATAAATTTGAAATAAAAGGTAAAAAAGATAGCACCTCCCATTAAAACGATAAGTACCCATGGAATTTTATAATCTTCAGAAAATGGAATTTCATAAAATATACCTTCTACAAACCAACCTGTATAATCTTTAAAAACCTTATCGATTTTTTCGGATGTTGATTCTTGAGCAAATGTTAAAATTGGAATAATTAATGTAAAAATTGAAAGAAGGTATTTCTTCATAAATATACTGAATTGGTTAGTTTTTTTGAAAGATTCTTACTAAAAGACAGCAAGATGCTAAAAAAATTTGATTTTTTAAAACATTGGCTGTTAAAATAGGTGATTCTCTATTCGATATTGTATGTTGAATTTAGCGCTTCAATCTGTTCCGGTCTTCCTAATACAATGATTTTAGAATTTGGTGCTAGTTTTAACTCGGCTTCAGGGTTTACAATATATTCACCATTTTCATCTTTATAACCTATAATAGTACATCCTGTTTTTTTTCGAAGGTCTAAATCTTTAATAGTGCTTACCCTTTGTTTGGCGAATAACTTTTCTACAGCAACTTCTTCAATATTAATACTTGATTTCCCTACTATTGAAAGATTATCCAAAAACTCCATCAAACCTGGCACTACTACTAAAGACGCCATATGGTCGCCACCTATTTTATCGGGTAAAATAACGTTATTGGCTCCCGCAAATTTTAACTTATTATAAGACGATTCGTTGGATGCGCGACTTATAATATTGATATCTTTATTTATTTGCCTGGTTGAAAGCACCACAAACAAATTATCTGCATCGTTGGGCAATGCTGAAATAAAGTTAGATGCACGGTCTATTCCTGCTTGCATGAGCACTTCATCTTCATTAGCATTTCCTATTATATATGGAACTTCGTCTAATTTCAAACGCTCTTCCATATCTCTATTCTTCTCTATTACAACAAACGCTTTTTTATGTGTTAACAGTTTTTGTGCCGCCTGCTTACCATTTCTACCGTATCCACAAATAACCACATGGTTTTTAAAACTATTAATCTCTTTTTCCATCTTTTTATGTTTTAATTCTTCAAGATTGTTTTTGCTTAAAATATATTCGGTAATAATGGAAAGCGCATAACCCATGATTATAACACTGGCCAAAATTAAAAATATGGTAAAAACTTTAGAATTGTAGTCTAGTGGCACCACCTCACCAAAACCAACGGTTGTTAGTGTAATTACTGTCATGTAAACCGCATCAATCCACGAATAATTTGAAATAATTCTATAACCCGAGATACCAATTAGCAAGATTACAACCAGCAAAAAAACAGCGGTGTAAATTTTGGTTCTAAAAAAATTAATAAGTGGGTTCATAAATTATAAATCGAAAACAGAAGATCTTTTGGTGTAAACTAAATCTTTAATACGCATCCAAAATGCCAAAAACAAGTATAAAGCAAAACCAAAACCAAGTGTTACAAAAGTTAAATAAATAAACGATGTTCTCACAACTTTTGCCCTAATACCTAAACGCTCGGCAATACGTTGACACACGTAATACCCATGTTTTTGAAAAAATAATAATAGTTTATATATTCCGTTCATGCTGCAATTTAGTATTAAGTTTATTAGTTTAAAAGTTTATGGGTTTATTTCTTTATGGGTTTATGAGTGAATTACCTATGGCGCATTGCAAACATTTGTTTTTACTGCAATATTCTGTTTTAAGTTGAATAAGTGCTTGCGATTGTAATGATGTATTTGAAACTTTCTTCATATTATTAAAAGCATCAACCACACTGTTTTTTTCTGAAGCAATATCAGCAGCTATGTTTAAAATTTCAGAATCCAGTTCTTGACCTTTTTCTTTTCCATAAGAAAATTTTAGAGGCAAAACAGTATTAATAAGCAATAAGTCTATAAACGATTTGGTGAGTATTTTTGAAGATGTTTTTGATGTTTTTTGAAATGTGTAATGTGAATTCCAAAAAGTTGATGCCGACACTTTAAACACTTTATAAAAATCTTCTAAGGTTTTGGCTTCCATTAATTTTGAAAACAAGGTTTTATGTTCAAAATATAAACTTGCCAATTGCGACAGTCTTATGGTTGGAAAATTTGGTGGTCTCAATCTAAAAAACTGCAAAGGCATTACGTTATTATTTTCTAACTTGAATTTTTGCTTTAAGAATTGATACTCTTTTTGTAACTCTAAGTAATAGGATATTTCCAAATCATCTTCCAACATACCGGATTGCCCAAAGAACAAAGCTTCTAAGCTTGTTAAACTGGACTGCGATTTTCTTACCACTGAAAAATCTATGGATTTTGCCATACTATAAAACGGCTCCCCGTTAACTTTAAGTCCGAAATTTTTAGCCAACATGATAAAAAACACCGCTTCCCAATCGTTTTTTGTGTCTTTCAATAAATTTTGAATAGTTTCCTGTTTTCGCTCTAAGCGTTCAAAATACAAACGCTCTAACCAATTATTTAGCACAAAATTTTCAACCGATGCAAAATCATTTTCACAATTAATCCATTTACCATTTTTAGAAAATAGTTTTTCATAATTATTTAAAACATCTATATTGGTAAAATCTTTAAGCTGTAGTGTGGGAATAGGAGTATTATCACTTCTAAACACATCGGTATCATGCTCCCAAACTACATGCAAAATCACATTGTCATAGGCTTTATCTTGTTCGTGACTGTGTAAAAACCAATCGGATGATTTTACATGAATTTCAACATTTCCTGCCCAAAGTTGATTGCCAATTTTAAGCTGTGCATTAAAAAAATCGGGGCCTGAATTAAAATTGTGTTGCCCAACCGAAGTTAGTAAAACTGCATCTCCTTGGGCAGTTTTCAATTTGTTCAGCTCCATTTTTTTATGTTTCCAGGTGTAGTGTAAAAAATCTTCTTGCATGCATCTAAAGTAAAAAATAATTTGAAGCAAAATATACCCTCAAAAAACTTTAAAGTTGTTAAATTTGGTCAAATTATTAAAAATGGAAGAATTAACGCTTACCACACCTGCTGTTTTATTTTCAGCAATTTCATTAATCATGTTAGCTTATACCAACCGGTTTTTAGCGTACGCTGCCACCATTAGAGATTTACATTCCAAATACGTTAAAAAAAAGGACAAGATATTAATGGCTCAAATACAAAATATAAAGCAACGCCTTTACTTAACGCGCAGCATGCAAATTTTTGGTATTTCTAGTTTGCTGTTATGCGTTTTAACCATGTTTTTAATATATATACAACAACAAACTTTGGCAATTTGGGTATTTGGAGCTGCACTTATTTTATTAATTATATCGTTAGGATTGCTAATTATGGAAATTCAAATTTCAGTAAAAGCCTTAGAGCATCACATTAGCGATATTGAAAACAACGAATAAAAAACAACCTTATGATTATAGACGTTCACACCCACATAAACAATTACCACGAAGATAGAGTTGTATCTTTAGAAGATTGCCTAAACAAACTCACTGAAACCATGTTGGAAAACAAGGTTGATTATTCCTTAGTGCTTTCGTCTTACAAAGTAAATGAACACAGACCCAGCACCAAACAGGTGGTTGAAGCTATTAGCGGGCGAAATAATCTTGGGGTAGTTGCTGGTATTAGTTACCTAAACTATAATTACCGCGATTTAAAAGAAATTAGTGAGTATTTGGAAGCAGGCCTTATTAAAGGCTTGAAGTTCTACCCTGGTTACGAACCGTTTTACCCCAATGATATTCGTTTAAAAGTGGTATATGAAATGGCTATTGAATTTGATGTACCTGTTATGTTTCATTCTGGCGACACTTATGCCCCTACTGGAAAGGTTAAATATTCGCATCCATTGCATATTGATGATTTAGCGGTTGATTACCCCGATTTAAAAATATTGATTTGCCATGTGGGAAACCCATGGATTAAAGATTGCATGGAAGTTGTTTACAAAAACAAAAACGTACATGCCGATATCTCCGGATTGGTATTAGGCGATTTCTCCGATAAGTTTGAGCGCTTTATGAAAACGGAAATTGAAGAAATGATTACTTATGCCGGCGACCCAAAATACTTACTTTACGGTACCGATTGGCCTATAAGCAATATGAAATCCTATTTAAAATTCATGGATCAATTAGAACTACCTCAAGAAAAAAAGGAATTGATTATGTGGAAAAATGCCGTTGAATTATTTAAAATTGATGTTTCTAAATTTTAGAACTAAACATAAAAGAGGCTGTCTGAAAAGTCTATATATTGTCAAACTGAACTTGTTTCAGTTTCTAATAAATATTGATTGTCAACGAGTTAGGATTCTGAAATGAATTCAGAATGACACTTGTTGATACTTTTCAGGCAGCCTCTTTAATTTTATTTATCAAATGTTTTAAAGTTTACTATTATAAATAGTGACCGTCGGTTTTCTTCATGTTCTTTATCAGAACATATATTTCTAAATCCGTTTACGCAACGATTGACTAATTGGGTCTCGCCATAACCTATGGCACTTTCAATTTGCATAGGCATAATTCCCTTTGATAAAATATACTCTTTTGTTGATTTTGCTCTACGATCTGACAATGCTAAATTATAAGAATCATCACCACGACTGTCTGTATGCGATTCAATTTTAATAATCATCTTTGGATATTCCTTCAAAACAGCAACAACTTTATCCAATTCTAATGCAGCATTAGGCCTAATATTAGATTTATTGTAATCAAAATAAATAGGATTTATGTTAATGTCATTAGGTCTTAAATACAAGTCGGCATTAATCTTATCATTAGGTATATTAGTAGTTGTTAACTTTTCAGTAGTAGATTCATGTCTTGGTTTACTAGCTGTTACTATAAAATCGGTTTCGCAATCTACATCCTCAAACATATACATCCCGTCTTGATTTGAAATTGTTGTAGATAACTTCACACCATCTTTATCCATTAAAATTACTTTTACTTCTTTCACAGGTTCTTTTGTTAAAACATCATATACAATCCCTACGATGCTTTGCATACACTTTTCTGTTAAAAAGGCATAAATATCATCACTTCCTTGACCGTTTTCTCTATTGGACGAAAGGTAACCAGATTGTTCGCCATCATTGGTAAAAAAAGCAAAATCGTCATATCCGCTATTAAAATCAGCTCCCATGTTTTCTATGGTAACTAGACTTGATAATCCGTCTTTCACAAGGTTTGTTTTATAAATATCCAATAACCCAAAGCTATTTTCTATATAGCCATCTGATGAAAAATACATACTAGAATCGGCGGCAATAAAAGGAAACATTTCGCGCCCTGGAGTATTTATTTTAGGTCCTAGATTTTGTGCTTCACCAAGGGTACCATCTGAATTTATTGCAACCACATACAAGTCTGATTGTCCAAAGCCTCCTTCTTTATCTGAAACAAAGTATAGACTTTTCTCATCAGGACTTAAAGTTGGGTGCCCTGTTGAGTAATTTTTATCATTAATGGATAAATCTTCAATATGGCTCCATTTTCCATCAATTAAGCTTGCGCGATATATTTTTAAATTATTGGTGCCTTTTTTATCGTAAACGGCTTTTTCATTTTTCTTAACGTTATTACCAGTAAAATATAAAGTTTTACCATCTTTAGTTATAGTTAATGTACCTTGATGATTTGAAACTGAGCTAATAGAATCTGAAGCAATAGGTTCAAAATCTCCAACTTCTATTGAATTTAAAATTTTCTTAACCTTCATTTTATAAATTTTCAGATAAGGCTCTTCGTTCCAACTATAAATTTGTTTTTTCTTATTTTCTGAAAGCGCCTCTTTGTTCATAGCAGATGAAAAGTAAAAATTACCTGAACTATCTTCAAATCCTCCAAAATCGGCAAGACTGGTATTGGTACTTAAATTTATAAGCTTTAGTTGCGGCCTATTATTTTGGTTTGTAGTTACATTGCTATATTTTTCATTTGAGATAATACTATCTGCTGGTGTGTAATTTTTAAATCGGACTAACCATTCTTCTGCAAGTTTATTATTTCCAACACTTCGAAGCGTTTGAATATATTTAAACATAAATTTCGGCGTAATACCCTCCCCTTTTTTTGCTGCCAATGAATACCACTTAACTGCTTCTTTCGAATCGGAGTTTTTATAATAACAATCCCCTATTCGGGTTAATAAATAGGCAGAACTATCTTGCTTTTCAAGTGCTTGCTTATACAATTTTGCAGCATCCATATAAGCGAAATTTCTATATAGTTTATCAGCGGCATTATTTCTTTGAGCATTCAAGGTTAAACTGCAAATTGAAACGAAAATTAATAATATATAATTTTTCATAGGACTGGTATTAAAAATATCTTGGGGATTTTTTACGTTTTTCATTAAATGGTTCAAATATAATTAGCACTTCGTGTGTGCCTCCAAAATAAGGTCTAACATCTGAAACATAATGTTCGTAAGCATAACCAATTCTAAATTCTTTGGATATTTGAAAATCTGCTAAAGCGCCAAGAGAAGCTGTGTTTTCATTAAACCTGTATGAACCACCTAACCATAATTTTTCATGGAATAAAAAATTTGCGTTTAAATCTACAGAAGCTGGTGCTCCATTGGTTGCTTTCAATAAAAAGGAAGGTTTCAGTTTTGTGTTGGCATTTAAATCAAAAACATATCCTCCCGTAAAATAATAACTTACACGCTCAAGAGCAATGTACTCTACATTGTTGGTTTCCTGAGTTAAATTATAATCTGTGTTTATTATTCTTGGGGCAGATAAACCTACATACCATTTGTTAGCATGCCACAGAAATCCTGCACCTACGTTTGGATTCCATTTATCGGCATAGTTTCCAAAGAAAGGATCGGAGGTTACTTTCGGGTTATTTAAAAATACTTCATCTAAATTATAATGTGTAAACCCCGCTTTTAGTCCGAATGACAATTTGGTATTATCACTTGTGTGAATGGTATAGGAAAAATCTGCGTAAGCATATACAAAATTTTCATATCCAGGTTGATCATTTATAACAGAGAACCCTAAACCAATTTTATCATTTCTTAATGGAGAATGCGCCGATAATGTTTGAGTTGTTGGTCCGCCGCTTATTCCAACCCATTGGCTTCGATGCAAACCAACAACAGACAATGTTTCCCGACTTCCGGCATAGGCTGGATTAATTGATATGGTGTTAAACATATATTGAGAAAATTGAGGCATTTGCTGAGCAAATATTATTGAACTTATCAATAATATTAATATGACTAAATTATTTTTAATAATCTTCATAACATAAATTTTATTTAGTTCCAATATACATTAGACCAGTTATTGGGGCTTTTCCGCTATTAACCAATGTTACTACATAATAATAAGTACCACTTGTTACTTGACCTGCTGGACCTAACGAGGATTTATGCGTGAATGCATTCCAATCATTTTGATAATTACTTGACTGAAAAATAATCGCTCCCCATCTGTTTATAATCTTGACATCCGTTTTAAACTCACAATCTTCAACTCCTTTCACAGTAAAATACTCGTTATGACTATCTCCATTAGGTGTTAGTAAGATTGATATTTCGATATTATCAAGATCACATCCTTTAACCTCACATATATTGTTTACATCAATGGAAGCCTCAATGTATGTTGGGCAATTAGATGATGTTTCTGTATAACTGAACGTTATTGTTTCTGAAGCATTCTCTCCATTTAAAATAATAGACTTAGGATTAAAAAAGTGATCATCTATCACTGTACCGTTACCTGAAACAACTTCCCAAGTTCCACCTGTATTGTAATTTCCAGATAATAAATTAAATAAATTAAATACTTGAGATTCCACTTCGCTAGCAACACAAAGACTGATATCGGTTGACGAAACAGCATCATTTTGTAAAGTTAACATGGCATCGGTAGTTGAAGTATTGCCGCAATCATCAGTTACCGTATATACAACTATCAATTGTCCTGAAGCTAGATTATCAAAATTATAATTTGATGTAATTGTAACAGCTTGATCTACGCTACAAGCATCTTTAGCACAAGCTTCCAATGTAGCAATGTTATCTAAATTCCATTGGTCTGCATTTTCTTTAGCTGTAGTTAAAGTACATGAAAGTGATTTGTCTTCTAATATACAATTTGATATATCAGGTGGCGTGGTATCTACTATTGTGAGTGTTACCGATAAAGTTGTTGCGCTACCACTATCATCAGTAATGGTATAAGTTACATCGATGCTACCACTTAATCCACATGAACTTTGGAAATTATTGAAATCAAAATCAGATGTTACTTGTCCTGTTAAACTCATATCGCAAATATCTTCTGCACAAATTTCTAAAGCAGCAATATTTTCTGAATTCCAAGTTTCAGCTAAAGTTTTATTATCCAAACCATTACATTCCATGGTTCTATCTTCAATATTACAGTTCACAATAAATGGAGCTTCAGCATCCGTAATAGTTATATAGACCGTCGCTTGATCACAAGCCTGTGGCGTACCGTTATCGCATACACGGTACACAAAACTATCGGCCCCTATAAACCCTGCATTAGGGGTGTAGGTAAAGCTTCCATTAGTATTAAGCGACAGTACTCCATTAGTAACATTGCTAACAGGTGTGGTGCTTACCGTTTGGATATCGTCCTCCGGATCGGAGTCATTGTCCAGAACATTACCTGTTATACTATCACAAGTATTATTATAAATAACATCGTCATTGGCGATGGTGGTATTGCCGTTGTTCGGCCAGACCGTAATAACCACCGTGGCCGTATCGCACAGTGCAGGCGTACCGTTGTCGCAGATCGTGTAATCGAACCTGTCCTCGCCCACAAAGCCCGTTGGCGGGGTGTAGGTGTACGCCCCCGTGGCAGGGTCTATCGTTACCACGACCCCCTGTACCGTGGTCACCGTTGGGGTGGTCACGACGATCGGGTCGCCATCAGGATCAAAGTCGTTCGACAGGACATTGCCCGTTACCGGGGTATCCATCTCCGTGCCCGCCGTATCGCTGTTGGCTATCGGCGGCCTGTTCCCGGAGCCGCCCCTTGGCAGTACCTCTATGTATACCGTGGCCATATCGCAGGCCTCGGGCGTGCCGTTGTCGCATACCGTATATTCAAAACTGTCCTCGCCTATATAGCCCGCTGGCGGGGTGTAGGTGTACGCGCCCGTGGCCGGGTCTATCGTCACCACGACCCCCTGTACCGTGGTCACCGTGGTGGTGGTAACCCGCTGGGTGTCGCCCTCGGCATCCGTGTCGTTTGTTAAGACATTGCCCGTTACCGCCGTGTCAACAAACGTGTTGTTGATGTCGTTCTCGGCGTTGGTGCAATTCTTATAAATAGTGATAGCAATTGATTTTTCACATCCATTAGCGTCTATAACATTAATAGTATAATCTCCAGCTTCAAGATTTGCAAACTCGCCAGTAGATTGAGTAGCACCTTTTAAAGTATAATTATAAGGAGTTGTTCCACCAGTCGCATTCACTATAACTGATCCTAATGCTAAATTACAAACCGCATTAGATTGAGAAAGAATGGCAACATTTAATCCGGAATTAGGCTGTCTAACAGTAGCAGTATTGGAAGTTGTACAACCTTCAGCATCGGTAATTGTTACTGAATAAGTTCCAGCTGATAAATTATTTAAATCTTCAGTAGTAGCTCCATTACTCCATAAAAATTCATAAGGAGATGTTCCTCCATCAACTGTTATATCTAAAGACCCTGTATTTTCTCCAAAACAAAGTACATTCGAAATTACGATACCTGAACTTAACGCATTGGGTTCATTAACCATGGCGGTTGCTTGAACCATACATTTAGTAACTGTATCTGTAATAGAAACTGTATACATACCTACTGACAACCCTGAAATTGATTGTGTAGTTGCCCCTCCTGGACTCCATAAATAAGTAAAAGAACCTGAACCTCCAGTAACATTTGCAGAAGCTGTACCATTGTCTCCCCCATTACAGCTTACGGCAGTGGTAGTTGGATTTAATGAAAGATTGTTACAATTCCCTGGATTTACATTTACAGTTGTTGTTGCTGTACATCCATGGGCATCCGTAGCTGTAACCGTATAAGTTCCTGAACTTAATCCTGTAATTTTATCAGTGGTTTGGCCTCCTGGACTCCATAAATATGTGTATGGAGCTGTCCCTCCTGTTGTTGTAGCAATTGCTGTTCCATCATTTGTATTTATACCACTTTCATCGGTGGCAGTAGCTGTAACATCTAAAACACTGTCAGGCTCTGAAATGGTTATACATTTTTGAATTGGTAGACAATTAGTACCATCCATAGTTACACTTACGGTATAAATTCCGGCCTTTAAACTGCTTAGTGTACTTGTTGTAACTCCAGAATCAACCTGAACCGGTGATGTATTCCAAGTAAACGTAAATTTAGCTGAAGCGTAAGTTGCTGAACTCGCACTAACCGTTGCACTCCCCAAATTTTCTCCTGCACAAAGAACATCAATAACATTTTCAACCTTTACTATGGCGTCACAAGTGTGTGAACAACCAATAACAACCTCTTGCGATAAAACACAATTATTAGCATCTTTTACAGTAACGATATGGTTTCCTGAAGGAACGTTTGTAGCTGTTTGGGTTGTTTGATTGCCCGCACTAGCGCTCCACAAATAGCTATATGGAGGTGTACCTCCTACTACTGTTGCGGTTGCTTTACCATTTTTACAGTCTTGACAGGTAGTTGCATCATCTTTGGTAATTGTAACTCTTAATGGACCTGGTTCATGCAAGGTTACACAAATTGATGTTGATTTTCCTAAGCAATCAAATAATTTAATAGTGTACGCCCCGGCAGGTAAACCTTCAAATAAAGAATTTGATTGAGGAGTACTTCCATTGATACTATAGGTATAAGGTGCAACACCTCCCATAGCAGAAACTTTAATTTTACCCGTAGATTCACCATGACATAAAATATCTTTTTTATAATCAATAGTTATTTTTAATTCACTATTATTAATAAAATTGTTCCCAGAGGTTGAAACCGAATTAATTGAACTGGGTGAATCATCTTTAATGATAGAACCAGTAAAATCAGTACTTATAAGACTGGTTTTATTGAGAGTTGGAATCTTAAGATCATGTGCATAACCACTATTAAATACTAAACTTAGTAAAACTAAACTAGCAATAAAAAAATGATGTTTTGCGAGAGTTTTGAAGGTATTTTTAAACATATGCCCCTTTTTTAAAATTTAAAGATGCGCTTTGCTTTACTTTAAATTGATTAGAAATTAGATAAGAAATAGCAACTATTAGTGTTTATAGCTTCTAATTAGGCAAATAGTAAATGTGTTTCATAATCAATAATTTAAGTTACAATGGATTTTAAAACTATTCTAGGCAGTTAAACATGCCATAATAGTTATCATTTATCACTCAAACAAGTAGGGAATCGAAGTAATAATTTTATCAACTATATTTATATATCTAGAATCAATTTAGGCGCTTTCTTTAGTTGTAACAAAAAAATCTATATGAAAATCACTATTAAATCGTTAAACGTGTTTTCTTTTTCTTATAAGCCTTTTTATTAACTTTTTGACGAGATATATATTATGCGAATATAATTGCTTTTGTCATAAATTTCATAAATTTTACACGTTTTTTCTGACCTATCATGACTTCTTTTTTTATGTTATATTTAATCAAAAATATTTCTTTACTTACACTTGTAACCAATTACAAAACGGAATGATTATTTTTGATTTTAATACAAAAAGTGATGTTACCAACTGGAAAACCATTAATGATGTGGTTATGGGCGGAAAATCGAATAGCTTTTTTTCTATAAATGATGCTGGTATTGGTGTTTTTAGAGGTGAAGTTTCTTTAGAGAATAATGGTGGATTTGCCATGTTGCAATATCATTTTAATTCTAAAAATGTATTTACTTTTTCCAAAGTTTGTTTAAAAGTTAAAGGCGATGGTAAAACTTACCAATTCAGAATAAAGAACAGTGCCCGTGACAAACATTCTTATATTGCCACTTTCAATACAACAACAAAATGGTGTAATATTGAAATTCCTTTTTCCAATATGCACCCTGCTTTTAGAGGAAAAAGTTTAGATATACCAAACTATTCTGGTGAACAAATGGAACAAATTACTTTTTTGATTGGGAATAAAAAAGAAGAAACGTTTTCTCTAGAAATTAGCAATATCATGCTTAAATAAGTGATACTTTAAAAATACACTGCAATAATAACTTCATAAAGCATCAAACCTATTAAAGAATTGTAAATAAAAAAAGAACATTCACTTTTATTATAACTTCTATAGTTCTAACTTTGCTTTAGAATGGGGTGCTTGTTTTAACAGGCTGAGATGATACCCAAGAGTCTTTTGGCTCGGTACCTGATCTGGATAATGCCAGCGGAGGGATTTTTTGGATAAAGCTTTATTGCATACTTTCCATTATTGGCTCATCTTCTTAATACATTCGTTTAAAACACAAACAATGATGGCCGATTTTTTATCTCCAATTATAATTTTACAGTGGCTAGGTACCGCCTTCGGAATCACACAAGTGCTTCTTGCTCGAAAAAACAACATCAGCAATTATTTATTTGGCATTATATCCATTCTTATAGGTATGTGGGTACTATATGCCTCAAAACTCTATGCAGATATTTTGTTGAATTTCTACTATTTGGTCATGAGTATTTACGGATGGTTCTATTGGAAGTTTGGTAAACAGAAAGAAGAAGTTGCTATTTCCTATGCTACGTTTATAGAACATCTAAAGGCCATTGGCATTGTAATTGGTTGCTTTATTATTATGAGTTATTGGCTTGTTTTCCATACCAATTCTGATGTACCGTATTGGGATGCTTGTACCACTGCCTTTGCTTGGGCAGGTATGTGGCTTATGGCAAGACGAAAAATGGAAAACTGGATTTACTTAAACATAAGCAACATTATTTCCATTCCGTTGTTATTTTACAAAGAACTTTATATATATGCAGGTTTAACTATGTTTCTGTTTGCTGTGGGCACTTCAGGATATTTTAAATGGCGTAACATTATTTTAAATGAATCAAGAAACCAATACAACACCGTTTAGTCCAAAACCATTGGAGGCTTCTGAATTTTCAAGCGAAACCTTGAAATGGATTGCCAATAAAAACCTTTGGAGTTTATGGGTACCTAAAGCTTATAACGGTTTGGAATTATCACTAACCGAAGGCTTAAAAGAACTTCAAGCACTGGCTAAAACCGATGGCAGTTTAGGTTGGACGGTAACACTTTGCAGTGGAGCTACCTATTTTATTGGAAACTTACAGCCAGAAGTTGCCAACCATATTTTCTTAAATCCAAAAAACACGGTGTGTTTTGGAGGTAGTGGAGGCGTTTTTGGTACAGCAGAGAAACAGGGTGACGATTATATTATTTCTGGGGAATGGCATTATGCTACGGGTGCTCCTTACCTATCCCATTTTACATTGAACGCTAAAATTACAGACAATGGAAAACCTGTTTTGAACACCGATGGAACACCTTTAGTATATTCTTTTGTAATTCCAAAGGAAGCTGTTACCATCATTAAAGATTGGGAAACCATGGGACTAAAAGCTACAGCTACCCATTCTTTTAAGGTAGAACAGGTAAAGGTTCCTTCAGAATATGCGTTTGTTTACAATACGTTTTATTTACCGCAACCTATTTTTAAAATACCGTTTTCGGTGTTTGCCGATTTAACGCTTTGGGTGAATTATTTAGGTATGGCTGAACATTTTTTTGATGAAGCTTCCTTGGTTCTGAAACAACAACCATTAAAGCCATTTATTTTGATGCTTTACAAAACCAACAAAGAACTTTATAAATTTGCTGAAGCTATTGAAGATTTTACCAACAACGAAAGTAAAATTACTGAAGCCTATATTGAAACCATACATGCTAACGCAACGGCATCGGTGAAGGCCATTTCAGAAGCCATTTTAAAAGTGTATCCGCTATTGGGCGTAAAAGCTTGTAGTGAAAAGCATCCGCTAAATAGAATTTTTAGAGATTATTTTACGGCCACACAGCATCATATTTTTTCTGGGAGGTAGATATTTATATAACTTAGTAGTGTGGTTTAGTAATTAATTTATCTAATATAAACTAAATAGAAAATCTGTTAGAATTTTTCAAGAGTTCACTGCCCTATCCATGGCTTATTCAAGACGAAGCTTTGAAGTATGCAATGCCATAGGCTATTCTTTCATGATTATCATCAACAACGTATAGATAGAATTTAATTTTTTTTAAACTTTCGAAGACAAAAAAATTTCCTAATTATCAAAGCAATGTATAATGTCCTTTCAAAAAAAACTCTTATAAATAAAAATACAATCTTTTTAGAATAAACATCAGTAAAAAAATACTTGAAAATTTTGTTTTGTATACAAGTCATAATCAATTTGGCAACAAATAAAATAGATTTTAAGCAATTCATTAAACCTCAAAATCCAAACCAAATTAAAGAACCCCCTTAAAATGCAGAAACCTGATAATCTTTCGATTACCAAGTTTTAACACTAATTGATATACTAAAAAGTCGTGGTGGCAGGAAGACATATCACAAACTTCAATATACTATATATCAATCATTTATAATTTTAAAAAAAAAAAACACCAATTAACCTATTTGTTGACGGTGTTATAAATGATGTCCCGTCCTGCAATAGCGATACACTCAAACCTTAGTGTAATGAAAACACCAGAAAACAGTGGGTATGTAAAGCGTACTCAAAAAGATTATTCGATTTCTTTTAAGCTTCAGGTTGTTC
>NZ_JAGJCB010000016.1 GCF_017814435.1 Mariniflexile gromovii | reverse complement strand
AAATTAGCCTTAATTGCGGTTGTTAATAAATTACTCAAGCAAGCATTTGCCGTTGCAACAAAAAATGAATATTATCTAGAAATAAATTAAAAGAAATTTGCTTTTAAGCACAGTTCATTGCGAGACACGAAGCAATCTCATTAAATTTACTTATAAGTTTAATCACAACTCAGAATAAACAGATTACTTCCCTTCATTCCATGAGGCTCTCAATGACGTTTAGAGCGGGTAATTTAACATCAACTTCACGCCTTCATTAGGCTGAGAGGTTAACTCTAAATGGGCATTAATTAAAGATGCTCTGCTTTTCATATTGATTAATCCTGAACCTTTTTCTATTTCATTAATATCGAACCCCTTACCATCATCCGTTGCTGTTATTATCAAATAATTTGGTTGATAATCCAATATAACATTCAAGTTTTTAGCTTCGGAATATTTCACCGAATTTGATAAAAACTCTTGAAGTATTCTAAAAATTATGATTTCGTGTTTTCTGTCTTTAAAATCAACTTTATTTCCAATAATTTTAAGCTCTGCCGATGTAAATTTCATTTTTTTAAGTCGGTTCAACTCATTGGTAATAGATTTCTCAAAACCAATATTAAGAACCACTTCATTATTTAATGTTTTTGAAAGTGCTCGTACTTCGGCTAAACTTTCTTTTATGGCTTCAGAGGTGTCTTTAAATTTTTCTTTCACATCATCTGCCACCTGCATTTTTAAAATACTTAACTGCATGTTTGCAAACGATAGTAATTGACCTATATTATCATGTAATTCCCAACCAATATTTTTTAAGGTTTGTTCTTGGGTTTCGGTTTGTGCTTGGGTAATTTCAGCTTCAAAAGCTTGTTGTTGCTTTATTCTATCGAGCAATAATTTGTTTTTTCGTTTTTGAAAAACAATAAAAAAGATAATTACCAACGAAGTAATAATCACCAAAACGCTAATCATATATATTAACAAATAACGCTCCGCAGGTGTAGATGCAGGTTTGCTTTGAAGTAAAATATTAAGAAAATAATGCATTAATAATAAGGTTTAGTTGGCTTTTCATCAGGTTTACAAAATATTAAAGCAAAGGTAAAAGTTGAATACATGATGATATTTGCAAATAAATAGATTTGCCATTTTAAGAATATAAAATTCCAGTCGTAATTACTGTTATAAATATCATAAAACACCAAAGGTGAAATAATAAGCCACCAAATAAAAATCGCTGAACTAATATAAAAATTAATAGACTTATAAAAGCTTAATATTTTTTCACTTTGTAAAATTTCAATGAAATAAAAAACAGTACACATAAATATGATAACTGCTCCTAGAACACTTATAATTGGAAAAAATCGCACAAAAAAGTCATCCCAATTAAGAAAAATATATCCTATTGAAAAAACAAAAAAAACAAGACCACTATACTTAATGAGAATCTTAAACAAATCAGTACTTAATATTTTATGATAATAAAAACAAAAAAATAGAATAGCACCTATTTTCCAGTATAGCGTTGACCACCAAAAATTCCTTACAAAAACAGTTCCTTCTAAAAAACTTAAAAAACCATTGTTTTGAATATAATGAACATATGTATTAAAAAAATCACAAGCAGAAAGATATACCAAAAAGTATATAAAAAACTTAGCAGCTGTAAGTTTATACTTTTTATAAAGTAACAAACCTGTAACTGCTGCTAAAATTTCAACACTAAAAGTAATAGTGTTGTAATATTCTAATAAAAAATCATTCATCAATATTAATTGGGGTAACCTCCTTGGCCTCCAGCTCCATCATTTAAAGGGTTGCCCCCAGGAACATCTTCATCATTACCTCTAAAGTTAAGGTTAAGACTACTTGCTTTCGATTTTCTTCCAGTTGGCACTATAAACATGGTAGTTAAATCCTTTTTAGTTTGTCCCGCATTTTTTCCATAAACACCTAAATAGACACGAATACCTGTCATTTGATACCCCAAACTGTCCGATTGATTTTTTGCAAATGCTAAATAATTTTCAATTTCATCTAAATCCCAGTAAGTAGAGCGATCATCTTGTTCCCGTCCTTGTTTTTGGGCTGCTGAATCTACGGCTGCTTTTCTGTACAACGTCCAATTCTCATTTAGCTCCTTCGCTTTATCAACAGTAATGACACCTTTAGGCTTAACTATTTTTATAGGTCCGTCATCTTCTAATGGTCGTGGACAAAAATAATATGTTAATAAAGCTCCAATTATTGCACCTAAAATAATGTAGATTAAATTTTTCATGTTTTTCTTATGGTTAGTTAATAATAGCTGCTTAAAAATAACAAAAAAGTTTTAAATATAGGTATAAGACAAAATTATGTTGGAAAACCTAACATAGCCCCCATACCAACTGTGAATAACCAACTACCATAAATAGCATGTTCTATAGAAACCAATAGTGTTGATTTTGTTTTATTGAACGTTAAAGCAAATAGTAACCCACCTATAAAAGTCATCAATAACACGAGACTGTTTTTAAAAAACAGATGTGACAAGGAGAAGCATATCGCATTCACAAAAAGAAAAAGCGATTCACTTTTAAAGTAATTTTTATACCTATTAAAAAAGAAGGTTCTGTATAATAGTTCCTGAGGATATACAGAAAAAACACTATAAATAAACAAAAGTAAAACCCATAATAAAGGTTTATTAATCAATAATTCAAACAACATCGGTTTATCGGTAATCCAAACAAATATTGTGGTTAAAATGGCAATTATTATAAATTTGAACAATGTATTTCTCCAAAAACGCTTCCAATTTAAATTTGGAGCTATCTTGAATTTTTGATTTTCTACTTTCAACAAAATATAAATGACGTATAAAAAACCGATAAATCCTATCGATAATTTTATAACTGGTGGATAAGGAAAAATAAAACTAACTGGTAATACTATAAAAATGATAAACAGTTCGATGCTTTTATATGTTTTAGTTTTCATATTAAAACCCAATAACGGTGGTGTGTTTCACTTCATTTATTACAAACATACTATGTGTACTACCAATATGGTTGATAGATGTTAATTTTTTTACTAAAAACTCTCTAAAAGCCATCATATCTTTCACAATAACTTTTAATAAATAATCGTATTCGCCACTTACATGGTAACATTCCAACACTTCTGGTAAATTAGCAACTTCTTTTTCAAACTTCACCACATAATCTTGGGTATGTTGAATGAGTTTAATGTGACAAAAGGCTACAAACGATTTATCTATCCGATCTTTATCTATTAAAGCTACATATTTATTTATAAACCCGTCTTTTTCAAGTTTTTTAATACGTTCATAAACGGCTGTAACAGATAAATTCAATTTATTTGAGAGCTCCTTATTGGTTTGTTTGCTGTCCGTTTGCAAAAAGGTCAACAATTTTTTATCAATGTCATCAAATATCATAATTGAAAAAATTTCGTTGAAATACCAACTTTTCAGAAAGTTACAATTATATTTTCTAGAATATCAATACATATTAGTTTTATTATCTATAAATTTTGAAATTTGTTATATACGCAACATACACATTATGAAATTCAAACCCGCAAATAACATACAAGATTTACAATATTTTGGTGAATTTGGAGGCGTCAATCCTTCCATTTCAGATTCTTCAACATACACCTTTTTATCTGCCAAAACCATGTTTGATACGTTTGAAGGTAATGCTGAAGGGTGCTATTTATACTCGCGCCACTCCTCGCCTTCCAATTTATATTTAGGTGAAGCTTTAGCGGCCATGGAAGGCACCGAAACCGCTAACGTTTCAGCTTCGGGTATGGGTGCTATTACATCCGTTTTAATGCAATTATGTAGCTCTGGCGACCATATTGTGTCTAGCCGGACTATTTATGGAGGCACGTATGCTTTTTTGAAAAACTTTTTACCGCGTTTTCAAATTGAAACATCGTTTGTAGACATCACAAAACTAGATACGGTTGAAGCTGCCATCACAAAAAACACCAAAGTTTTATATTGCGAATCGGTAAGCAACCCACTTTTAGAAGTCGCTGATATTAAAGGTCTTGCTGCTTTAGCTAAAAAACATCATTTAAAATTGGTGGTTGATAATACGTTTTCTCCACTATCCATTTCTCCTGCAATTTTGGGTGCCGATGTGGTGATTCACAGTTTAACCAAATTTATTAACGGTTCTAGCGATACCGTTGGCGGTGTAGTTTGTGGCACTCAGGAATTTATAAATGATTTACGGAACGTGAACAACGGTGCTTCCATGCTATTAGGCTCTACTATGGATAGTTTAAGAGCTGCCTCTATTCTAAAAAACCTAAGAACGCTGCACATAAGAATGCAACAACATAGCAAAAACGGATTATTTTTAGCACAAAAATTTGAAGCTGATGGGTTGAAAACCGTTTATCCAGGGCTAAAATCGCATCCATCCCATGAGCTTTTTAAAAGTATGATGAACTCCCAATATGGTTTTGGTGGTATGCTTACTATAGATGTGGGTACTTTAGAAAAAGCCAATGAACTCATGGAACTTATGCAAAACCGAAATTTGGGCTATCTGGCCGTTAGTTTAGGGTTCTATAAAACCTTGTTTAGCGCTCCTGGAACATCAACATCTTCTGAAATTCCTGAAGATGAACAAAAAGCCATGGGACTGAGCGATGGTTTAATCCGTTTTTCTATAGGGTTGGATGATGATATTGAACGCACCTATCAAATGATGTATGATTGCATGAAAAAGCTTGGTATTCTATAAATATCAAATCCCTTTTAAACGCATCCAAAGATTAGACATGGCTGTATTGAAATTATCTCTTTTTCTTTCAAAAGGTTTCATATTCAAGCGTCCATTTTCCTTATAAAGCATCATGCTAAACACCGAAGAGTTCGGGTTGTTTTCATCTAAAATAGGATACCTCAAATCGTTATATTGGTATTCGTTGTCTCCTATTTTGTAAACACTGTAATACTGACTACTAAACCATGCCAAATCTTTGATGTCATTAAATTCTTCGGGACTTAAATCGCGCTGTTTAGGCAATTCCTTAAAATTTTTAAATCTATGTTCTGTATCCAACAACGAATAATACGAAACATAATAGGATGAATCAGCTTCAGCTATAGCGTACCACAAAATATTATTAAAAATAGATGGTTGTGTACTGAATCTTTTAATGTGCATATTACTTTCAGCAATAGATTTTCTAAAAAGCGTATCAACATAAAGTTTGTTTACTACCGTTAAAACCATATAAACAGAACTGATGCCGATGCCTAATTTCAACCAAAATCGCCTTCTATGGTCTTTTCTTTTGAAAAACATCACTACAATCATACAAATCAAAAAAGGCAGTGTGTAAACGGGGTCTACAACCGCTATGTTATTAAAAGCCACTCTATAATTACTAAATGGTGCAAAAAGCTGTGTTCCGTAAGGTGTAAAACAATCTAAAATAGGATGCGTGAATAGGGACCAGAAAAACAATAGCATCCAATCTTTTTTGGTGGTAGTCCCAAATCGGTTTCCAGAATTATACAATTTATAAACACCCCAACCCAACATAAAAGCAGCTAAAATTGAAAACAAAATGGAGTGCATAAAACCTCTGTGGAACAACATAGCATCAATTTCGTGATGGTAAATAATGTTCCCGATAAAAACATCTAAATCTGGAATGGTGCCACCAATGGCTCCAAACAACAACGCTTTATTGCCTATTTTTTTCCCTAAAACCGCTTCCCCACAAGCAGCACCAAGAACAATTTGTGTTAATGAATCCATTCTTTTTTTAAATTGAAAAAACAAAAGTACACATTAAATCCATTTGCATAGATTCTTGTAAAATCGTAACATTACAAAACTAATTCTACACAATGCAAGACGACAAGAATATTTCCAAAATTGAAATTGAAAACCAAAATATTATTGAAAACATAGAGCTCAACATTTGGGAAGCTTTAATTCCAGTTGTTATTTTAATGTGCATGTTGGCTTACAATATCTTTTTTGTGGAAGGTCAAGAATGGTTTGGAACTTACACCAACCAAATTATTTTACTTCTTGGCGGATTGGTTGCTGCAACCGTAGGCCTTTTTAATAAAGTGACTATAGAACGCATGTTAAAAGAAATTTGGGAAAACCTAAAAAGTGTTTTTATTCCCATCATGATTTTATTTTTGGTTGGTGCTTTGGCAGGTACTTGGTTAATTAGTGGCGTTATTCCGGCTATGGTGTATTATGGTTTACAGGTTTTAAGCCCTTCTATATTTTTGCCCGCTTCTATTATTATTTGTGCGGTTATCTCCATTGCTACTGGCAGTTCTTGGACCACATCGGCAACGGTAGGTATTGCATTGGTTGGTATTGGTACCGCATTAGGAATAAATACCGGCATGATTGCAGGCGCCGTTATTTCTGGAGCTTATTTTGGTGATAAAATGTCGCCTTTAAGTGATACAACCAACTTAGCGCCCGCCATGGCTGGTACCGATTTATTCACACATATCCGATACATGACCCTAACAACGGTACCCACGCTAGTGGTAACATTGATTGTTTTTAGCATCATAAGCATGAATATTGAAACCTCGGGAAGTGCCGATTTAAGCAATTTATTATCAACTATAAACACCACATTTCATATTTCACCTTGGCTTTTCATTGTGCCTTTAGTGGTGATCGCTTTAATTCTTTTAAAAACAAAACCCTTAATTGCTTTGGGCACAGGCGTTTTATTGGCTGCTGTTTTTGCTTTTATATTTCAACCTGAAATTTTAGCACATCTATCCAATTCAAAATTAAATTCTATTACCACCTCTATACTTACCGACACACAAATAACCACAGATAACGAGAAATTAAACGACCTCTTTTCTGCTGGTGGAATGGAAGGCATGCTATGGACCATTTATTTAATAATTTGTGCTATGATTTTTGGCGGCATTATGGATGGTATTGGTGCCTTAGCAAGAATAACCAAAGCTTTACTTTCTGTGGCTACTACCATTTTCGGACTCTTTGCAAGTACCGTAATAAGTTGTTTGGGTTTAAATGCCATTGCATCCGATCAATATTTGGCCATCGTAATACCAGGTAAAATGTTTAAAAAAGCCTTTGAAGACCGAGGTTTAGCTCCTGAAAACTTAAGTAGAACCTTAGAAGATTCAGGTACCGTTACCTCTGTATTAATCCCTTGGAATACCTGTGGTGCTTACCAAAGTGGTGTGTTGGGTGTAGACACGCTTCATTATGCGAGTTATGCAGTATTTAACTGGTTAAGCCCCTTTACAACATTACTTTTTGCTGCTCTTAGAATAAAAATAAAAGAATTGACAAAAAAGTAATAAGCTAAATTCATACTATTTCCCAATATTTTATCAAGTTGATATATTTTGATTGTTAATTTTACCAAATTAACAAAAAACGACCTACAATTTTGAATCCATTTCTAAAGGCTATTACTCCATAAGTTTTATTAATTGACAAACGCTTTTAAATGCGAAAACTACGCTTAAGTTTGCATTAAATAAATTATTAATTATTAAAATTTAACATATGGCATTTGTAGGAAAAAAATTCCCGAATTTAAGCGTTAACGCAATGAACGATTTAGGCGATACTTTTAAAGTAAACGTTTTAGAAGAAGCAGTTAACAATAAGAAAAAAGTAGTTTTATTTTGGTATCCAAAAGATTTCACTTTTGTTTGCCCAACGGAGTTGCACGCGTTTCAAGCTGCTTTAGGTGAGTTTGAAAAAAGAAATACGATCGTTATTGGTGCTTCTTGTGATACTGCTGAAGTTCACTTTGCATGGTTAAGCACTGCAAAAGATAATGGTGGTATAGAAGGTGTTACTTACCCATTATTAGCAGATTCTAACAGAAACTTAGCTTCTACTTTAGGTATTTTAGATATCACAAACGAGCAATACAATGAAGAAACTGGCGTAGTTACTGTTGAAGGTGACAATGTAACTTACAGAGCTACTTACGTTATTGACGAAGAAGGTACTGTACAACACGAAAGCATCAACAACATGCCACTTGGTAGAAACGTTAATGAATATTTACGTATCGTCGATGCTTTAACGCATGTTCAAGAAAAAGGCGAAGTTTGTCCAGCAAACTGGGAAGAAGGAAAACAAGCAATGCAAGCCAATGCTAAAGGAACTGCTGAGTACTTAAAAGCTCATTTGAATTAAAAAAACAAATCTCAAATTCCAAATTCCGATAATGAATGTATTCCTATTGGAATTTGGGGTTTTCCTTTTTGGAATTTAAAAAAAATATTATGGTAAAAGAATTAGAACAAGATAACTTAACAGAATTAGTATCAAGTAACGATACGGTTGTAGTTCAGTATTCAGCTAGCTGGTGCGGTAATTGCCGTATTATGAAACCAAAATTCAAAAAGTTAGCAACAGAAAACGAAACCATTACGTTTGTTATGGCCGATGCCGAAAAGTTTCCGGAATCTAGAAAATTAGCAACGGTAGACAACTTACCTACGTTCGCTACTTTTAAAAACGGTGCCTTTGTAAAGCAGGTTCAAACAAATAAATTTGAAGTTTTAAAAGAATTAGTTGATGAAGTTACCAGTAATTAAGCATTTAACACAGTTTATTGAAGACAATGATGAAGATTTTGTAATCGAAACCATTGAAACTTTAGAAGCCTTAACCGAAGTTCTATCGTTAAAAGATGAAGAATTGGATGTTATTGGAGAACTTATTTCCAATATGTATGGCGCTGTTGAAGTAAATAAAATGATAAAAGAAGGTACACCTAAAAAAGAAGCTTTAAATAATTTTATGAGCAGGGTTTTAGGTTCTATTGATAAATAATCAAATCACTTTAAATATAAAAAGCCACTTTTCTTAATTTGAAAAGTGGCTTTTTTTTGTGCTTAATAAAGGAAATATTTCAATCTAAGTCCATTTCATAAAATAAAAACGGAAAACTACTCGATTTTATCCTGCAAGGTCTTATTTTGACCTTGTAGGTATTAAAGCTAAAAATAAAAAAAAATCCTACAAGATTTTGAAAACCTTGCAGGATCATCATAATTTTTATTGATTTACTTCAAATCAAACCTGTCTAAATTCATAACTTTATTCCAAGCAGCAACAAAATCGTTTACAAATTTTTCTTTTGAATCTTCACAAGCATAAACTTCTGCAAGAGCACGTAATTCAGAATTTGAACCAAAAATTAAATCGGCACGTGTACCTGTCCATTTAATTGTTCCAGTTTTTCTATCACGGCCTTCAAAAATTTCATCTGAATCTGACTCTTTTTTCCATTCCGTACTCATACTTAATAAATTTACAAAAAAATCGTTCGTAAGTGTTTCTGGGTTGTTTGTGAATACACCATGTTTCTCTTGATTGTAGTTTGCTCCCAATACTCTCAAACCACCAACCAAAACGGTCATTTCAGGTGCTGTTAATGTTAGTAATTGGGCTTTATCTACCAACAAGGCTTCGGTTGAAACATCAAATTTTGTTTTTCTATAATTTCTAAAACCATCAGCATAAGGTTCTAAATATTTAAAGGAGTCTACTTCGGTTTGTTCTTGCGATGCATCCATACGGCCAGGTGTAAATGGTACTTCTATATGATGTCCTGCGCTTTTAGCAGCTTTTTCAACAGCTGCACAACCTGCCAATACAATTAAATCGGCCAAAGATATTTTTTTATCACCATGATTGAATTCTTTTTGAATACCTTCAAGCACACTTAAAACTTTTGCCAATTGTGGTGGGTTATTTACCTCCCAATCCTTTTGTGGCACCAAACGGATACGCGCACCATTGGCGCCTCCGCGTTTATCAGACCCACGAAACGTAGATGCAGACGCCCATGAGGTAGACACCAACTCAGATACTGATAAACCTGAATCTAATATTTTAGTTTTTAACGCTGAAACATCGTTCTTATCTACCAATTTATGGTTTATTGCAGGAATTGGATCTTGCCAAATAAGCTCTTCTTTGGGTACTTCTGGTCCCAAATAACGCGCTATTGGCCCCATGTCACGATGGGTTAATTTATACCAAGCTTTGGCAAAAGCATCTGCAAATTCATCTGGATTTTCTAAAAAACGTTTGGATATTTTTCCATATTCAGGATCAAAACGCAAAGATAAATCGGTTGTTAACATGGTTGGTAAATGCTTCTTAGAGGCATCATATGCATCTGGAATAATAGCCTCTGCATTTTTAGCTACCCATTGGTGTACACCAGCGGGACTTTTAGAGAGTTCCCACTCAAAGCCAAATAAATTTTCAAAAAAATTGTTGCTCCATTTTGTTGGTGTTTTAGTCCATATCACTTCCAGCCCGCTAGTAATAGCATCAGGTCCTTTACCTGTATTATAGCTGTTACTCCAACCAAAACTTTGCTGTTCTATACCTGCAGCCTCAGGCTCATCACCTACATGATCGGAAGAAGCGGCACCGTGGGTTTTACCAAAGGTATGCCCGCCCGCGATAAGAGCAACTGTTTCTTCATCGTTCATTGCCATACGGCCAAAAGTATCACGTATGTCTTTAGCGGCAGCTATGGGGTCTGGATTACCATCTGGTCCTTCAGGATTTACATAAATTAGTCCCATTTGCACAGCTGCTAACGGTTTTTCTAGATTTCTAGAATGTTTATCTCCATCAGCATCGTCATCAGATACCAATACTGCTTCTTTCTCTACTCCTTTTGAACCATGGGCATAACGTTTATCGCCACCTAACCAAGTATCTTCAGAACCCCAATACACATCTTCCTCGGGTTCCCAAACATCTTCACGCCCACCAGCAAAACCGTAAGTTTTAAATCCCATAGACTCCAAAGCTACATTACCAGTGAGAATCATCAAATCAGCCCATGAGATTTTACGACCGTATTTTTGCTTTATTGGCCATAATAGTCTTCGTGCCTTATCAAGACTCACGTTATCAGGCCAACTGTTTAAGGGTGCAAAACGTTGTTGTCCAGATCCGGCACCTCCTCTACCATCGCCTACTCGATAAGTACCGGCACTATGCCAAGCCATACGAATGAACAAGCCACCATAGTGACCAAAATCTGCTGGCCACCAATCTTGTGAATCGGTCATTAAATCTGTTAAATCTTGTTTTACTGCCTGTAAGTCTAATTTTTTAAACTCTTCAGCATAATTAAAACCATCTCCCATGGGGTTTGTTAAAGATGAGTGCTGACGTAGAATATTCAACTTTAACTTATTGGGCCACCAATCTTGGTTCTTGGTTCCGCCGCCTGCTGTCTGCTTTGGAGCTGCTCCCGAAAACGGGCACTTACCTCCCGATGTACTTGAGTGATTACTGTTTTCCATTATTTTAATTTTTAATATGTTTTTCTGAATACCCTAAAGTTAAGAATTACTATTTAAAAAATGCCACAACTCCATTTATATATATTATGTAATAATTGATAAAATTTATTTCAAAAAATTACAAATCCAAAAAACATAAAAAGCCACTTCAAATAGATGAAGCAGCCTTTTTAACAACCTAACCAAACAATTTATGAATTTTTAAGATTTTGGTAACAACACCGTATCAATAACGTGTATAACTCCATTTGACTGATTTACATCGGCAATTGTAACCATAGCTGAATTTCCGTTTTCATCTGTAATATATACGTCTTTAACTTTTAACCATGCTGTAATTGTGCCACCACTTACGGTTTTAATATTGGCTTTTCCATTTCCATCCTTAATCATTTTTAAAACATCTTTAGCATTCCATTTTCCCGAAACCACATGATAGGTTAAAACAGTTTGCAAGGTTTTCTTGTTTTCTGGTTTTAACAAATTTTCTACGGTTCCCTTAGGTAATTTATCAAAAGCTGCGTTTGTTGGTGCAAATACAGTAAACGGACCTTCACCCATTAAAACATCTACTAACTCAGCAGCTTTAACAGCAGCAACCAAGGTGGTATGGTCTTTAGAGTTTACGGCATTTTCAACAATGTTTTTACTAGGGTACATGGCAGCACCACCAACCATTTTAGTATCTTCTTTCATCATTTTGTTTTGGGCCGTTAAACCATGACCAACAAAAAGTGTGATTACAAAAACAGTAGCGGTAAATAGATTTGATTTTTTCATGATAATATTTTTTATTTGTTTATAACCTATAAACGAATCTTAAAGAAGGTCGGTTTTCAAAAATCAATCCTTTAACAAAATATTAACAAATAGCTTAAAAAATTATAAGTTCAATCTCAACTTAACAGGTAATAATTACTATTTTTATCCGATAATTTAAAAACAATATCATGGCAACAGTAACATTAAAAGGAAACCCCATTAAAACCTCTGGCGAACTACCTAAAGTTGGAACAAAAGCACCTGATTTCAAATTAACCGCAACCGATTTATCTACTAAAAGTTTAAGTGATTTTGCTGGAAGTAAATTAGTTTTAAACATTTTCCCAAGTGTTGATACTGGTACTTGCGCACAATCTGTTAGACAGTTTAACCAAGAAGCTAGCGAACTAGAAAACACCAAAGTACTTTGCATTTCTCATGATTTGCCTTTTGCTTTAAACCGTTTTTGTGGTGCCGAAGGTTTAGATAATGTTATAAGCTTATCTGACTATAAAGATGGCAGTTTTGGAAAAGCATATGGTTTAAACTTTGTTACCGGCCCGTTGGAAGCTTTACTTTCACGTTGTGTGGTTGTTTTGGATGAAAATGGCACAGTTATTCATACTGAACAAGTTGCAGAAACTGTTGACGAGCCTAATTATAAAGCGGCGTTAGAGGCTTTATACGCTTAATCAATTTTTATAAATGACTAAAAAAGAATCCTTCGTTGCGAACCGAATAAGAAGTGTAGGTTATGCTTTTAAAGGTGCTATCATTCTTTTAAAGAAGGAAGCCAGTGTAAAGGTTCAATTTACAATAGCGCTGTTGGTTTCGGCCGCAGGATTCTTTTTTAACATTTCTGCAACCGAATGGGCCATTCAACTTTTAGCTATTGGATTGGTTATGAGTATGGAAGGTATTAATACTGCTGTTGAAGAAATAGCTAATTTTATTCATCCTGAGCATCACAATAAAATTGGTTTAATAAAAGATATTGCAGCTGGTGCTGTGTTTTTTGCTTCCATTTTTGCCATTATTATTGGGCTTATTATTTATATTCCTAAATTATTTGCCATTTGAAAACCCACTCACAATGAAAAAATTATTAAAAAATTATGGAATCATTATTCTTACATTAGTCATGTTACAATCCTGCAAGAAAGATGATCTATATTATAATTTAAGTGATGACGCTAAAGGTTTTCTGTTTTTTAACTTGGAAGATACTTTTAAGTTAAAGAACCTGACTAGTGATGAAATTATTACATTGACAGTGGTATCGAAAGAATTTAATTATTTTAAAGATGGACCCAATGAATCTTTTTCTATTTCTTTCGGAGTTGTACCAGCGGATGTTTATGTAGAAATAGGTGTTCTGAAATTTACAGATACAACAAATTGTTATAATGGTGAGATATTTATAATGGCAAATCAAGATGGTAGTTTTGTATTAAGAGTCTCTTTGAACGAATGTTTTATGGTTTCTAGCTATTATCAATATTACGATGAATTATTACCGACAACAAGTGTAGAAGGAATTGAATATCAAAATGCTTATATATTGAAGGGTGGCCCAAATGATTTATTTTATTCTAAAGAAAAAGGAATTCTTAAAATCACAGATTTTGAAGAAAATATAATATTTGGTGTTATAGAATAATAAAAACGTTGAGTATTTCCATACAAAGTAGTGCGATATTTAGTGCTTAATCAAATGTTAATTCAATTTTGTTACGTCTTATTTTTCCTCGAAAAATCCTTTCGTAAAAACACAAAACCAACCAAATACATAAACCATTTTTTTAATACTATAACTTATAAATTAAACGTTAGTAATTTGTATTTTTGTTGAATCGCTTTTGCGATTCAATCCTGAACTTGTTTCAGGGCCTCAATTTGAAACTTTAAAGCATTAATGGCGAAGAAAAAAAACGACACCAACAAATCACCTAAAAAACAATTTAAAATGCCAAGTTTTAAGTTGTCCAATCAGCAAAAACTGGTTTTCGGCAGCTTTTTAGTCATATTTGGGTTTATCCTTTTTATGGCATTTCTTTCATTCTTTTTTACTGGTGAAGCAGATCAAAGTAGTGTCTCCGATTTTGCATCACGCGATGTAAAAACCGAAAATTGGGTAAGCAAATCCGGAGCTTGGTTAAGCGACTTTTTTATTCAACGTGGCTTTGGTGTATCCTCCTTTATAATTGCTGGACTTATATTTTTATCAGGTATTTATGTGCTGATGAATCTTAGCAAGGCCAAACTAAGTTCGCACTGGTTTTGGGGTATGCTTATTGTTATTTGGCTATCCATATTATTTGGTTTTTTTGGAAATTCTTACGGTATTCTTGGTGGTACCATTGGTTTTGAAGTAAATATGTGCCTTCAAGATTATATAGGTAAAATAGGCACATCGCTCCTACTTCTATTTGGTTTAATTACCTATTTAGCAGTTCGATTTAAACTTACTTTCGAAAACATAGCCAATATATTCAAATCGGCTAAAAGCAATATTAAAGACGATTTCAACAATCCGGATGACGAACCTATTGTGGCTTTCGACAATAACCTATCGGATGAAGCAGCAGCCATAAAATCTGCTTTCGATATTCCTTTAGAAAACAAAGAACCTGTTGTAGAAAAGGTAACCAAGCCTGTTGCTGAAGCTGCACCTTTGGTTGTGAAAACACCTGTAAAAGAAGAAATTGAAGATGATGATTTAGAAATTGAAGTTGAAAAGGTAGCCGAAGAACAATCGGAAAGCGACAATTTATCCAATAAATTAGTGGAGGATTTTGGACAATTCGATCCGACTTTAGAATTATCAAAATACCAATTTCCACCGTTAGATCTTCTTAAAAAATATGATTCTGAAGGCATTACCATCAACCAAGAAGAATTAGAAGAAAATAAAAATAGAATTGTAGATACCCTAAAAAACTACAATATTGGAATTGCCAGTATTAAAGCGACTATTGGGCCAACGGTAACACTTTACGAAATTGTACCAGATGCTGGTATTCGTATTTCAAAAATTAAAAATCTAGAAGACGATATTGCGTTATCACTTTCTGCACTTGGTATTCGTATTATTGCGCCCATTCCTGGAAAAGGTACCATTGGTATTGAGGTGCCCAATAAAAATTCTACCATCGTATCCATGCGTTCCGTAATTGCTTCTAAAAAGTTTCAAACGTCTGATATGGAATTGCCTATAGCCTTAGGAAAAACCATTAGTAACGAAACTTTTGTGGTAGATTTGGCTAAAATGCCCCACTTACTTATGGCAGGTGCCACTGGACAAGGTAAATCGGTAGGATTGAATGCCGTTTTAACCTCATTACTTTATAAAAAACATCCTGCTGAAGTTAAGTTTGTTTTGGTAGACCCGAAAAAAGTAGAGTTAACGCTTTTCAATAAAATTGAGCGCCATTATTTGGCAAAATTACCCGATAGTGAAGACGCTATTATTACAGATAACACCAAAGTAATCAATACATTAAATTCACTTTGTATTGAAATGGACAACCGCTACGAGTTGTTGAAAAATGCGCTTTGCAGAAACATTGCCGAGTACAACGTAAAATTTAAAGCACGTAAATTAAATCCAAATGATGGCCACCAATTTTTACCTTATATCGTGTTGGTGGTTGATGAGTTTGCAGATTTAATTATGACCGCCGGTAAAGAGGTAGAAACACCTATTGCCCGTTTAGCACAATTGGCACGTGCTATTGGTATCCATTTGATTATCGCTACACAACGCCCGTCAGTAAACGTAATTACGGGTATTATTAAAGCCAACTTCCCAGCGCGTATTGCATTTAGGGTAACTTCCAAAATTGATTCCAGAACTATTTTAGATGGCTCGGGTGCCGACCAACTTATAGGTCGTGGTGATATGCTTTTTACACAAGGAAACGATTTAATACGTGTACAATGTGCCTTTGTTGACACCCCTGAAGTTGAAAAAATAACGGACTATATAGGTTCGCAAAAAGCCTATCCAGATGCTTATTTGTTACCGGAATATGTTGGTGAGGAAAGTGGCACAAGTCTTGATATAGACATAGAAGACCGCGATAAATTGTTTAGAGAAGCTGCCGAAGTTATAGTAACAGCACAACAAGGTTCTGCATCTTTATTGCAACGAAAATTAAAATTAGGCTACAATAGGGCCGGTAGATTGATAGACCAATTAGAAGCTGCGGGTATTGTGGGTCCGTTTGAAGGCAGTAAAGCCAGACAAGTACTAATAACCGACCTAGTTGCCTTAGATAAACATTTAGAAAATGAAACTTTATAATAAAAATAAAATGAAAATTAAAAACATCATATTAGCATTAGTAATAACAACATCTCTTACTGGTTTTGCTCAAAACAAAGCCAAAGCACTATTAAATCAAGTATCCCAAAAAGTAAAAAGCTATGATAATATTTCTATTGAATTTAAATATGTTTTAGAAAATACTGCCGAAAAAATAAAACAGGAAACCAAAGGCGATGTGGTAATGCAAGGTGACAAGTATAAACTAAATATCCTTGGTGTAACACGTCTTTTTGATGGAAAAAAGCTTTATAGTATCAGCACTGAAGATGAAGAAGTTACCATTTCAACCGAAACCAATGATGAAGAAGGCGCTATCACACCAAGCAAAATGCTATCTTTTTATGAAGATGGCTACACCTATGCTATGGACATTGAGCAAAATATAAATGGCAGAAAAATACAGTTGGTAAAATTGACTCCAATCGATTCAAAATCTGAAATAAAATCCATTCTTTTAGGTATAGACACACAAACAAAACACATATACAATCTAATACAAATTGGTAAAAACGGCACAAAAACAACCCTTACCGTTAATTCTTTTAAAACAAACGAGCCTTTATCAAAAAACCTATTTACCTTTGATGTCAATAAATACAAAGGCTATTATATAAATAAGCTTTAGTTAAATAATAGTTATCGTATTGATTATCATATGAATCTGCTTAAAATAAAGTAGATTTTAAATTAGATTATTGAATTTCGAAGGGTGAAAATATTAGACCGATACATACTAACTACCTACCTAAAAACTTTTTTCAGCGTGTTTATTATACTCATGCTGATTTTTGTTTTACAAACCATTTGGCTTTACATTAGAGAACTCTCTGGTAAAGATTTGGATATAAGCGTTATTTTCAAATTCTTATTCTATTTTACGCCTAAGCTTATACCATTGGTTTTACCGCTTACCATACTTTTAGCATCTATCATGGTATTTGGTAGTTTTGCAGAGAATTACGAGTTTGCTGCCATGAAATCTACAGGAATTTCATTGCAACGTGCCATGTCTGGTTTAAGTATCTTTATTATTATTTTGGGTATTGTTACCTTTTTCTTTTCAAATAATGTCATTCCTTGGGCTGAATTAAAGTCGTTCAATCTTAGAAGTAATATAGCAAAATCTAAACCTGCCATGTTGCTTGGCGTCGGTCAATTTAACCCTATCGAAGGGACTCCTTACAATATCAAATTTGACAAAAAATATGGCGATAACGACCAATATTTAGATAATGTCACCATTCATATGAGAGGTGCCGATGGAAGAAGCAATGCCACAACAATAAAGTCTAAAACTGGTGAATTGGTAAATGAAAAAGATTCCAATGTTTTAAAATTAATTTTGTTAGACGGGAATTACTATAATGATGATGCTACCAATAATCCCAAATCCAGAAACAAAAAACCTTTTACCAAAAGTACCTTCGAAAAATATATAATAAATATTGATTTGTCTCAAATGAACAACGTTGATTTTGATGAACAATCCCAAACAGACAAATACAATATGCTTGATGTGGTAGGTTTACATAAAACCATCGATTCCTTATCAAAAAAAGAAATAATATCTCACAAACTACTATCCAGAAACCTATTTCAACGTTCTAGCATATTACATGTAGCAACACCAAATATTGGAACAATAGCTAATGAATCTATAGCTAAAGATACCATAGCAAACGATTCAATTTATGTAAGTGAAATTTTAGATGTTTTCAACACAAAAGAAAAGTTCGACCTAGTGAATACGGCTTTAAAAACCGCATCCAGTGCTAAACAGCTTATAATAACCAATGAAAGCACGAAGAAAATGTCCAAAGAATGGCTTAACAAGCATATCATATCATTACATGAGAAATTTGCTCTAGGTTTTGCCTGTATTATTTTATTCTTTGTGGGCGCACCACTAGGGGCTTTAATACGTAAAGGGGGCATCGGTTTACCAATGGTTATTGCCATTGTACTATTTTTAACCTATCATTTTATAGGTATTTTTGCTACAAATAGTGCTAAAAATGGCAGCTTTAACCCCATATTAGCTGCTTGGTTTTCTACACTCATTATGTTACCTTTGGGTATCTTTTTAACAAGACGCGCTACTGCTGATAAAGGCTTGTTTGATTTTGACAGCATCACCGAACCTATTAAAAAGGTATTCAAAATAAAAGGAAAGGAAACTGTAGATTACAAGTTTCTTTCATCTTATAATAAAGAAGAATTACTAAATGTAATTAAGAACTATGAAGCGCTTGGACATTTAGAAGACAGTAGGTATGAAGCTTTAAAAATTCTGAATGAACGCAATATATGCACAGAAGAATTACGTGATGAAGGATTAATAATAGACAGTAACTACGATGAATCTGAACGTATTGCAAAAGATTATAAAGACCATGCAAAGTTTGCCATAATACTTTTTTGTGTTGGTGTTGTTTTACTTATTCTTCATTTTGTATTTAAGAATAATAAATTACCTTCTTTAGCTTCAGCATCTATACAGCTTAGTATCACATCTTTAGTGTTATATTTAGTTTATTATGTAAAATCTCTACGCAATGCATTTAAATTTTACAGTCACATTAACAAAAAAGAAAAAAGACCTAACCCTATTCTAATAATTATAGGAATCCCTTTATATTTTATTACACATCTGTTTTTAAACGATAAAATAAAGGAAGACTTAAAGCTGAATTGTTTAGAATCTCTAAATTTGCAAAATGATTAACGACACCATGACACAAAATACAAGTACAAAATTTAAACTTGATACTATTCACGAAGCTATTGAAGCCATTAGAAATGGTGAAGTTATTATAGTTGTTGATGATGAAAACCGTGAAAATGAAGGCGATTTTTTGGCGGCTGCCGATAAAGTAACTCCAGAAATGATAAACTTTATGGCAACCCAAGGCAGAGGTTTAATATGCGCTCCCCTTACCGAAACCCGCTGTAAAGAATTGGATTTAGGGATGATGGTGCGTAATAATACAGACCACATGGAGACTGCCTTTACAGTTTCGGTAGATTTAAGAGGTCAAGGTGTTACCACAGGAATTTCAGCTAGTGATAGAGCTAAAACCGTAAAATCTTTAACCGACCCAAATACCAAACCATTTGATTTAGCCAGACCAGGGCATATTTTTCCATTAGTAGCCAAAGAAGGTGGCGTACTAAGACGTACAGGTCATACCGAAGCAGCCATAGATTTTGCAAGACTTGCAGGTTTAAAACCCGCAGGTGTTATTGTAGAGATTATGAATGAAGATGGCACCATGGCGCGTTTACCACAGCTTATGAAAGTTGCCAAAAAATTAAATCTTAAAATAGTTTCTATTGAAGATTTAGTGGCTTATAGAATGCAACACGACTCATTAATCGAGAAAAAAGAAGATTTCCAAATTGAAACCCGCTTTGGAAGCTTTAGGTTAAGAGCTTACAGACAAACTACAAACAATCAAATACATATTGCATTAACAAAAGGGATTTGGAAAGATAATGAAGAAGTGCTTACCAGAATAAATTCCTCTTTAATTAATAATGATATTTTAGGAACACTTACCAATAATGTTGATGAGCAACTAGAAAATATGTTTAAGGTAATTAATAAAGAAGGCAAAGGTGCTATCATATTTATTAATCAAGAAACACCTTCTATGAACATATTAAATAGATTAGCTATTTTAAAAGAAAACCAACAACCTAACACTGTTTACAAAGCACCCAAAATTGATATGGACACAAAAGATTTTGGTATAGGTGCCCAAATTTTACACGATTTGAACATTCATAAACTGCGTTTAATTTCTAATACCGAGCAAACCAAACGTGTTGGTTTAATTGGCTATGGCTTAGAGATTGTTGGATATGTAAACTATTAAAGCAACCCTTTAGAGTAATACTACCAACAACGATAAAACTTAATAGTCTATTACTTATATCCAATAAACTCATTTTCTGCATCTAAAATTGATTTCACATAGGCTTTGAAGGCTTGGTATTCTTCAACCGTGATTTTTTCTAATGATGGTTTTGCGTGCATACTTATTTTCAAATGATTTTCTTTTACCTTAGAATAAGCTATTTCATATAGATGGTCTTTAAAAGTGAATTTTTGATCTTTTGGAATTTCAATAAAACTCATTCCTTCACTTATAAATAAATTATAGGTATTATAATACTCATCTAAGTTTTCATATTGTATATATTCAATAGGATACTGTCTGCTTTCTAAACTTACAATATCAGTTGTATATGGATGGGAAACAAGAGGCAATTGAAAGATGTTTATTGAACCTATTTTATTTATCTTTTTATCCAATGAAATATTAGAGGTGTATTTAATTACTTTATCATCGTCCAATCTTTCTATATTGGTTAATTCGTCTAAAACAAAGTCTTCTTTAATTTGGTTGTTTAAATCGTCATGAATAGATTTTTTCACAACTTCTAAATTAGGTTCATCAAAAACATTAGCATAATATGAGTTTATATGGCCCGTAAATTTAGTATTGATGGACATTGTAACTTTATCGTTGGCTATATTAATATCAACTTCATTTGTGAATACCGATGCATCTCTAAGTACATTATCCAACTTAAATAAGTCGTATTTTTTGTTTTCATCTAAATTAAATGGAATTTCTAAAACTGATGCGCCGCGTAGCGATACCGGTAGCGATTTAAATGGCAAATATTTGTTGGTAAGCTCTAAATACTGTTCTTTTCCATCAATTTCAACCTTGGCGATGCAATGGTTGAAATCTGTATTGGGCATTACCATTTCATTTCTTCCATAATCTGATGTTAATACAAGTACCATGTTTGCCTTTAGCTCTGCCATGTTTGCCAAGGTTACGAATAAGGTTGAAAAGTCTTTACAATCTCCCAAACTGGTTTTAATAGTTTTAGAAGGTTTCTGTGGTACATAGCCACTTTGCCTAAAACTTACATAACTATACGTGAAATTATTTTTTATGTAATTATAAATGATTTTGGCTTTGTCTTCATCATTTAAGTGCTTGTAACCTTTTGGAAACAATGTATTAAAAACATCTTTTACACTTGTATCTACCTCAATGCTAGATCTTACCAAATCTGAATACCACATAGATATATCATTCCAACTTGGAATGGTACTAATGTGTAGATATTTAGCAACATCTACCGTATTTGGCATATAATATTCCTCTTGTGGTATTTCTGGTAAATTTTCAGTTTTCCATTCATACATGTCGTAATTGTCCAACTTGGAAATTTGTGGATCCAACTTACCATTTACCACTTTGTAAAACAGCTTATGATTTTTGGGTGTTATAATTTTTAATGTAGATTTTAATGCAGGATGAAACGAATCGAACATAAAACTATCTGTATAATCTCTATAAAAACGTCCTGAATTCGAAAAGGAGCTTTCATAATCTATATAAACAACGTCTCCTATAGACAGTCCTTTAAACACCAGGTTAGAACCGCTTTTATCGGCAGGCACAACGCTACCATCTGTTTTAACTATTTCAGATTTTGAAATATGATAATTACCCGATAAACTTAAATCATATTCTTTAAAAAACTCGATACCACTATTGGAGGTAACTTCATACAGGTAAATAAAACGGTATTTCCCACCTCCCTCAGTAAACAACTCTATATTGGAATCATCCCTTAAAATATTATAGCCATAATTATTAGTTGGAATTTTTCCTCTATTTGATTTTATATAATTGTAAGCATCATTAAAAGAAATTTCATTTAAAACATTTTTTTCGTTTTTTAAATCTCTAATTTTATTTCTCAATCTACTATTTGAACCATCATGCTTCAATGAGTTTTCATAGGCTAATAAAGCATTCTTTTTATCATCCAATTTTAAAAGTGCATCTCCTTTTAGTTCCATTAATTTAAATGAATACGGAAAATTCTCTAACCCTTTATTTATATATTCTAAGGACTCTGAATACTTTTGGTAAGTGTGCTGTTTTTCAATTATTGGAATGATATAAGTATTGTCAAAAGCCAAATTATCTAAATCTTTTGAAAGTATTTTTAAAGATTTATCCTTTTCCTTTCTGTTAGCGTAATATCTTGATAAGGTGGTAATACCTGAATAATTAAAATAATTAGAGTTTATTTCTTCTAGAAGTTTAACCGTTTTATCATCTTCATTTAGCAGTGAGCCATATAATGGAGCACAACGCAATAGCATCTTCACATTGTCTTTAGATACCTGAAATAAATCATCCAAGTTTTGCTTCAATGCTTCCATATCTTCCTTCCTTGAATTATATACAAAGTCGGACATATAAGCGAGCATTTTGTTATCTACTGATTTTTTAAACTTATCCAAAAAGTTTTTTAACTCTTCCACGGTCATTCTACTTAACTCGCCAAAATCTATAACTTTGTAAACCAGTGGTAAATAATAATCGGGGTCGTCCAATTCCATATTCTTTTTAAGTTCCGTAAATGACGTATTGTCGCCTTCTATTAAAGAAGCTTGAATCAGCATTTTTCTTATTAATGAACTTTTAGGATACTTGGTGTAAAAGGGCTTTAAAACATTTTTAGCTTCTTCATATTTTGAATTTCTTAAATATGTATTTACTAAACAGTAGGTATAAAGAAAATTTGTTGGGTTTTCTTTTACTTTATTTTTAAAATAAATCTCAAAATTATTATCAATTATTTCAGGATTAATTTCACTTAAAGTTGAAGTTTTATATGGTTTAAATTCTGAACTGTATGATAAATTAGTATTGGGGCTACCATCTTCATTTAAGATACTCGTTATAAAATAACTGCCATAACCACTTTCAGCTAGCTTAATCAATAATCTATTGTCGCCTTTAGGTATTGTTACCATAACCTTATAAGCATTCAAATCGGTAGAAACATCTTCATTGTTCTGAAAAACCAAAACGTCATTAAGCCAAACTTTAAAAGAAGATCCACTACCAATTCTTATAATAGCACGTTGCTCTTCACTTGCTGAAATAAATGTTTGTGCATAATTTACTCCAGCCCCGTAAGATTCATGATTAGTAAAAAACTGATAGGCTTCTCTATTGTTTTTTGGTGTATACCAGTTAACGAGTCCGTTACTTTTGGCATCAAAAGGTGTTATAGAATGGGCTATGGATTCCGGTTCGTAATATCTATCTAATCCACTTTTATTTAAATTCTCGAAAACACCACAATATTGCCAATTTTTAATAGCCTGAATGGAGTTGTTTAAAGCAAAATAATTATCCCAATCGTTATTTTCCCTACTTACTACAGATTTCAAATAACTTACAGCATCTTTTACATCTTGATTTTTGATGGAAACTTGAGAAACGGCCTCAAGAACATCCTTATTTCTTTTATTAAAACCTGTTTCCAAATAAACATCAAACAAGTAAGTTTTGTTCCACAACCCATATAAATAATTTTCAAAATCTGGTTGTTCTAAAAACAATTTTGTAAACTCTGGGTGTTCTACAAACTTACCCATCTCTTCCCGCAAGATTTCATTGGTAATTAGAAACTCAATATTTTTATTCTTTTCTGATTTTAGATTTTTTTCAGCCAAAACCCTATCGTTATTAAGAAGTGCATCCCAAAACTTATTGTATGTGTTTTGTGAACTAAGTTGAATGGCATTAAAAGCAACAAATAAAAATATAAGTAAGCGGTTTTTCATATCATTTAAAATTTAATATGAATTTAATAAAATCGATTTAATAATTTCAAACATTTTTTTGGCACGTTCATTTACTTGCTCTTCTGTCCATGAAAGTTTTATTAAACAGGAGATATTTCTACCAATAAAATGATCGGATTGAGGGAATTCTTTGGTTTTAAGATATTCCAATCCGGTTTTTACTTCTGCTGGAATTGGGAACAACGATTTTAAGTCTTTTAAATGGTCCCATTTACGAATGTAATGCCAATTGTTATTATAGTACTGAAAACACGCATCTACGCCTTGGTTTTTAAACGCTTCGGAAACTTTAAGCGCTATTTCCAGATCTGGAAGAAAGAAATTTAAAAAACTGTAGTTTTCCTCACCACCATCGGGAACGGTTCTAAACGTTACTTCAGGTATTTGTGATAAAGCGTCCCTTAAAATGCTATAATTTTTCTTTTGAATTTTTAAAATCTCAGGCAAGCGTTTTATTTGGGCTAAACCTACTGCCGCATGAAGCTCTGATATTCTGAAATTGTAGCCTAAAAACGGATGCGATTCTGCACCTCTATCATTACCTACATGGTCGTGACCATGATCGCTATAATGGTCGGAATGTATGTAATAGTCTTTATTGTTTGTTATCACCGCACCGCCTTCTCCGCAGGTAATGGTTTTAACGAAATCGAATGAAAAACAGCCTAAATCGCCAAGGCTGCCCAACACTTTTCCTTTGTAAGTGGCTCCAATGGCTTGACACGCATCTTCAACCAACAACAAATTGTTTTTACTGCAAATGTTTTGATGTGCATCCATATTTGCCATGCTACCACACATATGCACGACCATAATGGCTTTTGTTTTTGGGGTTATGGCTTTTTCTACGGCTTGTGGGCTAAGGGTAAGTGTATCATCAATATCTACCAAAATGGGGATGGCCCCCAGCATCATAACGGCTTCAAAACTTGCCACAAACGTAAAAGTTGGTAAAATAACCTCATCTCCTGCCCCTACGCCTGCTGCTGCCAATGCTACTGATATGGCCGCGGTACCACTTGATACTAATTGCGCGTGGTTTACTTGAAAGGTGTTTTCTAAGGCTTTTTCCAGCTCTTTGGCTTTCCAATGGCCGTTGCGCATGCCATCGAAACCGTAGCGCATGAGTACGCCGTTTTCCAATACATCGTTTACTTCTTTTTTTTCTAAATCTCCAAATAATTCGAATCCTGGCATATTGTATATTTTTAGTTCTTTATTTTAATTGAAACTGCCTTTGCGTTAGGGATTGCAGTGGAAATCCTTTTTGTGAGGCACGAGCAAAAAGATTGCAACGTAAAGCCCGACCCTTGTGGTAACGCCCAAATTGTTTGTTTTATTTATATTTCGATGACGGCATCGTTTATTGATTTTCGTACTTTTTTGAAACCTGCAAACATATCGGTTTCGTCTCTGTAGCCTACGGGCAGCAATAATACAGATTTTAGCCCCATTTTGTTTAATTGTAATACGTTATCGACGGCGTGGGGCATAAAGCCTTCCATGGGGCAGGAATCTATTTCTTCTATGGCGCAAACGGTCATTAAATTGCCCAAGGCTATGTAGGCTTGGTTTTTGGACCATTGTTGGCGTTCGGTAACACTCATTTTTTGCATCATGTTTACGAGGTCTTCCCGGTATGGCTTTAAAATGGTTTCTGAGGTGTTTCGGATGTTTTTGATATTATCGTAGTAGGTAACCACATCGGTATCCAATATATCGTCTTGCATACAGATTACCAATAAATGTGAGGCATCTAATACTTGTTTTTGGTTGTAAGCATGGGCTACTAAAGCTTGTCTTAAGGTTTTGTTTTCTACAACAACCATTTTGATGGTTTGTAAACCGAATGATGTTGCCGTTAAATTGAAAGCTTGTTTTAAAATATCTAATTTTTCGGAAGACAGTTTTTTGGTTGTATCGAATTTTTTAGTTGCGTAGCGCCATTTAAGTTGCTTAATGATATTCATTTTTGAATTTTAATTTTGACAAAAATACGTTTTGGAATTGTCATTTTATAGAAATGCGACACAAAATAAGCTAATATTAAACGTGTTGAAATTTATTTTTAAAAAAATAGAATTTTATTTGAAAGTATTGAAAAAGGATTCTATATTTGCACCCGCATTCAGGGAATACCTGATGAGACCGAAACTGGAGAAATGGCAGAGTGGTCGAATGCGGCAGTCTTGAAAACTGTTGAGGGTCACACCTCCGGGGGTTCGAATCCCTCTTTCTCCGCTGAAAAAATCCTAAACGGTATCAAAACCCTGTAAATCTTATGATTCACAGGGTTTTTGCTTTTCCAGACATACCAAATTATTCATTTAATCTTATTTAAATCGAGATAAAATCGAGACCCTAGAAAATCCGAAAATTAGGGTCTCGCTAAATTCTCGAAAGCATTGCAAACAGGAGGTTTAATGACGTGTTCAATAGCTTGTTCACTCATCAAACATCTTGTTTGATTTCAATTAGAAAATTAAATTGAATAATAATTAATTGGTCACCACAATGAAAACAAAAATCACACTTCACTTTTATGCCAAAAGCACAAAAGCCAATACAAACGGACTACTTCCAATTTATGTAAGATTAACAGTTGATGGAAAACGGTTAGAATTCAGTACCAAAAAGTTTGTAGAAAAATCCAAATGGTCTAATGAGCTATCCAAAATGAAAGGCATGACCGAAGAAGCACGTTCAATCAATAGCTACCTTGATTTAATGAAATCAAAAGTTTTAGATGCTCAAATGGAACTACTCCACCGTAATGAAACTTTATCAATTGAAAACTTTAAAAATAAATTGCTTGGTAATGAAGAGCGTCAAAGAATGTTAGTACCCATCTTTCAAGACCACAACAACAAAATCAAAGAATTAGTTGGTAAAGAATATGCACCAGGTACATTAGAACGTTACACCACTTCTTTGAAACATACCATTGAATTCATGCAATGGAAATACAATATTTTAGACATTGATATTTCCAAGATTGATCATGCTTTTATTACCGATTATGAATTCTGGTTACGCAGCGTTAGAAAATGTTCTAATAACACAGCTGTTAAATACATCAAGAACTTCAATAAAATAATAAAGATATGTTTGGCCAATGACTGGCTAGATAAAAATCCATTTGCAAACTATAAGTCTAAAGTTAAAGAAGTAGAACGTGTTTATCTTACTGAAACTGAAATTCAATCTATCATTGAAAAAGATTTTAAAACTGAAAGACTTTCATTAGTTCGCGATATATTTCTATTTAGCTGTTTTACTGGTTTGGCATACATAGATGTCAAAAACTTAACAAAGTCACATATAAGCTACGGAATTGATGGAGAGAAATGGATATTTACACACAGACAGAAAACAGAATCTGTTCAAAAATTCCAATTCTTCCAGTAACGAAAATGATAATCGATAAATACGAAAATCATCCACAGTGCATCAATGAAAATAAACTCCTACCTATTCTATCCAATCAAAAGATGAATGCTTATCTAAAAGAAATAGCCGGGGTTTGTGAAATTGAAAAAGAACTAACCTTCCATATTGCTCGACACACTTTTGCAACAACGGTAACGCTTACTAATGGGGTTCCAATTGAAAGCGTTAGCAAAATGCTTGGACATAAAAATTTAAGAACTACACAACATTATGCAAAAGTCTTAGATAGAAAAGTGAGTGATGATATGAAGGCTTTGAGAGACAAATTTCTTATAAAAGAGAAAATTGAAAAGAAAGCAAATTAGTATCACATATTTGCTCCAAAAATATTTTAATTTAAAAATAGACCGTTTGGTTTATTTTGATTAGTTTTGTATTGTTTTATAATCATTTACACTTAACAAATAATGTCAAAGTCAGAAAACACCAGACAATTTATAGTAGAGAAAACAGCACCAGTTTTCAATACAAAAGGTTATGCTGGTACTTCAATGAGTGATATCATGAGTGCAACCGGACTTTCAAAGGGTTGTATTTATGGCAATTTTGAAAACAAAGATGAAGTTGCTTTAGCTGCTTTTGACTTTAATCATAATAAGGTTAATGAACATATGAAGACAAGAATTTTAGCTACTGACAACTCAATTGAAAGGTTGTTAGTATATCCTACCACTTATAAAAACTATTTCAAATACTCATATTTACAGGCTGGTTGTCCCATTTTAAACACATCTACTGAAGCTGACGATACACATCCAAAATTGAAAGATAAAGCCATTAAAGCATTGGACTTTTGGAAAAATTCTATAGAAAATCAGATAAAAAGAGGCATTGCAAGGAAAGAAATAAATGAAGATACAGACCCTACAGAAACAGCAGTAATTATGATTTCTATGATTGAAGGTGCATTTATGCAAGCAAAGGTAACAAGTAGGAATACAGAATTAAAAATAGCAATGGAATTCTTGGAAAAAATCATTTTAAATTTAAAAAACTAAAAAAATTTACTTTAAAAAAGACCGATTGGTTTATTTTACATAGATAAAAACAGCTACAAAAAATTATAAAATTTATCTATCCCTTATAAATAAAAATCAACTATTTAAATATCTAGTTATGAAAAGCCAAAATGAAAAAGCTGAACTATTTAAAAAAATACACAACGATACGTCTACTTTTATAATACCAAATCCTTGGGATGTGGCATCTGCTAAAATTTTAACCTACTTTGGTTTTAAAGCTTTGGCTACATCAAGTGCTGCACACGCTTTTTCGGAGGGTGCTTATGACAATTCAGTACCTATAAATGATATTTTAACACATTTACAAAAAATCGTGTCAGCAACCGATTTACCTGTTTCTGCCGACTTAGGAAACGGTTTTTATAAAAATCCAAAAAAGATTTTCGAGACGATTAAATTATCAGTTACAACCGGTATAGTAGGTGCATCCATTGAAGATGTAAATGGAAACAGTGCCTATTCAATCGAATTATCTACTGAGCGTATCACTGCTGCTGTCGAAGCTGTAAAAAGTCTAGATTTTCCATTCACGCTTACTGCCCGATCAGATAATTATATCATCGGTAACCAAGACTTAAAAGATACTATAAAACGGTTACAGGCATATCAAAATGCAGGTGCCGATGTTTTGTTTGCTCCAGGTATTCAAACCATAGAGGAAGTTCAGTCTATTCTTTACGAAATAGATAAACCTTTAAATGTGTTGATAGGCATAAAAGGTAGCCTTCTTAACTATGAGGATTTATCAAAATTAGGAGTTAAAAGAATCAGTCTTGGAGCTTCTTTATATAGAAATGCAATGACCTCCTTTGTTGATACTATAAAACAAATAAGTCAAACCAAGAATTTTAGTTATGCACAGAAATCAATTAGTTCCAACGAACTAAATAACCTTTTGAGTTTATAATCTACATATTAAAAAATGCAATTATGAAATGAACATAATCAAAATTCAGTCACATACACAAATGAAGGTATACTAATTACATACAACCATTAAATAACAATAAACACCTACATATGAATAAAGCAATATTAATTACAGAAGGCTAGCAAATACTTTTATTGATAAAATAGAAGATAAATAAGAACGATATTAATTTTAATTTTTTGAATTATGGATGAATATACAAAACCAATATTAGAAAAAAGCGCATTAATTATTATAGACATTCAAAACGATTTCACCATTCCCAACGCAACAGCTGAAATAAAAGGAACCATAAATGTAATTCCAAAAATCAAAGACCTTGTAGCGCTTTATCGCAAATTAAAACGACCTATATACCATATCATTAGAATCTATAATAAAGACGCTTCAAATGTAGATTTGTGCAGAAAAAAAATGATACTGGAAGGGAAAGAAATTGCTATACCCAATACTCCCGGTGCTCAAATAGTTGAAGAGGTTTTACCTCAAACTGACATAAACATAGATTTTGAACTTTTATTAAAGAACGAAACTCAAAAAATAGGCCACCATGAATGGATAATCTATAAATCCAGATGGGGTGCATTTTATAACACAAAGTTAAATGAACATCTGCAAAATAACAACATCAATACCTTAGTGTTTTGTGGCTGTAACTTTCCAAATTGCCCCAGAACAAGTATGTATGAGGCCAGCGAAAGAGACTATAAAATTATCTTTTTAAAAGATGCAACTTCTCAGGTCTATGAGAAAGGCTTACAAGAATTATCAAATATCGGTGTCAAAATAATGGATACAAAAGAATTTATTGTTCTACATAATCAATATTAACATGAATTTTAATCTGAATAAATCTATAGAGATATTAGAAAGAACACCTGTTACATTACACCACTTATTGTACAATATTTCTAATGAATGGACTCTAAAAAATGAAGGATATGAAACCTGGTCTGTATTTGATGTGATTGGACATCTCATTCATGGTGAAAAAACAGATTGGATTCCTCGTGTAAAAACCATCCTCTCTAACAAGCCAGATAAATCATTCCCTTTGTACGACCGAAATGCACAATTTATTGAAAGCAAAAATAAAACCATAAAACAATTACTGGACGAATTCGTCCAACTCCGTAAACAAAATATTAGCTACCTGATTTCAAAAAAAATATCCGAAACAGATTTAAACTCAAAAGGAATTCATACAGTTTTTGGAGAAGTTACATTGGCACAATTAATTGCTACATGGATGGTACACGACCTCAACCATATAGCTCAAATTTCTAGAATCATGGCAAATCAATATAAAAAGGAAGTAGGTCCATGGATTGAATATTTAACCATCCTCAAATAAAAAACAAGTCTTAAGGTAAAATAAAGAAGGTTATTAAACATGAGACATACAACCAAGCATATTGAAATAAAAGAATTAAATCTCGATTTATTTATAGGTGAATTATTTCACGACAAAATCACAGATAGCAATAATTACAAAGAACTCTTAATGAACCTCTTTAAAATTTCTGGTTTTAAAAAACCTTATGAAAAATATTGGCTAATGGAATATAATAAAATGATTGTCGGTTTATTTATTATTACAATTAAAAAGAATAATCAAAGCGCCATCATCAAATTCCTAATACTTAAAGGCGATAATATTCCTGAGGATGATTTAAAAATGCTATTAAGAAAAGGTGTCAAAAACGCTTTTGAGTTATACAACTTAAATCGAATACAATTTAATTACAATAAAAGTTTCCCTCTGTCTATTTCTAAGCTTTTTATAAATGAGTTTAATCCCTACCCTATTGGTTTTATTCACTTAAACGATGAAAAGTATGTGCTTACCAGAAACCGATTTAATGGCATAAAAGAACAGTTTTACAAATCTGATTATTTAAATTACTTAGGGAGATATGAATAATAAAAAGAAAAATGAATTAATAAAAAACTTTGAAAATTCAAAGTTAATGAAGCTATTTGGAGGCCAAATATCTAATTTTAATGAAGATTATGTCGAAATTGAAGTTTCAAAAAAAGAGTTTATGATGCGGCCAGCTGGTATGTTCAATGGTGCAACTATAGCTTCATTAATAGACATAGCTTCGTACGCCAGTGCATTAACCAAATCTTCATCTGGATATTATGCAACAGTAGAATTAAAAATCAATTATTTAAGTCCCGCTGTGGGTGATAAATTAATTGCTAAAGCTAATGTTATCAAAAGAGGAAAATTGCTTACCGTGGTTCGTTCAGACATCTTCGCGGCTATCAATGAAAAGGAAAACTTAGTGTCTACTTCTTTAGTTACATTAATGTGTCTTCAAAATAAAAGCAAAGAAATACAAATAGATTAAACTAAAATTTGAAGACCACCACTGTTTGGTCTTAGTTCAAAGAATACAATTAAAAAAAGTAATTTTTAACTTTAAAATAAATCATATGGAAAGCTATTTAAGCAGCGTAAAAAAGCAATTTGAATACTACAAAATGCTTGGCGAAAAAGCAATGGAACAACTAGATGAAGAACAATTGTTCTGGCAATACAATGAAGAAAGTAATAGTATAGCTGTTATCGTTAATCACATTACTGGTAATATGCTATCTCGTTTTACTGACTTTTTAACTACCGATGGAGAAAAACCATGGAGAAATCGTGATGCAGAATTCATCAACCCTTTCAGTAGTGAAGATGAATTACTGTATCGATGGAAACAAGGTTGGGAATGTCTCATCCAAGTACTTGAACAACTTACAGAACCAGATATGGAACGCGTAGTATATATCCGGAATGATGGACATTCTGTTGTAGAAGCTATCAATCGTCAATTAGCCCACTACCCATACCATATTGGACAAATGGTATTCATTGCTAAAATGATTAAAAACAATGAATGGCAAACTTTATCTATTGCTCGAAACAAATCAACAGATTACAACAGTCGCAAGTTTTCTCAAGATAAAGAAAGAAGACATTTCACAGATGATTTATAAATAATTTAAAACAAAATGAAAGAACTAAATTTAAGATACCCGATCGGTCAATTTACAAAACCAGAGAATATAGAAAAGAGCCTTTTAGATAATTGGATTGAAATAATTGGTTCTTTTCCTTCTGTATTGAACAATACGCTAGAAGCAATATCAGAAAATCAACTTGATATGCCTTACAGAAAAGATGGATGGACAGTTAGACAAGTTGTACATCACTGTGCAGATAGTCACATGAATGCATTTTCAAGCTTGCCATAACAGAAGATAACCCTGTCATTAAACCTTATAATGAATCTATTTGGGCAGAATTGGAGGATAGTAAATATTTACCTATAAGTTCATCCCTATCTATTATACAAGGGATTCACTACAGATGGCATACTCTTTTAAAAAATCTTGATGCTGATACATTAAAAAGAAAATATACTCATCCCGAACACGGGAAGGAATTCATATTGGAAGAAGCAATTGGTATGTATTCCTGGCACTGTCAACATCATTTGGCTCATATAAAATCCATACTGTAACAAAAAACAATAAGAAATGAAAACAATATTAATAACAGGAGCTAGCCGTGGTATTGGTGCAGCTACGGCTTTACTTGCTGCTGAAAGAGGATTTGCAGTAGCAGTAAACTACAATAAGAGTAAAGAATCAGCAGAAAATATAGTAGAAAAAATAAGATTAAAAGGAGGTTTGGCAAAGGCGTTTCAGGCAGATGTTTCTAATGAAACTGAAATAATTCAACTATTTAACCAGATCGATACAGAGTTTGGAAACTTAACTTGCTTAGTAAATAATGCCGGAATTCTGGAACATCAATCTACATTAGAAAATTTAACTTGGGAAAGATTACAGCGAATATTTCAAGCCAATACTTTAGGCCCCTTTATTTGTTGTCGTGAAGCAATTAAAAGGATGTCACCCAAATATGGTGGCAACGGCGGAACTATCGTTAATGTTTCTTCAATCGCTTCCAGAACTGGAGCGCCATTTGAATATATAGATTATGCGGCATCAAAAGGTGCGATAGACGCTCTAACTATTGGGTTATCCAAAGAATTAGCAGAAGACGGAATCCGAGTTAATGGTGTACGACCAGCCTTTATTCATACAGACATTCACATTTCTGGAGGAGAACCAGGGAGAATAGAACGAATAAAAGATAGTATTCCTTTAAAAAGAGGTGGATTAACAAGCGAAGTTGCTGAAGCTATTCTTTGGCTTGCCACTGAACAGTCATCTTATTCAACAGGAATATTTATTGATGTTACAGGAGGACGTTAATGTAATTATGAATTTTAAAATATAGCATCATGAAAATAACATTTATAATTTTCGTTTTGAGCATTTCTATTTCAACTAATAGTATGTGTGCTCAAACTATCTTTACGGTTAAAGGCTTCAATCACATTGAAAGCGTGGCTTCCGATGGTAAATATATTTATGCTGCAGATATAGGAAAAGAACTTAATCCTACACAAAAAGTTGGAGACGGGAGAATCATCAAACTTGATTTCAAAGGAGCCATTATTGATTCAACTTTTTCAAAATAAAAACTTAATGCACCCAAAGGATTAGCAATTTCAAAAAATATTTTATTCGTTGCGGATATTGACAGGCTTATTGCTCTTGATATTAACTCTGGCAATAAACTTTACGATATTACTTTCAATGATGGTGTCTCCTTTTTAAATGATATTGCTGTGGTTGATAAAACTAACTTTTCACATAGCTCGACACACTTTTGCAACTACTGTAACTCTTACAAATGGTGTTCCAATTAAGAGTGTTAGCAAAATGCTTGATCATAAAAATTTAAGAACCACACAGCATTATGCAAAAGTGTTAGATAGAAAAGTGAGTGATGATATGAGAATCCTTAAAGAAAAATTTGTTTTTAGTACTCCTAATTCTAAATTGGTTTAAATAAGTAATGTCGCGCTCTCATACAATTTTATTAAACAAGTATGAATACCGGTAATAAAGATGAAGATATAGAAATAATCTTTGGTTGTATCAAAAAAAAAAAAAAATCAATTATATTTTATACCGATTGGTATTTTTGTTATATTTGCAGTAAAATATTCTTTTTGAACATGACAAAAACCGAAAAAACGAAACAGTTTATAATTGAAAAATCGTCTGTACACTTCAATAAAATAGGATACCTAGGCACATCCTTAAGAGATATAACTAACTTAACAGGTCTTACAAAAGGAAGTATTTACGGTAATTTTGAAAATAAAGAAGAAGTAGCTAAGGCGGCTTACAAGTATAATGCTAAGCGCATAGGTAATAAAATTATATCAGCGTTAAATCAAAGCCCAAGTGGAGCAATTAATAAATTGATGGCTATAGTAGATTTTTATAAAAATAATTGGTCCGTAATTATTGAAACTGGCGGCTGTCCCTTATTAAATGCTGCAACAGAATCGGACGATGCATTTCCAAAATTGAATATTGAAGTTCGAAAATCATTCATTGGATTTACTAAAATATTTGAAGACATCATTAAAAACGGTATAGAAGAGAGAATATTTAAGCATGATTTAAATATTAAAGAATATGCGTCAACTATGGTAATGCTAATAGAAGGAGGAGTTTTATTGTCTAAAACAATGGCAGACAAAGAATATTTAAACATTTCATTAAAAAGAATTGAAAATTTGATTCACAATGAAATGAAATTATAATTTTTTTAATTAAAAATATACCATTCGGTATATTATAAATATCTAAAACATATTGAATAACATGAATAAATTAGATTATATAAAATCATTTAAAGGAAAGAGTTTTGATAGATCACCATCTCCACTTATGAGGTGGCTAAACCCTACGGTTCTCAAAGCGAACACAGGAAGTCTTGAATTTCAGTATCAAATCCGTCCTGAATGGCTTAATCCAGTAGGAAATTTGCATGGAGGTATTACATCTGCAATTATTGATGATGTTTTAGGAGCAACAATGTTTACTCTTGATGATCCATTTTTCTTCACAACAATTAACAATGTTATTGACTATTTTTCAATTGCTAAGCCAAATGAAGTAATTATCGCAGAAACAAGTATCATAAAGTATGGAAAAAAATTTATTAATGCCCAATGTAGTATATGGAATAAAGATAAAAGCAGGCTTATTGCAAAAGGGTACTCTAATCTTTATAAAACCGATTTTAAAACTGAAACAATAATTCCTTAGCTAATTAAAAAGAAATTAACATTGGTATAAAATGAATGAGTCAATAAAAAAAAAGGTTGCTGACATAGGAATTCAATTACCAAACATTCCAGAACCAGGGGGTAATTATAAATCCGTTGAAATAAGAGGAAATGTTGGGTATGTTGCAATACAATTTCCGATACATAACGGAATTAATTGCCATCAAGGAAAACTAGGAAAAGAACTATCAACCAATGACGGCTATTTAGCAATGAGATTATGCGCACTAAACGTATTGGCTCAAATAAACCAATATGTTTCATATAACAAATTAGAAGGTTTAAATCATGTCTTTGCTTATTATAGGTGTAGTAATGAGTGGGATGATGGGCCATTAGTTGTAAATGGGGCATCAGACTTATTCAATGAGGTACTAAAAGACAAAGGAAGTCATAGTAGAACTCTTTTTGGTGTTTGTTCCCTGCCCAGAAACTTTTCGGTTGGATTGACAGCAACATTTACTATACTTTAAACATTAATCTCTTTCTAAATAATTAATAAACCAATTGATTATGAATAAAAACTTTAGCAACATACAGGCAGATAAAATCATTCTAGAATTTTTTAATCGCGTATGGGGATCATCCCATGACCTTAAAGCTATTGACGAACTCATGACTGAAGATTATGTAATTACCACTGGTGGTAAAACCATTTCAGGTAGGGACAATTTCAAAAAATGGGTTCAAACATTCCAGACCAAGTTAACAAATGCAATCACTATAAGTCAAGAAATCATTGTAAGTGAAAAACATAGCCATGTGGTTTCAAGATTTGTATGTACAGGTAACAACAATGGTATTTTTAACCTACCTCCAGATAATCAACCAATTTCATTTACTGGAATAGCAATTTGGAAGATAGAAAAAGGAAAGCTTAAAGAGTGTTGGGTAGAACGAAATGCTTTTGAGATTTATCAAGATTTAATCTCCATCTAACAATTAAGCTTCATGTTCAAAATTATTATAGATTATGAATAAAATGGAAATATATTTTTCATCTCTTAATATGATGAAAAGCGTCCCAAATCTAGGTAGTTTATGGGACAACAAAAACAATTTACTATTTACTCGTCTTAATGGAGAAGTAGATATAACAGATGTTTTAAATTGGGAAAAATCTCTTTTAAATACTTTAGAAACCCTATTAGATAATAGCATTTTTAAAATTTACATTGACTTACTTGGATTTAAAGCAATAGATGTTGACACACACAAAAGATTCAGAGAAATAATTCCTTTAACGTTATCAAGATATGGTTGGAGAGTTGGATATTTAGATCTATTTGATGAATCAAAAAATTTAGAGCTATCCAATAACCGAGGTATAAGATGCGTTGCCGCGGCACATATTCACCATGACGTTTCAAAAATTAATAAATATCAATTTATGTTCAGCACAAATTCGGAAGGGTATTTCAATGGTGCTTCTGAAGCATTTAAATGGATATTTGATCTAAATATAAATAATAATAAAACAACCCATGAAAACAGAAATTAAGCTTGTAACATATTTTACATTATTAATCGGATTAATGGCTTTCTTCGCCTGTGATAAAGGTGAGGACATTAGCACTAATCCAATTGGCAACAATATTTTCTACAAAGTAGACGGGCGTACAATAGATGCCGGAAGCCCACTACAAATTGAAATAGATATTAATAACGATCAGATTTTAGACTTTTTAACTTTCAGTGCTTTAACATCGGACCAAAATGGCGACCATTTGTACTTTGGGATAAAACCAATTGATTCCAATATGATTAAAAGTGGTTTACCTAATGATAATTATTACCTGAATCTAGGCTTAATTGTAGGTGAAGAGTACAAAAAAACAATTAATAATGAAGTTGCCAATAATCAAACTTGGACTTCAAGTCGTAATTTTCTGGTTATAAAACATACTGAGAATAATGGAAATTCGTGGTGTGAAGGAAGTTTGAAAAATGAAAACGAAATTTATATTGGAGTTAAGCATGTTGTTAACCAAAAAGAACATTATGGTTGGTTAAAGCTACAATTTAATAGAACACTCGAACGTGTTACTTTAATAGAGTACGCCTATAATCTTGACAACAACACTCCTATTAAAGCTGGTCAAAAAGAATAATCACTTTATAAGTCACATATCAGTTATTATATAATAATTAATTATCTATAAAATAGACAGATGCCATGACAAGTATTCAATTAATTAGAAATGCCACTGTAATGTTTAATTATGCTGGCAAAAAATTTTTGATCGATCCAATGTTAGCCAAGAAAGATGCTTATCCTGGATTTCCAGGATTAACTGGTTCAAATCAAAAAATTCCAATGGTAAACTTACCTGTTTCTACTAATAATCTTTTGGATATAGATGCCATTATTGTTACGCACCTACATCCAGATCATTGGGATGAAGAAGCTGTTAGAATTCTTCCTAAAAGCAAGCCTGTATTTTGCCAAAACATACAAGATGCTAAAACCGTTATGGCTGATGGGTTTACAGATGTGAGGGTAATTGATAAAAACACAAACTATAACGGCGTACTCTTAAAAAAAACACAGTGCCAACACGGTTCAGACGAAGCCTATAATAATTCACAAATCGCATCAATTTTGGGGCAATCTTCAGGACTATACTTTAATAACTTAGGCGAAAAGTCAGTCTACTTTGTTGGTGATACTATTTGGATTGATGAAGTTGAACTAAACCTCCTCAAATTTAAACCAAATATTATTGTATTAAATGCAGGATTCGCAATACTAGAACCTTTTGGTCCTATAATTATGGGTAAAGAAGATGTTTATAAAGTACACCAATTGTTGCCTGAAGCTATCATTATAGTAATTCACCTTGAAACTATAAACCTTTGTACATTGAGTAGAATAGAACTGCATGAGTATATCAATGATATAGGGATTTCAGACCATGTTATTATACCTGAGGATGGACAAACACTTAAATTTATTTGACAATATACAGTAGGAATAATTTAATTTTAAAAGTAATGTGTTTTGCATTGATCAACAATCTGGCATTTATTTCCAAAAAACATTTATTTATTGAATTTGCTCAAAACAATTGCTTTTTAAGGTTTAATGATTAATGATTAATGTAAACAATAGCTATTAAATTCTAGCCATCATTAAAAAACAATACCCTATGATACTAAATGATAAAAAACCAGCCTTAATATTAATAGACATACAAAAAGCTTTTTTAAATGAAGCTTACTGGGGAGGTAATAGAAACAACAAAAACGCAGAAATTATATCTGGAAAAATTCTGAAAAAATGGAGAAAATTAAAACTGCCTATTTTTCACATCAGGCATAGTTCAACAAACCCAAAATCACTGTTACATACTTCAAATGAAGGTTTTAAATTTAATTCGCACGTATTACCAATTAAAGGAGAGCAAGTAATAACAAAAAGTGTAAACAGTGCTTTTATAGGAACTACTTTAAAAGAAGAAATTGACAAACAGAAAATTAACACTCTAGTGATAATTGGTATTACTACTAACCACTGTGTATCAACTACAGTTAGAATGGCTGGAAATTTTGGTTATGAAACCTATTTAATTTCTGATGCTACTGCTACATTTGACAGAATAGGGATAAATAATCAGAAGTATAATTCTGAAATAATCCATAAAACCTAATGAATGAAATATAATATTTGATAAATTAGTATTAAAAAAATTGAACTATGTCATTAGAAAGTATTGTGAAATTTTTGACTGAAACCGACAAATTAAAATTAGTGGAGCGTCACACAAGTCCTATCGATTCTCCACGTAAAGAAAATGTCGCCGAACATTCTTGGCAGTTAGTGCTCATGGCTATTCTTTTAAAAGATTATGCAAATGAAAAAATAAACATAAACAAAGTTGTAAAGATGCTTATTATACATGACTTGGTGGAGATATATGCTGGCGATACTTTTTTATTTGACAACCAAAATAGTCATGATAATAATGATCAGGAATTACATGCAGCTAAAAATCTTTATAAAATCTTACCCAAATCAAATGAAAATGAACTTTATGGTTTATGGTATGAGTTTGAATATGGAGACACTCCCGAAAAGCACTATGCAAAGTCTATAGACCGTTTTGCACCAGTATTATTAAACTTCAACAATAAGGGGGGCACTTGGAAAAAACATAATATCTCATATGAAAACTTAATAAATAAACTAAATCCTATAAATAAGGGTTCAGAAAAATTATGGGAATTAACTTTAAACTATCTAGATAAATTAATCCAAGATGGACACATACGTTGTGAAAAGTAATAATTATTCATTATGGCTTTTAAGTGCTTCGTCACTTTTCTTTTCTGCAAGCTACAATATATTATTACCAGTACTACCTTCATACCTAATACATATTGGCGGCAAATCTTATTTGGGGTTAATAATACTTCTTTTTACAATTGCGGCACTTCTCTCGAGGCCTTTAAGCGGTAAGCTATCTGATTTAAGAGCCGGAAAATACGCTATTTATATTGGATTATTTGTTACCATATTTGTAAATATATTATACCCATGGATTGATTTTGTTTTAGGCTTTCTTATATTAAGATTCATTCATGGTTTCTCTACCGGATTTGCACCAACAGGCTATACTTTTTTTATCAAAAACAATTTTTTTAACCGCGGTAGAGCAATAAGCATTCAAACAGCATTTTATTCAGCAGGAATGGCTTTTGGCCCAATGTTTAGCAGTCTTATTCATGTTCATTTGGGTATTAATTATGTGTTCTTATTTGGAGCTTTACTAGGTGTAGTAGCAATACTGATGGTTATTCCTTTAAAAGAAGAAAATAAACAAAAAATTGCAACAATAAAAGTTTCTAAATCTATACTAGATATGTGTATCTGGAAACAATCGCTTATCATGTTTTGGATATACCTTGGATTTGGAATTTTGTTGATTTCTTCGTCAATACAGGCTAACAAATTAGGATTTGATAACAAAGGAATCTTTTTCGTCTTTTTCTCTATAAGTACAATCTTCATTAGACTTCTATTCAAAAACAAAATAGAGGGCCTACCGTTAAATAAATTACTTTTATACGCCACTTTAATGTTGGTTTTTGCTTCATTATTATTTTCACTTTGGGAAAATAAAACTGCGTTTGTAATTGCATCTTTATTTTATGGAGCATCAATGGGGATCTTTATTCCTGTTTTAAATTTATGGTCTTTAAATGAAAATTCTGGAGAAGACGGCAAAGCTTTATCTACCTTATATATTTTTATGGAGCTAGGAATAGGATTAGGTTCTTTATTAATAGGAAAACTTATAATTGAACACCAATCTGCATTTGTATATATATTTTTAGTTTATGGTATTATTTCCTCTATTCTACCAATACTTCTAAAAAAAGATATAGGATAAATTACTTTACTAAATTCTTATTAAATGAAGCTCCCTTTTTGAATAGAGCATAAACTGAATTAGGTTCTCGAAGTCCAACATTCATTGATATTTCATTAATATTCTTATTTTTTTGAGAAATCATTTCAATAATTTTATTTATCCTAATATCTCTAATCATTTGATAAGGCGTTATTCCAAATGTTTGCTTAAACACTCTTAAAAAATGAAACCTAGACATATACACTTCTCTGCTTAAATACTCCAGATTGAGTTGAGGGTCATTAAATTGACTGTAAATTATATCCTTAGCCAAAAACATTCTTTTAAACAATTCTATTTTAGTACTGCTTTTAGTCCCTTGAATATTATTAATTAATCTTAGATTTTCTCTATTCAAAAAAATCATATGATTAACTATATTCATAATATAAGTTTCATCATCCTGTTGATTATTATAATTATTGAGCAAAAATGTAAATGCCTCTGGCTTAAAATTTATGTGACTAGTTAAAACATCCCCGTCCCATATATCAAAAGGAAAATCGAGTAACTTTCCATGATCTTTAGTAAAAGCAGCATTTATACCATGATAAGTTTCTATACTAAGATGAACATTCAAAATCTCAATAGGTAAACTGTAATCTATTATATAATCAAAAGTTTGAAAGGGAGTTAAAACCATAAATGTATTGTTACATATTTTTAACTTTCTATTTTTAAGATTAATATGGGCAACCCCCTCTTGATTTATAGATAAAATTGAAAATGAACTCTCAGGAATATTCGATGAGTGCTTATTTACTGTTGTATGTATAACAATATCAGGCCATTTTATAGAATTTAATCCTCCATCCGATACGATATTCTTTAATTTATTCTTTATCTCTTGACTTGGAAATTTATTTGCTACAATCATATATCAATAGTTATGCTTGCAAAAATATACCAATCGGTATATTTTTGCAAGCACTTTTAAAATTTAATTAAATAAATTATAAAAAAATCTACTCAATTTTGAATAAGAGGTGTTGGAGGAGGTACAATATTCTCGATTGGCTTAGTACTTTTTAAAAAATCAAAAATTGCTCTTAGATCCGTTTCACTTAAATCTTTATAAGCTTGCCACGGCATTGGAGGTAGTAAAGGTCTTCCATTTTCTAAACCTTTATATTTTCCTTTTCTAATAGCCCTTTCAAACTGTTCAAAAGACCATGTCCCAATACCTGTATCATCCGATGTGATATTCGCAGTATAAGAAATCCCCCAAGGCCCTACAGAAGATGTCATATCACCACTAAAAAGCACCCACTTTTTTGCCAATTCCAGTTCTGTATTACTGAGTTTTGGCAATTCATTGTTTGAATTAAAGCCAGAAAACAATCGACTTTCATCTAATACAGGGCCATTAGGAGTGAACAATTTTGGAGTATGACAGGCAGCACAATCCATTATACCAACTAAATACTCTCCTCTTCGTACAGATTCTTCAAGCTGAATCTTATCTCCTAACTTCACTGTATCTACTTCCGTATTTTTCTTACAAGATGCTATGATTAAGGATAACAATAATGCTTTAAAAATAATATTTTTCATTTTTCTTTTTTTAACTTAATAATCAAATTCAACGTTATATTAATTATGATTTTGTAATAAACATACACACAAAAACAAGGCTGTATTTGTAAACTACTATTAATAATTGCTAATTTAAATGCTATATTTTTTTAAGTATTCAACAATAAAAGCAATATTTTTCACATGCTTAATTTATTGACATTTACTGGACAAATCTATTTTTTTATACTATTCTTAATTGATACTAAATGACCTATTGACAAGAAACGTCAGGATTCCAATCATAAAAAATTCCTTTTGGATTTTCCCTTTCAGTCCATACATGCAAAGCCCAAATTTCCTGATCCATATTTTTATGGAATTTTTGAAAAAATAATTCTGGAGCTTCCTTACTTGACGGATGAATACCAAAGGGAACAATATATTCCACTCCAACTAACTCTAAATCTTCACTATTCTTCTTCTTTGCAAATAAAAGCACTTGCGGTTCCTTATGGTTCACTCTTCCATCCATATATTCCATACGAGCAATGTGGTATCCCATAGCTCCTTCGGTGGGATGTTCAACGCATTCCGAAAGAGCTTCATCCCAACCTTTTTCAGCTGCTTTCTCAGTTGTACGTATATCAGAAGTTATATTTCTGACTTCGTTTAACTTTTCTTTAATAACCTCATCTTTAGACAACGTATCGTCATCATTGCAAGACATAAAAAATAAAGCGCAAGAATAAATCCCACACATTAATAAAACAAGATGTTTTCTTTTTAACATAATAATTAATTTTAAACTATTTATTTAACTAATCCAGTATTTAAAAAAATTTAATTTTTCTGCAAAGGAAATAGTATGTTCAAAGAGTTTACTATTCAAAATTGCTAATTTAAAGTATCAACAAATCAACAACAGTAAACCTCAAAAATGAATCTAAAAAAGTTTATTATAAAAACGGCATTGAAAAGCTCTAAAGAAACTGATAATTAATTAAGCTCAGTCAAGCCCTTTACCTGGTACTTACAACACTCCCACTTCTCTCAACCAAACAATTATTTATTTTAAATATGTCCAACGACAATTGGGATAAAATTGAGGACATTGGTGAGAGTACACTCTCCCCTATCTTAAAACATCATATCATCACAACCAAGGACATATCCAAAAAACACTAACAGATGGTTTACAATCTGCTGCAAGTTTAGAAAGTGATAATCTAGTGTTTACAAAATCCACTGACAAAATCACCATTAAAGATGGTTCTGGAAATGAAAATATTGAAATCTCATATTTTGATATCAAAACAAAAAATGAAATAATTCATGTTATTAAATCGGTACTTATACCAAATACTGAAAATTAATATAGTGGATATTCTAAAAACAAATGCAGAATTCTATAAATTCTAAACTAGTTAATAGCAACTAATTTTAAGTAAGCCCATGTTTTTTAACTCCAAGAAAATTATGGGTTTCTCTATTAAAAAAATAATTATAAATTCATCAATGAAAACAAAATTTTTGGATACACTAAGAGAATAATAAATTACAATATTTCAGCTATTGATATTACAAAGATTGTTCATGCTTTTATTACTGATTATGAATTCCAGTTAAGAAACGTTAGAAATTGTGCTAACAATACAACTGTTAAATACATCAAAAACTTCAATAAAATTATAAAGATATGTTTGGCCAATGACTGGCTAGATAAAAACCCATTTGCAAACTACACATCTGAAGTTATAGAAGTGGAACGAGTTTACCTTACTGAAGCTGAACTTCAATCAATTAATTTATGTCATTTGTAATAATGAAGATGAATCATTTTTTTAAAATAACCGATGAATTTTCCTCAAGCAAAACATTAAGTTTCATAAATTGGGTTGGAGTAAACTGTGAAAACTCTTTAAAATCTCTGCAAAAATGTGACTGGTCGCTATAATTTAATTTGAAAACAATATCACTGAGCACATTTGATTCTTTAATTAATTGTATCGATTTTTCAAATCTATTAATTCTTAAAAATTGATTAGGTGTTAAACCAATATTGTTTTTAAACCTTCTTTCCAGTTGCCTTTCAGAAATTTTAAATTTTTTCAAAAAACTATGCACATTACTTTCCTTAATCTCATTTTGAAACGTTTCCCAAACTATTTCGTTAAAAGCATCATATTTTTTTATCTGGTCTACTTTGTCATTAAAATAATCTATCAATAACTGGATTCTTTTATTTTTTTCTTTAGTATCAATCATTTTTTCAGTAAATGATTTTGGCAATAAGAAATTAACTTCTGGTAATTCATTCAACAATTCGTAAGCATCAATACCAAACAATTGCTTTATCGCATAGGGATAAAAACTAACTCCTGTAATGCTTATACTTGGTTGTATTCCGCATTCGTAAGGCATTATATTCAACCCACTAAAATAAGCCAATGGTAAAAAGTCCTTGCCATTATAAATCCCTGAATTGCCATTGTTATGTTGAAAAACAATTCTTGGATATCGTCTTGCAAAAACCTTAAAAACATGATCATTGTCAACCATGCTATTATATTCAATTACCCAAAAAAAGCGAATAAATTTTCTCAAATTATGGGGTGGCAAAATTTGCTCTACGTACATAAATACACTTTATAATTTATATAAAATTAATTTAAAACACCTAAAATCAAAATTTTAATGTCGGTTTTATTCTATTATAAAAGATATACTATAGTTAGTTTTGGTAACGTTTAGTTGGCTTTTATACAATTGGAGGTTGTAAATAAAATCAAACTGTATTAAAAAATAATAAACTACCATCTATCATAACACAAAAAGAATAATAGTGATAAATCAGTCAAAAATTAGAGAACTATTTTTGCCTATTCAACCCACCGTAAAAAAGTCAGGTGAAAGTGTTCAATATTGTGAATATCTACCAGATGTTACCCTTCAAAATGTAATATTTTGCTATTGGGAATTGAAAACCACTAAACCACTAGATACTCCATTTACTTATAGAGTTGTTGCTGATGGCTGTATTGATATTTACTTTGAAATAAATAATATTCAAGAAAGTTATGTCATGGGCTTTTGTAATAAATATACCGAGTTTGAACTAAAAAATTCATTTCATTATATAGGAATAAGGTTCTTGCCAACAATGTTTCCTCAAGTTTTTAAAATAGATGCTTCTCAACTTAGCAATCAATATATAAACTTAGAAATAGTTTCTAATGAAACTCATGCTTTCCTAATGAACTCATTGCATGCTGTTTCTGAATTTGATATTATAAGAAAAAAACTTGACTATTTTTTTAAAGATCTAATCTCAAGAACGGCATTCAATTTTGATACAAGGTTGTACAATGCCATACATGTAATTCTTCAACAACAAGGTGTGCTCAATATTCAAAAAGATTTGAATGTTGGCATTAGCAGTAGGCAGTTAAGAAGATTATTTGATCTTTATATTGGCACCACACCTAAATCCTTTAGTAAAGTAGTTAGATTTCAAAACATACTTAGAGCAAAACCTTCTTCTAAAAGTCTTAAAGAAAATAAATTATTTTACGATTCGGGTTATTACGACCAAGCGCATTTTATCAAAGAATTTAAAACTTTTTATGGCGTAACTCCAACCAAAGCTTTTGGTAGGTAATATGTCCATTTTTTACAATATTATTAAATGAGATAATCTCAAATTTGTAAAAACATTAATTTATTTAATATGAAAACATTATTAAGTCTAATAATTTTAATTAACACCGTAATCACTTGTCATTCACAAACCAAACACAACATGAATATGAAACTAAACGCAGGCATTGTAACAGATAAAATGGAAGATACTAAAAAATTCTACACCAAAATTTTAGACTTTGGTGTCACTTTTGAAAATGAGTTTTATCTCTTAATGCACACTCCAAACAAAGAAAATGAAGTAAGTTTTTTGATGCCGAATCATCCAAGTCAGCAACCTTTATTTCAAAAACCTTTTACAGGAGAAGGTATGTATTTGACCATTGAAGTAGATGATGTGGATAAGATTTATAACGAGCTAAAAAAGCAAGGTGTAAAAATTGAAATTGACATCAGAGATGAACCTTGGGGCGACAGGCATTTTGCAATTCAAGACCCCAACGGTATTGGAATCGACATAGTTAAATATTCACCAAAAAATTAAGAATCAATGACAATGAAAACAGACAAAAACAATTCCAAAGTTATCGCAGTAATGTCAATATCTCTTGATGGTTTTGTTGCAGACGATAAGGATGGTGTAGAAGAAGTTTTCGATTGGTACTTCTCTGGCGATATAGAAATTCCTGCTGGTGGAGCAGATGCAATGACTTTTCGACTCTCTCGTTCCAGTGCAAATCATTATAAAAGTCTTGTAAATGAACTTGGAGCTGTACTAACCGGTAGACGCACCTTTGATGTTGCCGAAGGATGGGGAGGAAATCACGGTTGGGGATCAGCATTCGTGCTGACTCACACTATTCCCGATGGCTGGCCAAAGCCCAATTCGAACGTAAACTTCGTTACAGATGGTCTAGAATCTGCCATCAAACAAGCTAAAAAGGCGGCAGCTGGAAAAGCAGTTGCAGTTCATGGAGCTAATACAATCCAACAATGCCTAAACGCTGGTCTACTCGATGAAATACACATTGACATGGCAGCAGTTTTTCTAGGTTCTGGAGTTCGGCTCTTTGAACATCTCGCAAATATTCCGTATGAACTTGGCAATCCGACCGTAATTTCGGGTTTAGGAGTCACTCATTTACGTTACCCAGTAATCAATAAATAGTACTGATTTACTTATATCCATCAAAAATGAAATAACTATTGATAAAACAGAAAATTTTAAAAAAAACGAAAAATATTTGCGTAGTTAAATGGCTTCATATATATTTGTAGTCAAATAACTTCATAATGAAATTAAGACGAGACATATTTCAAGCAATTGCAGACCCAACAAGAAGAACCATATTAGTTTTGCTTACAACGCAAACTATGACAGCTGGAGACATTGCATCAAATTTTGACACAGCTAGACCTACGATTTCTAAGCACATTCAAATTTTAAACGAGTGTGAACTTATAGAATCTCATCAACAGGGTCGAGAGATTTATTATCAAATAAAAATCGATAAAATGAAAGAAATAGATAAATGGTTGGAACAATTCAGAAAAATTTGGGAAAACCGCTTTGGCCAATTAGACAATTTATTAGCAACACTTAAAAATCAAAAAAATGAAAAGTAATTTACAATTCGATTTCCTAGTAGATAAGGAAAATAACACGCTTACTATCATAAGAGAGTTTAATGCAGAAAGACAATTAGTTTGGGATTGTTATACCAAACAAGAGTTGTTGGACCAATGGTTTGCGCCAAAACCATTTACCACCAAAACAAAGTCAATGGACTTTAAAAATGATGGACATTGGCATTACGCAATGATTGACCCAGATGGCACAGAATATTGGGGTTATACCAAATATCACGATGTAAACCCTATTGATTATTATCGAACAATTGATGCATTTTGCGATAGTGAAGGCACCATAAATCAAGAGCTTCCTACGGCAAACTGGAAAGTGACTTTTAATGACAAGGGCGAAAATGCCACAGTTACAACTGTGGTTACTTACGATTCGTTAAACGACCTCGAAACAGTGATCAATATGGGAATGAAAGAAGGTATGATTTCAACACTGGAGAAATTGGATGAACTATTAGAAACATTAAAAAAGTAAAAAGATGAAAAATAAAATAATTTTCGTTGTAAGTCTGTTATTCGGGCTTATGTTTATCAACGCAGGACTTAATAAATTTTTTAATTATATGCCAATGCCTGATGATATACCCAAAAATATGGTAAAGCTAATGACTGCATTTATGGAGATTGTTTGGCTTATGCCATTGGTAGGATTTGCAGAATTTCTTGGTGGTTTATTATTTGCCATTCCTAAAACAAGAGCACATGGTGCCATCGTAATTTTCCCAGTAATGATTGGTATACTTTTAACAAACATCATTTCTGCTCCATCAGGTTTGCCTATTGTACTAGTATTACTTGCCATAAACCTTTGGATTATCTATGAAAATAAAGAAAAGTATTTTGTACTAATTAAATAACAGCTTAAGAACAATTACAATGAAAAAGTTTAATTCAGATGTAGATGCTTACATAGCAAAGGCAGAAGATTTTGCGAAACCAATTTTAGAACATTGGAGACAATTAGTTCACGACACTTGCCCAAATGTAGATGAAGCCATTAAATGGGGAATTCCACACTTTGACTATAAAGGCGATTTTATGTGTGTAATGGCTTCCTATAAAAATCATTGCTCGTTCTCATTTATTAAGGCCGAATTAATGAAAGATGAAAGGTTGAAAGAAAGCAAAGACCTGAAACCCATTCAACGTTTTTTGGGCAAAATCACAACGCTATCCGATTTACCGACAGACAAAGAATTTGTTAATTTTATTAAAGAGGCAATGGAATTAAACGAGAAAGGAATTAAGGTCGTAGCGAAAAAGTCGGACAAACCAAAAGTGATTGAAACACCTGATTACTTTACTGAAAAATTGACAACGAATCCCAAAGCAAAAGAAATTTTTGAAACCAAATCCGATTCATTTCGCAAGAACTATTTAGTTTGGATTATAGACGCAAAAACAGAAGCCACACGGAATAAAAGAATCGAGCAATCTTTGGAATGGATAGCGGAAGGAAAAGATAGGTTTTGGCAGTATGCTAAAAAATAATCATAAAAACATTTGACTCTTACGCAACGTCATACTCTAAATTTGCATCTACGCAAAAAAAATAATGGAAAGTGTTTATTGCTCTCTATTATCGAATACTTATAAATAACAATTCATTTTTAACAACACTGTTATCTCTTTTTACAAATCAAAGTCATGAATAAAAAAATAACATTTTCAACTACTACAAAAATTCACGCTTCTAAAGAATCTGTTTGGGAAATATTATTGTCGGATGATTTATACCAAACCGCTTGGGATGCAAAACTTAAAACCTCGTGGAAACCTGGCACCAATATTCAATTTAATGGCACTTGGGAAAATGTGGAATATTCAGATAAAGGAATGGTTCAGATTATCGAAAAAAATAGTTTTTTAAAATTTTCTTATTGGAGCTCCTTTTGGAATGCCCCAGATATCCCCGAAGAGTATTGTAACATATCATATAAAATTAATTCATTGGACAATTTCAGTTGTGAACTCACAATTTTTCAAGAAGGTTTTAGAGATGAAAAACATTATAATGATACAGTAGAACTTTGGAACCATACTTTTAGCATTATTAAAAGCAAATCGGAAGAGCTTTATTTAACTACTTTAAATAACAAGGTTTGTGATAAACTGATTTCTATGGTTGACTCAATTTCTCATGAATTATACAACAAACCCGTACCTAATGGATGGAACATTGCACAAGTTATAGAACACATAATAATGGGCAATTCTGATTTAAAACAATTTTTAACAGAAAAACCTCTTGATTCTCCTACTTCCTATGACATTCATATTCCAAACATAAGGGCTATGATGTTAAACGAAAAAGACAAACAAAAATCTCCTGATTTTTTAATACCATCATCTAAAAAGTATGATAAAGAAAACCATAAAACACAACTTGCTAAAATACAGTCGGAAATAAACGATTGCATTCAAACCCTTGATATGTATAAAAAATGTGGAGCTTTTGAGCTTCCTCCTTTTGGTTTAATGAGTGTTTATGAATGGTTAAATTTTTCTGTCTTTCATATTTCACGACATGTAAATCAAATTGATCAATTAGTTAAAAAACTATAACAAAAATGATCTACCTAACTCAAATTATTTATATTAATACCAATGAGGAAGCTGCATTTCATCAATTCGAAAATGTAGCCATACCATTAATCTCTAAATACAATGGACGGTTGTTGCTTCGGTTACGTCCTACGGATACAAATGTGATTGAAAGCAATATTGAAACGCCATACGAAATTCATATCGTAGAATTTGCCAGTCAGAAAGATTTTGACAGCTTTAAAATAGATAAAAAAAAAACAAGATTTTACACTTAAAGGAAATATCAATAAAGGAAACAATACTGATTCAGGGGAGCAAGATATGAGCAAATTTAATTTTAGTTTGTTTGAAGGAATAAAATAATCATAAAAACATTTGACTCTTACGCAACGTCATATCTTTTCTTTGCATTGTCATTTTAATTAATTATTAAATGAAAAAGTATTCAGTGAAAGATTTATCAAAATTAGCTGGTGTAAGCGTTCGTACACTACATCACTATGATGATATTGGGTTACTAAAACCAGCAATCCGTACCGAGGCCAAGTACAGACTGTATGGGGAGAACGAATTGTTGAAATTGCAGCAAATTCTTTTCTATAAAGAACTCGAATTCACCCTGCAAGAAATTATCGGCATTTTGGAAGATCCTAATTTTGATTTGATTCAAGCGCTTGAAAATCACAAATGGGCCCTTAAATCCAAACAACAGCAAATTTCTTCAATGCTGAATACAATTGAAAAAACAATGTCTAATTTAAAAAACAAAACAATGATTACAGACAATGAATTGTATGAAGGATTCTCCAAAGAAGAAAGGAATGAAATCCGTAATGAAGCCATTGAAAAATATGGTAACAACACCATTAAAACAAGTGAGAAGTATTTAAAAAAACTTTCAAAAGAACAACTTGAACAACTGAAAAAGGAGCAACAAGACATATTTAAAAACTTGTTCAGACTATCTTCAAACAGTCCAGAAACTGAAGAGGTTCAATTAGAAATTGCACGCCACTACTCCAATATTAGAAAATTTTGGGGAACAGATGGTTCTTCAGATGCCCAAAAAAAAGAGTATCGAGGATTAGGCAAACTTTATGTTGAAGATCCTAGGTTTACATTTATAGATGGTGAACCACAACCTGAATTTGCTAAATTTCTTTCTGAAGCAATTCGCTTTTTTGCAAATTCACAGTTAGATTAAAAAATAATGGAGGGAGGTAATTTTTGTTGAGTTGACTTCCTCCAATATTTTTCAATATCCTTATTAACATTCCGATTATCACACGAAACTATTTTATTAAAATCAAACTATTTTTCAGAACGGGCAAATATTTAAACCAAATACACAATACTTAAAAAATCACTCAAATGTATTAGAGAAATAACTAAAATAACAATCAAGTTTGCTTATTAGATAATAGCACTGTTTAAATAATCTTTTCAAGTTTGATCTATAGAATAATTTATAGTTTAGGTTAAATAATTTTCTTCAAATATTTACGTTTGTATTTAAATTAATACAACAACTACAAAAAACATTTAAACTTAATGAAGCAAATACATAAATATGGTATCCAATAATTTAAATTATTTATTTGTAATTGTAAACTTTAGCTCACTTATACTTCTTTCGTTTTTAAGTATCTCAAATCCAATGAGGGCAAATAAAATTGCCAATAGGTTATTCGGTATATTATTTTTGTTATGGGCTTCTTTCTGGATAGATGAAATCATATTGCTTATATCTGACATTGAGTTAAATCAAAAATGGCGGATTTTTTTTAGAGGATTTCAGTATTTTACACCTATTTTGTTTTATTTCATTGTGTTGTTTTATTCTAATCCTAAGTTACAATTAAAAAAAATAATATTTCCACACTTTATCCTACCCATCATTTATATTGCTTTACTGTATGCTTTCAGCATATCACATTACCAAATAATAAACTACATCCTTTTAGTTTTAATGCTAGGTCAGACCTTCTTTTATATCACTGCTTCTTATTTTATGATTAGAAAGCATAAGAAATTCGTTATGCTTTATTCGTCTCAAACAAATGAAATTGATTTAACTTGGCTTGAAAGAATAGCGGTAGGGCTTCTTGTATGTGTTTCAATTATTATTTTGTACAATGTTTTTTTTAATTTTGAACGATTAAACCTTGCTTTAAATGTGATAATACTTATTGCAATTTTCTATAGTGCTTTCCATTGTATGAGACAAAAGGAAATTTATCCTTTCAAAGAAGAAAAAATCAAAGAAATTATATCTTTAAATACAGAATCAGAGATTGACGGATCCCTAAAAAAAATTGTATCGGATGAAGAACTGATTATATTTAAGTCCGAACTTTCACAATTAATGCAAAATAAAAAGCCATATCTTAACTCTAATCTTAACTTACTAAATCTTGCCGAATTGTTTGAAACATCCCCTCACAAGTTATCCTACATCATTAACTCGGGTTTCAATATGAATTTTTATAATTTTATAAATAAATATAGAGTTGAAGAAGCAAAATCATTACTACTCAACGCAAAAATGGATCAATACTCCTTAATAGCTGTTGCATTCGAGGCTGGTTTCAATTCTAAAACTACTTTTAATACCACTTTTAAGAAATTTACAAATCAAACACCATCAGACTTTAAGAAAAGTTGTTCGACTTTATAAACTCAACCTTTAAAATATAATTTAATGACTGATTATCAGTAAATTAAAATAACACCCTAATATAGGTTCATATTTATAAATCGGCACAACTGAACCTTACGCTCCCTGTATTTTTGCTCTATAAAAATTAATTTTATGGAATTAGAAAAAAAAGCAGAAGAGAAATTTGTATTAATAACAGGAGCAAGTCAAGGACTAGGAAAAGCATTCGTTAATGAATTGGCTTTAAGAAAAATGAACATCATTATGGTAAGCTTACCTAATGAAAACATTTCATTTTTATCAGATGAAATAGCCTTAAAATATGGTGTAAAAACGTACTACTACGAAACTGATTTGACCCTATATAATAATGTAGTAACACTAACCAATTGGCTAAATAAAAACTTCAATATTGACATTTTAATCAATAATGCCGGAGTTGGTGGAAGCAAAAAATTTATCGAGGCAGATGTAAATTACATCAATTCTATTATACAACTAAATGTAGTTGCAACATCAATTCTAACCCATCAGTTGTTACCAAATCTGATGCAACATAAGCAATCATATATTTTAAATGTTTCTAGTATGGCTGCTTTTTCGCCTATTGGATATAAAACTGTTTATCCTGCTTCCAAAAGTTTTATTTATTCTTTTTCGCGTGGATTATCCGAAGAACTCAAAGATTCAAATGTATCCGTAAGTGTTGTAAATCCTGGAGCAATGAAAACTAATAATGAGGTAAAAGCTAGAATTGAAAAACAGGGCATTTTAGGAAAATTAACATTGTTAGACCCTAAAAGAGTAGCGAAATTATCGCTTCAACAATTATTTAAAAATAATAGTGTAATTATAGTAAATCCTTTAAGTTATGCTATTCTAAAAATTTTACCAATTTGGATAAGATTACCCTTAATGACTAATGCAATTAAAAGAGAAATTTAATATGGAAAAAATATTTGTGACAGGTGTAAATGGATTGTTAGGCACAAATCTATCCGTTGATTTATTAGAAAACGGTTATGTTGTAAAAGGATTTCTACGAGACAAATCAAAATTTCAAGGACAAAATCATCCTAATTTAGAACTAATAGAAGGGAATTTATTTGATGATTTAACACCAATTCTAAAAGGAGTTGATACAGTTATTCATATTGCTGCTGAAACAAGTCAAAATATCACAAATTATATGGATTATTGGAAAATCAATTGTAATTTAACTAATCAAATTCTTACTTCTTCAATTCAGTGTAAAGTAAAAACATTTGTTTTTGTAAGTACTGCCAATACTTTAGGGTATGGTACAATAAATGATTTGGGAACCGAAATAAAGGAGATAAAATCACCATTCAAATTTTCTTTTTATGCTAAAAGCAAATTAGATGCGGAAAATGATCTATTGAAAAAAAAGGACAATATCAAACTAATAATTATTAATCCCACTTTCATGTTAGGACCATTTGATACAAAACCAAGTTCTGGAAAAATCATTTTCATGGGGTGGAAAAAGAAAATAATATTTTTCCCCCCAGGTGGGAAGAATTTTGTGTATGTAAAGGATGTTTCAAAAGGTATTATTTCGAGTCTACATAATGGAAAAAGTGGAGAAAAATATCTTATAGCAAATGAAAATTTAAGTTTTAAAGATTTCTTTAAAAAATTGAATCATTTAGAAAATCAAAATTCTTTAATGATAAAAATACCAAGAAAAATACTAATTGGAATAGGATATTTAGGAGATATTTTAAGGCTTTGCAAAATTAAAACAAACATAAGTAGTATAAATATGAAAATACTTTGTATTGACAATTTTTATGATAACAAAAAATCTATTTTAGAATTAAAATTGAAATATACATCCGTAGATTATGCTATTAAGGATGCTATAAAATACTTCAACAACAAGCAAATAAAATAGATATGTAAAAGTGAAAATATATCCTATTTCTATTTTTCTTATCCAATATACAACGCAAAAATACAATACAAATTTTCAAAGTACTTATTCAAAGGGATCCTTATTCAAAAGTAACAATTAATTAAGACAATAATTTTAAAAAAAAATTGCAATCAAAAATCAATAAACTTCTTAATGAACTCAATGAACAACTCAACTTTATCAATTTAGAGATTGATAATCAGTTAACACGTTGTGAAAGTGCTATTGATATTATTCTCAAAACAATTCAAGCTTTAAAATTAACAATCAATAAAAATAGTTTTAAAAGTGAAGGAGAAGAAATTCAATTTTTTAAAGAAACAAAACCTCAATTTGTTTCAAAATTAATTTACTACAATACCATCTTTAAAATTGAAATGAAAAAGCCAAATGGTGGTAACAGAATATTAAAAAAATACTACAACAACGAACTCGGTAAGCTAAAAGCCTTTTTTGACAATGAACTCGAATTTTATAAATACTACCGTTCCGGTAGCACTTATTTAGATTACAAATATTTTCTTCGTGGTAAATTCGACATAAAAATGTCGCTAGACAATCATTACTTTGAATCAGACACAAAGTTTTCAACCTCACACGACTTCAAAGTCGCTAAAATCCTAGCTAATGATTTAATTCAACTTTATTTAGAAAACCAATTAATCTTGATTGACAACAAAGATGGCGCTGAAAAATCACAACGCAAACCGAACATAAAAATGACATGGACCGGTTCAAAAGTGGCACTCATTGAGTTAATGTATGCGTTACATACAGAAGGTGTTTTTAATAATGGAGCATCCGATTTAAAGGATATTGCTGAATATTTTGAACATATTTTTGAAATAGATTTAGGGCAATACCGTCGTGCTTTCCTTGAAATTCGAGCAAGAAAAAGCGATAAGACAAAGTTTTTAACGACTTTAAATGAAGCCCTATTAAAAAGAATGGAAAATTCAGATGAGGTCATTTAAATAAAAATCGTTCACAACACGAACCCCGTTGTGAAATAAAACAAATCAATCTTCACAATTTTGTACCATAACAATCTAAAATAACAGTTATGGCAGTACAAGTTATCACAATCGAAGACCTCAACGAATTCCGCAATCTTCTTTTAAATGATTTAAAAGAAATCATTCACTCCAAACCACAACAAACTAAACAGTGGATCAAATCCAAAGAAGTCCGTAAGCTGTTAAACATTTCTCCAGGTACTTTACAAAATTTACGAATTAATGGTACACTAACCTATACTAAAGTTGGTGGTATCATGTATTACGACAATACAGACATCGAAAAACTCTTGCATGGAAACAAGATAAATGCTTTGCCTACACTCTTCAAGTAATCCTTCATTGCGAGAGCTTGCACAGAGCGTAGCCGAAGTGAAGCAATCTTTTGAAATATTGCTATGTCATTCCGAGCTTGCCTGCACTGAGCTTGTCGAAGTGTCGAGGAATCACATTATTCGTAATTCGTAATTTTTAATTCGTAATTCTCATGAACTACATCAAACACCTAACCGGTTTCTTCATTCGCATAGCCTCTGAAGAAACCATTTACCCAACACATATTAGCTTGTATATAGCCTTATTTCAAAGTTGGAACATTAATCGATTCAAAAATCCAATTTCCATTTCAAGAGACGAAATGATGAAAGCCAGTCGAATAGCTTCAAAAGCAACATATCATAAGTACATTAAAGAACTACAAAGTATGGGATTTATAGACTATTTGCCGTCATACAATCCGTATGCCGGCTCCGAAGTAATCCTGCATGACCTGTCAGACAGAAAAGCTGTTTTTAAAAATCAAACCAGTTCAATTATTGACCAAACCCTACCAATAAATAACCAAGCTAATAGTAACGATGCTGAACAAGCCAATGAACCCAATATATATAATAACAAAACATCTAAAAACAATAAAAACATATCTATAGACAACAATTTTAAAATTTTAAATAAAGAAGAGTTTTTAATAACAGAAAAAAAAGAAATGTTGGAAACATTGGACGATGAAAATCGGCAAATACTTCAAACATTCGCTGACACCAATGAAATGAAAATAAAAAAAAGTTCCGCGAAAAAAAAAGAAAAAGAGAGTTGTCACACTGAGCTTGTCGAAGTGTCGCATAATTCAAAATCAATACCAACTATCGAACAAGTCAAAGAGTATTTCAAACAAAAAGAATATTCAGAATTTGAAGCAGAACGATTTTACAATTATTACACTAGCAACGGCTGGCTCATTGGTGGAAAAACAAAAATGATAGATTGGAATGCAGCAGCTCGTAACTGGATGCTAAATACGGCCAAATTCACAATAAATCTTCCGCAAAATCTTCAACAAAGAGAACAACCAAAAGCGAAACACTTACAAGTTACAGAAGACAAAAACTATGCAGAACCACTTTGACCTTTCTGTCATGCTGAACTTGTTTCAGCATCTCAAGCAATGTCACACTGAGCGCAGTCGAAGTGTAGTTTTAGAATCTGATAACAGATAACCTACTTGTAAACTATAAACCACCAACTATTTACAATGAGCTCCCAATACAACTATCCAGAAATCCTAACATGGTTAGAAAAAAAAGCGAAACAAGATTATGACTCAAACTTTCATTTCATCGCAGAAGACATGGAAAACATTACAAAGCTTGTCGCTTACTTTTTAAAAGATGAGCCAACAGCAAATCAATTCGGATTAGACCTAACAAAAGGAATCCTTCTCTCTGGTCCAGTTGGTTCAGGTAAAACCTCATTAATGACAATAATGAAATATATAACCCAAAAAGAAAATAAATTCTATATGCGAACCTGTCGAGATATAAGCTTTGAATTTATAAAAGAAGGATACGATATAATCCATCAATACAGTCGAGGTAGTTACTCCCAATCACAATATAAAAACTATTGTTTTGACGATTTGGGAGTAGAAAGCAATTTAAAATACTATGGAAATGAATGCAACGTAATGGCAGAAATAATTCTCTCAAGATATGATCTATTTATCTCAAGAAAAGTCATAACCCATATCACTACCAACCTATCAGCTTCAGAAATCGAAACCATGTATGGCAACCGAGTACGCTCCAGATTACGAGCCATGCTAAACCTCATTGCATTCGACAAAACCACCCAAGACAAACGCTAATCAGTCATTGCGAGGAACGAAGCAATCTCATCTCATTGTCATACTGAGCTTGTCGAAGTACTTTACTCTAAACAAATAAACATATAAACAAATAAACGCATCAACAATAATGTCACACTGAGCCTGTCGAAGTGCTATTTTACTATAAACGAATAAACAAATCAACGCATCAACTAATAAACACATGAGAAAAATAAACACCTTCTGGAACTGGTTCCAAGACAACAACCAAACCATAAAAAACCTCATCAACGAAACGCCAATAAAACAAAAACAAATCTGCTATTTGTTAAACAAACGATTAGGTTATTACTGCAAAGCATTAGATTTTATGATAGTTTTCCCAAAAAAAGCAACCCAAACAACAGAGCTAATCATTACGGCAAACGGTAATCCGGAATACTTCATCAAAGTAACCGATTTAATCAACAATGCTCCACAACTAAAACATTGGAAATTCACAGCATTTATTCAACCAACAGAAAACATAGATAAAATAATCGATGGATTAGATGACCAGTATATATTCCCAGAAATAACAATCAAAACCAGCGAAATCAAATTCTTACCACTGAATTACGATGACAAAATCAAAAAACTTGACATCATAATTTACTTAAAAAACTATAACATTCATTGCAATACTAAAATACTACTACAAGCCATATACATCATACTTCAAGACTTACTAGGAGAAAAATCACTATACCAAAACATCAACTTTGTACAATTAGCAAGAATGCCAAAACAAACCGAAACACTGATTGAATTATATGAATTGCAGCTTTACATCGACACTGTTAATTACAATTAAGTTTCGGCAGTAAATATAATTTACTGCCAAAGTTTAATTAATATCCAATTTTTAAAACTATATAATATGGAGGAATAAAAAAGATGTTTTGAGTTATCTGTTAGAAATTTAATGTTGCGAACTTTGAGACTCCAAAATTGTAATTAAATTCAATACATTTGCATATCATGCAAAGAATATGAGCAAAAAAGCAATTAATCGGTTAAAAGTAGTATTAGTAGAAAAGAACTTAACTAGTAAGTGGTTAGCTGAAAAATTAGGTAAAAATGAAGCTACTATCTCAAGATGGTGTACCAATGATGTTCAACCAAGTTTGAAAACATTAGTAGAGATAGCACAAATACTAGGAGTTTACCCTTCTGATTTAATAAATAACAATGAATCTAATTAATGGATAATTCAAATAAAATTTTAGAATTAAAGAAGAAGTTATCTGAAGAAATCTTAAAAGAGGATTCAAATAACAATTTAATTATTTCTTTATCTAACGAAATAGCAAGTTTAGATGAATCTACTGTAAGGTTTTCGGTAGATGCTGGAATCATTAATAGATTAGGAAAAGAACTTGTTGGAAAACAAGAAACAGCTGTTTCTGAGCTTATTAAAAATGCTTATGATGCAGATGCTACCGAAGTAAATTTGATTTTTGAAAATGCATGGAATAAAGGTGGTGTTTTAACGATTGAGGACAATGGTCATGGTATGAACCGTGAGCAATTAGTTAACGGTTTTATGAGATTATCATCTTCTGATAAAATACACAATCCAGTTTCTGAAAAGTATAAACGTCAAAAAGCAGGTAAAAAAGGAATTGGTCGATTTGCTACTCAACGTTTAGGGGATAAATTAATAATTATTACTCAAACCACTCAATCTTCAGAAGCTTTAAAAGTAGTCGTTAATTGGGATGATTTTGCAACAGATAAGGATTTACTATCTATTTCTAATTCAATTGAATTTATTCCAAAAACTAAAGATAGTGGTACATCACTAATAATCGAAGGACTTCGAGAAGGATGGTCTGATACTATGATTAAGAGAGTATACCGTTATACCTCTGAATTATTACAACCCTTCCCGCTTTCAAAAAAGAAAGAAGAAGAGAAAGAAAACTCTATTGACGAAGGATTTAAGAGTAATTATTACCGAAGAGAAAAAGGAGAATTAATTGCAATTGTAGACGAAGAAAAAGCAATTTTTCAGCATGCATTAGCAGAAATAGAAGGTTATGTTTTAAATGACGGTCAAGGTTGTTGGTCATTAAAAAGTGACAAACTTAATTTTCCAGAAGAAATTTTCCTTATAGGAAATAATGATAAGGATAAAGACGATACAACTACTCCTTTTCTGTTAATAAAAGGTGTCCATTTTAAAGCATATTACTTTATATATGAAGGTTCTTTATTTTCACCAGGTAATTTTACTTTTATACGAGATTTAAGTTATGAAAAAGGAGGAATTAAATTATATAGAAATGGTTTTCGTGTTTTACCTTATGGAGAGCAAGGTGATGATTGGTTAGGGTTAGATCAATCAAATAACAGAAGTATTGTATTAGGGCCTCATATGAATAGAAGCTTTTTCGGCTTTGTTGAACTTGAGGATAAATCTGGAAATTTCGAAGAAACATCAAGTAGAGAAGGTTTAATTGAAAATGAATATTTAAATGAATTAGTAAGCTTTGTATATCGTTCTATAACAAGTGCGGTTATAAAAGTTTCTGAATTGAGAGGTCGAAAAGCTACTGCTTCTCAAAAAGGTTTCAAAAAAGAAAATCCTACTGAAAAAGTTGATAGTGCTATTGAGAAAATAGAAGAATTATTTAAAGAAACTGAAACAAACAATGATAACTCTCATCAACTACCTTTAGGTAAAGGTGCGAATGAAAAAGCTAATCAAATTATCTCGAATTTAAAACAAGCTAGAGAAGAAGAAAAAATAAAAAATCAGGAACTGATTGATGAAATTAATATGCTTCGAATTCTTGCTGGACTAGGATTAGTAATTGGAGAATTTGTGCATGAAGTACAACGTTTTTTACCAGGTTTTGATGCAGATATCAGTTTTCTTAAAAATGCAGTTAAGGATTATAAAGACGTTTACGAAAGGACTGAATTATTAGAAACTAATGTAAAATCGTTTAGTGCTTATACCTCCTATTTCGATAAAACGATTTCAAGAAATGTCCATAGAGAATTGGAGCCAATAGAACTGAGAGATGTGGTTAGAAATTTTGAGTCAGTTATTACAAATGATTTGAAAAGAGCATCAATAAAAATGCTACCAACCAAATACGAAGGATATGACTTGTTCACAGTTCCAATGCATCCTTCTGAATGGGCATCTATATTATTTAATTTATATACTAATTCAAAAAAAGCTATAAAAAGAAGTAAATCTGACGGTGAAATTTTTATTAAATGTGGTAAAGAAGATAATATTGTTTACCTAGAGTTTTCTGATAACGGTGATGGAATTCCTAAAGAAAATGAAGAAAATATTTTCAATGCTTTCTACACTACATCAACTGTCTCTAATCATACTGCGGATGATGCAACAGCGCTTACAGGAACAGGTTTAGGACTTAAAATTATAAGAGATATAATTGAGTTCTACAATGGAGAAATATATGTATCAACTCCTACAGATGGTTTTAATACAACAATAAGAATTGAAATACCAAAAAAATAAAATAATAACTTATGTCAAGACCTAAATATATATACATCGATGACGAGAATGATGGTTCAATAACATCATTAATAAATGGTTTTAACGATACTGGTTTAATAGAAGTACATCAACTTTCTATTGAAAAGGGGTTGAGTTTTTCTATATTAGAATCATTAATAAAAAGTAAAATAACAAATGAGAATTATGATGGATTATTAATCGATTTAAGATTAGATGGTGAAGGTCCAAATCAATTAGAATATAGTGCTATTTCTATAAGCTCAGAGCTGAGATCAGTTTGTGCAAGGAATGAGTTAAAATCTTTTCCAATTATTTTGTGTTCAACATTAGATAAAATTAAAGAAACTTATAAATCAGATAAAACAAGTCATGATTTATTTGACTATACTTTTAGAAAATCAGAAAGTCCTAACTATGAAAGGTTTTCTAGAAAATTAAAAGCATTAGCAGAAGGATATAAAGAATTACCTTTTGATGCAAACTCTCTGAATAAAATATTCCAAAGAAATGATTTGAAAAATTTAGACCAGAGGATATTTGAGCGTTTTTATAATCAAGATATAGTTGTACCATATGATTTTGCACATTTCACCGTAAAAACACTTTTTCACTCAACTAACCCTTTAATAAAGGAAACAATTTTAGCTGCTAGACTAGGTATTAATATTGAAGCAAGTGGAGAACATTGGAGAGAACTACTATCAAAATTTGAAGATTGTAAATTTAATGGGGTATTTTCAAATGGTTGGAATAGATGGTGGGCAGATTTATTAAATACAAAATTAAAAGAAATTTCAGGAAAAAATTTTTCTTTTTTAAAAGCTGAGGAAAGAGTTGCTATCTTAAAAGAGGTTTTCGCTATTGAAGGAATTATTGCCGCTAAACCATTAAAGTTAAATACTAGTAGTGAATTTTGGACAATCTGTGAAGCTACTAAATGTCCTTTAGATCCATTGGAGGGCTTTAAAGTAAAATTATCACATGAATTAAAAGCATGGCAAGAATCGAAATATATTTCACTTTATGCAATTTTAGAAAGACTTGGAGCCGATAAAGGCATTGAGCCACATTATTCAGAAATTGAAAGAATTGAAGAATATAAAAGAAACTTATAAGATATGGCTGTAAGTAGTAAAAATATGAGTTTCAGAAATGAAAGAGCCAAAGATTTAAGACAATTAAGTCAATTATTATCAAGAGTAGTTGGTGGTGATGTAACCACTTCTGTTTTAGAAACTGTAATTTCTCAACTTCAAAATAAGGAATTTATTCCAACATTAAAAGACGGCTCTACCGATGAAAATGTTTGGGGATATGATATCAATGATTTCAAAATTCCTTTAGACACTCTTAATCATGTAAAACCAAAAGATATTACAAAAGGCGAAGTTATTTTGAATATGAGATTGCGTGCTAAAATTGAAAATTGGGAAACATTTAATGATCCTTTTATTGAATTAGGGTATAATGTAATGATTAAAGGTGTTGGTGATAAAACCTATCATTTTGGATTTCATATAGATAAACATGTTGGAAATCTTAACACAAAAGAGCCACATCCAATCTACCACTTACAGTATAATTTTAATCCAACAAAATCAAGCAATCCAAATTTGGGTGATTTATTCTATATTGATACACCTAGAATAATGCATAAACCTATTGATTTTATATTAGGAATAGGTTTACTTACTTCAAATTTCTATCCAATTGCTTTTGAATCATTACAAGAAGAAAGAGAGTTTGTTAAACTTAATCATAAGTATCAGGAAGCTTTTTGGAAACCTTACTTTCATACAATAGCTAATAAATGGAAACCTTTTCAAGAAGCAAGTATATTATGGAATCCAATTAACCAAATTTGCCCAATATTAATATGAGAAATATTTTCAGGTACTTAAAATCTTATTCAACTCAACCCTTTAAAGTTGATAGGCTTATAGTGTCTGCTTTTTTAAAAATTAATCAATTACAAGTATTAGAAAATCAATTTTTATTGGAATATTCAATTGATGAAAATCAAATTAATGAGCAAAAAAGTCTAATTGATTTTGTTGAAATTATTAATTCTGAAATAAATGTTTTTGACATAGAAAGTATGATTGAATTATTTGAATTTGTCATTTCTCCTTCAGATAGAATAATTAATGGCGCTATATATACTCCTAATGATATTAGAAATTACATTGTTAATCAAACTTTGAAAAACAGAGATATAGATTTTCAAACAATAAAAATAGCAGATATAGCATGTGGTTGTTCAGGATTCTTATATACTGCTGCTAAAGAATTAAGACAAAGAACTGGTAATACATATGCTTCACTTTTTCAAAATCAAATTTTTGGTTTAGATATACAAGAATACTCAGTTACTCGAAGTAAATTATTATTAAGCCTTTTAGCTTTATCAGAGGGTGAAGATATTGAACAATTTCAATTTAATATTCATCAAGGTGATACTTTAATATTTAATTGGTCAGAAGTCATTGATGATTTTCAAGGGTTCGAAATTATTGTTGGAAATCCACCCTATGTATCCGCTCGAAATCTTGATATTGAAGCCAAAGAAAATGTAAAACTTTGGGAAGTATGCTCAACAGGAAATCCTGATTTATATATTCCATTTTTTCAAATTGGATATGAAAATTTAGCACCTAACGGAATACTTGGATATATAACAATGAATACATTTTTTAAAAGCTTAAACGGTAGAGCTTTAAGAAAGTATTTTGTAGATAATCAAACATCAATTAGAATTATTGATTTTGGTACAAACCAAATCTTTAAATCCAAAAGCACTTATACTTGTATTTGTTTTTTAGAAAAAGTAGCTCAAAATTTTGTTGAATACTACAAATCGGAATCAAAAGAATTACCTGATGATAGAAATTTATTTAGTAGAGTTAATTTTAATAATTTAGATGCAAAAAAAGGTTGGAATTTAAACAACAATGAAATTATCACTCGTATAGAATCTGTTGGAAATCCTTTTGGTAAAGTATATAAAACAAGGCATGGTATTGCAACATTAAGAAATGATTTGTTTATTTTTAAACCTGTTGCTGAAGATGATGATTTCTTTTATTTACAAAATGGTAATTTATATCCAATTGAAAAAGGAATCTGTAAAGATATTCTAAACTCAAACAAACTGAGTAGAAGTATTGATTTTGATAGTGTAAGAGAAAAAGTATTATTTCCTTATAATGATAGCAATAAACCAAAAGCTTTAGAAGAAGAATTTTTGAAAGATGTATATCCTGAAGCATACAAATATCTGAAGAAAAAAAAACAAGAACTAGCTAAAAGAGATAAAGGAAAAGGCGAATATGAAAAATGGTTTGCTTTTGGTAGAACTCAATCTTTAGAGAAAGTTGGCAACAAATTGTTTTTCCCTAAATTTTCTGATCAAACTCCAAATTATCTTTTAAGTAATGATAATGATTTATTGTTTTACAATGGTCAAGCTGTTGTAGGCCATTCAGTAGAAGAAATGCTATTGATTAAAAAAATAATGGAATCTCGATTGTTTTGGTATTATATAAAGACTACAAGCAAGCCTTACTCTTCCAACTATTATTCTTTAAATGGGAATTACATCAACAATTTTGGAATTTGTGATTTTACAAATAATGAAATTGATTTTATACTTAATGAAGACAACAAAGAGGTTTTGGATACTTTCTTTGAAGAAAGATACAATGTTATGTTGTAGAGTATTAAAAAGCCATCATTTTCATAAAACGAATTCTAATTTATTAAACGATGGATATAAATTATAAAATAAAAGATTTTGAAAATAGAAATCCAATGTCAATCTTTTATGAATTCGGCTATGAACCTGATGATGTTAAATTGGAAATCATAGAATCATTTTCTAAATATTTTCAAAACCAAAAAAATCTAAAAAAATTTGCTATTTCTCACCTTATAAATAACTGGTTTTCTTTTATTCTTTTACAAGGAGAAAATCCTGAATCGGTTGAAAAAGTCGATTTATTTGTGAATATTTTTAATGATGCGAAGAAAATAAATCCACAAGAAACCATTGATGCATATACTTTTTGGTTGCCCGAAATATCGCAAAGCATTATTAGATATTGGAGTCTTTACAACACACAAAATAATTTAAAAAACTTATGTATTGAAGATTTTGCAATTGAAACGCTAAATATGATTGGAGTTTCAATTGAAGGAATTTTAAAGCCTTTTTTTAAATTAATCCTTGCTTTAAGTAGAATTCAGAAACGTAAATCTTATGACTTAAATGATATTAATTTAAAAGATCTTGGAGTGATTATTGACGAGTTAATTAACACATCAAAACTAAATGACCTTTTGATTATTAATCCACATACAGTTAGACTAAATCAATGGAGAAATATTGCGTATCATCATAATTCTCAAATTATAGATGGACAAATTTATTGTTCATATAAAAAAAACGGAAGCTTTATTGAGTTCAAAGTTTCACAAGATGATTTAGAAAAAACGCTAAAACATATTTTATTAATTTTTAAAATTGTGAGAATTAGCGAAACAATTTTTTGTTTCGATAATTTAACTAAAATCCAAAAGGCAACAAAAAAATTTGGTGCTAAATTTAATGTTAGAGAGGAAAGTAAATTAATAGACTTTTATTCACCAATCACCTCTCAAGGATTTAAAGTTATTGAAATGACAATAACTGATGAAAAAGCACTTTTAAAATTACAAGATATGCAGGAGTATCCTGATTTTCAAAAAAGAGCAATCCATTCATCTCAGTTTTTATATAATCTTTGGGAATATGCCAATTCTAAAAAATTAATTATTGAATATCTTATATTTAATGAAGAATTATTTTTAAGGTCTGAAATAGAATCAAATGAAATTATTCCCAAATTAAATAAAAAAAATAAGTTATCGGAACTTTTGAAAAACATTCAATTTACATATGTTACATTAAAATATAAACAAAATAAAAATCCATTTATTGATTTGAAAATTGAAAAAGAAAGTCAAATATTTTTCTCCCAAATAGGAGAAAAAATATCAACGAAAGAATTTGTAAAACAATTTACTTTAAGTGTGTTTAGTAATTATTTGGTATTTAAATCTGAAGGTATAACAGAAATACTTACTAATGTTGGCTCAGATGGTTCAATGACAACAACAAATAGGGAAAGTAATAACTATATTTTTAGAGTTCCAGCTACAATTAAAAGTAAAAAACTACAATTAAAAATAATTGAAGTTTTAACCTCGATTATTAATCTATATGAATTAGGTGAATTGAGTTGCGAAATTGTAGAAGAAACAAAAAATAATAATAGATACTATTTTAAAAAACAAATGTTAAAAAATCAACAGATTGAAAATCAAATTACTAAATAATATCTATCAATAATTTTTTAAAAAAGTTTATAATTAGTAGACAGTAAAAGCATCTTAAGAAAGGAAGGTATATATAAATATTCTAAATTTCAAATAAATTGATTAGCTGAATATTGTGTGCTCAACTGCCACTCCTTCCCAACGCTCCTAAAAAAATTACTGTCATGGTTTTTGTCCCACCGCACATCAAGCACATTGCCTGTTGGCTAGAGTGTTTAGTTTAAAACAGAAAAATTCGATAAGCCATCAGTCAAAGAGCTTGCCCATCGCTCCAACAAAAACTCGTATGCTTCACAACTCATGCCAGTAATTTTTTTCCCCAAGCTATGTTACATAATGTGGCATTATAGTGCATGAACAAAAATCCTGCTCCAATTCAACTACTTGTATGCACTATAATAACATTATGTAAAATATCTCCCTCACCCAACGCTCGTGTGGTTTGCTCCAGGACACCTTTTTTAAAAACCGTCATCCTGAGCGTAGTCGAAGGGCTCGCACCAGCCGATTTTTAAAAAAGGCATCCTTCACAAACCACTTTCACAATTCCGTATCACATTTATCTAAAATTGATTGATAATACATCGCATGAAATTCACAACTATTTTTATCATCTGTATGTTTAAATCGGTAGTGGAGTTTATCCAGAGCTTGTCGAAGGACATTGCTTTTGTAAGTTTTAAAAATGGCTTAAAAATTCAGTCTATCAATCATCGGATAAAGCCATTTTTAAAACCCACAAAACCAAAAAAGCCAGCATAAGTATTGTTTTTTATTTGCCAGAAACATCCCAAAAAATTGCTTCCGCAATAGCTCAATACCATACCATTCCATAAGTAAAATTTATCTATATAAAATATATCAGCATTTATACGCAAAATCGTGGTATTGGCTATTACAAAAGCAATCACAACATCCCTAGGAAGCAAACAAAAAACAACACCCATGCCTGCGCTACTGCCTCATCGCACTACGTAAGTCCTTGCAGTTTGCTTGCAGCAAACCCATTAAATTGAATTAGGTGGTTGAATTGGAAATCAAAAAAAATAAATAAAAAAAAGGAAGCAAAAATAAGTTCCAGGTATTCAGAAAAACAAGTTCAAGCCCTACGGGTTTTTAAAAAAATCTCCACCCTGACCGAGCGTTAAAAAATAGTCCCGCGGACTATTTTAGCGAAGGGGCAAGCAGGCGCGAAGGCAATTCTAGTTTTTAATTTATGTAATGACCGCGCACTGCAACTGTTTAATGCTTATTTAATTATCGGGTAGTATTTTTTTTAAAAACCTGTTTTTCTGAAACCTTCCACTTGAACAGACGGCTTTCTTTTTTTTCTTTTTTTCTTTTGAAATAATCATTCTTCGCTACCAATTAAAAATAAAATTTGGCTAAAAAAAAATTTAATGTTCAAAGCGTAGAGAGGCAATCCTGTATTTCAGATGAAAATAAGAACAAAAGAGAAGCTAATTTTTAAAATCGGAAGCCATGCTCAACTTTATCATTAAAACCCATCAGAAAGGAACGTATTACACACAACCTCATTTATTTATTCTAAACAAAGGATTAAATAGTGGAAAACCTCAAAAAGAACCATTCACAAACAGCTTTGTTATTGTTTTTAAAAACGATGAAGATTTAGAAAATGTCTATTTCATCGCTTACAGTCTTTGGAAAACAAAGTTTTGGCATCAACATTTGGTAGGTTCTGTTATTCCATTTTTAAGATTACCTGATTTCAAAAAAGAATTTTTCTCAAAATCTAAAGCATTAATGGAAGAACACGAAAAGCATCTTAAAAACGTGCATACTTTAAAGCTTTTAGAACAATCTGAAAAACGTTTCAATCAAAACCTAAATCTTATAAATGATATGAGAAGAGTGATTTTATATAGATATTGCAACAGATAATAAAAGCTTAAACTAACGACCAGACTCGTATTGATATATCTCAAAAACTTCTATAAATCATGATATAAAGGGTGATTTCTGAATCTATATATTTAATCAATTTTTAATTAAATTTGGAATTTATTTTGGAAAACTAAATGAAATTTGAAAAACATATACCTTCAGATAAATTAAGACCTTACATTAAGTATTATGTAGTGTCTGAAAATGATTTTGAAAAAGAGTATAAAGTTTTTCCTTCTGCAAATCTGGTCATTGGATTTCAGTACAAAGGACAACTATTTAATGTAAGAGACAATCTAGAAATTAAACTTTCTTCATCCGGAATAACGGGCGTTTCTGATAGTTATAAAACTTTTAAAAATTCGGCAAATATTGGAACAATACTGATTTATTTTACCGAAATTGGATTTGCTCATTTTTCTTCAAATCCTGTCAATGAATTATTTAATTTAAGTATTTCGCTTGATGACATTTTTACTAAAACTAAAGTAAATGAAGTTGAAGAAAAATTAACCTTAGCTTCAACCGACAAGCAAAGAATTAAAATTACAGAACAGTTTTTAATTTCACAATTAAAAGATTTTCAATCAGATAAGTTAATAATTGAAGCTGTAAAATTAATTTACCAAAGTCAAGGAACAATTCGAATCAAAGAATTGAATGAAAAATTATGCATTAGTCAAAGTCCATTCGAAAAAAGATTTAGAAAAATTGTAGGGATAAGTCCTAAAAAATTTGCCTCGATTATTCGATTCAATTCAGTTCTTGATCATTTAAATAAAAACAAATCTTTAACAGAAATCTGCTACGACAACAATTTCTTTGACCAAGCCCACTTCATAAAAGACTTCAAACAGTTCACAGGAGATACTCCTGAAAATTTTAAACGATTTTTATAGAAAAACGATTTTTTACAATGGCACCTCACTAATCTACTACAACTTTGCATTGTAATACTTAATGAAATAAAAATGGATAATAAAATTTCATGTATTTCAACTCGTTTAATCACTTAAAATCAAGAAAATATGTTTACAGTAGAACAAATTAAAGCAGCTCACAGCAAGGTAAAATCAGGTGCAGACTTTCCTGCATACATTAAAGAAATCAAACAATTAGGTGTGACACATTATGAATGCTATGTAACTGATGGTCATATTGATTACCACGGAACAAATAACAACACCGCAACAGTTCCACCAAAATATGATACCCTAAACGTCGCCGGTAAAGCAAATATTCAGCAGTTTAAAACAGAATTAAAAGAACATCAACAAGGAAAAACAGATTATCTAACATTCATTAATAGTTGTGCAACATTTGGTATTGAAAAATGGGAAGTAAATATAGAAAAAATGTCTTGTATCTATTTTGACAAATTGGGCAACGAAATTTTAGTTGAAAAAATCCCTCAATAAAATAAAAAGAAAGTAACAATATCTTTTATTAAATCAAGAAGCCAAGTCTTTCAACTTGGCTTTCATTTTATTTAACCCAAAGGTCACCACAACTAAGGTTAAACTTATTTTTTGTGCTTCTTTTGTAGGCTTTTAAGCAGTAACGAAATAGTAAAACTTACGATAGCTCCAACAGTGGCTAAAATAACTGTTTTTGCAATATCTTCAGAATGAATATTTGGTAAAACACTTAAAAATGTGCCTCCAGCCGTACCCGACAAAGTATGGTTATTCGCTGTCATTAGTTGTAGTCAATTGACTTACCGTAGTCAATACACCGCCTGCAACAACAACATAGCCACCAATAGTAGTAACGATTACTGGCAAAGCTACAGGAGCTGCTAAAATGGTGCCACCTACAGCTGCTAAAGCTAAACCAACAGTTCGAAGCACTTTAAAAAACTTTGGAGTAGGAGCCGAAGCTCTATTTAAAACTTTTTTCATAATCTATAAATTAGATGTAATTAATAATTCAACACTTCCTTTCTGATCAATTGCTCGATAAACATGAATTTTCAGTTTTTCAAAAGCCTTTCTAGACATCAATCCTAACCCTGGACCAGAAAGTTTTGTTACTGGAGCGATGCATCCATTTAATTCTTTCAAAGCATTATTGGCAGGGTGAAACAAAATATAGCTTCTATTTTGTACATCAATAATTTCCAAATGCCATTTGAATTTCTGACTGTACCGTTTTCTAATAAAATATTTCCCTTCAGGAATGCAGGAAACTCTCTTTTCATTATTCTTCCAAGGCAATTCAATAGTATTACAAATCAATTTACCCTCACATTCGAGTTTTCCGTTAGTTCCATCAGGGAAATAAGTTCTGGTTAAAACTAATATCATTTTTTAACCTTTTTTGTCAGACTGAGCTTGTCGAAGTCCATTAAACACCACCATCAATTTTAGCAATAGACAACGGATTAAACGCACCATTTTTCAATGGATACATTTGTCCATTAATCTCTTGATAAAACTCAAGACCTAATGCTAAAAACAATGGTTTCGTTGAGTTAGCAGTAATAGCATTCGTTTGGCTTATAACTGCAGTTTCTGTATTATCCCAAGGTAAAATCGCAGTTTCAGAACTAGAAACCACAAAAGTTTCTGTTTCAAAATCCACTTCCGCTCCTCCAGAAATGATTTTAAAGTGAGTAGTTCCACTTGGAGCAGCAATCATATTCGCAGGGATAAATGATGCTAAATCCACTTTAATTTCACCAGCAACACGGTCAATAGTCGCTACAAACGGAGCAAACAAAGAAGTTCCAAGCTTACCACGAATATTGAATTCAAATCCAAATAACAATTCAGCTTCTCCATCAATAACGTTTCTCAAGCCTCTTTCGCTCACTAAATCCGCTTGAATAACCTTAACCATGCGTTGCGTTAAGCGGCTTACCATTCTACTATCCGCAGAATTCAATAGTAAGGATCTAAAAGCTGTTCTCAAAAGCTTGCCGGCTTTTCCAGCTCTACCAAACTCGGAACCATTCTCACGAGTTCTTTGAAACGCAGGGTCGCTAGCAATTCTACTAGCATCGATGCCACCTTTCTCACGAGCCAAATGGCCATCTTGCGTTTTGTAAAAAGTAATATCTCCAATAGTACCTTTTAATTTAATTATGCCTTTCTGTCTAGCCATAACTTTAAAATTTAATTAAACATTCATTTAAATTCTCCTCCATTCTTACCATTAGTTGCAACTATATTTTGAATGATTACAGCAAAGTTTAATATTAAATCAATGTATTAAATAATGACTTGTTCCAAATGACATATAAACGCATAAATGACATTTTTAGACATAAATTCCACATGTTTGGCCTTATAATTACATTATTATAACTATATGCTAAAGCATATAAATTTAATTAATCAAATAAAATTATATGCTTTTACATATAATTGGTTAAATTTGCTTAAATTCGTTGTAAAAGCATATAATCATGATAACACTAGCCGATTTTGTAAAAGAAAAAAGAAACGAAGTAAACCTAACACAAGAGGCTTTTGCCGAACGTGCTGGAGTGGCACTTACAGTGATTCGAAAAATAGAACAAGGCAAAGAAAATCTGAATATGGAAAAGGTCAATCAGGTTTTAAAAATGTTTGGACATGCTTTGGCGCCCGTTAATGCCAGAGAATTAACCAAAACTAACCCATAAGAAGGATGAAAAAGGCAGCCATATACTATAACCATAACTTAGCAGGAATACTTACAGAAACAGATGAAGGCGAATACATTTTTCAATATGAAGAAAAATATACCAAAGAACATCCAAATCAGTTTCTCACTTTTACCATGCCAGTAAACTCTAAACCTTACGTTGACAAAAGGCTGTTTCCTTTTTTTGAAGGATTGATTCCCGAAGGATGGCTATTGGATATTGCTTCCAAAAACTGGAAAATCAATCAAAATGACCGCATGGGCTTACTCTTAGCCTGTTGCCAAAATTGTATCGGAGCTGTAAGTGTTCAACCAATACCACAAGAAAATGAATAATAGAAAGTGCTTATATTGCTACAAAACATTGGACAAAAACACAGTTGGTGATTTTCACGAAAAATGCAGTTTGGCTTTTTTTGGAACAAAACAACAACCTTTGTTTGAACATTCATTAAAGCAAATGGCAGCATTAGCAAAAAATGTAGTGGAAAGAAGTATAGCCGTTCCTGGAGTACAGCCTAAGCTTTCCTTATCGCTAATAAATGATACTATCCAGGATGGAAACAAAGGGCGCTTAACCGTTGTTGGTGCTTTAGGTGGAAACTATATTTTCAAACCTCCTTCTGAACAATTTCCACAAATGCCCGAGAACGAACATCTAACCATGCGAATCGCTGAAGCTTTCGGAATAAAGACCGTAAATTCCAGTTTAATAAGATTACAGTCTGGTGAACTATCCTATATTACCAAACGTATCGACAGAACAGAAACTGGAGAAAAAATACACATGCTCGACATGTTCCAAATCACAGAAGCTTTTGACAAATACAAAAGCTCCATGGAAAAAATAGGCAAAGCCCTAAATGAGTACTCAGATAACACGTTGTTAGACAAATTATATTTTCTAGAATTAGCTATTTTCAGTTTTCTAACAGGAAACAACGACATGCATTTAAAAAATTTTTCTATGTTAAACACTGGGGAACTCTGGGTTTTATCTCCAGCCTACGACCTATTGAACGTAGCTATAGTAAACCCAGACGACACCGAAGAACTCGCTTTAACCTTAGAAGGAAAAAAGAAAAAACTAAAATGGGAACATTTTGAACGATTAGGTAAAATGTTAGACTTAAATGAGAAACAAATTACTAGCATTGCAAAACGCTTCAAAAAAAACAAACCCATTGCCATTCAATGGATCAACAATTCGTTCTTATCAGAAGAGTACAAAGAAAAATACAAAGCCCTTTTAGAAGACAGATACGCAATCCTATTCCAATAAACGTTTATTAGTCAAAAACTATTTTTTATAACTTTACTAAAATAATGTATTAACTAATACTATTTTAATGCTAGTCAAAGCCCAATCAAAGCTATAGATAAAGTATGAGGAATGAACAAAAAAGGTTATGTATCTACCCGAAGGATATACAACGCATTACAGGAAAGAGTTATAGACAAAGTGCCAGATTGTTGCAAAAGATAAGAAGTGACCTTAATAAACTTGAAAACGAGTTTGTATCAGTTGAAGAGTTCTGTAACTACACAAGCTTAAAGATTGAACAGGTTCAACCTTTAATTATTGGATGAGGTTCTTAAAGAAAGTATTAACTATTATACTTCTAAATACTATTAAATAAGTCCAATAACCAGTTCATTTATTGAACAATAATTTCAACAATTCACTTTGTTTAATCATCTAGTTTTCATAGATTTGAACTATAAGATTTCGAAGAATTTGCATGTTATTTATAGATGCAAAAGCGAGACCCTAGGAGCTTTCAAGATATTAAAACAAACAATATCAAACGGTTAGAAATGGATGACAAATACCTCTTTCTCCGCTGAAAAAATCCTAAACGGTATCAAAACCCTGTAAATCTTATGATTCACAGGGTTTTTGCTTTTCCAGACATACCAAATTATTCATTTAATCTTATTTAAATCGAGATAAAATCGAGACCCTAGAAAATCCGAAAATTAGGGTCTCGCTAAATTCTCGAAAGCATTGCAAACAGGAGGTTTAATGACGTGTTCAATAGCTTGTTCACTCATCAAACATCTTGTTTGATTTCAATTAGAAAATTAAATTGAATAATAATTAATTGGTCACCACAATGAAAACAAAAATCACACTTCACTTTTATGCCAAAAGCACAAAAGCCAATACAAACGGACTACTTCCAATTTATGTAAGATTAACAGTTGATGGAAAACGGTTAGAATTCAGTACCAAAAAGTTTGTAGAAAAATCCAAATGGTCTAATGAGCTATCCAAAATGAAAGGCATGACCGAAGAAGCACGTTCAATCAATAGCTACCTTGATTTAATGAAATCAAAAGTTTTAGATGCTCAAATGGAACTACTCCACCGTAATGAAACTTTATCAATTGAAAACTTTAAAAATAAATTGCTTGGTAATGAAGAGCGTCAAAGAATGTTAGTACCCATCTTTCAAGACCACAACAACAAAATCAAAGAATTAGTTGGTAAAGAATATGCACCAGGTACATTAGAACGTTACACCACTTCTTTGAAACATACCATTGAATTCATGCAATGGAAATACAATATTTTAGACATTGATATTTCCAAGATTGATCATGCTTTTATTACCGATTATGAATTCTGGTTACGCAGCGTTAGAAAATGTTCTAATAACACAGCTGTTAAATACATCAAGAACTTCAATAAAATAATCAAAATTTGTTTGGCCAATGATTGGCTTGATAAAAACCCATTTGCAAACTACAAATCAAAAGTTAAAGAAGTAGAACGAGTTTATCTAACTGAAACTGAAATCCAATCTATCATTGAAATAAATTTCAAAACAGAAAGATTATCATTAATTCGAGATATCTTCCTTTTATTCAATTTATCCAAAGATGCAAGTTTTAGCTTGATTTATAGTTTTAAAATCATGCCCGTAAATAAGTTCTACTTTTAAAGTTTTAAAGAAAGATTCAGCTACGGCGTAATCCCAACAATTAGTTCTTCTGATCGTCGATTGCGTAACCAGAGTATTGAATTAAATAATTGCTCTAAATGTTTTTGAGGCATATTGTATGCCTTTATATGAATGAAAAGTTAAATCCATGTTTGCCTTACGCTTACTTATGGCCATTTTCCATGCACGTACGATAGTTTGGTTTGGATATAATATAAGTGATGTGGCTTCCCCAAGCTTTAATTAATATACGGGGTTAAAGTTCTGTTTAATAAGTGTCTACAGACAGGATAGCTGTGATTGGAATTTCTGGTTGCCTTAAATTTCCTTTTATGTTTACTAAACCAATTGTTCTTTCTCATAATTTTAGCCGCCCTACGCCTGGAAATAAGGTAACCTTTGCGTTTTAACTGTTCTGCTATTCTAGTAGATCCATAACGCTGCTTGCTTAAATCAAATTCCTTTTTAACCTAATCTGCAAACAATCTATGTCCAGTGTTCGTTTGGATGAACCTGCTGTGCACCACCTGTAAAAACTGCTCCTGCTTACTTTAAAACCCTGCACGTCTTCTCGATGGGATATAAATGTTCATAGCTGGCTATAAACCCATAGATTTAGCTTAAGCTGATTTTCAATACCCATCGCTCATGGAGAAGATGTGCACGGCCTTTTTTAATATTTTCAGCCCAAGTTCTTTTACTAAAGGGCTTTACGTAGCCTTTGAACTTCTAAGGTGTCATAGACTATTGACTTTTCTGCCTTAGCATTGGTAGGTGATTTGCCCGCTCTGAGCCATTTGCAAATCCCTTTGTACCTCTATGCCTAGTTTCTCTACTAATTCATTTATGTTCTCTCCCTGGTAACTCGATCGAACAGCTTATTCTTTTAGCTCTGGACTGTAATATCGTTTTTCATGTTTCTAAGATATTTGTTTTATAGCAAACTGTCTTAAATTTTGTGTCCGAGTAAAAGTAATAACTCCACACTAATGATGCTCACTTTTTTCCGTTAAAGTTGGTGTTTAAATAGGAAGGTCATAAAATAATTGATGTAAAAAATATAACCCCGACTTAAAATCGGGGTTTTTAACTTTTAATTTAAATATCCAAAATTTTGCTTTATTCCATCGGTTACATCAATAGTTGCTTGAGGAATAGCATAAACTCTTAAATAAGGAGCTGTTAGTGGTTTTGCTGTGTAAGCTTTATCAAAAGTACCAAAGCGAATCATTTGTTTTCTTCTGTACATTTCCCAATACATTTCAAAACCAATTTCATTATAAAGAATCTCTTCTGATAGAGAAGGGATAGCTACACCAGGTGCATTACCAAAAAGAGCCTCTCTGGTTCTACTGGTACGAAGCATATTGATGTCTGCTAGAGCAAGTCCTGTTTCTCCACTTCGATAATAAGCTTCAGCTCTCATGCAATAAATACCACCCAAGCGGTATAAAGGAATATCAACAGCACTAGTTCCATTGCCGTATTCAGGATCAAATTCCCATTTAAAGTTTCTAACACCTCTATTTATTTGATCTTGCGAAAATACTGCTTGCAATGGATTATCAAAATTTAATTCTGGTGTAAAATCCATGGAGGTAGGGGTACTTTTTTCCATATATAACATGCTAACTGCAATTCTACCATCGCTAGTCATGTTAAATCCACCTTTCCCGTCAAGCGTAGGGCCATATTGTTGACCTACTTGTAAACCTCTATTAAAGTGAAACCAATATTTACCAGTATCAGGCCGTATATCTTCAGCAGGAACACTTGTTGTAGTGCCATCGTTCATAAACCAGGTACCATCTGAATATTGGTAATATCTATGGAAACGCGGATCTTCATGGTTTCCGTCCCATGTGTGATAAAACTCAGGCTCTACACAAGACGCATTGGTTCCTCTGTTATCAGCGGTTGGTTTTTGACCCCGTTCTACAGACATGTAAGCAAAATCGTTATCACTACTTCTAGTATTATCATTTTCTTGAGCTACTGCAAAAATAATTTCAGATCCACCTGTATTATTTATAGAAAAATTATCAAAGTAATTACTTTCTAAGCTAAAGCTACCATTTATTAATAATGATGTATAGTAAATTACTTTATCCATATCTGTACCATTATTATCTACTGCAGCTTCCGTAAAATTAAATGCTGAGGTTTTATTATATCGATCTTTAAAAACGGCTCTATTTAGGTACATATCCGCAAGTAGAGCATAAGCAGCTTGTTTTGTAAAACGACCATTATAAGTTTGCTTCTCTCCAAGATTTGCTAGATTAGGAATAATACTTTCAAGCTCTGAAATTAAATGATCAATTTCATCTTCTGCTTGAAGAATTACTAAGGAATCATCGTTAGAAAATGGATCTCTATAAGGTGCTTGGTTAAAAAGATCTAAAGTATTATATACATAAAAAGCTAATAAGCCCTTAGCTTCCGCTAAAAATAAATCATAATTTTCATAATCTGGATTTTCTTGTAAAGACTCAATAGCAGTTAACGTTTTCGTGATTCCACTTGTTAAGTTATTCCACGTAGAAGATACGGCGGCATTGCTTGTTCCCCAAGTGAATTCGGTTAATGCTCGCCACTTACCGCCATCACCCCAGTCGCTTCCACGTGTTGGAAGCATACATTCATCCGTTGGGTATTCTTGTAAACCAAATACATTGCCGTGGTCTACAAAGGTACCATTTGCTAACTGTCCATAAGCTGCAGCCATAGCACTTTCTGGATTTGAACTTTCTCCTCCAATGACTTCATCTATTACTTCTTCATTTAAATCAGTACAACTGTATACTGCACCAAAAATTATAGCGAATGCTATTTTTAATAATATATTTGAAATTTTCATAAATTATAATTTTAAAGTTGCACCTATCATATAAGATTTAGATGACGGGTATGTTGTGTAATCTATACCTATAGATTGATTACCTCCGCTTGATCGTGGACTGTTTACTAAAGGATCAAAACCTGAATAGTTTGTGATTGTAAATACGTTTTGAGCACTTACATAAAGATTTAAACCTTTTAACCAATTGATGTTAAGACTTTCGGTATTAAATGAATAGCCTAAACGTGCATTGTTTAACCGGATAAAATCAGATTTTTCTAGGTAAAGAGTAGAAAGTTGTACGGTATTAGATGAGCTTGCACCTGTATAATAGTATTCGGATAACACGTTTCTATCTGAAGCTATATTATTGATGTTTAAGGCTAAATTGGTGTTGTTTACCAATAAACCACCTGTTTGACCAATAAATGCAAGATTTAAATTCCAACGTTTGTAATTTAAGTTACTGTTGATGCCAAAAGTAAAGTTTGGAAGTGCACCTTCAAATATTTGACGGTCATCACTGTTTATAACGGTGTCTTCATTCAAATCTTCAAACATATCATTTCCATTTTCGTCAAAACCTAGGTGTTTCAACATAAAGAAAGAACCAGCTTCATAACCACTTTTATAAACATTAGCGGCAACACCTGATAATCCAGGACCTGCAACGCTACCCGAATATAATTCTGTTACAGGTAGGTCTTGTACTTCATTGTTTAAAGTGGCTCCATTTAAATCTAATGACCATGTAATATTATCAGTCTTTACTATTTCAGAACCTAAGGAGAATTCAAAACCTTTATTTACTATTTTACCATCAATATTTTTCCAAACAGTAGTTGTAGGACTTAAAGGTTCTGAAGGAATATTTAAGATAGGATCGGTAGTTGTTTTATTGTAATAATCTAAAGAACTGTATAATTTGTTATTCCATAAACTGAAATCTGCTCCAATATTTAATTGTGTAACTACTTCCCATTTTAAATCTGGATTTGCAGTTCTGTTTACCACAATTCCATTAATTAAATTATAATCATCATACAAATAATATCCTCCAGAAGCCGATTGAGAATAACTTGCTTGGGTAATTTTATTTTGTACTTCTTGATTACCTGTTTGCCCCCAGCTACCTCTTAATTTTAATTGGCTGATAACGTCTGGATTATTAAAAAAAGATTCTTTATCTAAGTTCCATCCTAAAGCAAAAGAAGGGAAATAGCCATATTTGTTATTTTCACCAAAACGGGTGGAACCATCGGCTCTTAAAGATGCTGTTAATAAATATTTATTATCAAAATTATAATTAAATCGACCAAAATAAGATTGAATTTCGTTTTCTTGTGCATAACCACTAACACCAGATTGTTCTCCAGAATATCCTGGATCATATTCTGGAGCAACACCAGTACCCATATCATCAATATTACTAATAGAAAAAGATGTTCCTGAAAAATTAAATTTTTGATAAGAAAACCCTCCTAAGATTTCAAAATTATTTTTGTCAAAACTAAAATTAGAGGTTAAATAATGCTCCATCAAAATACTTTCTGAATCTAAATTATTTTGTACATAAGCACCATCTTGTGTTCTGTCTGTAAAATTAGGATAGATAGTAGAATTTCTTTCTGAAACAGAGCGATCTATTCCATAATTGAATTTATACTCTAATCCTTTCACAATTCTAAAAGTTGTTTCAATATTTCCTAAAACACGCAGTGTTTGTGTATGGTCATCATAAATATGTAACAAGTACATAGGGTTATAATTTTGGTTTAAATTAAAGTTGTTATAATTACCATCGGCATCAAATACAGGCTGTGTTGGGTTAGAAATTAAACTGTGTATAATTAATTGTCCATCCGAACCAGCATCAGCACCATTAGGGATACCAGTTTCGTTAATTTGACTAGCTGTTAAATTTACCTTTACTTTTAAACGTTTTCTATCAAAAAAGGATTCTTCAGCATTTAAGCGTGCTGTAGTTCTTTTAAACCCACTACTTTCAACAATACCATCTTGATCCATATAAGATAGTGATGTGTAGTAGTTACCACTCTCTGTTTTTTTTGAATAAGAAAAGTTTAAATTTTGTGTAATAGCATCACGGAATAGTTCATCTTGCCAATCGGTACTTCCACCATGGTCATAAGCACTATCTGTTATAGCATTTCGAAATTCACTGGCAGATAAAACATCAATCTTTTTTATTACCGAAGCAACACTCATATAAGAATCTAAAGTAATAGAGGCATCACCTGTTTTTCCTTGCTTAGTTGTTATAATAACAACTCCGTTAGAACCTCTTGCTCCATAAATAGCAGCTGCAGAAGCATCTTTTAATACCGTAATAGATGCTATATCACTAGTGTTAAGAAAATTTAAAGGGTTTTTTGCACTTGAATTTCCAAGTCCAAAATTTGGACTAGAAGCACTTACACTCTCGTTACTTAAAGGCACTCCATCTACAACAAATAATGGAGTACTTCCGCTTCGTATAGATCCTACACCACGTATAGAAACATCTAATCCTGCACCAGGTTCTCCACTAGAAGCCACAACCCGTACACCTGCAATTTTACCTTGAATTAAATTATCTGCCGATATGTTAACGCCTTGTTTGAAATCATCTGCTTTTAACTGAGCAAGAGCTCCAGTAACATCTGATTTTGTTTGGCTTCCATAACCTACAATTAAAACTTCATCTAATGAAGCTGTTGACATTTCTAGAACAATGGTTAATACTTTGGCATCAATTACAATTTCTTTAGTTTTATATCCTAAAAAAGAGATTTGAAGAGTTTGGCCAATTTCTGCTTGAATGGAAAAGTTCCCATCAAAATCGGTAGTAGCACCACTCGTACTACCTTTTAATAAAATACTAGCTCCTGGTAAAGGTATTCCTGCCTCATTCAAAATTTTGCCGTTAATTGTGTTTTGAACGGGAACATTAAAAAAGCCTATTTTTATTAATGTTTTACTACTTGAATATCCTAATTGACACAATAGGATGGTTAAAATTAAAAAAACTGTGTTTTTTAATCTGAAATAATTAATTTTACTATACATTTTTAAGTGATTTGTTTTTTACAATGCTTAATGGTTAGACCGTTATTGTTCGTAGCAATTGCGGTTTTTTTAATTTGTAAATAATACTGTTTAATCCATAGGGTTAGAGAATTTAGTGAGAGTTTTTTTATAAGTATTCGTTTGTAACAAAGTGCTAAAAAATAAAAAAATGAGCAAGAATGTTTTAACTGAATGTTATAGAATTATTAAAAGAATCTTAGTGTAGTTTATTAAAAATAAATCTTATATAATTGATTATCTATATTTTAATTGAATTTAAAAAAAAATTAAATAAACATGTTTTATTTTCATTTGATAACATCTATTTAACTCACATTAATTACTTTGGTTGTCTAAAATTTTACAGTATGATGTATTATAGATTTGCTTTAATTCTTTTTTTGATGTTTTCCTATGGAAGTGCTCAACAAGATACTTTAAGAATAAATCAGCTTCAAGTTATTGGCTCTCACAATAGCTATAAGAAAGCTATTGACCCGAAGCTTTTTGAATATTTGACTGAAAAGGATAGCACAAACCGTATGTATGCTTTACAATACGAACATATTCCTGTGTTGCAACAATTAGATATGGGCTTGCGCAACTTGGAACTGGATGTATATGCAGATGCTAGAGGTGGACGTTTTGCACACCCAAGAGGTATGGATTTGGTTAAAGACCAACCTATTTATAATTCTGAAGGAAATATGAATATACCTGGTTTTAAAATGTTTCATGTCATGGATATTGATTTTAGAAGTGAGTATGACTTGCTTTCTGATTGCTTAGATGATTTAAAAAAATGGTCAGAAGCACATCCTAACCATGAACCTATTTTTATAACATTAGAACCCAAAGATGATAAAGCTAATATGTTTGGCACCATGGCAGAACCTTTCACAACGGATGTCTACGATGAATTAGATGCAACAATTACTAAGCATTTGAGCAAAGATCATCTTATTATACCAGATGATGTTAGAGGGCATTATTCGACTTTAGAAAATGCCATTTTACATAACAATTGGCCTACAGTAAAAGAAGCTAAAGGTAAATTCTTATTTATTTTAGATGCTCATGATGAAAAACAAGCGATTTATGCTAAAAATCATCCTTCTTTAAAAGGAAGGGTCTTATTTATAAATGCTGGAGCAGGGACACCTGAAGCGGCTGCCATGATTCTTAATAATCCTGATGATGAAAACATACCAAATTTAGTTAAAAAGGGCTATATCATTAGAACACGTGCTGATGCAAATACCAAACAGGCAAGAACTAATGATTATACTAATTTTGAAGCCGCAAAAAAATCAGGCGCACAAATAATTACAACCGATTATTATTTACCAAGTAAACTTTTTGAAAGTGACTATCATGTTTCATTTGAAAACAACACTTTTGTAAGACACAATCCTGTAACAGCAAAATAGCGAGCATTAATCAAGATTTTTTAAGGCACCAGTATTATAATCAATTATAAAATTGTTGGAAGGTGCACCATTTAAAAATTGATAGAAAATATGGTAAAATTCTAGTAGTTTTTGCTTGTTTAAATCAGCGCTTTGATATGTTTAATTGCTTTTATAATTTTTAAAAAGCCATTTATATAATGCAATTTGTTTAGTCCCAATATTATTAATAGCTAAAACATCAGCATTTTTAATTCAATAAAAATCAAAAATAATATCAAAACCATTCCATGAGTTAGAATATTGAATTGAAATACTTTAACCTGATGTCTAGTCCTAAATAACCGATACAGATTATTAAAGGATTAAATTTATAAATTAAAGCTGAACAATGTTATCATTGTTCAGCTTTTTTGATTTGTATTGTTTTCTTTTCAATTGATTTTGTT
>NZ_JAGJCB010000015.1 GCF_017814435.1 Mariniflexile gromovii | reverse complement strand
ATTGAAATATTGATAATCCTATCGGAATTATCAACATTCCAACACCACAGAATCATCATTATGAGATAATTAAAATATAAATATTAACTTTGAAGAACTAGGCTAGTGCTTTTCATAGGATACTGTGTTGGGCACTGTTTTTTCTTCTGATGTTTGCTCATTAATCAGTCGTTTTTTATTGTTTGGACAAAATTAGTTGTCTGAATTTAAGTATTCACTAATAAATATTCCAACTACATTAATGAACATACTAAAAACCCAAAGCCAATAACCAGAGCCATATCCAATTATTTCCTTTTCAAAGCCTCCTTCATTAACAAGGATTTTGTCAAAAAGCAAAAAAGAGAGGCTAAATATGAAGGCTATTATCCCGACTATTTTTGCTTTTTTTATTTTGTAGGTTGATGTAAATATAAATGATAAAAATAAAAGAGGGTTTGCTAACCAAGGAATTACTCTCAAATCAAACATATAATACCACCCAAGAAGAAGTGCTAAAAATCCACTCATTGCATCAGAGTCATTAGAACCCTCAACAAAATAAATTTTTTGAGTCAATGAGGTAACGAATATAACCATTGTAATTACAAAAAATAAAATATTTGAAATTGAAAGTTTCTTAATCATTATCTCGTAGTGTTAATAGTGCCCAACGTGTTATATAGTAACTTTTATTACTTATATCCTGTAAATATGTCAGGATATAGTAAGTTTTTTTTACTGTTACCCTGTAAATATAATTAGTTTTTCTTACATAAAGACTAAGAAAATAAATGTTTTGTATTAGCTTTTTTTATCAATTTAAAATCAATTATCAACAGGAACACACTATGAATTTGTTATAAAGCCTTTAAGATATTACACTTTATGTTTTTTATCTGTTTGAAGTGTTTTGTAAACTTGATCAAAAATTTTAGATTGGTCTGCAAGAACAATTAAAGTGTCTTGAGATTTAATTCGTGTTAAACCATTTGGAATGATATAGCTATCATCTCTTTTAATCATGGCTATTATCGCATTTTTTGGAAAGCCTAATTCCACAATTTTCTTATCAACAGCAAAACAGTCTGGAGTTATTAATAATTCTTTCATTTCAGCTTTGGGGTTTTCAGCTAATAATAAATCTGTTGTATTCAATTTCTTTTTTGTTTCTGGTAATCCTACTTTCAACCATTTTGCAACAACGGAGAGTGTTGTTCCTTGAATTAATATGGATGTCACTGAAATAAAAAATACAATATTAAAAATCATATTTGCTTTGTCAATTCCTGCCAAAAGAGGGTAAGTGGCAAATACAATTGGAACAGCCCCACGCAACCCAACCCAAGAAATGTAAAACCTTCTTCTTAGCCTCATTTTAAAAAACATCAGACTTATGAATACGCCTATAGGGCGGGCAACAAGTATCAAGAACACTGAAATAAGCAGTCCGATGCCCATATATGGAATAATTTGAGAAGGAAAAACAAGCAGACCTAAAGTAAGGAATAGCACAATTTGCATGAGCCACGCTAAACCATCAAACATTTTTAAAATGGTTTTTTTATGTATTAGGTCTTGGTTGCCTAAATAAACAGCACAAATGTAAATAGCAAGAAATCCGTTGCCTCCTAGAAAATCGGTGGCAGAAAATGTGATGAACATTAGTGCTATTACTAGAACAGGGTAGAGGCCTTCAAAGTCAAGTTTTATTTTGTTGATGATGTATTTGCTGGACATTCCAAAGCCGATACCTAGTATGCCTCCTAAAATCATTTGCTGTAAAAACAAGGGGATAATGGATGTAAAACTTTGGTCTTGATTGATTACCAGAGTTAAAAATGCAATAGTAAGTACGTAGGCCATAGGGTCGTTACTTCCGCTTTCTAACTCTAAAGTGGGTCTTAAATTAGTTTTTAGTGCAAGACTTTTTGAACGTAGAATTGAAAATACAGCAGCCGCATCTGTTGAAGATACAATCGAGCCTAATAGCAAACTCTCATAAATGGTAAAGTCTGTAACAAACCATACAAATGTACCAAGTGACACAGCGGTTAGTAATACACCTAATGTTGATAATACAATGCCTTCTCTAAGAATAGGTTTAACAGCGGTCCAGTTGGTATCAAGTCCGCCAGAAAATAGTATAAAGTTTAGGGAAACAATACCAATAAATTGAGCAAATTGAGGATCATCAAAACGTATACCACCAATCCCATCAGAACCTGCCAACATACCAATTGCCAAAAAGAGCAATAAAGTGGGGACCCCAAACTTATAAGAAGTTTTACCAGCAAAAATACTTATAAGCAGTAATAAAGAGCCAACTAATAGTATGTTTTCAATTGTTAAATTCATTCCTTTTCAATTTAGGTGTCACTTTACAAATGTAGTGTTATCCATCTAAAAAGTTCATAAAGCTTTGACGTTGTTTTCCTGTTACTAATCCTTATTTTTTAGATTACTTTTTTGGAAGTTTTTCCGAATTGCACCTAAATTTAGGACATAACCAGTTTCAATGGGCTATATTGATTTATAAACGAAATAGGATTCTTTCAAAGAAAATCAAACGTACTTCTAAGTTAATCTTCAACAGGAAAAACAATATGCTGATAAGTCCCTAAATCAGGCGCAGCAGTTCTATTTACATTTAAAATATCAAACGGTACTTGTGTGGCAAACGTAGAGAGTCCTTTGTTTATGGCAGCAGAATCTTCACCAATAACTAATTTATTTAGAGAGGTGTTCAAAAAATTGGGGTCCTGATTGAAAATATTACCTTCGTAGTGATTGGTGTCATTTAAATCATAATTAGCGCCTGTAATATTGCCATTTCTATTATCAAAACGAATTAAGCAGTTGGTGAACTTAAAGTTGAAAACCACTGCTGCATCTTCAATTTCATCTAAAATAATTTCAGGATTATCGTTTCCGTAAATAATACAATTGTTAAAGTTGGCTTGGGTTAAATCGGTTAGAATTGCCGTATCATTTTCGTCTATAATAAAGTTGTTTAATAACACAGAAGGTAATTGGCGTGAGCCATTCCAATAATTGGCAATGGTACAATGGGTAAAATTGTATTTACCACCAAAAGTGCCCGCAAAAGAGGATTGCCCACTATTGTTAATCACCACGTTTTCACCAGTAATGGAAGTGTTTCTGCCCAAAATACCAAAACTGCTGGAGTTGTAAATTTGTGAATTGGTGATTTTAAGTTTTTCGGTGGCAACATTTGGGTTACCATCGCATAAAATACCTATGGATGCATTTTTTATGGTCGCATAGTTTATGCTGTTGTTTACGCTGCCGTCAAAGAGCCAAATAACGCCCCATTGCCCAGAAACATTGGAGAAATCTGGTTCCAAACGGTCGCTTTCAAAAATAACTTGGTTTTCTAAAGTTTCGGGGTCTGCACTTAAACTGCCATTAACTTGTAGGGATGCCCCATCGCTTACTATAAGTCCGGAATTTTCATGAAAATGGATGCGTGCACCTGCTTCAATAGTTAACGTTTCGCCTGATGGAACCGCTGCAAAGCCATAAATAACATAGGGTTTTGTGTTTGTAAAGGTGAGTTCTTCGGGCAGTAATTCACGCCCTTGAAGATCGGTTTCTACGGTATCTCCATTGATGTCTAAACTAAGGGTTTCAATAACTTTTGTGGTGCTATCTCTATCAGGATAAATAAAAACAGCATCTTGTACCAATGTAACCAGTTCTACTTTTTGAAGGTTTGCGCCTGCATCAAATTCAATTTGGTCTGTGTATAAAAACTTTCCATCGGTATTTGGTAAATTATTGATATCAATGGTGGTTTCAATAAAAATGAATAGACTATCCTTTGCCAAAATTTCAATATTTTCAAACGTTTTGCCCGTTAAACCATCTACATTCAATCGGTAGTTTGAGGTGTTTCCTAAGGCAAGTCGTATTGAAGGAATCTTAATGTCATTATTGCTTCTATTGTAAACTTTTAAATTGTAAGTGCTTGAGCCGATGTTGGTAAAAACAGTGTCTAAATAAACGGTGTCTTTTGAGAATTCCAGATTTCCTGTACTTGGAGAAAAGTCAAAATCTTTTCGGCAAGAACTCCAAAGCATTAAAAAACCAATGGTGAAAATGATGTATATAGTACGTTGCATGAAGCGGTAGTTATTTTGAATCAATAGAATTCAAAAATATAACTTTTGTTTTGATAGTATAGTATGTAAAATGGTTATTTCGTTAAAATAAATCGATTATTTCGGGTGTAATTCGTGCTGGACGGTTTGTTTCACTATTTATTAAACACCAAGTAGTTTCAGATTTTGCCAGTAATTTATCGGTATCATTGTATATTTCAACAATGCGTGTTGATGTAGCTCCTTTATAATTTATGATGTAGGTTTTAAGTTTGATAACATCGTTTAAAAACGCCGAACTTTTATATTCTATATAGTGCGAAAGCATCACCCAATGGTAATCTTTTATAATTTTTGTAGACGCCTTTTCCTGCCAATGGGCTTTTGCTACGTCTTGCACCCATTCTACATATCTGATATTGTTAACATGGTTAAGTTCGTCCAGATCATTTTTATTTACTATAAGTGTTGTCTCAAAAGTGGCCATGTGCTTCTGTTTTTTATGGGTAAAAAAGGAATGATAAAAATTTAAACCAATTTCACATTCCAGTTAAGTTGATGGGTTTCATTAGGTTTTAAAATTTGTAATCCCATGTTATTATTAAAACTATCTGATACACCCGTGGTGGGTTCTATAGCTATAACGTTTGCTTTTGGAGGTGTGTATATTTGCAAAAAGTTTTCTTTGGAAGAAGCACTAATCAAAAGTTTATAATGGGGCGTATTGAATTGGGTTTGGTTGGAGTTTAAAATAAAACAATCATCTAATTGTTTGTCTTTAACTTCAAAATCAGATTCATTTTCTATAGTTTTTACACCTGTAGTTATGCATCTTTCATCAAAAACAAGTTGTTTATGGCTATCAAAATTAAGTGTGCTGTTGTATAAATTGCTGCTGCTAAAATATGGGTGCCAGCCTAATGTAAAAGGAAAAGCTTTTGTATCGGTATTTTTGACCGTTACATTAATATCTACGGAATGGTTTTTTATAATATATTCCAATTGCATGCTGAAAGTGTACGGAAAACCAATGGATTCGTTCTGCTCAACATATTCGAACGTTATGGAGGCAAAATTTTTATCTTCTTTTTGATGAACTACTTTGAAGATTTTATTAAAAACCAAACCATGTAAGGCATTATTATTGGCAGTTTCATTCACTTCAAATTGAAATTCGTTGGCATCAAAAGTGTATTTTCCGTCTTTAATTCTATTCGCAAATGGAAATAAAATGGACGATGCATAGGTATTGTTGTAAGTTAAAGGATATAAATCTTCAATTATGGTTTTACCATTAAGCTTTAATTCCTGTAAACTAGCGCCTTGATTCACATAAATTTTGGCATAACAGGTTTTTTCTGAATTTTCTATTTCAATACACTCTAAAATATTAGAGTTGTTTAATATCTGTTTTATGGTAAACAATGTCTTTATTTTTTAAGTTGATTAGCACCATACAAATATACTAAGTGAAAGTTAAAAGCATACATCTTATTAGTATTTGTGCTTCTGGTTTGTTTGAGTAAAAACGCTAATAAAAGTATATTCTTAAACTTAAAAAAAAACACGTTTTATTTGTTAAGTATTATAAATGAATTAGTTACGTTTTTTGTTGAATATTTAGAGTGGATTAATTTTTACGGAAATTAAAAAAACATGATAATACAGGGCAATATTTATAGATGAGATGTTTAAATTTGCTGTTATCTTAAAAATACTTTAAAATAAGACTTCTTAATACACAAAAAATGAAAGTAGGTTTATTTATACCTTGTTACATAAATCAATTATATCCGCAAGTAGGCATAGCCACCTTAGAACTTTTAGAAAAATTAGGCATGGAAGTAGTGTATCCTACAGGGCAAACGTGTTGCGGACAACCTTTAGGTAATTCAGGATATGAGGAGGATTCTAAAGGCATTTGCCAATTATTTGTTGAAAATTTTAAGGAATTCGATTATATTGTAGGACCTTCAGGTAGCTGTGTATATCATGTTAAAAAACATTTTGATATTTTAGAACAAACGGAAGACGTAAAACGCGTTAGAAAAAACACCTATGAGTTGTGTCAATTCATCTATGAAGTATTGGGAAAAACCGATTTGGGCGCCTCTTTCCCACATAAAGTTGGGATACATAAAAGTTGTCACGGACTTCGAGGTTTGCGCTTAGGATCTTGTTCCGAGCGTATGGATGCCCATTATTCCACCGAAGAAAACCTCCTAAAAGAAGTTAAAGGTTTGGAATTAAAAACATTGAATAGGGTAGATGAATGTTGCGGATTTGGAGGTACTTTTTCTGTGTTTGAAGAAGCCATTTCAGTAAAAATGGGTAAAGATAGAATTCAAGACCATATTGACAGCGATGTAGAGGTAATTACAGGTGCAGACCACTCGTGTTTAATGCATTTGGAAGGCTTAATAAATAGAAATAAACAACCATTAAAAGTGATGCACATAGCAGAAATTTTAAATAGCAGTATCTAAATTATGGCACACGCAGACGAAGCAGCAATATTTAATAAAGACGAAGCAAAAGTAGATTGGCACGACAAAGCCTTATGGTTTGTTAGGCAAAAACGCGATAAATCGGCGCATAAAGTTAAAGGTTGGGAAGAACTCCGTAATTATGCCTCAGCTATTAAAGCCAATGTGTTATCTAATTTAGATAGCTACCTTTTACAATTTGAAGAAAATGCCCAAAAAAACGGCGTAACCGTTCATTGGGCGGCAAATGCTGAAGAACACAATAAAATTGTACACAGCATTCTTCAAAAACATAATGCCAAGAAAATAGTAAAAAGTAAGTCGATGTTGACTGAAGAGTGCCACTTAAATCCGCACTTAGAGGCTCATGGTATTGAGGTAATTGATACCGATTTAGGCGAACGCATCGTGCAATTGGCACAAGAGCCACCTAGCCATATCGTATTGCCTGCTATTCATAAAAAAAAGGAAGAAGTTGATGTGTTGTTTCAAGAGCATTTAGGAACTAAACCTTGTGATGGCGATCCAGAATATTTAACAGCGGAAGCTAGAAAACATTTACGAAATAAATTCATCAAAGCAGATGCAGCCATAACAGGTGTTAATTTTGCAATTGCCGATACTGGTGGTTTTGTGGTTTGTACCAACGAAGGAAATGCCGATATGGGTGCGCACCTTGCCAAAGTACACATTGCCTGTATGGGGATGGAAAAATTGATTCCGCAAGAAAAACATTTAGGTATTTTTCTGCGTTTGTTGGGTAGAAGTGCTACAGGACAGCCTATTACAACCTATTCATCGCATTTTAATAAACCAGAACCTGGTAAAGAAATGCACATTGTTATAGTTGATAATGGTAGAACGGAGCAATTAAGTCGTGAAGATTTTAGAGCCTCGTTACACTGCATCCGTTGTGGTGCATGTATGAATACTTGCCCAATTTACAGACGTAGTGGAGGGCATAGTTACAAATCAACCATTCCAGGACCTATTGGGTCTATTTTATCACCTGGAATCGATTTGAAAAAGCACAGTTCATTGCCATTTGCATCCACACTTTGTGGTTCTTGTAGCGATGTGTGTCCGGTAAAAATCAATATCCATGAACAGCTATACAAATGGCGCCAAGTTATAGTAAAAGATGTGCCACAACCTGTTGTTAAAAAAACAGCTTTAAAAATGGCAGGAAGTGTTTTGGCAAATACGAAGATGTACCATTTTGCTGGTAAATCTGCGCGTTTTATGTTGAAACATATGCCACGATTTGTAATTTACTCCAAGTTAAATGCTTGGGGGCATGCCAGGGATTTGCCAGAAGTTAAAAATGATAATTTTGATGAATGGTATAAAAAAAGAAAAAAGAATGAGTAGAGAAGCTATATTAAACGCCGTTAGAAAAAACAAACCAGAATCGTTACCGTTGCCGGAAATTGATTTAGGTCTTTTTGAAGAAGAAATCAATTTAGTTGAAACTTTTATTGATAACTTGAAGTTTGTTGGAGGAAGGGCTGTTCAGTTAAATAATATGACTGAAATAGATGCTGAAATAAAAAAACTATATCCAAATGCTTCAAAAATAGTATCTTGTGTAAAGGAATCTGCGTTAGGAACTATTTCCATTAACAAAGAAACCGAACCACATGGTTTAGAGGATATTGATTTAGCCATTATAAAAGGTGAATTGGCTGTGGCTGAAAATGGTGCTATTTGGGTTACAGAAAATGATTTTACCATTCGCGCATTGCCATTTATTACAAACGATTTGGTTTTGATAGTTTCAAGAAACGATATTTATTTACATATGCACCATGTTTATGAAGCTATATCAAAACGAGACAGAACCTTTGGAGTGTTCATTTCAGGACCTTCAAAAACAGCCGACATAGAACAATGTTTGGTTGTTGGTGCTCACGGAGCCATAAGTTTAACCGTTTTAATTGTTTAAAACGCATCTTATTTAAAACTACAATTATTTATAAAATTTAAAATTATAAAATATGTCAACTAATTACCGTTCGCGTTACGCATCAAGCCCACAAGGGGTAAAAAGTTATGATACTACGCAATTAAGAAATGAATTTTTAATAGAAAGCTTATTTGAATCGGATAAATTAAATTTAGTTTATTCGCATTATGATCGTTTTATAACAGGAGGTGTTTTACCTGTAAACAAACCCGTTACTTTAGAAACCATCGACCCTCTGAAAGCGAAATTTTTTTTAGAAAGAAGAGAATTAGGAATAATTAATATAGGTGAAAGTGGCACCGTTACTGTTGATGGACTTGTTTACGAATTAAACCATAAAGAAGCCTTATATGTTGGTCAAGGCAATAAAGAAGTGATTTTTGCAAGTAAATCGTCTAAGCGGCCAGCCATGTTTTACTTAAATTCTACACCAGCTCACAAAGTATACCCAAACAAAAAAATTGGAACTAATGATGTGGAAGTTATAGAATTAGGGACTCCAGAAACCGCCAATGCACGTACTTTAAGAAAGTATATTGTAAATAGCGTGGTAGATGTTTGCCAATTACAAATGGGAATGACTTCCATAAAAGTAGGAAGCAGTTGGAACACCATGCCAGCACACGTGCACGATCGTAGAATGGAAGTGTATTTCTATTTTGAAATCCCAGAAGGGCAATCGGTATGTCATTTTATGGGCCAGCCTCAAGAAACTAGGCACATCTGGATGCAGAACAATCAAGCGGTTATTTCGCCGCCATGGTCTATTCATTCAGGTTCAGGTACAAGTAATTACTCATTTATTTGGGGAATGGCAGGAGAGAATTTGGATTATGGCGATATGGATGTTTGTAAAATCACTGAATTGCGATAACAGAAATTATTATTTAGAAATTATAAGACAAAACCCTTTAACAGCACATGTTAAAGGGTTTCATTTTGGTATGTAGTTGGACTGATAAGTTAAGCTTTAAACAAAAGTCAGTTTTGTATGAAATGCTAAAATAAAACATTTTAAAAATTTATATTTGCACCCAAATTATATTGAAATTTAAAACATATGAAGTTGAATAAAGTACTAACCATCCTTCTTTTATTTATAGTACAATTAGCAACAAGCCAAATTACAGGAAGAATTCAAGATACCACCGATAATTACCCATTGGAATACGCCACCGCAGCGCTTTATAATCAAGTAGATAAAACACTTGTAGCAGGTGTAATTACCAACATAGATGGTGTATTTGTTATAGATAATATCAAAAACGGTAGTTATTATTTAGAGGCTTCATTTGTAGGCTATACCACAAAAACCATTCGGAATATTGAAGTCGCAAAAGGTAACAGAAAAATAGATTTAGGTACCATTAATTTGGTATTGGGAAATCAACTGAACGAGGTTGAAATTAATGCAGAACGTTCTACCGTTATCAATAAAATTGACAGACAGGTATTCGATTCAAAAAGTTTTCAAAGTAGTCAAGGGGGCAATGCCACCGATGTTATTAAAAACCTGCCATCAGTTACTGTAGATGGTTTAGGCGATATTAGTGTGAGAGGTAGTAAAGGTTTTACGGTTTTAATTAACGGTAAACCAACACAAGGTGATGCCAATGCCATTTTAGCACAATTGCCAGCAAATGCTCTTGAAAAAGTTGAAATTATTACGGCACCATCTGCTAAATACGATCCGGAAGGTAAAGGTGGTATTCTTAATATCATTACCAAAAAAGGTGCTGCAAACGGCACTTTTGTTCAGGTAAGTGTACGTGGGGGTTTCCCTTCCATAGAACCTTATGATACGCAAGTGGCGGCTCAACGTTATGGTGCCGATGCTACCATTAACACAAAAACAGACAAATGGAACCTATCCTTTGGAACCAGTTACCAACGCAACGATAAAACGGGTAGAAGGGAAGGTGAGTTGTTTATCATCAATGAAGCGGAAAATAAACAAACCTTTTTGCCATCTGACGGAGAACGTAGTTTCGATGATATCAATTATAACGGACGTTTTACAGTGGATTTTACACCCAATGAAAACGATGAATTCTCTTTAGGTTTCTTCGCAGGAAAACATACTGTGGATAGGTTAGCAGATATTACCTATTATGATAACCATGCGGTTTCACCTATTGAAAGCAGTAACAGACTATATACGTTTTCATATTACAACCATAACTTAAGAACTCGTAAAGGCGATTTCGTTTTGGGTAGTTTTGATTATGGACATACCTTTAATGATAAGTCCAAACTGTCAACGTCAATTTTGTATGAATATACCTTTTTAGGTGGTCCAACTTACAATGATAATGTGGATACACCGGCATATAACGAAATTTATCAACAAGAATATAACACCAATGATAATCCGTTACATGGTGTGCGTTATAATTTAGATTACAAATTGAAACCGTTTTCATTTGGTACTATTGAAACGGGCTATCAATTTAGAAATTTGGATCATGAAGGGGAGTTTGTTTACGAACGAGATGGTATTGTTGTACCCGAATTTTCAAGTAATATTGAATTAAAAAGAACCATTCATTCTGCATATACCCAATTAACAGGCAACAAAAATAAATGGGATTATGCCGCGGGTATGCGTTTGGAATCTATGGATAGAACCTATACCGAAGCTTTAGTAAGTGAAGCTTCTGCGAATGAATACAAGTATGACTTTGTAAAATTATTCCCGTCAGCGTCGTTACAATACACAGTTAATGATGCCACCAAAATTAAGGCGGCTTACAGTAAAAGAGTAGAACGTACCACCACTTTTAAAATGAATAGTTTTGCTGAACGCGAACACTCAGAGGTTTTTGAACAAGGTGATAACCGTCTATTACCAGAATTTATAGATTTGGTTGAGTTGGGCATTACCAAAGAATTCGATTCAAAAAATTCCATGTACGCTACCGCTTATTACAGACATGTAGATAATGCCATAAACCGCGTGAATACCTTGGCTTATGAAAGTAATGGGATAGTAATAGATAGTATTTTAAACCGAGTGTATTCCAATGTTGGAAAAAGTAAAGCTATTGGTTTAGAACTGGGTACGCAGTTTAAGGCAACCAAGAATTGGAGCAATTTTATAGGGGCCAATATATATAACTATGCTATTGATGGCGAGTTTATTTTTAGACATCGAGATGGTATAACTAGAAATTATGATGTAAATAGTAGTAACACGATATACTCCTTCAACGTTAACTCTACCTATTCTTTTTGGAAGAATGCCACGGCACAATTTACCTTCAATTATTTATCTAAAACCAATACGGCTCAAGGTGAAGATTCTAGGTTTTATGCACCAAACTTAACCTTGAAAAAGTCATTTTTAGATAGCCATTTAACGGCAACCTTACAGTGGCAAAATATTGATATGGGATTGTTGAACAGTAACGAACAAAGCATCGCTACTTCAAGACCTGGTGAATTTTATACCTATACTAATTATGTGTATGAAGTTGATATGGTTACTTTAAATTTAACTTACACTTTCAACAAGGTTAAAAACAAATCGAAGTTTATTGAAAGTGAATTTGGTAAACGTGAGTTTTAATTAATAGGAAACGGATTTTCCGTAATCAACCATAAATCACTGTCTCCTCGAGCATTGCCGAAAACAAAACGTGTTTTGGTTGAAGGTATCTCGCAAAGCGAATCGAGAAGTTATTACACTTAACAACTTCAAAATGAGGTCTCGACTGCGCTCGACCTGACATAGAGATGATATTAAAGCTGATAGATACCATATTTATCAGCTTTATTATTAAATTAACCTTCGATGTAAAAAGAACTACGATTATTATTTACCTTCAAAAATTAACTATTGAAATTTTAAAATAATTTCATTTAATTATGTAACATATTTAAATTACATAACAATATCTTCACATAAAATCTCCATAAGTACAAATTGTAGAAAATCAATTAGTATTTTTATATAAGAACATTTTAGTTTAGATGGTTATATTCAAAAAAGTCGTTAAATTTTTTTTTAAAGGCCTGTTAATAATTGTAGCGCTTTTTTTATTGCTTGTACTTGCATTGCAAATTCCTTTTGTACAAAATTTTGTAAAAGATAAAGCCGTTGTTTTTTTAGAAGAAAAAATAAAAACAAAGGTAGAAGTGGGATCAATCGAAATAGGTTTGCCCAAAAAAGTGATTCTACATGATTTTTATTTTGAAGACCAAGCTGCCGACACTTTATTAGCAGGGAAAACATTAAAAATTGATATCAGTTTGTTTAAGTTGCTTAGTAATAAAGTTGAAATCAATTCTATTGACTTAGAAGAAATAACAGCGAACATAAGTGTCAATAAAGACTCCGTTTTTAATTTTGATTATATCATTAAGGCTTTTGAAACGAATGAGCCTAAATCAAATGATACTACAGCAATTTCAATTAAAAAAATCAATTTAGATGAAATAAAATTCACTTATAAAGATGCTGTTTCTAAAAATGATATAGACGTTTTTATCAACCATTTTGATACAAAAATTGATAAGTTTAATTTAAATGATCTTTCTTTTGATGTTCCAAAAATTAATTTAATAGGGTTCAATCTGGTTTTGAATCAAGATCTTGTAGAGGCAACAAAAAAAGCTACTAAAAAGATTGAAGAGGGAGCTGAAACAAGCATTATTAAGTTGAATTTAAAAGATATTAACTTAGAGAATATTAATATTTCATACAAAGATGCTATTACAAATATTGATACTAAAATTCAGTTTGAAAAGCTGAATACCCAAGTTAAAAACATCGATTTAGAAAAGCAGATTATTGCCATCAATTCCATAGAATTAAACAATACAAATGGGCAATTTACTTTAACAGCCTCAAATAAAATTACAGAATCAACCGCAGAAAATACTTCAAATGCGTCATGGAAAATTGATGTTAATACCATTTCCATAACCGATTTTAATGTCGCTTTTGATAATAATAATACTGCTAAAACTTCACAAGGAATCGATTTTAACCATTTAGAATTAACCAATCTTAACTTTAATGGCAATTCCGTAGCTATTGATACTGATGCTTATAGTGGCGACATTGAAACCTTATCTTTTAAAGAAAAAAGTGGTTTTCAATTAGACGCTTTAAAAACGGCTTTTAATTATAATTCTAAAGGTGCATCACTAAAAAAGTTATATTTAAAAACACCTCAAACCACCTTGCAAAATAGTGTCGTGGTAACATATCCTTCCATAGAATCTATTAGTGAAAATCCGGAAAATTTGGAAGTTGATGGGACCTTAATGGATAGTAAATTGGGTTTTAAAGATGTTTTATTATTAATACCTCAATTAAATTCTAACAACATTTTTAAAAACAACCCAAAAGCTATTGTAAACTTCAATGCTGTTGTAAAAGGAAGGGTCGATAATTTAGAAATCAATACGTTTAACGCCAGCGGAATTGGAAGTACACAAGTGGATGTTAACGGAACGATTACCGGCTTACCAAATATTGAAAAAACCATTTTTAATCTTGATATTAAAAATTTTGAAAGTTCTTCAAAAGATATTTATGCTTTTACTCCTAAAAACACCATTCCGAACAGTATTCAATTACCTGAAAAAATAAGTGTAAAAGGGAATTTTAAAGGAGGCCTCCATGCTTTTAAAACGAATTTGAATTTAAAAAGTTCACTCGGTAATGCCATTGTAGAAGCAACTTTTGATCAATCAAGAAAAAATGATGAAACATATATTGCTGATGCCCGTGTTGAAAATTTCGATTTAGGCAAATTTCTTAAAAACAATCAATTAGGAAAAGTAACAGCAAACGCAAGTATAAACGGTAGAAGTTTAGATCCTGCAACGGCTACGGCCAAATTAAACTCAAAAATGGTAACAGCTAAATTCAACAATTACGATTACAAAAACATCACCCTTAACGGAAATATTGATAAAGGGGTTTATACAGCGAATGCCAGTTCTACAGACCCCAATTTAAATTTCATATTAGATGCTGAAGGTTCATCAAACCCAGAAAAACCGACTCTAGATTTAAAATTAAATATGGAATTGGTTGATTTAAATAAACTCAATCTGCATGCGGATCCCTTAAAAATGAAAGGAAATATTACTGCTAATTTTGACGATTTAAACCCCGATAATTTGAACGGCACCTTAAATGCCAATAATTTTTTAATTGCTTTAGAAAAGGAACAATTCCCGTTGGATACTATAAGTATTATAGCCAAATCTAGTATTGAAAAGGATTCCATTATTTTAAAATCGCAATTTGCAAATGGTTTGATTACAGGGGATTATAAGTTATCAACTATAGCCGATCAGTTGACAAACTCTATTTCGAGATATTATCAATTGAACAAAGAATATAGAAGGAATGAAGAAGATCAGAATTTGGATTTTGAATTCATCATCAAAGACAATCAAATCACAAAAAAAATAATTTCTGAATTTACAGAGTTATCGGAAATCACATTAAATGGATCTTACAATGCCGTTAATGATTCCATTATTGTTAACGCCTCCATTCCTAGATTAAATTATGCCAATAATGAAATCTCTAATGGTGTTTTAAAAGTCCATACCCAAGATAATGCTTTAATGTACGATGTGTCTTTTGGCACCATTAAGAACACTCAATTTGAAATTCCGAAAACTAGTATTGTTGGAAAATTGGAAGACAACACGGTAGACTATGAATTGAATATTAAAGATGTAAAAAACACAGAAAGGTATGTTATTTCGGGAGTTTTTAAAGATAGTTTAGAAGCTTCCATCCTCCGTTTGAATCCCGAAAAATTACTTTTAAATTATGAAGATTGGAAAATTGATGCTGCTAATTATATAAAAGTGGAGAAAGGCGATTTGTTGGTTTCAAATTTTAAGATTGAAAATAATCAACAATCATTTTCTATTCAATCAGAAAACAATGTTTCAAATGCCCCTATTAACGTCAATTTCGAAAATTTTAAGTTGGAATCTTTAACTAGTATTGCCATTTCCAATTTTGAAGTGGGTGGTACTATTAATGGGGAAGCGACCTTAAAAGACATAAGCTCCAATTTATTGTTTGTTGCCGATTTAGATATTGAAAATCTGAGAATGAAAAACGATACGATTGGAAATACGAACCTAAAGGTTAATAATAAAACCAGTAATTTATATAACGCGAACGTTACGTTGTCCGGTTTGAATAACGATTTGAATATTAACGGAAACTACAGTGTAAGTGCAGAAAGCTTAGATTTGAATGTAGACATTCAAAAACTACAAATGGCATCTTTGCAAGCGTTCACTTTCAATAATCTAAAGGAAAGCGAAGGATTTATAAATGGGAAATTAAACGTCACAGGGAAAGCTTCAAACCCAAATATAGAGGGTAATATCAAATTTAATGACGTAGGTTTTTTAGTGGTTCCATTAAATTCAAAATTTAATCTGATTAATGATAAGATTGTTTTCAATACCGATAAAATAGTTTTTGAAGATTTTAAATTACAGGATGAAAATGGAAATCCTTTAAAAATAAACGGAACCATTGATAGTAAAGATTATACCAATTTAGGATTCAATTTAAATGTTATTGCGAATAATTTTAGGGCGGTAAATTCAACATCCAAAGACAATGATTTGTTTTACGGCGAATTGTATCTAGATAATAATTTGGGTATAAAAGGCACTTTAGACAGTCCTATTATTGATGGAACTGTTAAAATTAATGACGCTACAAGATTAACCATTGTGTTACCGCAAAGCGATCCATCCATCGCAGATAGGGAAGGTATTGTGGAGTTTATAGACCAAGATCAACCTGTGTTGATAACTGTTGAAGATCCAACGAAACAGATTACACAAACCGAAGTAAAGGGCATCAATGCATCTGTAAATATTGAGGTCGATAAAAAAGCCGAAATTTCCATTATTATTGATGAAGCCAATGGCGATTATTTAAAACTTCAGGGGGAAGCAGAATTAACAGGAGGCATCGATCCTTCAGGTAAAACAACGTTGACCGGAAAATATGAGTTTACAGGTGGTGCCTATGAAATGAATTTCAATTTAATAAAAAGAAAATTTGAAATTCAACCCGAAAGTTATATTCTATGGACGGGAGAACCTACTACGGCAAACATCAGTATAACAGCTGTTTATAAAGTGGAAGCTTCACCATTGGATTTGGTGGATGACCAGTTAGTTGGCATAACTACCGAAACCCGAAATACGTATAAACAAAAAATTCCTTTTGAAACCAACTTGATAATGAAAGGCGAGTTGTTGCAGCCCGAAATCACTTTTGATATTATTTTGCCTGACGGAAATAATAACGTTTCTACGGAAGTAATAAACACTACGCAAGCCAAATTAGAACAGATTAGAACCGATGAAGATGCCTTAAACAAACAAGTATTTGCACTTTTATTATTAAATCGTTTTATAGGTGAAAATCCTTTTCAAAGTGAAGCTGGTGGCACCAGCGGGACTTTTTTGGCAAAACAAAGTGTGAGCAAAATTTTGTCGCAACAGCTTAACAATTTAGCAGGCGATTTAATAAAAGGCTTTGAGTTGGATTTTGATTTGGAAGCCACGGAAGATTATTCATCGGGTGAAAAGCAAGAAAGAACAGATTTAAATGTGGCACTTTCTAAACAATTATTGGACGACCGATTAAAAGTAACCGTAGGCAGTAGTTTTGGTCTTGAAGGCGAGGGGCAAGAAAACGAACAAGCCACCAACATAGCAGGCGATGTGACTGCCGATTATTTGCTTACAAAAGATGGTCGATACAAAATAAGAGCCTACAGAAAAAATAACTATCAAGTGGCTTTACAAGGTCAGGTTATTGAAACTGGAGTCGCTTTTATAATCACTATGAATTACGATAAGTTTAGAGAGCTGTTTCACTCAAAGCGCAAAGGCAACAGACAAAATAGGAACAAGAATGAAAATGAAAATGAATAAGTATATAGCAGTCTTTTTTACCGTAGCATTACTTTTGGGCTGTAGTGGTACGCGTAAAATCCCTGAAGACGATTTATTGTATATAGGTCATACTTTAAAAATTGAAAAAGGCAAAGAACCGAAGAAAACAAGAAAAGCTATAGAAACGGCCTTGAATGATTTAATTCGCCCCGTGCCGAACAAATCTTTTTTAGGGATACGCCCCAGTATCTTTTTTTATAACATTTACGATACCGTAAATAAAGAGAAAGGTTTTAAACATTGGGTGAAATATAAATTAGGTAAAGCTCCTGTTTTAATGAGTAAAGTTGATTTGGAATACAACAAAAAAGTAATTCAAAATTATGTTGAAAATAAGGGTTTTTTCAATGCAGAATCAAAAGCGGATTCTACAAGAATGGGGAAAAAGGCTAAGGCTAATTATGAAGTGACTTTACACAATCAGTATAAAATAAAATCGGTTGTGTTTCCAAGTGATTCCATACTTCTGGCGAAAGAAATAGATACATTAAAAGAAAATAGTCAGTTGAAAATTGGGAAGCCCTACGATTTGGACATCATTAAAAATGAAAGAACACGAATAGATGCCAAATTAAAAGAGCGTGGTTTTTATTATTTTAATGAAGATTATCTTTTAGTTCAAGTGGATAGCACGGTTGCCAACCATGAAGTAGATTTATTGGTTAAAATTAAAAAAGACATACCGCAAAAAGCTAAAAACCAATATCGTATTAATAATATTTATGTCTATCCAAGTTTTAATTTGAAAAGGGATACCATGTCTACAAGAAAAATGGATACCATTAGATATAACGACTTAACTGTAATTGATAACAAAACGGTATTCAAGCCTTTTATTTTTGACAAAACATTGTTGTTCGATAAAGGCGATTTTTATAACAGAACCACCCACAATTTATCTTTAAACAGATTAATAACTTTAGGAACTTTTAAGTTTGTAAAAAATGAATTTAAAGAAAATGATTCTTTAAAAAACAATTTAGATACTTATTATTATTTAACCCCATTACCTAAAAAGTCCATACAAGTAGAAGCGTTGGCAAAAACAAATTCTGCTAATTATTCAGGTACGGAATTGAATGTAAATTGGAGTAACCGCAATACTTTTAAGGGTGCAGAGCTATTAAAAATATCGGCATTTGCAGGTTTAGAAACCCAGGTGTCAGGACAAAACAATGGTTTTAATGTGTACCGTTTTGGTGGAGAAGCCAGTTTAATTTGGCCTCGGTTTATTTCACCATTTACCATGACCTCTGGTAGTGCCTATGTGCCCAATACCAAAGCATCCTTAAGTTATGATTACCAGCTAAGAACCAAATTATATTCCTTAAAAACCTTCAACGGGTCGTTTGGATATTTATGGAAAGAAAATGAACGGAAAGAGCATAGCCTCAATGTGTTGAATATTGCATATACATCTTCCAATAATGTTTCAGATTTGTACAAATCACAAATTGCAGAAAACCCTTCATTACAAAAAGTAATAGATAAACAATTTATTTTAGGTACCACGTATTCTTATACCTATACGAATACCATGCTAAAAAATAAAAAAAACAATATCTATTTTAGGGGAGAAGTAGATTTATCAGGAAACTCAGTAGGCTTACTATTAGGTGCTAACGATAGTGAAAACCCTAAAAGTATATTGGGCGTTCCTTTTAGTCAATATTCAAAATTAGAATTGGATTTTCGTCACTATTATAATTTCAGTAAGGAAACAACATTGGCCAGCAGGATTATTGTAGGGGCAGGTATCCCTTACGGCAATTCTAGTGAAATGCCTTTTATAAAACAGTTTTTTATAGGCGGAACAAGTAGTATTAGGGCATTTAGGGCACGATCTATTGGTCCGGGTACTTTTAATGGCAATGAAGTAACTAATTCCTTTTTGCCGGACCAATCGGGCGATTTGAAACTGGAATTGAATACAGAATTAAGAACCGATATATACAAGTTTATTAAAGGTGCCCTTTTTGTTGATGCGGGTAATATATGGTTGCTAAACGAAAGTGCCGAAAAACCTGGTGCAAAATTCTCTGGGCAGTTTTTAAATGAATTAGCCGTTGGAACGGGCCTAGGTTTACGCTTCGATTTTAGTTTCTTGGTGTTAAGAACAGACTTTGCCTTCCCTTTAAGAAAACCATATTTGCCAGAAGGAAATCGATGGGTTATAGACGATATTAATTTTGGTAGTGGAAGCTGGAGAAAGGAAAATTTAATATTCAATTTAGCTATTGGCTATCCTTTTTGATGTGATTCTTCTTTTATCATAAAATAGAGAGGTCTTAAAAAGAAGTTATGCCAATGGCAAACATGGAATTTTGGACTTAGATGAAACCTAACGCAGTCTTCAAGAGCGTTAAATGAATGATTTTTTTTCATATCTTTAATAGTGTATTTATCCTACTTTGTTTTTCTTTTTATTAAGAAGAAATGGTTGTGTTTTTTTTTAGAAATTCTCACGATAGCTAAAAGATATTTAAGTATTCAATACTAAACCTTTTAAAACAAAACATATGATATCCACTGACCAAATGAAAACAATTATTCCCAGGATGAATTGGGATAAAGCACAATCTTATGTACCATACATAAGCACTGTATTACCAAATTTCGGAATAGATACACCTCTTCGTAAGGCACATTTTCTATCGCAAGTTTCGCACGAAAGTGGCGGACTTAAGTATTCTGAGGAAAATTTAAATTATTCCGTTCAGGGGCTGCGAAGTGTATTTGGAAAATATTTCAAAACAAATGAAATAGCAGAACAGTATGCCCGTAAGCCAGAAAAAATTGCTAATAGAGTTTATGCAAACAGGATGGGAAATGGAGACGAACAAAGTGGCGATGGTTGGAAATATCGTGGTCGTGGTTTGATACAACTTACAGGAAAAGATAATTATAGAAGTTTTTCCAACGACCATGGTATCGATTGTGTCAATAACCCTGATTTGATACTTGATCCAGAAGTAGCGCTTAAATCGGCATGTTGGTTTTGGAAAAAACGTAATATCAATGCATATGCCGATGCCGATGACATCCACATGGTTACAAAAAGAATTAACGGAGGTACCAATGGACTTCAAGACCGACAACAGTATCTAGATTCTTTTAAGAATCTCTACAAGGTTATGGAAGCTGACTCAAAGGTTGTTTAGAAGACTTTATTTCGCAACCAAAAAAGACTTATGGATTAAATATTTGAATTAATCTGTCAAATTTGACCAAAAGAAATTAAAATAGGGCTGACTTTTCAGCCCTATTTTATTAAAACTATCTTAAATAGAATGGTGCCAGTTTTTAAAAATTTATTTTTACACAATAAATAATCAAAATTAATGAAATGCATTTTTGTTTTATAAGCTCTTTTTAGTGCTATAATCCCATGTAAATATTGTGTACAAAAAGAGCTGCCATTATTTAGAAAAAATGTATTTTACAGCAATACTTTGGTGTAACAATTGCAAGTATTTAAACCAAAACAATAATTTAAATTTTTTAAAAACAATAGGACAAGAAACTTCAAAAATAAACTCTCTATACCTAAAGGATGTTTACATGGAAGAACTTGTTGCCACAAAAAATGATATTACTACATGAAAAAACTAATCTTATTTTTTACACTTATAATAGCCTTTGTAGGGCAAGCCCAAATATTAAAACCAGTAAAATGGAGCACATCTGTTAAAAAAATATCCGATTCTGAATATGAACTTATTGCCACTGCAACCATCGATAAGGGTTGGCATTTATATTCACAAAATGTACCCAAAGATGGCCCAATCCCAACAAGTTTCAGCTACCAAGGCAATGGCAACTATCTTAAAAAAGGGAATGCTTCAGAAGGTGAAGGACATACCGTTAACGATCCCATTTTCGGGATGAAAATCAAATACTTTGAAACCAAAGCTAATTTTAAGCAACGCATCAAACTCAAATCAAAAGAATCTTTTACAGTTAAAGGTACGGTTGAATTTATGGTTTGTGATGATAGCAGATGTTTGCCCCCTACCGAAGTTGATTTAGAATTCAAAATAAATTAGAACCGCACATAATGAAGAAGTTTCTTTTTGCTTTAACGGCATTTGTTTTTTCGGTAGCTACTTTTGCCCAAGTTTTGGAGCCCGTAAAATGGAGTACCGCTGTTGAAAAATTATCCGATACTGAATATCTATTAATCTCAAAAGCCACTATTGATAAAGGGTGGCATCTTTATTCTCAAGGTGTGCCTGATAATGGCCCAATTCCCACCTCGTTTACTTATGATGATAGCGAAGGAACCTTCAAAATTATTGGCAATACCGAAGAGGATGAAGGGCATACGGTAAACGACCCTGTGTTCGAAATGGAAATTAAATATTTTGAGGCATCGGCAACTTTCAAACAAAAAATAAAACTTAATGAACACGTTGAAACCATCAACGGTTTTGTGGAGTTTATGGTGTGCGACGATACACGCTGCCTACCACCAACCGAAGTAGATTTAGAGTTCAAAATTAGAAATGAAACAGCATCCAGCGGTATTGATGAAGACGCTAAAATTTCAGAGAAAGTTAATGAAACTGACAATAATTCAGGTGGTAACCAAGGACTTTGGATGGTGTTTTTTCTTGGTCTTGGAGCAGGTTTTGTAGCAATATTTACACCTTGTGTATTTCCACTTATACCAATGACTGTAAGTTTTTTTACTAAGCAAAGTAAAAGTAAATTGGAAGGTATACGAAATGCTATAGTTTACGGTATTTTTATAATTGTTATTTATGTATTACTAGGGACAATTGTTGTTGCCATTTTTGGAGCAAGTTCTTTGAACGCATTGGCAACCAATGTGTGGTTCAACTTAATATTCTTTGTTATACTAGTGATTTTTGCAGCTTCATTTTTAGGAGCATTTGAAATCATGTTACCTAATTCATGGGCAAATAAAATTGATAGTAAAGCAGATAGAGGAGGGTATGTTGGTATTTTCTTTATGGCCTTAGCTCTGGCTATAGTTTCTTTTTCTTGTACAGGTCCCTTTGTAGGTAGTATAATTGGGGCATCATCATCGTTTGGGGGTTTTGCACCAATCATTGGTATGTTCGGTTTTTCGTTGGCCATTGCCTTACCGTTCGCTTTGTTTGCCGCTTTCCCGGGATGGTTAAATTCATTGCCAAAATCGGGCGGATGGTTAAACACAGTAAAAGTGGTTTTAGGGTTTTTAGAGTTGGCTTTGGCATTCAAATTTTTATCAAATGCCGATTTGGTATTGCAGTTGCATTTTTTAGAACGTGAAGTGTTCATCGCCATTTGGATTGCCATATTTGGAGCCTTGACGTTTTACCTTTTCGGAAAAATACAATTGCCCCACGATTCCCCCGTCACTTATATTTCGGTTGGGCGTTTGAGTTTCGGTTTACTTACCTTGGCTTTCACCATTTATATAATACCAGGACTTTGGGGAGCACCGTTGAACTTAATAAGTGCCTTCCCACCACCACAACATTATAGCGAGTCGCCATATGGTGTGGGCTATACCCAATTGGGTTCTGGAGGTTCGGTAAGCCCTGAGGAAGTCCCTGAAGGTGCGCATTTAATGCCACCACATAATATTTTGGCGTTTAACGATTACGACAAAGGTTTGGCCTATGCCAAAAAAGTAGGCAAACCTGTGATGATTGATTTTACAGGGCATGCCTGTGTGAATTGCCGAAAAATGGAACAGAACGTGTGGGTGAAGCCCAAAGTTTTGGACATCCTGAAAAACGATGTGGTTTTAATATCCTTGTATGTTGATGATAAGCGTGAGTTGGAGGACGGCGACGTGGTCGAGTCTCAATTAAAACTGGGCAAAAAACTAAAGTACATCGGTCAAAAATGGAGCGAATTGCAAACCATTAAATACAAAACCAATTCGCAACCGTTTTATGTGTTAATGGGGCACGATGAACAAAACTTGATACCCCCTGTTGCTTATACACCCGATGTTGATGAATATTATAATTGGTTGAAACAAGGCATTTCAAACTTTAAATGAAAAGACTAAAAAGAGTGTTATTTGTTAAATCGATGTGATTTAGGTTTTTAGTTCGGTTTGTTTTTTATCACTTTTTATTTGACCGTTACAGTTCGTTAAAGTGCTTACTAGAGCAATTAAAATGATGGTTTTTATTGTTTTTTTTTCATTGGTGATATTTTTTTGTTGCACACAACGGGTAAGTATATTTATATAAAAAGCTGCGGTATTCTGATTTTCTTTAGAAAACTAGGAATGTCCGATAACAAAGACATATTTTAAAAATGGCCTAAAAGATTTTTTTAGCTCAGTTCTTTGTTGGCCACACGTTATTAATTTAGGAATTATTATTGATTAATTTTTATTTGTCAATTATTTAAATAATAGTAAAAAAAGTAACTAAGAGGTAACAAACTCCGGTAATACAACTTCTTCAATTTTAGCAATAGCCTCACTTACGGGTGTTTCAGATTTTCTAAGGTTTATTGCCATATGGTTGACTCCGACATTTTCATATGCTTTTAAATATTTTTCAAGATGATTAATACCTACTGTACCACCAAAACGTTGTGGTTTAAAAGTCGCATTGTCATCTTTAGATAGGTTTAAATGTATAGCTGAAATATAAGGTTTTGCTGCTTGGTCTTCGTCATACAAAGCGTTGCACCAGTATTTTCGATTTTCTAAAGTTTCGGCAACAGGTCTTGGGTAATTGAACCAAGCTTGCGCGTTTTTGGCAATCCAATTAATACTTTGTCCAGAATGACCGGCTACGACTAGCGGAATGTCTTTGTTCGGTTTAGGATAAACTTCTATACCGTTAGTTAAAAAATCGTATTTAGATTTTAAATCACTATTCGTTTTCCAAGCTTCTTTAATAATGTCAAGATTGTTTCTAAAAATTTCAGGTCTTTTTTTATAGTCGATATTGTACATTGGGAACTCCACAGGTCGGTCTCCCAAACCCAAACCTAACAAAAGTCTGCCATCACTTAAATTTTCTATGGTAGCAGCAGCTTTTGCCAATTTTATAGGCTGTTGCAATGGTAATACTATTGCTGCCGTACCCAACAAAACGTTTTTGGTAGCTGCAGCTAAATAACCCAAGTATGGTAAGGTGTCAAACAATTGAGCGCCATCACCAAAATTAGGGTCGTACACAGGAACATCTCGCGTCCATAAAGCAGCAAATCCAGCTTCGTCAATTTGTTGGGCCAATGCTAAATGGTTAGAAATGTCTGGCACGCCAAAAGGTCTGTTGTCTTCCAAACGTTTACGGTTACCTTCTGATGACCAATCGTTATCTAAAGGAAACTCTATGCCAAGTGTCATTTTACCTGGTTTGTATAGTCTATCAAATGGATTCATAGTGTGTGTTTTAAATTCATCAGGCATCCGCTAAGACACCTGATGAATAATGTGATTAAGCATTCCAGATACTGTCTGCGGTGTATGGTCCGTTGTCAACTTCCCAAAATTTGCCATCTATAAAGCGGTGTCCCTTGTCTAAATCCTTCAGCAACGCCGTATCTTCTTCTGTAAGCGTATAATTAATAGTTTCTAAATTCTGAAGCAACCTCTTTTCGTTAATGGATTTAGGAATTACTGCAATGCCTCGTTGCATAGTATACGCCAATGCTACTTGTGCAGGCGACATATTTCTTAAATAAGCGATGTTTATTATGGTATCATTCTCCAACAAGCGTAATGCTGCATTTTCATCTACAAGCGAACCTAATGGTGCATATGCTGTTAGATGCATATCAAAATGCGAGCATAATGCTTTTAATTCTTTCTGCTGTAAAAACGGATGCATTTCTACTTGATTCATCTCTGGTTTATGAACTGCACTCGCAATTATTTCTTTAAGCTGATTTTCATTGAAATTACTCACGCCAATATGTTTTGTAAGACCTTGCTCTAAAGCAGCTTCCATCCCTTTCCAAGTATTGGTTAATGGCACCTCTGATAATGGAATAAAATCGGATGCTTTTTCTGGCATTTCGGTTCCTTTTTTTAAAACTACTGGCCAGTGGATAAGATAAAGGTCTAGATAATCTAGTTGTAAATCTTCTAAAGTTTGATTCAACGCAGGAATCACATTCTCTTCACCGTGAGAAGCATTCCATAATTTGGAAGTCACCCATAAATCTTCTCTTGTGATCAAACCTTGTTTAATTGCTTCAGCAATGGCATTACCAACTTCTTTTTCGTTACCGTATGCCGCAGCACAATCAATATGTCTGTATCCAATTTTAATAGCGGAAAGTACTGAATTGTACACTTCATTAGGTTCAGATCTAAATGTTCCTAAGCCTAAAATTGGCATTTCGTCGTTATTTCTAAATTTTAATGTAGTCATCATTATATTATTTATATTTTTTCTTTTTTGAATAAAACTAGGGTTAACAGGAATCCAACAATTACCAGTAAACCTCCTACCCAAGGTGTCGCTTCAATTCCTAAGCTCGATTCTACAACCATTCCGCCTACATAAGCACCAATGGCAATACCAACGTTAAAAGCAGCAATGTTCAAGGCAGATGCTACGTCTTCTGTTCCAGGAAGATATTTTTCGGCCATTTTCACTACATATAGTTGTAAGGCTGGCACATTTGAAAAAGCAAGTATTCCCATAAAAAACAAGGTTATTATTGCAAAAATTTGGCTAGAAGCTGTGAAGTATAAAACAAACAATACGATGGCTTGTAACGCAAACATTACTAATAATGCTTTGCCTGGTTTATTGTTAGATACTTTACCACCAATAATATTTCCTATTGCTATGGCAATTCCATAAATTAAAAGAAATACACTAGTCATATCCGAAGAGAAACCAGTTACTTCTTCTAACAGCGGAGTTAAGTAGGTAAAGGTGACAAACGTACCACCATAACCAAATGCGGTAATGGCTAACACCAATAAAATAGACGGATTCTTAATCACTTTTAATTGGTCTATAAGACGTAATGGAGCCGATTGTTTGATGTTTTTAGGAACCAAAGCCAAACTAGCTATTGCACCTACTAATCCTAATAAAGCAACACCAATAAAAGTAGCTCTCCATCCAAAATTCTGACCAATGTATGTTCCTAAAGGCACGCCAGTTACAATAGCCACGGTAAGACCAGCAAACATTATAGAAATAGCTGTTGCTCGCTTATCTTTTGGCACCAAACTAGCTGCAATGGTAGACCCAATAGAAAAGAATACACCGTGAGCAAAACCTGTTACCACTCTAGATAATAGCAACAACTCAAAACTTGGTGAGATAGCTGCTAAACCGTTACCAATTATAAATAGTAACATTATACCCATTAGTAATTGTTTCCTTGGAATTTTACCCGTTAATGCAGTTAAAATGGGTGCACCAATGGCAACACCAATGGCGTACAAACTAACTAATAATCCTGCTGATGTTAATGATGTGCCTAAATCGTTTGCAACGGTAGATAATAAACCTACAATTACAAATTCCGTTGTTCCTATAGCAAATGCACTTATGGTCAATGCCCATAATGCTGCTGGTAGACTCTTCTTTTTGGCTAGCGTAGTATCTCTATGTATTGTTGATGTTTCCATAATTTCTAATTGTTTTTTGTTATTGTTATTTAATGGCAACAGGATTTATTTGTACTTGCGTAGAGCCTTCATATAAAGGGTGACCTAATACAAAAAGGAATTCCCAGGCTTTATCCTCAACCAACTCATCTACAAGAATATTTTCCAATACTTGTACACCGTATTCGGTTGCCATCATTTGATTTACAGGAAAAGAAAGTTCGCTGTTTTCGTGTGGTACAGCCTCAAAAGACCAGTTGTCTGCACCTGCTGCAACAATTCCTTTTTTACCTAAATAATGCGCAGCTTCCGTACCAATTCCAGGTCCGCCAGCTAGGTAACGTTTGTCATCTTTACCCATTAATTTTGTCCATCCTGTGTAAAACAAAACCACATCTCCTTTACGGATTTCAATGCCTTGTTTTTTGGCTACTTTTTCAATATCTTCTACTGTAAAAACAGTACCTTCTTTTACAATGTCTTGATTGTAATATGAGCGCATATCCAATACAATACCTCTAGTTACAATTGGAGGTAATTTTTCTAGACCTAATTTTTTTACACCAGAAACGGTTAAAAAATCTTCTACTTTATATCCGTTATAATGCACATTGTCTCGACCGTAGTGTGCCAATCCGTTTATTTGAGATCCAACACCTGTCCAACCAATTAACTGATCATCTACGTAAGTGAATTTGTTAGAACCTGCAGCAGCAGTTTCTGGTTGTAAAGTTTCAATATGAAAGTATCTGTGACGGAAAGCTGCAGTTTGTGCATTTACCACCATTCCTAAGCGGTATACTTTTCCTTTTTTAACCAATTTTACAGCATCCAAAACCGTTTCTTCATTCAAAAGGTTTAGTGCGCCAATTTCATCGTCTGCTCCATAAGGTGACGTTGGTACTTGTTGTGCGTTTGTAGTTAAAGCAGTAAAAAGTGTAGCTGTTAACGCAATTGTTCTTAATATATTTACTATTGTTTTCATTTTTATATGTTTTTAAATTTCTTATACAAATTTCCGATTAAAGCCAAGTGTGTACGAGGATGTACATCACTATTTTAAAGTGATGTATGTCACATTTAATTTTGATCATACATCACCTTGTTTATAATTTTATTTAATCTTTAAGCTTCATTTTTAATACCAAGTATGGCGGTTTACTAGCATCTTTTCCTTCATTTAACAAAGGCAGATTATGAAGCTGATTTGCTACGATATACAAGTAGTTTCCGTGTATAGCAACACCATCTGGCCAAGACAGGTCTTTTTTAGATTGTGCAATGGTTTTCATTCCAGCAGGCGTACTTTCTACAATAGCTGAATTTTCAACATCGGTGACATATACTTTGCCGTTTGCACCCACTTTAAATCCGTCAGATTTTGGTTTGTTGGCATAAAATTCGATGTACTTATTCAGGTCGCTATCTTGTTTACTTTCATCCGCTAAAACAGCAGATGGAATACGGTAAATTTTGGTATTCCCCATTGCACCATAGTAGATATACTTGTTTTCGTCATCTATAGAAATTGGATTTAAAGGATATCTTGGCTGTATGGTAGTACCATCTTTTCTTTTATGAGAGACCAATCTTCCGTGAATTTTCACTGGTTCATCTGCCGACAAAAACGAAGCATTCCCTTCCAGAACTCGTCTTATATAACCCGTTTCTAAGTTTATCACTACAAAAGCTGGTGCAATTGGCGGATTTAAAGCATCGGTCATATCTGCAATTACCGCAGTGTTGTTTTTCACATCGATTACAAAATCCTGTAAAAAAGGTTTTGTTGATAATACCGTATTCGGGATAGGAAAAACTTTTGTTACATTACCGGTCACCAAATCAAAACCAACCAATTTTGGAACCTGATTTTGTTTCACGTTACCCATATCCAACACCCAAAGTATTCCGTTAGCATCTGCTTGAATTCCGATAGTTGAATTGATACCTTTTATACTTCCGTTTTCTGGTTTTACAATCCATTCTTTATCACCAAACGGAATGGCTTCTCCATTAGGCAATATTTCTTTCACCATATATTTTGAAGCACTTAAGGCGCTCATTGTTACAAATATTCTTCCGTCCTTAGACACCGTTATATTTCCTGGTCTAGATTCTGGAAATGTTGCTATCGTTTCTAATTGTGCTTGTGCTAATAGTGTAAAATTCATTACAAATGCGAACAAGACTGTTTTTATAATTGTTATTGTTTTCATCGTTATTGTTTTTAAAAAGTGAATATGATTTGATTAGTTGCCTAAAAATTTCTTTTGGGTTGATGGGTCTATCCAGATAACATCGCTTGGGTCTCTGGCAATGGCATCAAAAACGAGTACGTCTAACGGACCTTCTAAAATTTTTCCGTTTCCGTGTGCTGTACCTTTCCCCCAAAAAAGTAAGTCGCCTTTTCCTGCAACAACAGGACCTTTATCGGCAACATAAAATTCTGCTTTGCCATTTAAAATGTAGAGGTAGGCATCAGATTTTGCGTGGTAGTGCATAGGCACTTCGTCATACAACCGAAAGATTCTAACGCCTGCGTGTTCACGGTCTATTAATCTGATGTCCTTGATGATACCATTATGACTTTTAGGAAGTAGCGTTACGTATTCATCAATATTAATAATACCGTAGGCGTTACCCATTAACGGTCTTTTGTCTTCTTGCGCATAAGCGTTAAAACCTATAGCAATTACCGTAAATAATAGAAATAATGTTCTTGTAGTTTTCATAGTACATTGTATTTAATTGTTCGATACAAAATTCTATGAAAACCAAAATGTGTGCGAGGACATACATCACGTATTTTTTGTGATGTATATCAATCTTGAAAAGTGATTTAGGTCACTTTTAGCTGTTAAAACGACTTAAAGTTTCCCTGGATACGCCTAAATAAGAAGCGATTAATTTTTTAGGAACGCGTTGTATTAATTTTGGAAGTTTATTTAGTAGATACTCATATCTACTTTCTGCTGTCATTGTAAGCAAAGACAAGATTCTTTGCTGTAAATTTATATAACCGTTGTTAGATTTAATTCTGAAGAAGTTGGCAACTGCTGGTACTTCTAAGCAAATTTTCTCTCTGTTTTCTAAAGACAAACAGAAGAACTCAGAATCTTCAAGACAATCCACAAAAATAGTCCCTGGTTCTTGGTGTTGAAAAGCACAATGGTCACTCACCCAATAATTTTCCATTGCAAATTGAAGAATGTGTTCTTTACCTTTATCATCTATGGAATACGCTTTTACTAAGCCTTTGATAATCCAATATTCAAAATTCACTGCTTGCCCTGCCTGAATTAAAAACTGATGTTTTTTAAGGCTTTTATACTGAAAATGAGATTGAACAAAATTCCATTGGTCATCTGTTAACGCAAATAACTCTTCAAAATGTTGTCTAAGTAAATGAAGTTTTTCTTCCATATCGCAAATTTATTTTTTATTTCTGATTCTGGAAAGTTTACTAGTGTTTAATAAATCTATAGATTAGTGTTATTTGTTTTCAAATGTATGGCAGCTTCCTTTTACATCTACCTTACAGGCTTACTATGTTTACTTTTGGTTGTAGTGGTGTTACCAAAACCTGAAAATAAATTGATAGGTGAAAACCTTACTCAAGAAATAGATACTAACAATGGTTCAAAAGTAAGAATCATTTTTATAGCGTCACTTTTAGCAATGATGTTGTTTTTTGTTGGTTTTGTTACGCTGCCTCTATACTTACCAGAAGTTTTTGGTTTTACCGAATCTGAAATAGGGTATTTAATGGCTTTCATTTCTCTTATAGCCATTATTACAGCTAGTCAAATGCCAAAAATGGTAAAAGTATTTGGTGATAGCAAGGTCGTTGCTTTGGGATTTTTATGCTGATGAAATAGGGGTTAGTATGAAGCGATTAAATCAAATTCTAAAAGAAAAACTAAACCTAACGGCAAAACAAATCATACAACAATATTAGTTTAAACTTGTAGCCCTGTTTTAAGACGGATCCGTTATTTGCTGGCTTTTTTGGCATTCAAACCAAATACTGATAAGGTACCATGCTCTCCAACATAATCAGATTCATATGCAAGGCCAAGTTTCTTCAATAATTTAATGGATTTTTGATTCTCTGGAATAGTGATTGCTATTATATTTTCGTACGTATTAGATTTAAGTATTTCATCTAAATACTTTTTGCTTGCTTCTAAAGTGTATCCATTTTTTTCATAGTTTGGCAACATTGCAAACCCAATGTCTGGATATTTTTGTTCTTCACGATGTAAAAACGTGACGATACCAATAGGTTTTTTTGTAGTTTTTAATTGAAAAACACTGTAATAAAAGTTCGGGCTATCAAGTATTTTTTGAATATACTTTTCAGCATCCTCCTTATTGGAAATGTTCCTGTTTCCAATAAATTTCAACCATCCTTCCGAGTTTACCAATTCAATAATAAATTTTGAATCTGTTAAGTTTAGCGGACGGATTATAAGCCTTTCAGTTTCTATGGTTTTATACATCCAGAATGTTTTTAGCTGTGGTTTTTAAAGTGTTTGTGTGTCTTAACGTAGCAGTTATTAATTTTTAAATTTAAGAAGAATATGGTTAAAAAGTATACCGTATTTTTATTGGTTTTCAACACAGTTTTTTGAATAGTTGCGTGTTTGTATGCGAGGATTTTCCGAAGCAAAATCAGATGTTAGCAAAATAGCAACTAACATTGGTTTAGCTGAAACCAGCAATTTTTTATATATGGCCTTGTCAGCGGTTCATTGTTTTTTTAATTTACATTACCAAGGGATTTCGGCCCTTTCAGGATTTGTTTCTTCACTAAAGAATTTTCCTGTTGGTCCGTCTTTACCAATTGTTACATATTTAGCAACTCTTTTTGCTGCAGTTTCTGCATTGCCTCCATTTCCAAATGTGAAGTCGGTAGCTGTTAATCCTGGACAAACCACATTAACCTTGAAATTAGTGTTACGAAGTTCATATGCTAAGTGGATAGTGTACATGTTTAAGGCTGCTTTCGATGCTGCATAAACAGCATATTTTGCAAAATTATAAGCTGGCCAATTCGGATCGCTTTGCAAAGTAAGTGAGCCAACACTTGTGCTTAAATTCACTATTCGGGGTTGTGTGGATTTTCTGAGCAAGTCCATAAATACTTGGATAACTCTTGATGTTCCAATTACATTAACATCAAAAGCAGCACGAAATTCTTCTTGTTTGGATTCCAAGGCAGTGTAAGGGTCGCTTCCCCCATTTATACCGGCATTGTTTATCAAAACATCTAATAGATCAGTCTTTTTACCGATTTCTTTGCGTGCTGTTTTAACAGAAGAATTATCTGTTACATCTATTTGAACACACTCAACATGCATCAATCCTTCTGCTTTCAGTTTTTCAATAGCTTCAGCACCATTTTGGGAATTTCTACTACCCAAGTATACGTAATATCCTTTTTGCAATAATAATTTAGCTGTGGCAAAGCCGATACCTTTGTTGGCTCCTGTAATTAAAGCTCTCTTCATTTTATTTTTTTTTAATGATGAAGTAAAGTTCTATCAATAAAAAGAGAGTTGTTTTAACAAATGGTAAAAAAAGCATTTTTAGCTTATATTTTTCCGAATTCTGCTTAACGATTGTTGTGTTACACCTAAGTAAGATGCTATATATATCAAAGGTATGCGATTGATTAATGAAGGATAGTTTTCTATAAACTCCAAATATCGGGTCGTGGCATCTTGAGAAATTACCGGATTTTTTCTAGATTTTTGATACATACAAATTTGAACCATCTTATTTTTGATAACATCCCATCCTACTATAATTTGCGAAAGTTCTTCCCAAGTTTCCCTTGAAAAAACAAGAAGTTTACAATCAGTGCAAGCCTGTAGGTAATCTGATGAAACAGCGTTGGCTTCAAAATTCACATAATCACACATTAAATTGTTTTCCTGAATAAAACAGCGTGTTATTTCTTCTCCTTTGTTGTTATAATAACAACCTCTTAAAACACCTTCTAGCACGAATGCAACTTGTTTTGGTATTTTTCCTGCTTCTGAAAAATATGCATCTTTCTTGAGCTCTAATTCAATTATCTTTTCTTTAATTAAATTAATTTGGTGCGAATTTAAATTTCCAAACTGTAAAATATATTCTGTTAATTCTTTCATTATTGCAAATTGGCAAAATTTTGGTTTTCTTAATTTATCATTTGGTAAAAAGTTGGAGTCAAAATTGGGGGAACGCTTCGACTGTGGTAGTCTCTTGGGTTAGCACTTAACTTAGCAAGTACACCCCAAACTGGCATGAGCGAAGCGAATTGGCACAAGCAAAATCCGCGAGGATTTTTAGAAGTAGGTGAGAACAAGCAATTACTTATAGCCAGTTATTTAATTCCAAATGTCATTAGCTTCTGTTAAAATAACTGGATAGGTATCAGTAACAAGTATGGTTTGTTCGTGTTGGGTTACATACCCACCTTTGTTTCCAACTAATGTCCACCCATCATTCAGTTCAACAGCCACCGTTGAAATTGTTGATATAAAGGTTTCTATGGCTACCGTTGTATTTTTCTTAAATCGTTCTCTGTTGCTTTTAACTCTGTAATTTAAAATATTCTCAGGTGCTTCGTGTAAACTTCTACCAACGCCGTGACCAGCCAAGTTTTTAATCACTTTAAATCCTGACTTTTTTGCTTCAGTTTCTATTAGATATCCAATTTCGGAAATTTTCACGCCGCCTTTGATATGGTTAATTGCTTTCCGTAAAATATTTTTAGAAGCATCTACAAGAGGTTGGTGGTTATGAATGTCTTTTCCAAGTACAAAAGAACCTCCATTATCAGACCAAAACCCGTTTAGTTCCGCAGACACATCAATATTAATTAAATCTCCTTCTTTCAATATTTTATTCTTTGATGGTATGCCGTGTGCCGCTTCTTTATTTATACTTATACAAGTATAGCCAGGAAATCCATAAGTTTCGTATGGTGCAGATTTAGCGCCATAACGCTTTAAAATTTCGCCGCCATATTCATCAAGTTCTTTGGTTGACATACCAACTTTTGCGTATGCTCTCATTAATTTTAGTGTAGTTCCAACAACTTCACTAATTTTTTTCATCCCTATTAATTCAGATTCTTTTGTTATCGACATTTCATTTCATTTTCATTAGTTTTCAGCTTTTTTAAACCGCATCATGGGCACTTCATCTATCATAAGGTTTAATTTACCATCCGCATCCAAGCTGTATGTGTTTATTTTTGTCATCATATTTAAGAATACTTTTTCTCCTTCACCACAAAACATCATCGTGGTTGGTCCGGGTTCTCCAATTTTAATAGAATCATTATTTAATTTGTAATTGGCAGAATAGCCATTACAGCTATTATTTCCAGTAACTTGTTCTGTAATTTTGTCGAAAGTAATTTTAGGTTTTTTGTCGGGATACAAACCATTAAAAGCAATACGAGGTCCAGAAATATATTCTAGTTCCCAGGTTGTGTTGTAGAGTTTGTTACTGTCAACATTTTTTTTTGCACCACAAGCGGTAATAATAACGGCTAAAATGGCAATAAGAAATGGTCTCTTAATTTTCATGATCCTTAATTTTTTTTTTTTACAATGGCTTTCCCAATTAACAATAGGCTTATTAAAATACCTAAAACAGTTCCAAAAATAATTGAAATATTTATAAAAGCCTTTTCATATCCTATCTCATTCACGTTTAAAAAGGGATATGGGTAATATCCAGATAAATAACCTCTAACCATAATAAATGCCATATAGAATAACGGATAAAGCAGCCAATTAACAACTGGTTTTACACGTAAATCCTCTTTTTTAATCATAAAAGCCCAATATCCAAGCATAAACAAAGGGATGATGGTATGTAATAACTCGTCAACAATATATTGAAGTCCCGTAGGGTTCCATATAGCCCTTAAAGCTATTTGATAAACCAGGCCCACTATAAGTATAAATGCAGTAATTGCTGTTAATGTCCCTTTGGATGCTAGCCATTTTAACGGAATTATTTTTAGTTTGAATACAGCCACCGTGAAATATAGTGCGACTAAAATATTGGTTAATATGGTAAAAAAACTAAAAAAACGAATAGTCATTTCAAATAGGCCTGTTTGTCTGTTTTGAAGCATCAAGAAAAACTGGGTTATAATGGCAAACCAACCCATAGCCAGTCCAATAGTTTCTATTTTTTTGATCATTTTTTATATTTAGGAACAGTTATTTGTTAGAAGCTAGTGAGTGAACATCTAACTTTGGTACATCCAACGTGTTTTTATACATTCATTTTACATTTTATAAGATACATTGGTTGATGTTCATTCACTTTGCTGATTTCAAAAAGTCCGAAGTCATTAAATTCTGCTTTCACAGCTTCTTGGTCGTAATAAAATACTTTGGCACCTTCGTATAATTCGTAACGGTCTTTTTCAATTAGTTTTCCCTTTCCAAAATTAGGTGCTTCTTTGGTTATGGCAGTAAAAACCATAAATCCGTTTTCGGTAAGTTGGTTGTAGCAATCTTGGATTAGCTTTTTTCTTTCTATGCTGTCCAATAAATGGATAAGAGCATAGCAAAAAATGCCCTCATATTTTTTATCTCCAAAAGGCATTTCAGTTACAGAACCATGAAAAATAGTCATTTCATTTCCGTAATGTTTTTTTGCGAGTTCAATAGCGGTTTTTGAAATTTCAATGCCCGTTACCTTTATTCCGTTTGAAATGAAGGGTTGGGCATTTCGTCCATATCCAATTCCTGGAATGAGAATATTTTTTATTGATTTTTCCAGGAAGAAATTTGTTGTTAATTCAGCAGATTTTGCAGGGTTCATTCCCCACATTTCTTGTTTGTCATTAAATGCTGTTTCCCAAAATTCTGTCATATTTATTGGTTTTTAACACAGTTTTTTTTTTGAATAGTTGCGTGTTTGTGTGCGAGGGCTTTCCGAAGGAAAATCAGATGCTAGCAAACAAAGCAACTAACTTTTTGATAAAACTAGCAATTTTTTTCACACGGTGTTGTAGAATTTTTTTTATTTAATACAAATTTGAATCCATTGTTTTTCAATCGGTTGCTCAAACAGTCTGTTTATAAAAGGTAAACTTGCTTTCCAAACTTTCAAGCTGTTTTGGTTTTTGAACTCAATTAAATAAATCCCACGTTCCGGTATGTCAAGAGTCATTATCTTTTTTGCTTTTTCACCAAACTCATAAGACTGTATTCGCATTTGGGTTACTTTTGGATTAATTACTTTTCCCGTTTTTTTATTTGTAAGAGTGAAAGTAAAATTTTCCACAACAACATCCCAACCTCCAAGAACGTAAACACTAAAAATTCCAGTGTAAAGTTCTAATTCTCTATTCTCATCAACAATTCTTATCGGTTTAATCATAATCTTTTACAACGGTCTTGGCCATGAGTAGTTGTGTGGGGTAGCAGTTAACTTAGCACGCACACACCACTTTGGAAATTCTTGCGGAATTTCCAAAGTGGGTGAGAACAAGCAATTACTTACAGGCATTGTTGTGTGTAGTTTTTTATTTGGTTTTCCTTGTGTAAATCCTACTTTCTTTAACTTTGAATCCCAAGTCAGAATAAAGGTTAATGGCAGGTGATCGATGGTCCTCGGTGAAAAGAAGAATTCCCGATAATTCTTTTTCATTTCCAACTTCAAGTAGTTTGTTCATCATTTTCCTTCCTAATGCCCGTGATCTTTTGCAATCTCCTCCTCACTTAAGCGTAGAAACCGAGCAGCATTATTGTAGAAGATATCTCGTTTTTGCTCATCGTTTAGAAATGGTGCCTCATCAATTGATTTTATTGCTTCGCCAATGGCGTCTGGCCAATACATTTGGTCTGAACCAAACATAATGCGCTTTTCGAAACCTGCATCAATCATTTGCTTGAGCGCATCATAGAATTGCGCTCGAGGAAAGCTCCAGTTGTTGCAGGATATGTCAACATAAAGGTTAGGATGCGTAAACATCATAGATATCATTTCGTCTACTAATGGTGAGCCGTAGTGCATAACGTAAATACGAAGCTTTGTATGCTTACGCAAAACATCTTCAAGCAAAAAAGGGGATCCCATACTGGCACGGTATTCTTCGTAACCTGGGAAACGGGCGGCTGCTGGAGGTCCTTCGCCAAGGTGGATTCCTACAGGGATATCAAGTTCTTCTGCCAGTGCAAAATACGGTTCGTAACGAGGATTGTCAGGACGATGACCACGATATTGAATGTAGACCTCCCCAAGTACAGCAAGTTGCCCGTTAGCGTGTAATCGTTTTAGTTCTTCAATAGACTTTTCCTGTCTCTTACCAAAAGCGACTCCTGGCAGAATAACCTCGCCACCTTCAGCCTTGGACCAATCAGTAACTATTTCTACAGGACCTTCGGTCATTGCTCGACGTATATTGTGTTTTTTAAGCGCCGATAATGTTTTGTTACGTAAATCTAAATCATCTTTGGCTGCAAAAATAGGATTACTACAATTAAAAGATTTGGAGAAATCCAGCTCCTCGCCCGGATCAAAGGTTGGAACCAGTATATTTTGGTCGCCTGGACATGCAGGAGTACCTGATGGTATTTCGTCCATCGAAAAGGCATGCAGATGCATATCAATGATTGGTAGTCTATTTTGTGCCCCTGCGTAAAATGTAATCAACCAAAATACGCATATAATTAAATACTTTTTTGATGTCATGATATTGTTTTGTTTTACATATTTGTTTATTTAGAATTTTAAAAACTTATTTTTCTAATTTGTTAGTTTTTTAACACAGTACTTATGAGTAGTTGTGTGGGTTAGCAGTTAACTTTGCAAGTACCCACCAAACTGAAAATCCGGGAGGATTTTCAGAAGTAGGTGAGAACTAGCCATTACTTGTAGCCATTGTTGTACGGCTTTCTTTTATTCAATTGGTATGCAAAAGTCAACAATAGCTTTCCTTTCAGGATGTTCATTAAAATTATTATTATAAATTTCAAAAGGTGCTCTGTCAGCTTTCTTATATCCATTCTCGTTCATCCAAACGAATAATCCAGTCCACGACTTTTCAAATTCGTTTAATCCAATTTCAAAACTTCCAACGATAAATTTTCCAGCTTCTATTGTAGTTAGTCCGATTTCTCCATTTGTTTCTACTGCCTTGTTAAGTAAAATCGAAGCACTCATTCTTACTTTGTTGGCTTCAGTAACTTTAAAGCTGTCGTGATAAACCGTTATCATTTTTGTTTGGTCGTTCATTAATCCTTTTGGTGTTGCCCATTGCATTAATTTTCCATAGGCATTCTCAAGGTTATGAGGACCAATACTTGACACATAAGCCAAATCCATTTTTGGCATTTCTTTAATTTTAATTTTTGCGTTCATTTTTATCCAATTTTTAAGATTATTAATGACGCAAATGTATTTTTCATAGTCAGGATATTCTTGTCCGCTCTTGCTATTAAGTTGACGAATCTTGCTAAATTTATTTGGATTTTGGTTTTTAAATTCAGTCGGGCTTACTCCAAAATACTTTTTAAATGCTCTGGAATAGGAAGAATTATCACTAAATCCATATTTATGTGCTATTTCAGTTGCTGTTATGTTTTTATGTAATAAATCAGATGCTGATTTTTCTATTCTTTTTCGTTTTACGTATTCATTTAGAGTTTCTTCTGTAACAAACTTGAAAACTCGATGAAAATGAAATGGTGAGAAAAAAGCAATTTCCGAAATTGCATTTAATGATAAGTCCGATTCCAAGTTTTGGTCAATAAACTCAAAAACTCGGTTAATTCGATTTTTGTAATCAGCGAGTATTTCTTTATCTGTTACTGTCATTTCTTAAATTATTCCAACGTTAATGTGTAAGGAACGTTGCGTGTTTGTATGCGAGGATTTTCCGAAGGAAAATCAGATGCAAGCAAACAAAGCAACTACCAAACGGCTTAACTAAAATAAGCAATGTTTTTTAGCTCAGTTCTTGTTAGCAGTCGTATTTTAATTTTTCACATCTAATACGTCTGGCCAAATGTTAGGCAATTCTCCGCTAAACCCCATCTCTGGAAGTTCATTTATTTGCTTCATTTCTTCCTTTGATAATTTAAAGTCAAAAATATTAATATTTTCTTCAATTCTTTTTAGCGTATTTGATTTCGGGATTACGATAGTTTCGTGTTGAATTATCCACCTCAAACAGATTTGAGCTATAGATTTATTGTGTTGTTTAGCGATAGTTTGGATTATTTCATTTCCAAAGACTTTCCCTCTTGCCAAAGGTGACCAAGATTCAACTACTATGTTATTCTTTTTACAGAATTCTACCAATTCTGATTGCCAATAACCAGGGTGAAATTCAATTTGATTGATAGCAGGAATTACGTTTGCAGTTTGAAAAAGTGCCTCTAAATGTTCTTGCCAAAAATTACTTACTCCAATGGACTTTATTTTTCCGTCAGCTTGTAATTCCTCCATAGCACGCCAACTATCTGCATTTGCTTTTTGCCAATCTTTATAGTTTTTTGCATTCGCAGGCCAATGGATTAAATACAAGTCAATGTAATCCAATCCAAGTTTTTTAAGTGATTTGTCAAAAGCTTTTTTAGTTTCTTCATAACCTAAATTTTCACGCCATAATTTTGTGGTTATGATAATTTCCTTTCTATCAATTCCACTTTCATTTATTGCTTTTCCAACTTCTTTTTCATTATCATATTTGGCGGCTGTATCAAACATTCTGTAACCTATATTCAAAGCATTTTTTATAGACTGAATTCCTTCTTTCTCTGTAGATTTGTATGTTCCAAAACCTATGATTGGTAATTTGTTTCCGTCGTTTAATACTATTTCTTTCATTCTGTTTCTAACTTTTTTTTATGACCGCTAACGGTTAGTATATCTTGAAAAGTAGCGGGTTTAAAGCACGAACTTTTCGGGAAGCAAGATAATTAATTAAAAACAAAAACGGTTTAGGTTGTCACCTAAACCGCTCCATTATGTATGTAAATTGCTATGGCGTTTTTATCTTTTCATTTCATTTTTTTGTTTCTAAATATTCTGTTAACGCTTCTAAATAAAGGATGTTAAAAGAATTGCTTGAAAATGGGTTCTGACTAGTGATTAAATTTCTATCCTTTATCGCAAAGTTTGCTTTTGGCAAACCACTTTTATATTTCAGCCCTAATTTTCTTAGCTGTTTAGCTATTTTTCTGTTTTTAGGTTTTCCTTTCATTATGAATTTTTCTATAACAAATTCTTCAATAGGAGATACAGAATTGACTTTATATCCAATATAAGGGTTTTCTTCTGCTGGAATTTTTAAAATAAGACTAGGAGCATGGCAAATAAGTCCTGTTGGTTTGTTTTCTTTTGCAAAATGTTTTAAAAGGGTAGGAATATTATTGTTTTCTATTAAATCGATCATTAAACCTTGTCCACCTGGAATAATGATACCTATATAATTATCTTGATTTACAATTGCGTTTTCAAGTGTAATTGGGTTGTTGAATGAATTGTCTTTTGTTATAAATTCTATGGCTTCATTCTTAATTTCTAATATTTCTTTCCAATATTTATCATTGATACTCTCTTCATCAATGGTTGCAACAACTCCATTTGGTGTGGCAAATTCCACAGTATACCCATTCTCCGAGACAGATTTATATGCCAAATAAAATTCATTTAAAAAGACTCCAGTTTGTCGTAGTTTTTGTCCTTTATTAAGCTCTAAAGTGTCTGCTGCACTCAAAACAAAAAGAATTTTCGTGTTTTGAGCTGAAAGTGATATGTTCGTAATCATTACAATTGTTATAATTAAAATTAGTTTTTTCATTTTAAGGTTATTTAGCTGCAATAATTTCAATTTCTATAAGACAATTTGGAGCTGTTGCTAATAAAGGTAAAGGAACAATAGTACTGGCTGGAAAATTTTTTACTCTCCATTCTTTAGATGCTACATCTATCAAAATTTGCTTTTTCTCTAGTGTAAAATCTACAATATAAACAGTTTGTTTTACTACATCATCTAATGATAATCCAGCTGATTCTAGAGCTTCTTTTACATTAGAAACAGTCTGTTTCACTTGTTCTTCAAAATTTTCTGAAACCAATTTACCTTCTATGTTTGAAGCCCATTGACCAGAGAAATAATACATTTCTTTTCCCTTTGGAACTTTAACAATATGCGAAAAGCCATTGTACTTAGGATTAAACAATCCTTTTGGGTTGATAAAACTGTTTTTTTCTTGAGCCATACTATTATTTTTTTGAGTGTTTACGGTTTTAGATTGTGTGCACGAAAACAATACTGCCAATATTGTAAACGACATTACTTTTCCTATCATAATTTTAGTGTTTTAATTATGATACAAAGGAAGTACACATAAGATTTGTATACATTTACATATGTCGATAAAAACTAACTCTTGCTATTTTTAGCTCTAATTCTGCTTAGTTGTGTTGGTGTTATACCAAGGTAAGAGGCAATATGATATTGAGGAATTAATTGTTCCAATTGAGGATGTTCTCTTTGAAAAATAGCATATCGTTTGTTTGCTTCTAACAGTACAATTTCTACTTCTCTTTTTTCTTTATCAACAAAATAATGTTCAGCAATTTTTCTTAAAAGTCTTTCTAAATCTTGATGTATGTCTAATAAATCAGTTAATTTTTTATAGTTTCCTATTAGTAAATCACAGTCTGTTAATGCTTGTTGATTTATAGTGTTTGGGAGTTGCGTAACCAAAGAAGAATAACCACCAATCATATTATTTTTTGTGAAGAAATGTTTGTTATATTCTACTCCTTCATTGTTACGATAGAAGGCTCTAACAACACCTTGTTTAAGAAAGCCAAAATTTTTAGCTACCTCTCCTTCTTGTAAAAAATACTCACCTTTTTTTAAGGAATGCTCTGTAAAAAGTTTTTTTACTTCATTCCAAGTGTTTTCTTGAATAGGAGAAATAGTATTTAGAAAATTATAGAGGTCTTTCAAATTAGATTTCGGTTTTTTTTAATGACTCATAACAATCGCATATAATCAATTAATTATATCCATCAAAAAGTTACCATTAATTATATCCACATTATATATACTTACGAATATAATTATAATATACTTACAAATGTATCATGCTTTTAAAAAAACATAGTACACTATTCCAGTATTGTATTAGCTTCCTTCGCCCTTTGTCCAGCCAAACCCCCATCCAAAAAAAATACACCCGAACCGTAGACGAACAAAACCCGAACAAAACCCGAACAAAACCCCCGTTTTTTTGGCTGCTGTCTCAAATTGTGTCAAATCGTGTCAAATCGTCTCAATGTGTGTCAAATGGTTTCAATATGTGTCATGGGCTTGCAAATAGGGCAGAAGCGTGTTAGTTTCACGGCATATTAACCCCAAAATCTATAACAATATGGGAACATTTAGTAAAGGCATCCTTGGAGGTTTCTCCGGAAAAGTTGGCAACGTAGTGGGTGCACGTTGGCGAGGTAAAGACATTATGCGCAGTTTACCAACACGCGGAACTTATGCACCTACACAGGCGCAGATAGACCAACGCGACCGCTTTACCACGGTTATAAAATTCATTACGCCCATAAAGGAAATCCTTTCGGCGTATTTTGGCAAACAACAGGGCGATAAGTCCAGTTTTAATCTGGCAACGGGCTACCACATTAAGTATGCTCTTTTGCCCGATCCGTTAGGCGGTTATAACATCGATTACCCCAAAGTGCTTATTGCCAAAGGCGATTTGCGTGGTATATCCAATGGTGCGGTAACCTTGGATGTAGGCCAAACCATAACCATTACTTGGGATGATAACAGCGGCCAAGGCAATGCCCAAGCTTCCGATGGTTTGGTAGCAGTGGCGTATTGCGAAGCCCTCGATTTGTTTATAACCGCAAACCCCGCAGGCACCCGCGATTTAACCACCGTACAATTACCATTGCCCACCTATTGGGCGGGCCAGCAGGTACAGGTATGGGCTACTTTTGCAACGGCCGATGCCAATTTAGCCGCCACCAGTACCTACTTAGGCACGGTAACCCTAGCTTAAACCTTATGGAACCTATAACTAGCAGAGGTGCCTATAAGGTGGCCTCTGCTGGTTTTTTATTAAAGAACCTACGTTCAACGCTAAAAACCTAAATTTTTAAAGAGTTATAAAACTAAAAGATAAAAAAGCTGTCATGCCGAACGAGGTACGAGGAGGCATCGCATTATGATGCCATCGTTCCACATAGCTTCCTCTGGTTCTAACAAGAAAAGGTCTTTAAAAAAACAGCCTTTTAATTTTTTACTTCCCACATACTAAGCACACTTAGGCTAAAAGGCAATTTAAAAAGGTTTGTTGTGTAGCAGTTGCCCCATTAGGGTTTCAATAAAATGCTTCGGGAAATAACGGGTACCGCCCAATAGGGTATAGGGCACGTGTTTATACTTGCACCAGCGGTATAGGGTGCTTCGGCTTACTTTAAAGAACAGTTGTGCTTCATCTGTAGTCATCCAAATTTCATCTTTAAAGTGGTTGGGTTTTAAAAATTCAGACATGCTGCTTGGGGTTTAAAAATAATAGATATGCTATATATTGTATGTATTTACGTATTTAATTTACTTGTAAATATATAAAATATGATATTTGATGTAAATAAAATGATACAAAAAAACGATGAAATGCATTTGTTTTATTAATTACCCCTTATCCTGCAATCTATAGTAAATTACAATCTTCTAAAACATGGGCGCATACAAACGCTGTTTGGGTGCAAGCAGCTGCTGAAGCTGCTAGGTTATGGTACTTAGCAAGTTCAAAAAAAGGTCTCGACTGCGCTCCACCAAACAGCGCGTACCTAATTACAATAAATAGCAACATTCAAATTATGCCATAAGCAAATAATACCTTTAAAACCCCGTATAAAGTGGCTAGTCACTATTTAAACCATAAAAAGGCTGTAATATCATGTAAAATAAAGGGTTATATACAAGGCCGTATTACATGGTTGTTAAAGCAAAAGCTGCCCCATAAATTTTTTAAAAAGTTATTTGTTAAAAATTACAAACCGTAAGTAAAGTTTTATATTTTTATGGGCGTCGAGATTTAAAAATAAACGTTTTAATCCATCCGCATTACGGATATTAACTATTTTTATCCTCAATAAATTTTTAAAGTAAACAATGGCCCAAAACAAACTCACATTAAGTACCCTAGAAAGCTGGCTTTGGGATTCAGCAAACATATTAAGAGGCAGCATAGACTCCTCCGATTTTAAAAACTACATTTTCGGCTTGCTGTTCTTAAAGCGTTCCAACGATGTGTTTGAAGAAGAAGTAGAAAACATCATGAAACGCGAAGGCTTTACTAGAGAAGAAGCCGAAGAGGAAACCTATTTCCAACTGCCCAAAGAAGCCCGATGGAACAGCATAAAAACCCATACCGAAAATATTGGTATTGCGCTCGATAAGGCCTTTGCAGCCATAGAGCAGGCAAACACCAGTTTAGAAGGGGTTATGACCGCCACTAAGTTTGGCGATAAAGAAAAACTATCCGATGAGCTGTTGCAACGCCTATTGCGCCACTTCAACCAACACTCGTTGCGTAACGACCACTTAGAGTCTAACGACCTATTGGGCGATGCCTACGAATACCTTATTAAAATGTTTGCCGATGATGCCGGTAAAAAAGGAGGCGAGTTCTACACCCCACGCGGGGTGGTGCAGCTTATCGTACAGCTTATAAAACCAGAACCCAAACAAAAGGTGTACGACCCCACCTGTGGGTCGGGGGGTATGTTGATTGAATCTGCCCGATACATTGCCCAACAACCCAACGGTAAAGTGGGCAACAACGTAAACGTGTCCTTATACGGGCAAGAAAAAAACCTGGGCACTTGGGCCATTGGTAAACTAAACATGTTGCTGCACAACTTTATGGATGCCGATATACGCAAAGGCGACACCCTTACTGCACCACAGCATAAAAACGACCAAAATGAACTAACGCTTTTTGACCGTGTTATTGCCAACCCACCCTTTTCTATGGATGGGTGGTGGACGCCCGCCGAAAACGCCATAGAAGTAAAGCTCGATAAAAACGGCAAAGAAAAGAAAGTAACCCCCAATTATACCAAAGTGGTAAGCGACCCCTATGGGCGTTTCCAGTATGGCATACCGCCACGTGGTTATGCCGATTTAGCTTTTTTACAGCACATGGTAGCCGTATTAAAGCAAGATGGTAAGGCAGGGGTGGTGCTGCCACACGGTACCCTGTTTAGAAGCGGTACCGAAGGCGCCATACGCCAAGGCCTCTTGGAAGCCGATTTGGTAGAGGGCATTGTAGGCTTGCCAAGTGCCCTGTTTTACAACACAGGCATACCAGCCAGCATTTGGATTATTAACAAAAACAAAACCGAAGCCCAAAAAGGCAAGGTTATTATTATAGATGCCAGTAACGATTATAAAGAAGGCAAAAACCAAAACGAGCTGGAAGCAACACACATAAACCGCATAGTAACCGCCTATAATGGCGCTACTAATGTTGATAAATACATGCGTGTGGTAGATGTGAAGGAATTAGCCGAAAACGATTACAACCTAAACATTTCCCGTTTTATTGATACCAGCGAACCCGAACCCGAAGTAGATATTAAAGCGGTACACCAAAAACTGGAAGCCTTGGAACAAAAGGAAGCCGACATTGATAAAAAATTAGCTGAATTTTTAAAGGAGTTGGGGGTATGAATATTCGAAAAATAATACCAAAAGATTGGGATTTAGTTAATTTGTCTGATTTGACCAATCTTATTACCAAGGGTACAACTCCAACTACTAATGGTTTTAGTTATCTAGAAGAAGGTGTAAATTTTGTTAAGGTTGAAAGTATTCATTCAAATGGGAATTTTATTCCATCTATGTTTGCTCATGTTGGAAATGACTGTCACGATTCTTTTAAAAGATCACAATTAAGTGAAGGAGATATTCTATTTACCATTGCGGGAGCTTTAGGTAGAAGTGCCATTGTTACAAAAGAAATTCTACCAGCAAATACAAATCAAGCTGTTGCTATTATTCGTTTAAAAAATTTTGAATACAAAGAATACATTTATCATTATTTAAGAGGTAATCATATAAAAACACTAATAGAAAAAATTAATGTTTCCACAGCACAAGCGAATTTAAGTTTAGGTCAAATTAACAAATTCAGTATTCCACTACCACCCCTCCCAGAACAACAAAAAATAGCCGACATATTAAGCACCGTAGATGCTAAAATAGAGGTGATAGACCAACAAATTACCGAAACCCAAGCACTTAAAAAAGGCTTGATGCAACGCCTGTTAACCAAAGGCATTGGGCCCACCCAGTTTAAAGACTCCCCTTTGGGTAAGATTCCTGTGAGTTGGGAGGTGGTGAAGATAGGAGATTTATTGGAGTTTAAGAATGGATTAAATAAAGGCAAGGAGTTTTTTGGTATTGGAATACCTATTGTTAATTATATGGATGTATTTAGAAATAATTCTTTGAATTTACAAATGCTAAAAGGAAGAGTTGATGTTGATAAAAGTGAAAAAGAAAGATTTAATGTAAAAAAAGGTGATGTTTTTTTTACTCGAACATCAGAAACAGTTGAAGAAATAGGTTTTTCGGCTTGCTTTACAGGTGATGTAGATGAAGCTGTTTTTAGTGGATTTATTTTGAGGGCGAGACCAATTAATGACAAATTAGACTTATACTTTAAAAAGTATTGTTTTGATTCTTACTTAACCAGAAAAGAAATAATAAGTAAAAGCACTTATACTACTAGAGCATTAACTAATGGTACAATATTATCGAATGTACTAATTTTATTGCCTCCAAAACTTGAACAACAAAAAATAGCAGAAATTTTAAGTTCAGTAGATGATAAACTAGAAGTATTAGAAGAAAAGAAAACCCACTATCAAGCGTTAAAGCAAGGTTTGATGCAACAATTGTTAACGGGTAATATTCGGGTTAAAGTTTAAAAAATATACTATGAGAGTGTTTCAGTTAAAGAGCGTACTTCCCCTCCGTGGAGGGGTGCCCGTAGGGCGGGGTGGTATAAAAAGCTCCCAACAAAACAATACTCACCAAAAAAGAAATTAAAATATAACGGCTACCAAAACCCATTTACCGCCTATGCCTCAACAAATACTAACCTATATTCATGAAACACCAATTTATAGGCAAAATATTGCGATATTACCCGGTAGGAAAGAGTTATTGATTAGAGCACGAGCATTGCGTAAAGCAGGTGTTTTATCGGAAGTTATTTTTTGGAAGGAGGTACGGAATGACACGTTTTGGAACATCGATTTTGATAGGCAGCGGGTTATTGGCAATTATATAGTTGATTTTTATATAAAAACTTTGGGATTAATAATTGAAATAGATGGTTCAAGCCATGATAACAAACAAGAGTACGATGCTAAACGAGAGCTGTTTTTAATGCAATTAGGTTTAAAGGTTTATAGAATTTCAGACTATAGAGTAAAGCATGATTTAGGAAACGTAATGAAAGAATTAGAGGCGTATATCATTTCTCAGTTCGGACCGCGGTCATTTTAATTTAGGTTAGTAAAAGCGTGGGACAGGGGTTGCATTGTGGTAGAAGCCACCCCGCCCTACGGGCACCCCTCCGCGGAGGGGAAGGTAAAAAAATAAATTTATGAGCAACACATCAGAATACATACATAGCGAATTACCAGCTATAGAATTGCTTCAACAATTAGGTTACAAGTATCTTAATGGTAATATTCAAGATGAAAGAACAAATAATACAGAGGTTTTATTAAAAGACCGCCTATTGGCTGCCATAAAAAAAATAAACCCTTGGCTTAACGATAACAACCTAAACAAAGCCTATACCCAAATAACTAGTGTAAACGGTGCGTCCTTAATGGAAATAAACCAAAACATTTGGGAGCTTATTAAAGGCGGTACCTTTACCGTAAAGCAGGTAATTAACGGGGTAGAAGAGTTTAAAGCGGTTCATTTTATAGACTATCTAACCCCAGATAACAACGATTTTTTGGTGGTGAGCCAAATGTCTTTTCGCAACCGTGTAGGCTGTAATTCACGCCCAGACCTGGTGGTGTATATCAACGGTTTACCCATAGCGGTAATAGAATGTAAATCGCCCAAATCATCAAACGCATGGCATTCTGCATTTAACGATTTAAAAGAATATCAAGATTTAAATGAAAAACTGTTTCATTACAACCAAATATGCGCCGGTATATGGCAAGTAGATGGTAGGTATGGCGCTATCAACTCACCAAAACAATTTTATTCGGTGTTTAAAACCAGTAAAGACGATACCGATATTTTAGACTTGGCAAAAACCGAGCAAGATAAATTACTCCTGGCCTTATTTAAAAAGGAACGGGTGCTGGACATCATCAGGCATTTTGTACTGTTTGAGCTGGATGAGGGTGTAACCATAAAAAAACTACCGCGTTACCAACAAATACGTGCCACCAACAAAACCATTACTAGGTTGCAAGCGGGTGAAGGCGGTGTGGTGTGGCATACCCAAGGTTCGGGTAAATCGTTAACCATGGCCTATGTAGCTAGAAAACTGCAAGCCCCCGAATACGGTTTTAACAACCCAACGGTTATGATTATGACCGATAGAAAGGATTTGGATAGGCAAATTACCACCACCTTGCAAAATGTGGGCTTTAAAAACGTAAACCAAGCCTCATCGGTAATGCATTTAGATAAATTACTGCGTAACGATTACGGGGGTATTATTACCACCACCATACAAAAGTTTCAGGAAACCGATAAAGAAGCCACCGCCAGCACCGACCAAACCGAAATGGAAGAACGCGGTGATGTGATGATTGAAAAACACCTAAAGGAAAAGACCCTTATAAAAATTACCAAAGAACTTCAAAAAGGAAAGTGGGTAGAGGTGGAACGGGTGGAAATTCAATTGGAAGAACTGTCAAAAAAAGAAAACCTCTATATTTTAGTCGATGAGGCACACCGCAGCCATTACGGGTTTTTAGCATCGTTTATGCGTACCGTATTGCCCAATGCCAAGTTTGTGGCTTTTACGGGAACACCCATATCTAAAGAAGATAAATCGACCCTAGGCGAGTTTTACGGGGGCGATTATATAGATGTATATACCATAAAAGAAGCCGTTGCCGATGGTGCCACGGTAGAGTTGCTGTATGATGAAGGCATTGCCAAACTAGATGTTAAAAAAGAGGCACTGGACAAGGAGTTTGAAGAAAAGTTTGGAGACTATTCCGCAGAGAAAAAAGATAAACTAAAAAGTGATGCCTTACGCAAATACCAATTGAGTAAAGGGCGTATAAACGACATTGTAAAACATATTGTAGACCATTTTAGGGATAAAATATACCCAGATGGGCATAAAGCCATGATAGTATGTAGTGGTCGCCCACACGCATTAAGATACCAAGAAGCCTTGCAACGGTTGAAAGACCAAGGTTATCATGGGTTTGAATCGAAAGTGGTGATGAGCATGGGGTCGCCAAAATCGGACCCCATTGCTAAGGAATACTATGAAACCTTGGAGTGGAATAGAAAGCATCCACAAGATAAAAAGCCCATACACATAGTGGCACCCGAAGCCATTAAAGAGGTAACCGATAGTTTTAAATTGCCTTTTGGAGATGAAGCGGACACCGAGAAATCGGGCAAAAAAAAGTATGATAATACCGCCTTTATAATTGTGTCCGATATGTTGCTTACCGGGTGGGATGCCCCCATAGCCTCCTGTTTGTATTTAGATAAACCATTAAAGGAACATAACCTCTTGCAAGCCATTGCTAGGGTAAACCGTAGCAGAAAAGGAAAAGCAGCGGGCTATATTGTAGATTATAATGGTATTACCGCCTATTTAATACAGGCATTGGAAATCTTTTCGGGTGATATCCGTCCAGACGATATTTTAAAGAACATCAACGAAGAGTTGCCCAAGTTGGAAATGAACCACACCAAGCTGGTCGATTTTTTCAAACCCTTACGCATTGATAGGCATTACAACCGCAACGACTATATGGATGCCGCGGTTAGGTTTATAGAACCCATCAACAAACGCGATGATTTTAAAACACTTTTAAAGGATTTTAATAAATCGCTTAACATCGTGCTGCCCAATACCAAGGCCATGAAGTACCAAGGGGATTTTAAGCTTTTCAATGAAATAAAACTAAGAGCTAGAAATGCCTTTCCTGATGATGAAGAACTGAAGATTACCAAAGACGAAAGTAACATGCTGCAAGGTATGATAGATGCGCACTTAATAGCCCAAGGTGTAGAAAACCTATTGGAAGAACCCGTTTCCATTATAGACAAGGATAAGTTTAAGGAGGAAATCATGAACGCATCGCCAGCTACCAAAGAGTTGAAAATGCGCAACAATTTAAAACACACCATAAAAGTAGGTTTAGATAAAAACCCCAATTTTTACAAACCCTTGGCGCAACGTTTGGATGAACTGTTGAAGTTAAAAGCTGAAGAACGCATCACCCAATTGGAACTGTTAAAAGCCTATGCCGATATGCAAGATAAAATTATAGAGCAACAAAAAGAAGGCGAAGCAAAAGGCTTTAAAACAGAACGCCAACGGGCCGTTTACGATGCTATGAAAGTGTTGTTTGCTGAAGATGCCGAAGATGCCACAAAAACCATATTCGACCTGATAGCAGGTGAGTTAAACCTTGTGGGGTGGCAAACCAGAGGACAGGTAAAAAAGGATATAGAAAATAAGATGCGCCGCTATTTAACCACCGCCAAAATAGAACGGGAAGCAGCGAGAGAAAAAGCAAAAGAATTGGTAGAGGTCCTTATAAAAAACAAAGATGCCTAAAGTACAGTACGGAGATAAGGTTATAGAATATACATTCCTTCCAAAAGAAGGGCTGAAATCGCATTACATCAGTGTACAGAAAGATACAGGGGTGGTGCTAAAGGGCAGCCCTGTACCATTAGAAAAAGAACAGGCGTTTATACTTAAAAAAGCCCGATGGATATTGGAAAAACTGGAATTGGTTGAAGCCATTGGTTATGATGATATTGTAACAGGGTCTAGAATACCCTACTTAGGAAAAAAGTACTATGTAGAGGTATTTGTAAAGCAGGGTATAGACGAAGTAACCATAGATTTTACGGAATCAAAATTCAAAGTAAAGGTAACCAACGACCAAAACAACCAAGACACTTTACAAGGAGCATTTGAAGACTTTTTTAGAGCCAAAGCCCAAGAGAAAATACTGCCCAAGGTTAAAAAATGGGCAAAAAAAACAGGTTTGGACTTTAAAGATGTAAAGATTAGAAAATTAGAAAAACGCTGGGGCAGTTGTACACCCACCAACAGCATTTTAATAAATATAGATGCCATAAAACTCCCTTTTAGTTTAATTGATTATCTCATCGTCCACGAACTGGTACACACCAAAGTAAAAAGCCACTCCAAAGAATTTTGGGCAGAACTTTCCAAACATATACCAAACTGGAAAGAACTGGACGATAAAATGTATGGGATGAAGTTGTAGGAGTAGATAGGATATTTAACTAAAGAGATAGTATTAACTTCTACCATGAATCCGTATAAAATGATGAAAAAACTATTTTTAGATGATGTTCGTACCATAGAGATGGTTTATGATAAAGCAATGGAACCAGAATTTGACATTGTTCGTACCTATGCTGAATTTGTAGATTATATTAAAACCAATGGGCTTCCAACGTATATAAGTTTTGATAATGATCTTGGTTTGGCAGAAGATGGAACAGTAGCACCTGATGGTTTAGCAGCGGCTAAATGGTTGGTTTACGAATCTGGACTCGATTTACGCAGTTTAAAATTTAAAGTTCATTCTGCAAATCCTGTAGCGGCAGAACAAATACGGGGGCTTTTAAATAATTACATAAAGCATTTAAATAGAACGGAGTAAACTCAATTCTGCAACTCTAGGTAAAATACCTTATTTGATTAATCGCATATTTTGAAATATGGTGAAAATGCAAATACTTTTGGAAGTAATCTTATAATGAAGAAATCAATCATACAATAATCGTACAATAATCGAAATAAAAAATCCGTAACATATTGATTTCAATATAATTATGCATTATCATAGGTGCCAGTGGTTTCAATAATATCTCAGATATTGATTTGAAAAAAATTAGCATGGGAAAAACTGTAAGTGTGACGCCTAGAATAAATTATTTTGACGATCTTTTCTCAGGAAGCAGTTCTTCAAAAGATCTTGAGTTAATGATGCAAATGGTTAATTTATATTTCACTAAACCCAATAAAGATGAAAATGTTTTTTCTGCCAATAAAGAAAATATGAAATCTCTTTATAAGGATCAAGATAATAGTCCGGGTACTTATTTTCAAAATATCATAGAAGAAACTATGTCTCAAAATCATTTAAGAGCCATATCGTTAACACAAGAACAAATTGAAAAAGAATTAAATCTTGATAAAGCTTACCAATTCTATAAAGAGCGTTTTTCTTCTGCCAATGGTTTTGCATTTGTGTTTGTTGGAAGTTTTGAAATAGAGGCCTTAAAGAAAGTAACGGCTCAGTACTTAGGAAGTCTTCCTTCAAATTTAAAAGAAAAAAGCACATGGAAAGATACACGACTGCGTAGACCAAAAGGTGTTATCAAAAAAACAGTAACAAAAGGTGTTGATAATAAAAGTGTAGTAGACATGAGATTTACAGGTACACTTAATTATTCTAATGAAGAGAAAGATAAAATAGTTTTACTGGGTAAACTACTTAAAATTAAACTTACAGAAGAGTTACGGGAAAAATGGCTGGTGTTTACGGAGTGAAAGTTTCAGGTTTTACAACCGACAAGCCTTAAGAGTGGTATAGAATGCATGTAAACTTTTCATGTGCCCCAGAAAATGTGGATAAGCTTATTGCTAAAGTTTTTGAAGAGATCAATAAAATAAAAGAAAATGGTGCAACTCCTGAAGATTTAAATAAAATTAAAGAAGCCGAAATTGCAAATGCCAAAGAGTATCTTGAAATTAATGGTTATCGGTCTTATAAATTAAAGGAGGTTTATGAAAGTGGTTTAAATTTTGAATCTATTTTAGATTATCAATCTGGTATAGATAAATTAAATTCAAAAACCTTTCAAGATGCAGCAAATACGTATTTTGATGATAATAATTATGCTGAATTTATTTTGATTCCTGAAAAATAATTTAGACTAAATTATTAGTCAATTAATAATGAAGTTAAAATTGAAAGAGTTTATGACAATTTATGCAAAAATTTGAAGTTAATATAGACCAATAAATATTATTTGATTTTTTTTAGAATTAAAAATAAAAGTAACCTTTTAAGTGCTTGATGCTTAAAAGGTTACTTTTTTGTTATGTGTAATAGGGAAAAGGTTTAAAGACTCGTACAGTAATTGTACAGTTGTAAAGTTTTTTTTGGCTTCCTCCTGTATATTTACATCTCCTGCGCCACCAATTATATCAACTAACCCCGCTTTGTTAACTTCATGATTTACTGTTTTAGCAGCTAACCTTAAGCTATTTAAGAGCTTTGACAGTTCCTCAGTAGAATAGGGGGGTGAAATTGGTTTTTAATAATAAATTCGCCCGGAGTCATTGTTTTTTTTATAAGATAAACTTATTGTTATTGGTTTAAATATTGTTTCATAAGCATTGCGGCTCCAAGTGCACTAGCATTTTTTCCTTTAGGGAATTTTATGGTTTGGTTAGGCATCATCAAAGAGAGGAATTCAATGAAAATTGTGTTCTTTTTAAATCCTCCAGAAATATATATATCTTCAAGTTTATTGTCCTTGTCCAAAATATTTCGGATGCCCTGATGCACTCGGTAGGCTATTTCATAAATTAATTGATAGTATGCCACTTCGTAATTGAAGTATTTATTAAGCTTATATAGTTTTCCTTTAAAATCTTGTGGTATGCCATTAGGAAAAAATACGTTTGTGCCTTTGTTAAAGGTGTTGAGGCACAACTGTTTGTTAATTTCCAACTCTAAATAATGTTCTTTGCCTACATTGAAATATTCACTTATGGCAATACCGTTAATTTCATGAACATGTCCTAAAAACTGCATGGAAGATTTTATTTGCTTTTTATCCGGTGTCATAAAGCACAAACAATCGTTTTTTAACTGATTGGCAGTAAGGGTTTCCTTGCTAAAGGGGTTCATGCAAATAATCCAGGTACCGGTAGATAATAAAATAAACTCTCTGTTAGAATTTGCTTGATTCTCCAGCAGAGGAATTATAGAAGAGGAACTGTCGTGCAAACCTTTACCTACGGCAACTTCCTGTCCGTTTACTATTGATATGGTAGCATTTTTACCGGGTTTAGGTTCTGGTAAATAAATATTTTCTTTTTCTAACCAGCTGTGGTATTGCATATTGTCAAAATCCCAAATAGCAGTATGTGCGCCAACCGATGTGTAATCGGCCGTAATTTTATTTGAAAATAAATAACTTAGAAATTGTGGGTAATGTAAAATGGTTTTTACTTTTGACCAAAAATGAGGTTTGCATTGTTTTAACCAATACATTTGTAAACCAGAGTTTAGCATTCCGTATGCTGGAGACGCCGTTTTTCTTGAGAATTCTTCCACGCCATCATTGGCTTCATAAAAAGGAGTGAAATCAATGTCCAAAGGTTTTAAATAGTTATAGAGGGGCGTGATTCTTTTCCCTTTTTCATCTAAATATACTAAGGTGGCACCGTGGGTGGAAAAGTTAATTGCTTTTATAGCAAATTCATTTTTATCCTGAATGGTTTTAATTTCATTTAGGATCCAACTCTCAATGGCTTCAATGTCATCACATGGATATCCGTCATCGTCTACACATTCTGCAAAGCGGATTGTTTTAGTGTGAACGACATTAAAATCCTTATCAAATAAAAATAGTTTTTTATTGGTTTTACCAATATCAAAAACAGCAATAACCTTTTTCATGTCTTAAAAAAATTAAATGATATACAACTTCCTTTTTGGGTGAAGGAAGTTATTTTCAAATGGAGAGAAAGGAATCAATAAACTAATGAAGTGACTAACCCAAAGACTGATTACAGATTCCTTTCTAATATATTACTTATGATTTAAATCCGTAAAGCGGACCATAGTTAGCGCAAGCTTTATAGTCGGCAGATTCTAAATTTTCTCCAAAAGCCGACCATGCACTTGGACGGAAAACATTCTCATCTGCAACATTGTGCATATTCACAGGAATTCTTAATAAGGAGGCCAAAGAAATTAAATCCGCACCAATATGGCCATGAGAAATAGCGCCATGGTTTGCGCCCCATTTAGCCATTACGGAATATGCGTCTTTAAAGAACCCTTTTCCAGTAACTCTTGGCACGAACCAGGTGGTTGGCCATGTTGGATTGGTTCTTTCATCTAAAACTGTATGGATGTCTTCAGGCAACTCGACGCTCCAGCCTTCAACAATCTGTAATACGGGACCAATACCTTTAACAAGATTGATTCTGCACATAGTTAATGGCATCGTGCCTTTTGTTTTGAATTGCGAAGAAAACCCGCCGCCTCTAAAGTATTCACCAATAGCAGCAGGCCATTTGGTGTTATCCAAACATTTTTGGGCTTCTTCTTCAGAAATATCCCAATAAGGTTTCATAGTCGGGTTCCCATCTTTGTCTGATTGTTGCCCTGTGGCATCTAAAGTGGTAGAGCCAGAATTTATTAAATGTATAATGCCATCTTTAGCAATGCCTGTTAATTTTTTTCCTGTAACTCGCTCCACCGATTCTGGACTCCAGTAGGTTCTTACATCAGAGAATATTTGGGATGTGTTGGTTAATAAATGTCCAAATAACATAGATACAGCATTCAAGCAATCATTTTCAGTGGCAAAAATAAAGGCTTGACGAATCCCGTTCCAATCGAAAGAGGAGTTTAAAATAGATTCGGTAAAATCGGCATTTGGTTGGTAATCCGTCCATTGGCGTTGCCCTTGGAAACCTCCCATAATGGCATTACGTCCTTTAGATTCTTCACCAAAACCTAATTCTTTTAATTTTGGGTTTCCAATCATTAAATCACGACAAATAAGCGTCATTTTAATAACTTTTTCCCATTCTTTATCTTTTACTTCAGCTGATTTTTGAGCTTCAGGACTGTTCCAATCTTTACCTTCTTTACAGTTTTTTTTAGTCCAAGCCAATGCTTTTTTGTATTCGTCTTTATCATAAATACCTTCATCCATGCGGCGTAATAACTCAACCGATTCTACAAATTCAGCACGAACGCCAAAATAATCTTGCAAGAAATTAACATCTACCATCGAGCCCGCAATTCCCATAGAACTGTAGCCTATAGATAAATATGATTTACCTTTCATTTGAGCTACTGCTAATCCAGCTTTTGCAAAACGCAACAGTTTTTCCTCTACATCTTTAGGGATGCTCATATCGCCGGCATCTTGTACCTCCCTGCCATAAATTCCAAACGCAGGTAATCCTTTTTGGGAATATCCTGCCAAGGCAGCAGCTAAATACACGGCACCAGGTCTTTCTGTGCCATTGAATCCCCAAACAGCTTTAGGCATTAAAGGGTCGGTATCCATAACTTCGGTACCATAACACCAACACGGAGTAACTGTTAAAGACACTTCAACACCCTCTCTCTTAAATTTATCAGCACAAGCCGCAGCATCTGCAACACCACCAATAGTAGTATCGGCAATAACGCATTCTACTTTTTCGCCACTGGGAAAACGTAAGTTGTCTTCAATTAATTTAGCGGCCGCTTTCGCCATATCCATACATTGTACTTCTAAAGATTCTCTTACACCTAGTTCACGACCATCAATCACTGGTCGAATGCCTATTTTGGGTAACCTGCCTATTAGTCTATTCATTTTAGTCTGTTTTTTTTGGTTTAGTATTTTTATGTGAATTGTTCTAATTCCTTTAATTGGGTGTCAGATAATCCTGCAGGTTTGAACCCTGCAGCCCAACTCATTAATAGTAGTTTTGCGCCTTTGTTGGCAACATCTAAATAATCCCAAGCTTTTTCTACGTCTTCGCCAGTTGCTGTAGCACCGTGTTTTTCCCAAAGAGATACATTCCTGGTTTTAAAGGCTTCAATGGTAACTTTAGCCAATGCAGCAGTGCTTGAAAGAGCGTAAGGTGTACAGTGAATACCTTTTGGAACGAAAACACGTACTTCAGGGCACATCATCCATATTTGCCTGTTCAATTCTTCTTCATTATCAAACAAAGGATGGTGGCTCATCACAATTAATTCTAGCGGATGTGTATGTACAATTGCCAAGTGTGTTGGATTGTTTTCAGCATTAAAAAGATGAATACTTGAATGTGAAATCAATTCGCAAGTTGGCCCAAAACCGTCTCTTTTGCCACCCCATATTATGGTGTAACCTGTAGCTTCTTCATTGATGTATAAAATGCATGACGCTTCTTCTATACCATCAATCAGACTTCTTAAGTAACATCCCGTACCAGTAATAAATAAAACAAATCCTCCGCAACCTTTGGGGAAATCGAAAGGTGTGAATTCTTTACCGTTGATTGCTTCGCTAACCTCCTCATTTGTAAAAAAAGAGGTTAAGTTCATGGAAATGTTTCCTGCATTTCTTTCAGCCCATTCTCTTTGCCATAAATAACCGGCAACTTTAGAGATTTTCTTTAGTTCGTTTTGTACTTCAATTGGAAGTTTTATGTCGCTCATAAAAAGATGATTTTTTAATTATTCCTGTGGTGTAAAATTAGATATCGCTATATGAAAAAGAGATATTTAAAATTTGTATATTTGTGTATAATTTAAACATGCTTCTAGAAATGAAATTTGTAAATAAGATAGAATTAGGGGATCCTTCGTCTAAAAAGCAAAATTTTATAGATTTTAAATTGAAGATGTTGTGCTGTAGATATTGGTACCTGGATTTATGGGACTGTCATGATATGGTGTTCCCTTTTTGGCGAATTTATTGGAATAAAAATGAGGGTGGCCAACTTACTTTACAGGATGATGTTTATAAAATGACTCCCGACTATATATATATTATTTCCCCTTTCACATCGTTTTCCACACGTTATTTAAATCATCATGAGTTTGATTCTGGAATTCATGTTTCGGGTAAAAATTTAACAGAAAAGCATAATGAAGCTTATTATGAAAGTAAGTATCTTATTCATTTTTTTACTCATTTTAATCTTGGAACTCCGTTTGATAATGTGTTTCCTGGTATTTTTAAAATTGAATTAACCGATCATTTGAGAGAGCGTTTGAATTATTTGACGGAAAGATTAAAGGTTGAAAATCAAAATTTTAAATTGACTTTTAATTTGAAATTACAATCCTTTGTTAAGGAAGCTATTTCCAATATTGGTGCCGAATTATGGAAGACTATAAATATTGATGACCGTGTATTGTCTGTTCACCGTTTTATAGAAGCTAATATTGGAGAGAAATTGAGTAATTCAGAATTGGCTGCTCTGGTAAACATGGCGCCAAATTCGTTTGCAAGGTTGTTTAAAGATGAAATGAATATCACCTTACATAACTTTATTCAGAATAGAAAAATAGCAAAAGCATGTGAAATTTTTGAACATACTAACGAAACCATTGAAGGCATTTCATATAGATTAGGTTTTTCAGATAGGTATCATTTTTCAAGAGTCTTTAAATCGATTACCGGTATTTCTCCGGCCCTTTACAAATCCGGAAGGTATACTTCTTAATTTTTTCACGATAAAACATTTTTATAGATTTATGTATAATTCAACCATGTTTAAATTATACATAAAGTAGTTTGATATGGATAAATATTTTATTCGTATAGCTCTCTAGTTTTGTAATTCAACAAATACCTTTTTTTTAAACACCATATTTAGATTTGAAATTTGATGGTGTGTCGAGTTAAGTTTTACTAAGAAAAGGATTTTTTGTTGTCAACTAAACAAGAATAAAACAAACCATTATTATGAAAGAATTTAATCAATACATCAACGGAAAATTCGTAAAATCTACTTCTAACGAAACAACAGAAGTTTTGAATCCATGTAACGAAGAGGTTTTGTCTATTATCCCAAAGGGTTCAGTTGCAGATGCCAATGCTGCACTAGAAGCGGCACAAGGAGCACAACATGCTTGGAAATCACTTACTGCTATTGAAAGGGCTGGCTATTTGAATAGAATGGCTAATGTAATACGTGAAAACCGAGTGTTTTTAGCCGAAACTTTGGCAAAAGAACAAGCAAAAGTAATTGGTTTAGCTCAAGTTGAGATAGATGTAACTGCAGATTATTATGATTATAATGCAGGTTGGGCAAGACGAATTGAAGGAGAGATCATTCAAAGCGATCGTAAAAAAGAGCATATCTTTTTGCACAAAGCACCAATTGGAGTAGCAGTTGGTATTTGTCCTTGGAACTTCCCATTTTTTGTGGCTGCACGTAAGATTGCGCCATCTTTAGTAACTGGTAATACTTGTGTGCTTAAACCAAGTTGTATTGCGCCAAATACTATCATGGAATTCATTAAGTTGATTGAAAAAATAAATTTACCAACAGGGGTTTTAAATGTTGTTTGTGGAACAGGGCCAGTTGTTGGAAACGCGTTAACAACAAGCCCGATTACAGGTATTATAAGTTTAACTGGTAGTGTGTATGCGGGTCAAAAGGTTATGGAAGCTGCCTCTGCTAATCTAACCAAAGTGTCGTTAGAATTAGGTGGCAAGGCGCCGGCTATTGTGTGTGCCGATGCAAATCTGGATCTAGCTGTAAATGCCGTGGTGTCTTCAAGAGTTATTTTTAGCGGACAAGTTTGTAACTGTGCAGAACGTGTGTATGTTGAAGATTCTATTTATGACGAGTTCATGGCAAAGGTTACAAAGAAAATGAGTGAAGTAAAAGTGGAAGATGCTTTTTCAGAAAACAATCCTGATATGAGTAGTATGGTGTCTAAAGCACAGTTTGATAAAGTTTCTGAAATGGTTGAATATGCAAAGAAAGAAGGTGCTGAAGTATTATTGGGCGGTGGACGTTCAACTAATTTTGATAAAGGTTATTTTTATCAACCAACCTTATTGGCAAACGTAAATCAAAACATGCAAATCATGCAAGAAGAAGTGTTTGGGCCAGTATTACCAATTATGAAATTTGGAACTTTAGATGAAGCTATTGCTTTGGCAAATGATAGTGAATTTGGATTGACCTCCTCAATATTTTCTGAAAATTTCAATAAAGTGATGCATGCTTGCGATCAATTGCAATTCGGAGAAACTTACGTAAATAGAGAGCATTTTGAAGCTATACAAGGCTTTCATGCTGGTTGGAAAAAATCAGGCTTGGGTGGTGCCGATGGTAAACATGGTATGGAAGAATATCTACAAACCAAAGTAGTGTATGCACAATACAGATAATTGATTTTTTAAAATCAATCTTAAATTTATTCAAAAACATACTATAGTTAAAATTTAAATATTTGACTATAGTATGCTTTCATTTTTACTATTAATATTAATTCCAACTAAACCAAAATGAAATCTACAGAAAAAGTACCAGTAGTATCAAAAGAAGTACTCATTCCTTTTATCTTAATTACATCCCTGTTTGCATTATGGGGGTTTGCAAACGATATTACCAACCCAATGGTAGCTGCTTTTGGTACAGTTATGGAAATATCAACAGCAAAAGCAGCATTAGTGCAATTTGCATTTTATGGAGGTTACGCCACTATGGCTATTCCCGCAGCACTTTTTGTTAGAAGATATAGTTATAAAAAGGGAATTCTTTTAGGATTGGCGCTTTATGCTTTTGGTGCTTTATTGTTTTATCCAGCAGCAAAGTTTGAAGTTTTCGGATTCTTTTTAGTCTCTCTTTATATTTTAACTTTTGGTTTGGCATTTTTAGAAACAACTGCAAACCCTTATATTTTATCAATGGGAGATGAGCGTACTGCTACCAGACGCTTAAATTTAGCGCAAGCTTTTAACCCTATTGGTTCTCTTTTTGGAATGTTTGTAGCATCAAAGTTTATTCTAACGGCCTTAGATTCGGATAAAAGAAATGAAATGGGTGAATTGATTTTTACCACTTTAGATGAAGCTAAAAAAGCGGTTATTAGAACACACGATTTAGCAATTATTAGAAACCCATATGTTATTCTTGGAGGTGTTGTTATAGCCATGTTTATAGTTATTTCACTCGCTAAAATGCCTAAACGAGGTAATACCGACCACCATGGACCTGCATCAGAGTCTTTTAAAAGATTGTTTAAAAACGGTAAATATCGCGAGGGTGTTTTTGCCCAATTGTTTTATGTGGCTGCACAAATTATGTGTTGGACATTTATTATACAATATGCTGATAATTTAGGGATTTCAAAAGCAACGGCACAAAATTATAACATAATTGCTATGGCAATCTTTTTGTCAAGTAGGTTCATAAGTACTTTTTTAATGAAATACATAAACTCAAGAAAATTACTAACCATATTTGCTATTGGTGCCATGATAACCACGTCTGGAGTTATTTTAATTGAAGGTATGATGGGGCTTTATTTACTTATTGCAACATCCGCATTTATGTCCTTAATGTTTCCTACTATTTATGGTATTGCACTAAATGGATTAAGCGAAGAAGATTCAACGTTGGGAGCGGCCGGTTTGGTTATGGCTATTGTAGGCGGTGCTTTAATGCCCATTTTACAAGGGTTGATTATAGATCAAGGGGCCATTGGTGGTTTTGCGGCGGTAAATATGTCTTTTATATTACCATTTTTATGCTTCTGTTTCATAGCTGTATATGGTTACAGAACACTTAAAATTCATGCTTATTAATTTTAAAAAGTCAAGGATATGGAAATTAACGGAAAAAGAATTGAGAAATTAGGTTTTAAAGCATTTAAAAAGGGGTTTTATAATGAATGGAAATCTTTAACCGATGCCTTTAAAAAGGAAAATGACATCTCTTTAAACGAAGCATCCGAAAAAGCTTTTAATGAGTTGTCAACTAAATCATCATAAAATTGCAATTATGAAAATAGGATTGTTCATTCCTTGTTACATCAATCAATTATATCCGCAAGTTGGTAAAGCCACCTTGGAACTTTTAGAAAAGTTGGATGTAGAAGTGGTATATCCTTTAGGACAAACGTGTTGCGGACAACCCATGGCGAATTCTGGATACGAAAGGGAATCTTTAGGAGCTTGTAATAATTTCGTTGAAAAATTTAAAGGATTTGATTATATCGTGACACCTTCCGGAAGTTGTGCCTATCACGTTAAAAAACATTTTGATATTATTCCTCAAACAGCAGAAGTAATAAAATTGAGAAAAAATGTTTATGAACTATGTGATTTCATATTGAACGTATTAAAAGTGAAAAATGTAGGTGCTCGATTTCCGCATAAAATAGGCATTCATAAAAGTTGTCATGGTTTAAGAGGATTGCGACTTGGATCCTGTTCTGAAAAGGTGACGGAAGAATATTCATATATAGGTGAATTATTAAAAGAAGTTTCAGGTGCAGAAATAATTGAATTAAGCCGACAGGATGAATGTTGTGGTTTTGGGGGAACATTTGCGGTTACCGAAGAAGCTATTTCCGTTAAAATGGGCAAAGATAGAATCCAAGATCATTTAGATAACGGTGCAGAAGTTATAACGGCAACCGATACGTCTTGTTTGATGCATTTAGAAGGATTGGTTACAAGAAATAATCAACCTTTAAAAATACTTCATATTGCTGAAATTTTAAACAGTGTAAATTGATCAAAAGAAAATGAGTCATTCAAAAGCAGCAACAATATTCAATAAAGACGAAAAAAAAGTTAATTGGCACGACAAAGCCCTTTGGTTTGTACGTCATAAACGCGATAAGTCGGTACATTCTGTAGAAGGGTGGGAGAACTTACGTAATTTAGGACAAGGCATAAAGGCGCACATGTTGTCTAATCTTGATAATTATTTAATTCAATTTGAAGAAAAGGCTCTAAAAAATGGCGTTCAAGTCCATTGGGCTAAAGATGGCGATGAGCATAATAAAATTGTGCACAGTATTTTAAAAGAGCACAATGCAAAAAAAGTAGTTAAAAGTAAGTCGATGCTGACTGAAGAATGTCATTTAAATCCTTTTTTAGAGGCTGATGGTATAGAGGTTATCGACACCGATTTAGGAGAGCGCATCGTACAATTAGCTAAAGAACCGCCAAGTCATATTGTATTACCTGCCATTCATAAAACCAAAGAGGAAGTAGACGAATTATTCCAAGAACATTTAGGAACGAAACCCTGTGGTGGAGATCCGCAATATTTAACGGGCGAAGCGCGTAAACACCTTAGAGAAAAATTTGTAAATGCAGACGCAGCCATTACAGGTGTTAATTTTGCCATTGCAGATACAGGAGGTTTTGTAGTGTGTACTAATGAAGGTAACGCCGATATGGGAGCGCATTTAGCGCCAGTGCATATTGCTTGTATGGGAATTGAAAAAATTATCCCAAAACAAGAACATCTAGGGGTTTTTCTAAGACTTCTAGGGCGCAGCGCTACAGGACAACACATTACAACCTATTCATCGCATTTTAGAAAGCCTCGTGAAGGTGCTAAAATGCATATCGTTATTGTTGATAATGGCAGAACCGAGCAGTTAAGTCGTCCAGATTTTAGAGCCTCCTTACAATGTATCCGCTGTGGTGCCTGCATGAATACCTGTCCGATTTACAGACGTAGTGGCGGACATAGTTACGACGCGACCATTCCAGGCCCAATAGGTTCAATTTTATCACCAGGAAAAGATTTAAAAAAGCATAGCAGTTTGCCTTTTGCATCTACTTTATGTGGATCATGTTCAGATGTATGTCCTGTAAAAATCGATATCCATGCGCAGTTGTATAAATGGCGTCAAATTATTACTAAAGAAATGAAGCAACCATTTGTTAAGAAAGTTTCTATGGAAATGATGGGCAAAATGTTCGCTAAACCATCGCAGTTTGAAAAAGTTGGAATGGTAGCCCGTTGGTCTTTACGTAATTTACCTAAAAGCGTGATTAATTCGAAACCAAACGTTTGGGGTAGAGAACGCGACTTGCCAAAAGGCCCTAAAGAAAGTTTTGATGAATGGTATAAAAACAGAAAAAAGAATGAGTAGTAGAGCAGATATATTAGCAAGGGTAAAAACGAATAAACCGAAGCTTTTAAATATTCCAAACATTGCTTTAGATGTTTTTGAAGACGGTCGAGACCTATTAAAAGAATTTACGGTTAAAGTTGAAACAGCAGGTGGTCAAGTATTTGAAACGCAATCAAAAGACCTGGTTGTTGGGGAAGTCCAAAAGTTGTTCCCGGAAGCCAAAGTTAATTTTTCAACTTTAGAAAACACTGAAGATTTTAATACCATTAATCTAGAGGCAATAAAAACCCCTCATGATTTAGAAGATTTAGATGTTTTAATTGTTGAAAGTAATGTTGGGGTTGCCGAAAACGGTGCTATTTGGCTTAATGATGCTTTATTACCAATGCGTATTTTACCGTTTATTACAAAACACTTAGTTGTTATTTTAAAAAAGGACGATTTAGTAACTTTTATGCATCAAGCATACCAAAAGCTAAATGGTGAAGACACTGGGTTTGGTGTTTTTCTATCTGGTCCTTCAAAAACCGCTGATATCGAACAATCTTTAGTTATTGGTGCCCATGGCGCATTGAGTTTGTCGGTGTTTTTGGTTTAGACAGCAAAAAAATAAATATTTAAAAAAAGCTTGAACTTCTTGTTTTAAGCTTTTTTTTTGCCCAAAAACGCCTTTATTTTTTCAGATTTAACCAATTACTTGTAAAGCACAAAAAGAGTAATAAAATGATTGATTAAAGAAACGCGTTACCATATAAAACCGCTTCTTTTGGTTAAAAATCAATTTATTTACAATACTTATAAGTGATAAAAATGAAACAAATTAGCATCCTTTTATTAATTGCCCTATGTTCTTCTTGCCATGTTTTTAAAAAGAACACGACACATATTTCAGAAGAAACGCCAACACAAAAAACTTTTTTAATAAGTGATGGTAGTAAATTCGAGCCTAAAAATTCATACCCAAATTTTAACTGGAACGTTACGCCTCAATATTGCATGTTTGGTGACGGTACTAGATTATTAAGTTCTAAGGAAGTGAAAACAATAGCAGCTAAAACAAATTTTATTTGTATTGAAAAACATCATGCTCATAAAGCTGTTGGATATGCCGAAATTGGAGCCAAAGAAGAAATTGCTGCTTTTAAAGCTATAAATCCTAATATTAAAGCGCTTTTTTATTTTAACTCGGCTTATGCTTGGCCGTTTACTTCTTATAATGAGAATTTTAAAAAAAATAAAATTGATGATTATCCAGAATTGAAGAAATTCATATTGGTTAATAAAGAAACAGGAGAACTAGTTCATAGAAATAACACACTCTGTTTTGATGTGTTAAATCCTGAATTTAGAACGTGGTGGGTAAAAACAGTAGCCCAAGGCGTAAAGGATTCTAAAGCAGATGGCGTTTTTATCGATCAGATGCATGGCTTCGTGTGGTTACGAAATGATAGGAAAAGAGAAGTAGAGCAGGCTATGGGTGAGATGATGCTGAATTTGAAAAAAGCTATTGGACCCGATAAAATCTTATTAGGTAATAATGCATCTGGAGTAAAAGATGTTTTTCCTGCAATAGATGCAGCTATGTTTGAGCATTATAATAACAAAAAATTAAGTAAAGAGAACCTACTTGAAGAATGGGGATATATGCTAGCAAATGCCAAAGCAGGAAAAATATCTGTTTTTAGAATAGGGGTAGAGGCTGAAAAAGAAGAGGCAAGTCAAACATTAATAAAAGGATCAACTGGTACATCACTTGAAGGGTTGTCCAAGGAAAGATTAGAATATTATCAAGCCTGTTTTTTAATAGGTGCACAACCGTACTCTTATTTTCAATATGGCTGGGGCTGGCGTTTACATACCGGGCCTTTGGTAGATTATCCAGAATTATTAAAACCACTTGGAGCACCAAAAGGGGCATATAAACGAGTAACAGAAAATGGATGGGAATTTACTAGAGAATTTGAACATGCTTCGGTTTGGGTAGATACTGAGAAAATGCAGGCAAAAATTGAATGGATTAAATAATAGCAAACAAATCAAGTTACTCAAGCCATGCACTTGAGAAAATTTGGGTGTAAAACCTTCGAAGAAAAATATAATTACTTATGAAGTATAAATTGGTATTAAAAAAAGAAAATATGGTCGTTTTTAGTATGATAATTACTTTATTAAGCTGCTCTGGTAATGAAGGGCCGCAATACGAAAACACAGAAGAAATAGATACCGGTACATCTGAATTGATGATAAGTGATGGTACGTTGTTTGAACCCAAGAGTTCTTACCCCAAATTTAATTGGGGCACGACACCTCAATACAGTATGTTTGGAAATGGAACAAGAACATTAACGGAAGCCGAGGTAGAAAACATTTCAGGAAAATCTAGTTTTGTTTGTGTTGAAAAGGATCATGCCAGATCTGTGCTTGGTTACGCAGAGGTAGGAACTAAACATGAAGTAGAGGCTTTTAAAAAGCTTGATCCAGAAACTAAAGTGCTTTATTATTTTAATTCAGCTTATGCTTGGCCGTTTACTTCTTACAATGAAAATTTCACAAGAAATAAAATTGATGCGTATCCTGAACTTAAAAAGTTTCTTATTGTAAATGAAACTACAGGAGAATTAGAGCACCGTAACAATATTTTTTTCTTTGATGTATTAAATCCAGATTTTCGTGATTGGTGGGTTAAAGCTGTTGTTGCTGGAGTAAATTTTTCTGGAGCCGATGGTGTTTTTATTGATCAGATGCATGGTTTCGTTTGGTTGCGTAATTCACAAAAGGTTGAGGTGGAAAAGGCCATGGGCGAAATGATGTCGAATTTAAAACAAGCATTAGGCGCAGATAAAATTTTGTTAGGGAACAATGCATCAGATGTGGAAGATGTCTTTCCAGCAGTGGATGCAGCCATGTTCGAGCATTATAATGCTCAAAAATTGTCTAAAGAGAACCTTCTTGAAGAGTGGGAGGATATGCTAAACAACGCCAAAGCGGGAAAAATTTCGGTATTTCGTATCGGTGTTGAAGCAGAAGGAAATCCAGCAATAGATGGTTTAACTGGGGAGGAAAGGGAAATAGCCCTAGAACAATTATCAAAAGAGCGCCTAGAATATTATCAAGCTTGCTTTTTAATAGGTGCTCAACCCTATGCTTATTTTAAATATGGTTGGGGATGGCGATTAGAACGCGGACCCTTGGTAGATTATCCTGAATTACAAAAACCAATTGGATCTCCAAAAGGCGCTTATAAACGACTTGTTGAAAATGAATGGGAGTTTACTAGAGAGTTTGAACATGCTTCTGTTTGGGTAAATACAGAGACTAAAGAAGCTAAAATCTCGTGGAAATAAATTAATTAATACGTATTGTAATCCTTTGTGAAACATGAGTAAGTTAATTAAAGAATATAGTGTTTTAAAATATCATTTTACTGTTGTTACACAGGTTATACTTGTTTTAGTTTTAATGCTTTTACTAGTCTCTTGTTCAAAGAATTCAAAAGATAAAATCATTAAAGAAATTTATGTCTCGGTAGAAGGGGATAATTCGGGAAATGGTAGTATTACAAATCCTTACGCCACTCTTCAAAAGGCAATAACAGCCTCTAGACATTTTAGAAAAAATGGTTTTGAAAATCCTATAATTATATATTTACGAGAGGGTCGTCATCAACTAAACGAAACCTTGGTTTTAAGAAATGAAGATGGAAGATCTGAAAAATCTGAGCATGTAACCCTAGATAGCTATGGTGCAGGAGAAACTACTCTGCCAACACATTTAACTATTTCAGCCTATCCTAATGAACATCCGGTGCTTAGCGCTGGTATGCCGATTACAGGTTGGAAGTTATTGAAAACGGCTCCATCTGAACTACCATCTAATGCGATAGGTCATGTATGGGTGGCTGATATGCCTGAAGGATTAGAAAAATTCTACACGCTTTATGATAGTCATGGCCGTTTAACTAGAGCAAGAAATGAAGGCTTTGCTCCAACACAAAAGGGCGATAAAAAACATATTTATTTTCCAAAAGGAGCTCTGAAAAATAGGGATAACATTGAGGATATAGAAGTTCAAGTTAGACCTTATCGACCTTGGGTAATTAATATGCTACCACTTAAAAACGTTGATGAAAACAAATTAGTAGCTGAAACGGGTGTTTCTGCGACCTATACAATAGATAATTTACCAGCATGGGTTCACAATCCTACGGGAGCAACTATTTGGGTTGAAAACAGCATTGAAGCATTAAACGAGCCAGGAGAATGGGTAGTAAATACTAAAACGCGAAAAATTTATTTGTGGCCTAAAAACATAGGGCCAGAAGGAAAACCTCAAGGGATATTAGCTCCAACTACTAGCGAACTTATTCGGGTTGAAGGTCAGATTGATTATAATGGTTCAACCGATATCCCCGTTAAAGGAATTGCATTTAAAGGGATTACATTTACTCATGCCGACCGATTGGCTTGGACAAATGATGAAAACCGCTTGGGTTGGGGTATGCAGCATGATTGGGATATGTTTGATAAACCTTCAGCCATGATTCGATTTCGTGGAGCGGAAGACTGCGTAGTAACAGATTGTAATTTTCTAAATTCGGGAGGTTCTGGTATCCGATTAGATTTATATGCACAACGTAATCGTATAGCCAATTGTGAATTTGCTCATTTAGGTGAAGCTGGAATTTTGCTTGCCGGTTATGGAGCAGGAACAAAAGATGTGAATCATCATAACGATATTACCAATAATCACATACATCATTTTAGTGAGATTACTTGGCATTCTCCAGGGATTTGGGCTTGGCAAAGTGGCTCTAATCATATTGCAAACAATTTTATACACCACAGCGGTTATGCAGCTGTAATGATTACTAATAGAGTAGAGCCTAATAGAGATTTAAATGGAGAAGGCGGTAGAACTATTAGGCAGAATGAAATTCCGGAAACAGTTAAAGAAAATACGATCGAAACCTACGAAAACTGGAAGATTCGTGAAAAGTACAACCATTCCAGACATAATGTTTTTGAATACAATGAAATTACGCATAGTGTGCAATTACTATCCGATGGGAACGCCATATATATTTCAGGAGCGGGAACAGGTAATATTATTCGCTACAACTATATACATGATAATTTAGAGCATTCCTTCCCCGCAGCTATTCGTTGTGATGACGACCAACATGAAACTTTAATTTATGGAAATATCCTAAATAACAATTACGGTTTTAGCGCAGGAATCGCTTCAAAAGGGGTAAATGATATTATCAATAATTTTATTGTTAATCCAATATCTTCTCCTAAATGGGGGTATGTGAGTTTTGAGTGGGTTAGCGTAAAAGGTTCAAAAGTACATCATAATATTATAGTGTCACATCCTTCAGAAAGTATAGCATACGGAGAAAGACCTATTCAAAGAAGTGAAGATGGGCAACCATTAATTGTAGAAACAGACATGGATTCTAACCTTTATAGTCATCCAACAAATCCTTCTTGGATGGATGCACATTTTGCGAAAATGCGTAAGGTTGGAAAGGAGCAAAATAGTGTTTTCGCAGAGCCCATGTTTGTAGATGCATTAAAAGGAGATTTCAGGTTCAAAGCAGAAAGTCCAGCTTTAGAAATAGGCATCGAAGCATTGGATGTGTCTAAAATGGGATTGCAATAAACTTTAACTATTAAAACTTTTATGAAACTTAATTTATTAACAGGATTACTAATTTTAATAGTTCTTTCTGCTAGCGGACAAAGCGTATCAAACGCAAACAAAAAGTTCATGGATACTAGTCTAGATTTTGAAACACGATCTAAAGATTTGGTTAGTCAAATGACACTGGATGAGAAAATTGCTCAATTGGGTGATAGGTCGCCTGCAATTCCGCGTTTAGGGGTTCCAGAATATAACTGGTGGAATGAATGTTTGCACGGGGTTGCCAGGTCAGGAAACGCTACCGTTTTTCCTCAAGCCATTGGTATGGCGGCTACATTCGATACAGCAATGATGACGAAAGTAGCCGATATTATTAGCGATGAAGCTCGTGCGAAATATCATGAGGCGATTCGTAATAAGAATTATGGTAGATATTTTGGCTTAACCTTTTGGTCGCCAAATATCAATATATTAAGAGATCCTCGTTGGGGGCGCGGACATGAAACTTACGGCGAAGACCCATACCTTACAGGGCAAATGGGTATGCAGTTTGTAAAAGGTTTACAGGGCGATGATTCTAAATACATGAAACTTGTAGCTACACCCAAACATTTTGCAGTACATAATGGCCCGGAACCAGAAAGGCATGTTTTTAATGTTACCCCCAATACACGGGATTTATGGGAAACGTATTTGCCTGCATTCGAAGATTTAGTTGTTGATGCAAAAGCATATTCAATAATGGGGGCTTATAATCGAGTAGATGGGGAATCGTCTTGTGCTAGTTGGTTATTACTCGAAGATATTTTACGAAATAAATGGGGCTTTAAAGGTTATGTGGTTTCCGATTGTGGTGCGATTAGAGATATTCATAAGTTTCATAAAATAGTGAACACACCAGAAGAAGCCGCAGCAATTGGCGTTCGAAAAGGTTGCGATTTAAATTGCGGATCGGTTTATCAAACGTATTTAAAGAATGCGGTTGCATTGGGTTTAATTGATGAAGGTGAAATCGATTTGTCGGTATATCGTTTGGTATTAGCAAAAATGAAATTGGGTATGTTCGACAAAGCTGAAGATGTGCCCTTTGCAAACATTCCTATAGAAGTTAATAACAGCGAGCCTCATAATCAAGTAGCCTTAGAAATGGCTCAGAAATCAATGACTTTGTTGAAAAATAATGGGGTTTTACCATTAAATAAAAGTAAGATTTCAAAAATAGCCGTTGTAGGACCCAATGCTGATAATATTAATGCCCTACGCGGAAATTATTATGGCACAGCTTCAAATCCTGTTTCAGTCATAGAGGGCATCAGAAAAGCAGCAGGAAATGATGTGGAAATTAGTTATTCACAAGGAATATCGTTAGTTACGGCTGAATTGGTTAATGATAAATACAATGTTATTGATGGTAAATATTTATTTACAACAAACAAAAATGGGAAGCAAGAACAAGGTCTAACAGGAACCTATTACAGGAATAGAAATTTAAAAGAACAGCCCGTATTTCAAAGAATTGATCCTGAAATTAATTTTGAATGGTCGCCTACTAGTTCACCTACTACCACAGCTATTGCTCAGGGTATTTTAACGGAAGATAAAGCTATAGATATCGACCGATTTTCTATTAGTTGGTCTGGTAAGTTATTAGCACCAGAAACAGGTAAATATATTTTAGGAGTAGAATCGGATGATGGTAACCGACTTTGGGTTGATGGCAAACCAATAACAGATGCTTGGCATAATAATGTTATGGCAACTTCTTTAGCCGAAATTCATTTAGAAAAAGGACAATATTATGATATTAAACTAGACTATTTCGAGAATATGGGCAATGCCAAAGTCAAATTGGTATGGGTGCTTCCAAGCCAAGAAGATGAAGCGATTAATACAAACCCTTATGAGCTTTCAGATAAAACCTTAACCGATGTTAAAAATGCCGATGTAGCTGTTTTTGTTGGAGGATTAGATGCTACTTGGGAAGGTGAGGAAATGAAAAGTCGCACAGGTGTTACTGGATTTAATGTAGGAGACCGAACAACCATTGAATTGCCAGAAATTCAGTTGAATGCACTAAAAGCCATGAAAAAAACAGGCACCCCAATAGTGTTTGTTTTAATGTCTGGTGGTTCCATTGCATGCAGTGGTCTAGAAGATGAATTGGATGCTATGTTAATGGCTTGGTATCCTGGACAGCGTGGAGGAGATGCTGTGGCCGATGTGCTATTTGGTGCTTATAATCCAGCAGGAAGATTACCCGTAACTTTTTATACTTCAACTAATGAATTAGCCGATTTTAAAGATTATAACATGCGAGCGGGTAAAGGATTTACTTATAGATATTATACTGGAGAAGCATTATTCCCTTTTGGCCATGGCCTGAGTTATACCAATTTTGAATATTCTAACTTAAGTGTTAATAAAAAAGTATTAAATAGCTCGGAGAAACTTTCAGTATCAGTAAAAATTAAAAATACAGGAAAATTTGATGGTGAAGAAGTGGTACAGCTTTATATTAAAGATGTTAAATCAGATACATGGATGCCCGTAAAACAACTACGAAAGTTTGACCGTATAGCTCTTAAAAAAGGTGAAACAAAAACAATTTCGTTTGATTTAGACATCAGTAAAGATTTCCGCTATTACAACCCCATGTTACGCCAATATGAGGTAGAACCTGGCGATTTTGAAATTCAGGTGGGTGCTTCAAGTAAAGATATTCGTCTTAAGAAAATCGTTACTGTTAAGGAGTGAAAAATCTTTTTATTCCGACATGAAAATTCATATAATTTATTTTATCAAGTTAGAGTCGGAAGAATTACTCTTTTTTGGTATACAAGATTAATAAAAACTAAAGTATTAGAGACAAATAAGACCAAGAGAATTTATAAAATAAAATCTAGTGATGGATTTTAATAACTAAAAATTAAAAATAACTAAAATTATGAAAAGACATTTGCATTTTTTAGGACTAAAATACACTATTACACTTATAGCTATTTTATGTACACATATTTCTAGGTCACAAACCGATTTTATGGATTATTTGCCTCAGCATTTATCTCATCTCGACACTTATACTTGGGATAAAGTTCAGCGAGGAGTTTTGGTACGTTATCGTCATGATCCCCCATTCCCGAGTGAGGCTGTTGATATTATTGCCAAAAAATGTATGTTTATTAATCTTCAAAGTAATCTCACACAGAGTTCAAGAGAAGATTTCACAATTCCTTACCCCAAAAGGATTTATAGATTTACTTATAAAAATTTGGTAAGACATTATACGGGATTAGACACGGTATTTTCAGATGTTCCCGAGTGGTTTATGTATAATGCTGGAGGGTCTCCTAACGTCTATCTAAACACAGTGCACCCATATTATAATTTGCTAAATACCAACACAGAATATTTTGGTAAAAAAATACAGGAATGGTGGATAAGTGATATGCAATCTAGAATAGATGATCAGGTGCCTGGTCATGTAATGTTTGTTGATGCACTAACCGATGCAATTAGAATTGGGCAGGGAGCTGCGCACGGTGGTTATGACTATTGGGGAAACAAAATTGGTGAAGATCCTTATTATGATAATAGTTATACTGAGGATTATTTAAAACCATTATTAGCTTCCATTCGAGATGAATTTGCCGATAAAATGATTATAACGGGTAATTTCTTAAAACCGTGGTTCTTGCCCGATGGAAATTATAGTTATGTGAAGGATTATGCCCATTGTAATTATATAGAAAATTTTGAACGCTATGGGGATAGTTATACAGAACATCTAAACACAGGTATTGAACTTTATAAGACCATTAGCGAAGACGGTAAAATGACTTTTTTTAATATGTCAATTGAAAAACCCACACCTGCACCAACACTTACCATTGAAGAAATGCGAACAAAAGCTTTGGATGCAATGCCAGAGTTTTATAGCTCCTTACCTAACCAAACGGAAAAGGATGATTTGGCTGAGCTATATGCGTATTTTGAATTTAGACTCGCTATATTTCTTTTAGGAGCCAACGAGTATTCTTATATGGCATATCAGAGTACTCCTATTGCTGATGATGCTGGAAAAGATCTATTTAGAACAATCCCTCCATTCCCTGAATTTGAATACCCTTTAGGCGAACCTCTTGGTGCTGCTATCCGAAATGGCGATATATGGACCCGAGAATTTAAACACGCTTCAGTTTGGCTTGATGCAGCAAAAGGTTTAGCCAAGGTAGATTGGGAATTTAAATCATTAGGTGTGGCTTCATTAAATCTAGAAGACCATCAGTTGAAGGTTATTCCTAATGTGATTAACCAAGATACTTATGAGGTGATAATTCAAGGCGTTCCTTTTGATCAAAAGGATATTAAACTTTTCAACCTTAATGGTCAACTAATAAGTCAAAATTTTTCGTATGTAGATACATATACTGGCGATGACGGAAAGAGATATAATAAATGGAAATTATTTGGTTATCAAAACGGCCTCAGTAAAGGTATCTATATCATTAAATCCGGACATTTAAATACTTACCTAATTGTTAATTAGAATAGTAAAAACATGAATAATAGATGTTTATTTTTCTAGTTGAGGCTGTCTTATATTTTTCCAAAAAAAAATAAAAGACAGCCTCATTACTTATTTAGAGTACTATAAATGCTCTGGAAAAACTAAGCAAAATAATTTTAAGTCAGACAACAAAGAACTAATTTATAAGAAACAGGTAGTTTCATTCAAAAAAAAGAATTTTATAACAATGAAAAAAATAGCATTTATCTTACTTACCCTATTTCTGATGGTACAACAAATTTATTCTCAAACTTTTGAAATAAAATCTCCGAATAAAAACATACGGTTACAGGTTGTTGTTAATGGTGAAATCTCTTGGTCTGCCTCACTTAATGAAAATGTAATAATCAAAGAAGCTAGAATCGGAATGAATTTCTCTTCAGGACAAGATTTTGGTACAAACTCACAAGTAAAACGACATTCAATAAAAGAGTATTCTTCGATAATCACTCCTGTTATACCTCATAAAGATGCTGTAATTAAGGATGAATTTGTTCAATTAACACTTACATTCAAGGGGAAATATCAGCTCAAATTTCGTGCATACAATGACGGTGTGGCCTACCAATTTGCTGATGAGAGTACCAGTGACAAAAATGTAATGGAGGAAAAAATGTCCTTAACTTTTCCTGAGGGTGCAAGATCGTTTTTTCCAAAAGAAAACAAAATGTATTCACATAATGAACGCCTCTATTTAAAAAAATCATTAGTTGAAATAGCGTCTGATGAATTTTGCAGCCTGCCAGTAGTTTTTACTACAGATAATGCGAAAGTTCTGTTTACCGAAACAGCACTTCATGATTACCCTGGAATGTTTGTAAAAGGGAATGGAAGTACGACTATGGATGCTATCCACCCAAAATTTGTTCTTGAAATAGACACTAAGAAAAAACAAGATCGACACCAAACCATTACCAAGGAGGCAGATTATATTGCTAAGGTATCAGGGAGTAGAGACTATCCTTGGAGAGTTTTTATGATAAGTGATGACGACCGAACATTTGTAGAGAGTAATCTTACTTTTCAATTATCCAAACCGCTAGCTATTAAGAATACAGAATGGATTAAACCAGGTAAAGTAGCTTGGGATTGGTATAATGCTAATAACATTTATGGAGTGGATTTCAAATCGGGTCTGAACACAGCTACTTATAAATATTATATTGATTTTGCTTCATCTAATAATATTGAATACGTAATACTTGATGAAGGATGGACCAAATCAACCACTAAAATCCTTGATTTTAATCCTGATATAGATGTGCCTGAGTTGATCAGGTATGGAAAAGAGAAAAATGTAGAAATTATTCTGTGGGTTCTTTGGAAGCCATTGGACGCAAACCTTGTTCAAATTCTTGAAACTTACAAGAGTTGGGGAGCAAAAGGAATTAAAGTAGACTTTATGCAACGAAACGACCAATATATGGTTAACTCGTATGAAAAAATAGCTAAAGAATGTGCAAGGCTCGAGTTGTTGGTTGATTTTCATGGATCTTTCAAACCCTCGGGTTTACGAAGAGTGTATCCGAATGTTGTTAACTATGAAGGCGTAAAGGGAAGCGAAAATAATAAATTTAGTAAAAGTATAACCCCAGAACACAATGTAACCATTCCTTTCATAAGAATGGCTGCTGGCCCAATGGATTATACGCCAGGAGCTATGATTAATAGGCAAGATGCCGATTTTCAGATTAACTTTGAACGTCCTATGAGTCTTGGAACACGTGCACATCAGGTAGCTATGTATGTTGTTTATGAAGCGCCTTTACAGATGCTTTGCGATTCTCCTTCTATATATTACAAAGAGCAAGAAACGGTTAATTTTATCTCACAAATCCCAACAATCTGGGACGAAACGATTGTGCTTCATGGAGCAATTGGAGATTATATTGCAGTAGCCAGAAGAAAGGGGTCTAAATGGTATATAGGAGCAATGACAGATTGGACTTCAAGGAAATTAGAATTGGATCTGTCTTTCTTAAAAGAAGGGAACTTTAAAATGGAGGTGTTTAGAGATGGTAAAAATGCGAACCGATTTGCAGAAGACTATAAAATAGACATAATAGAAGTAAATAAGGATTCTAAAATCACTGCAGAAATGTCTGCTGGAGGCGGTTGGGCCGCAATAATTTCAATTAAGGACATAAATAAATAAAAAAATCACAAGTCGTTATATTAACTATAAAACAAGTCATGCATTAATAGGGCTAAAGCCTGAATAGAGTACGATTGAACTAATCATTCTAATTGATGCTCCTGAGGGCTTAGACAAAAGCTCTAGAACATGCTTCGGTTTGATACGTAAAAGCAAAAATCATTCGGTTGTAATTTATTGTTTAGAGTAGTAGTTCCTTTTTAAGATTTAAAGCCAATTTTTTGGCAGAAACAATATTCAAGCAATATATTGGTTGAATTGAGACAAGCGAACTTATGTTATTTCAAGAATTTTACAATTAAAAACTAATGAAAAACAAAATTCATAGCTTTATTTTATTAACGCTTGTTATTCTAGCTTTTTCTTGTAAAAAAGAGCTATTGGTAAAAGAGTCTTCTTTTGTTAAATCCCATATACCAGGAAAATATATTTTAGATGCACCAAAGGATTGGTGGCATTGGGGTATGGCTCCAATTTATGATGCTTCAGGTAAATTGCATGTGTTTATGTCGGCTATTCCAAATGCTGGTAGCTGGAGTAAAAACAGTAAAATTGTACATTATAAAGGCAACAGCCCCGAAGGGCCATATACTTTTGTAGATACAACCTTTGCAAGCAAAACGCATACGTATCATAACCCACAAATCTCTCAAGTAGATGATACTTACATATTAGTGTATTTATTAAAAAGTATAGAAACCGACGGACACTGGTTCTAGTCCAGTTCCCGTAACTAGAGTTTACAAGGCTTCACATCAATGTGAAGCCTTTTTTTTATTGGGATGGTACAGAAAAATGTGTCAAAAAACCTTTATTGGTTTTATCATTTGTTTTGGTAATATTTAAAGTTATTTGGTATTAAGATTTATTTTAACAATTTTGATGAACTTATAGTAGTTGTATTCTATTAAAAGTTGATATTATGTTTATTCAGTAGAAAGTCTAATTGTTGTGTTTATGCAAAAATTGAGGTTAGTCTATATAGGAAGAATCTAGGTTTCTTACCCTCTAAGTTACGCACTTAAAGCCTTTACCTTTGTGAAATGATTCAGCAAAAGAATTTGGCGTTTCGATTAAGAAAATAGTTAATAATAGATCCTCTATAATAGTGTTTTATTTATTTTTGACTAAATTGTAAAGTGGATTAATTTAAATGTTTTAATTTTTTAGAAATTGTGAAGGAGATACTCCATGTAGTTTTTTAAAGGCTGTTGAAAAGTAGGGAGGAGACTCTATTCCTATTTGATACATCACTTCGGTGACATTATAGTCTTTGTTGCTTTTCAATAATTCGGCAGCTCGTTGTAGTCTAAAATTTCTTAAATATACATTCGGGACTTGACCAGTAAGTTGTTTAATGCGTCTGTAGAAATGTGAGGTACTTATACCTAATTCCGAGGCTAATTCCTCTACTCCAAAATTCGAGTCAGATATATTTTTTTCTATAACAGTAATGATGTTGTTTAAAAACTTTTCGTCTCGTTCAGAGACTCTGATGTCACCTATGGGTAGGGTACTTTTTTTCTTAAAATGTTCTTTAAGCTTTAAGTTGTTTTTAATCAATTTATCCGCACGTAAAGCCAAATGTTTTAAAGAAAAAGGTTTGCTAATATACTCATCAGCGCCATATTCTAAACCTTTAATAAGGTTTAAATCGTCTCCTAAGGCTGTTAAAAGTAAAATAGGAATATGACAAAAATTTGGGTCTGATTTAACCTTCTCACAAAACGCAAAGCCATCCATGTTAGGCATCATTACATCGCTTATTATGAGGTCGGGTTCTTGTTTTTGTAGTATAGATAAAGCATCTAAACCATCCTGAGCAATCAAAATATTATAGTCATTTTTAAAGTAACTATTTAAAAATAACTGCACATCTTCTTCGTCTTCAACAATGAGTATTGTACGTTTAGTTGTTTCTTTAATTGTAGTTACCTCTACACGGTCTGCCTTAAAATCGCTCGATAGTGGCACCCAGTTTTTAATATAAGATTTTGGTAAAGTTTCAACTTCAGAAACATCATATTGTAAAGACGGGGTAGAAGGGATTTTAATTGAAAACCGAGTCTCTACATGGGGTTGACTTGTTACCGCTATTTCTCCTTTAAATAAATCGATCAAAGATTTACAGAATGCTAATCCAATTCCACCGCCACTTATGTGATCTTTATTGGTTCCTAATTGGTAAAAACGTTCAAAAATATTTGCTAAATCCTTTTCAGGAATCCCTCTTCCAGTGTCAATAACATCAATTTTTATCTCCTTGTCATTTCCTGAATTAATAATATCGGCTTCTACACCAATACGGCCATTGGCAGGTGTATTTTTAAACGAATTGGAGAGAAGATTAAACAAAATACGCTCTACTTTTTCAATGTCGATTATAATTTCTTCGTCCGGTGAAAGTACATTGAAGTAGAAGTCTATCTGTTTTTCTTCTGCGTAATTTTCAAAAGCTATTGTGGTTGGGTGAATAAAGTCAGCTAATGAAATTCTACTTAAGTTTAAACTAATATACCCCTGTTCGGCTTGGCGGAAAGTAATTAATTGGTCGACTAAACTTAAAAGACGTTTCGTGTTTTTCTGAATGATTGCTAAATATTTGGATTGTGTGTCGTCTTTGTTTTTGGTGATTACTTGTTCTAATGGCCCAGAAATTAGGGTTAATGGTGTTCTAAACTCATGAGAGATATTCGTGAAATAGCGAAACTTTCCTTGGTTTATAGTATCAATACGTTCTTTATCTCGTTGCTCGTAAATTAATTTTTGTTTTAAGCGCTCATGTTGAAATAAGTAAATCATTACCGCAGCACAAATTAATATTGTAAGTACAGCAAATAAAAGGTAACTCCACCAAGTTTGATACCATGGAGGCAATATTTTAACTGCTAAATTTTTGGTTTTGCTACTCCAAATTCCATCACCATTTGCTGCTTTAATTTTAAAAATGTATTCACCTGCAGAGAGATTGGTGTAAGTTATGGTATTTTTGCCTTTTTCGGATTCTAACCAATTATCATTGAATCCTTCGAGCTTATATGCGAATTTGTTTTTTGTGGGAGTTGTAGAGTGTTCTACAACCAACTGAAAAGCTATCGATTGTTCATTTTGACTTACCGCGATACTTTCGGTTTCAGCAATTGATTTATTTAATATGGTATTATTATTTAATTTTTCTCCAATTTTAACTTCATTATTATTAATTAGTAGCGAAGTAATTATAATTTTCGGTGGTGTTCTATTATGGTGTATAGTATTGGGTTTAAAGATGGTTAATCCATTCAATCCGCCAAAATAATAGTACCCCGAAGTGCCTTTAAAATAGGCGGCTTGTCTAAAATTATTTTGTGCTAACCCATCTCTTACATCAAAAACATCGGTTTTTGCGGATTGCATATTAAATTTCACCAAGCCCATATCTGTACTCAGCCATAAATCATCTTTACCATTTTGTAAAATGCCATAAATGGCATCGTCTGGAAGTACATCGTTTTTTCTGAAGTATTCTATATTTTTAAGATCTCCATTGGGGGTTAAACTAATTTTATTTAAACCCCCACCAAATGTGCCTGCCCAAATATTTCCAGATTGATCTTCATGCAAAGAAAATACATTGGCATAACTTAATCTTGGAAAATCTTTGTTTTCATCAGAATATTTATCGTTAATAATAAGTTTATGTCCATCAAATACACCGTTTAATAATCCTTTGTTAGTGCCTATCCAAAGTCGATTAGCATGATCTTTAATAATAGTATGACAAAAGGTTCTTTCATCTAATTTTAAAAATGCTTTAATTTTAAATTTAGGAACTTTTTCTTGTTGAATCATACTCCAGGGGTTTTCAATGACACTCACCTTACTTCCGACAAAAACAATATGCTGATTATCTATTTGAAGGATATCTCGGTATTCATATTCAGGTAAATGGGCATCATCCTTTATAAAAGCAACGGTTTTATATTCCTTTTTTAATGGATTGTAAACAAAAGTGTTTGTCGATGTACCAAACCAAATGTATCCATTTTGGTCTTCGTAAATACACCGAATTGTACTATTTATAGGAAAAGGAATTTGGGGTATTAAATTCTCAAATTTTAGATGATTTACGGTTTTGTCGTTTACTGGTGTCTTACTACGTAAAATATCGTTATTATTATAAACTGAAAGCCATAGTTTTCCTGTATTGTCCTCTATAATAGAAGTAATTAAGTTGTCTGTAATTGCCGTGGGGTCGTAAGGATTTTTAGTATAGGTAATAAATTGTTTCTGAGAAAGGTCTAATTTATTAATACCACCTTGGGCTGTCCCCATCCATAGTACGCCATAATTGTCTTGATATATGGTGTTTATTTGGTTACTACTTAGTCCGTTAGGGTTCTTTGGGTCGTAGTCATAATTTAAAAATCGATCTTCATTTTCTAAATATTTAAAGAGACCATTATTCTTAGTACCTACCCATACATCTTTATTTGCATCTTCAAAAATCGTATTAATTTTAATTGGCCTTTCTTGATTAATTTTTTTTAAATCCTTTAAATTATTGTTGGAGAGGTTAGATTGATATAATCCATTTTCGGTACCAATCCAATATTTATCTTTAATTTTTTTAATAATTAAAACATTGGTATTATCAATCTTGGTAAAAGTCATAAGTGAATTTATACTGATTTGTTTAGGAGTTTTTGTATTTATTACTACTTCTTTTATGCCAGAGTCTGTAGCCAGAAGGAGTTTGTTATTCGGGATAAAGTTGAAACTATTTATTGTCGAAATATTTGGGTAATCAGTAAGTAAATTATCTGAAACACTAAATAGTCCGGCCTTAGTATCGGTTAATTTACAATAATGCAGTTTGTTTTCTCCAGAAAACCAAATGTTCCCGGTATCATCCGAAGTAATATGACTAATGTCTAACTTAGATAAAAGTGGAACTTGGTAAAATTTCTCTAACCAAGGGATGTAAATAGTTATTCCTACATTGGTTCCCACCCATAATACGCCATTGTTATCGTTGTATAGACTCTTAATATTATTGCTAGAAATTTGTCCATTGGTTTGAGATTGTGTGGTGTAGGTTTCAAATTCGTATCCGTCATATTTTATTAGTCCATTGGGTGTTCCAAACCAAAGAAAGCCATATTTATCTTGGGTAATAGATGTAATGGTGTTCTGATTAAACCCTTCTTTATTAGAAAAGCGTTCAAAGTTTTGAGCGTGTAAAGATACTACATGAGTTAAGGTGAAAAGCAACAGTTCTAAACAAAAAAAAAAGTAGAATTAACCTAATTTTTTTCATAATATTAAAGATAGAAATTTGAGTATAGTATTGGCTAATTTTATTGGCTAAAATAATAATCTGACATCAAAAATATAATTACCTTATCATTAAGAAAATTATATCAATAAGTAAAGAGTATTATTTAATACTTCTAAACATATATATCCAAATTAATCTAGAAATTTTAATATTAAAAAATGGACTACCTAGTAAATTTGGTATAATATTTTAAGCGACATTTTGATTGAATTTTAATCTAATTTTAAGTTCCATTTCAGCAGGAGTTAGATATTATAAGCTAGAATGTAATCTTTGATAGTTGTACCATTTGATGTAATCATTAATGGTTCTATGACCTTATAACATATTTTTGAACATATATCTATTAGTGCATTCATATTTAAGTGTTTTAAAAAAGGATTCCGCTACTGCATTATCCCAACAATTCCCTTTTCTACTCATTGATTGGGTTATTTTCACATTATTATGAAACAAGTCTTTGATTTTATTTGAAGCATATTGTACGCCTCTATCCGAGTGAAAAATATGATGATTCGTAATATGTCTTACTTGTATAGGTTTTAACCAAGTTTTATAGACTGTATTGTGTGTAGTCATATCTTTACTTAATGTCCAAGTTATTATTTTTCTATCTGCTAAATCTAAAATAGTAGTTACATAATTCCATTGTTTACCTACTTTTATATAGGTGATATCGGACACCCATTTATGTCCTAATTCAGGACTATTAAAATCTCTATTGAGCACGTTTTCAGCAATTGGAAGCTCGTGATTAGAATCTGTAGTCATTACTTTAAATGTCTTATAAATCACACTTCTAATTCCCATTTGTTTGATTAAAAGAGCTACATAAGAACGGTTTAAATAGATTCCTTCTCTTTCTAATTGTTTCTGAATCCTAGACGAACCATAAACATTTCGACTATTTTTCCAAACCTGTTGGATGCGGTCTTTGTAAAAAGAAGTTCTAGTTTGAATTTTAGGTATCTCTTTAGTTTTAAGCCAAGAATAATAGGAATTGACACTTACACGCATCTGTTTACACATCTTATCAACAGTATAGGTTTTTGTATGTTCTTTGATGAATCTATACCATACTTGTCGCTCACGGAGAAGATGCTTACAGCCTTTTTTAAGATGTCTCGTTCTTCCTTGGCATCATTAAGCTGTTTTTTAAGCAAGCGATTCTCTTTTTCTAAAGCTAACGTGGCTTCATCTTTAAAGGAGCCTGTTTCTGTTTTAAACTCCTTGAGCCATCTGTAAACACTAGGCTTTTTTAAACTATACTCTTTACAGATTTCATCAATAGATTTCGGGTTTTCAATAGACAATAAGTCTACAATCGTTTGCTTGAATTCTTTGTCGTATTTTAATCGGGTCATAGGAAGTGAATTTAATAGTTTTTAGCTTAACAAAGACTACCAACTAAACTAGACATTCCAGGATTTATTATTTAAGTGTTTAAGAAAAGTTATTAGAGCTAAATGAATTTGTTAATGAGTTATAACTTATAGGTTTAAAGAAGATTTAACTTATTCCGTTGGTTTGTATGTAAATGTTTGGTAGTCAGTATTTTTTATTGTTTTTTTCTATGGTTGTTTTGATAAAATGGGTGATAATCGAAAGATTTAGATGGATTAGAGGAAGTTAATTTATGATGTTTTCAATCTTTTTGTATCGATAACAAATAAATTTAAATCATTAAATCATTAAACCATTATGAAAATTATTAAAAAAAATAAACTGTTCTTTTTGCTGTTTGTTATAACCAGCGTCTTCGGGTTCGCACAGGAAAGACATATTTCAGGAACGGTAACAGATGAATATAATATGCCCATAGGGGGAACTACCATAATTGTAAAAGGTAGTAGCATAGGGACTACAACAGATATAGATGGTAAATACGAACTAATTGTTCCAAGTGAATATAATAATATTCAATTTTCTTATGTAGGCTTCGAAGCTGTAAGTATTAATTTAGGACATAATAACACTATTGATGTAGTTCTAAAAGAAAGCGTGGCGCAATTAGATGCTATTGTAATTAAGGGATTTAGAGGTTCTGAACAAAGAGCAATAGCTGTTAAGAGAAAGGCAGCTAGTGTAGTAGAAGCGATTACTCCTGAAGATATTGGGAACTACTCAGATGAAAATATGGCAGATGCCTTACAACGTGTACCTGGTCTTCAGGTTGAACGGGATGATTCTGGTAATGGAGGAGGTGATCGTGTGTCAATTCGTGGGGTGGGGCCTCAGTTTGTTAATATTACAGTCAACGGAAGAACTCCTCTTTCTGCAGGTTCTGAAGGAATAGATCAATTGCGTCAATTTAATTTAGATGTCTTACCTACCGAGGTGGTTCAAGGGGCTATGGTGTATAAGTCGTCTGAAGCACAGTTAGTAGGTCCTGGTTTAGGAGGTGCAGTAGACTTTCAGACAGTAAGACCATTGTCTTTACGATTTGAAGAAGGCAAAAATTATTTCGGAATTGTGAATGTAAGAGGAGATATAAATGACTATGGTGATAATAAAGCGATGTTACCTCGTTTAAGTGGATTGCTAGGATTTAAAACAAGTAATAATAAACTTGGCTTCGTTGTGTCTGCAATAACTAGTAGCTCTAATCGTGCTTTCGATTCATATGTTATGGGGTATGTGCCAAGAAATATAAATGAAGATACTGATGGAGATGGTATTGGAGATGTTGTTCATGAGGGGGTTTTGTCACCAGGCTTAACACGATATAATCCGGTACGTAATTCATTAGATAGATATGGTGTGTCTTCTGCTTTGCAATGGAAAATTACTGAGAATTTAGAGATAACAGGAGATTTGTTATATACGGAATTTGATAACCGATCTGAACGTAATCAGTTTAGATTATTTCCGCAAAATGAAACAAATAATACCACTTTTCCGAGTGCTGATTTAGATATAGACGATAATAATGTATTGAGATATTTTAATTCAATAAACTCTAGCGATCCTATATCTCAAACGGCGATTTTACCTACGCAATACGATAACTTCCAATCGAGTTTAATGACAGGTTTGAACTTAGAGTGGCAAAAGGGTGATTGGTTAATAGCTGGAGATTATTCATATTCTAATATAAGCTTCGACCAAAGGTTAACCTTTACGCAAGTGTGGACATATGTGCCTTCAATGAGTTTCGATTTGAAATCTGATTTAGCTGTTTTTAATGTTGATCAAGCTACAATTCTTGATTTTAACAATCCTGAAATTAGAGATTGGGTATTCTTAAGAGATATTATGCTCGAAGGAAATAATAAAGCTGGACGGATTGATATTACAAAAGAGTTTAACCAAAATCTTAAACTAAATTTTGGTGGACGCTATAGTACTACGTACCTAGATAGCCGGCAAGCACAATTAGCAGGTGGAGGGCAGCCTTGGAGTGATGGTTATTTGGATAATAATACTTATTATAATAATTTCATAACTGGACCTTTAGATCCTTCCTTTGCTCAAGGAAGAACCATAGGTGTAAATCAGTGGTTAATGGTAAATCAAGATGCACTAAGAGCAGCTAATCCAGAAGTTTTCGGAAAAACAGCGGGATCGTCATTTGAAGGTGATTTATTTGATGTAACTAATGGCGATTTGCCATTATTAACCCCAAATTCATGGGATTTAGAAGAGAATACTTTAGCGTTCTATGGTCAATTAGATTTTAAATCTATATTTGCCGGAATCCCAGTTTCTGGTAATGTAGGTGTACGAGCTGTTAAATGGGATATTTTTAGTCGTGCTTTCTCGACTATAACTTTAACAGACCCTTCAGAAGTTATCGGTGATATAAATTATGACGGAGTACCTACCACTGTATCTTCTGATAGATGGAATGTTCTTCCTTCATTAAATTTAAATTTTGCATTACAAAGTAATTTCAATCTGCGCTTGTCAGCAGTGAATACCGTTTCTGGACCAGACTATTTAGATCTCCGTCCTACAAATACCTTAAGTTATATTAATCCAGAATCTGAAGATGCTGGAACTCAAAATGGAACCGCGACTTTATCAAACCCAGAATTAAAGCCATATAGTAGTTGGCAATTTGATACTACTGGAGAGTGGTATAATAATGAGGGCGGCGCTGTTGTTCTAAGTGGTTTTTACAAGCTTATAGATGATTTTATTGTGGACGAAACCACTTTTGATGTTGATATTTCTGAACTACCAGATATTGATTGGGGTATTGAATTACCTGGACTTGGTAATCAACTATTCAATGTAACTAGTCCAGTAAATTATACTGGAGTACAGTTATACGGATTTGAAATTGGCTTTAGACAGCCTTTAGGATTTATTGGTGATACGTTTAGGGACTTTGGTGTCCAAGCAAATTACACCTTTGTAGATAGTAAGTTCGATAAAGAAATTAACGAAGTAGACAATAGCTTTCCAGGTTCTTCTAAGCATAACTTTAATTCGGTTATATATTATGATGGAGATTTTTTTGGTATTCGTGTTGCTTACAACTCGAGAAGTAGTTTTCTTAGAAACATTGGTGGTGGTAGTGATGTAAGATCGAATGTTACATATACCGATGGTTTTGATAGACTAGATATTCGTGCCAATTTTGAGGTAATGAAAAATTTACAATTATCAATTAGTGGCCAAAACCTTACTGCGAGCGATAGACGCGATTACACTAACAATAATCCATCTTTATTCACTCAATTAACGAGACAAGGCGCCATATACACGATTGGAGCGAGATATCAATTATAATCATTTATAAGATCATATTAGATGTATAAACCTGATATGATCTTTTTACATGTTATAAAAATAATAACAGAACTTAAGTAGTAAAAAGTAATGAAATATCTTATTATCAGTTTTTTAATGGTTTTTTTTAGCTCTTCCCTTGTTTATACTCAAGATAAAAATACAGGGTTGAAAGAACAAAATATGGATGAATTGTGGGGAGAAAAGGATGTTTCTGTACATAATGTAAGCCCTGAAAAAGCAAAATTATTTGATGAGGGTAATTTTGGAATGTTTATCCATTGGGGCTTGTATTCTAAATTAGCCGGTGTTTGGAATGATAAAACGTATTATGGTATCGGCGAGTGGATTATGAACCCTCGAGTAGCCAATATTCCAGTTTCAGACTATAAGAAAATTGCGAACGATTTTAATCCTGAAAAATTTGATGCAAAGAGAATTGCTCAGTTAGCTAAAGATTCTGGCATGAAATATATCATAATTACGAGTAAGCATCACGAAGGATTTGCGATGTTCGATTCAAAAGTTAATGATTTTAATATAGTAGATGCTACTCCGTTCGGGAGAGATCCAATGAAAGAATTGTCTGAAGCTTGTCGTGAGCTAGGTTTGGGGTTTGGGTTTTACTATTCACACAACCAGGATTGGACAGCTCTAGGAGGAACTGGAGGTCCGACACAAGATGAAAACGGCAATGAGGTGAGTTTTAAAGATTATTTCTATAATAAATGTAAACCTCAAGTAAAAGAAATATGCACGAATTATGGTAATCTAGATTTTGTATGGTTCGATACACGTGGTGACATGAAAAAGGAGTATGTAGTAGAATTAGCAGAAATGGTAAGAGAATTACAACCTAATGCTATGATGAGTAGTCGAGTAGGTCATGGAATGGGTGATTATGCGAGCAATGGAGACATAGAATTGCCAACTCAAAATATTGAAGGTTTATGGGAAACTTGCAATACTAATAACGATTCATGGTCTTACGCCTGGTATGACCATAATTTTAAAAGTCCGAAAGAAATATTAAATCGTCTTATTTCTACGGTCGCCCGTGGTGGTACCTATTTGTTTAATGTAGGTCCAAATCCTGATGGGGAAATTCCAGAGATTGGCGTTAATTTTTTAAAAGAAGCAGGAGATTGGATTAAAAAATATCCACAAGTGGTATATGATGCAGGACCTTCTCCATGGCAACATGCTTTACCATGGGGCGATGTAACTACCCAAGAGAATTGCTTATATCTTTCTGTGTTTAGTTGGCCGCTAGAAGGAAAATTATATCTGCCTGGGTTTAATGCAAAGATAAGGTCTGTGACACTCTTAAGTGGAACCAATTCTAAAGCCATCTCCGTTACAAAAAAGAACGATTGGACGGTTCTAAATTTACCTGTTAGACCAATAGAGTCTTTGGTTTCAGTTATAGAGGTTATATTAGAAACCCAAGCAGAAAATATAAAAGTAGATTCTACTTTAGGTATTTATCCAAATAGTGAAACAGTGTTACGAGCAGAGTTTGCAAAGGTTAGTAATGCAAAAGAAAGCGAAATAAAATGGATGGAAAAATTTGGAGAATGGAAGCATGTTAACCAAGTGAGCCAATGGAATGATAAAAGTCAAGTAACTTGGACTGTTAATGTTCAAGAATCTGGCTATTACTACATAGATTTAAACTATAAAGGCGTTGGACGTTTAGTTTGGAAAACCATAACCGATGAAGGGGTTTTAGTGCAAAATCAACAAGCGGCAACAGAAAAATATGAATATTATAATATGGGGATTGTTGTGGAATGTCTAGTTTAGTTGGTAGTCTTTTTAATTTATTATAGGATAAAGACTTCAAATAAAATTGAAAAAATTGGTAGTACTATTAATCAACGAACAAATTATTATCGGTTAATAATAATTAAATAAGTAAAAAATGAAAAAACAATTAATTACATTAATGTTTGCTTTGGCTATTATGAAATTATCTGCTCAAAATACATCTGAATCAGAGTGGTTATTAGGTTCATGGGGAGTTCGACTCATTGTTGAAGGAGGAGTAGAGTTAGATAAAGCAAGTAAAAGTAGTGATTGGGTAAAAGGTGCACAAGATATTGTAGACAATCTACCAACTGTGGGTCATGTATTTACAAACTTTAACCATCGTGCATCAGGCTATTGGTTTACCTTAAGAGACAATCCTTATGTAGATATTGCCAAGGAAATACACCCTGATTTTGTACCTTCACTTGAAAACGAACAGATTATATTAGATGTAATAGATGTATTAAAAAAAGCTGGTAAAAAAGTTATTCTCTACATTGCTACTGATGGTCCGTCTGCAAGGTCGGGTACAAAAGATAATGCAGAATACAAGACGGCTTGGGAAAACTATTACAATGAAAAATTTAACGGAGATGAGGGGTTGGCATATCGAACACTTTGTAGAGGCTTTATAGAAAGATTTAAGGGCTTGGCGGATGGTTATTGGTTGGATCATACGAGTGGTATTGCTGGAGAACTCCCAGATTTTATTAAGATGATTAAGGAAGTAGATCCAACGGTTATAATCGCATCAAACGGTATTGTGAATAATGAAAACACGAGTCCACATAATTACTTTAAAGATGAAAAGGGTGAGTTTTTATTAGTGGAATCGGATGGAGTAGATGATCAAGATGATCGACATTATAAAATAAGATCTTTTAATACAGATGATCTTTATACCGATTTTACCTCCGGTCATCCTACGCCCTTAGCATGGGGAGCGCCACCAAATTCATGGGCATATGAAGAATTTACGTTTCCAGAAATAGCGAATGCAATGACTAATTATGAGGTAACTAAGGATAATATAAAACATGCGTGGATGCCAATGCGTATGAAATGGACGAGTCCAAAGGCGGAATTGATGTTTGACACAGAACAAGCCTATCGTTTTGTGCGTACTTTAACCGATGCAGGTTGCGCTATTACCTGGGGTAATACAAATACGTATGGTTTCATTACAGAAGATGAGATGGTTCTTATGAAAGAAATTGATAAGAGATTACAAATAAAACCGATGCCCCATTATGTGCCATACAAAAGGCCTGAAGGAGCTAAATTGGTAGGAGAAGATAAAGAAAATTAAGTAATAGGATATAACCCCAATAGACACCTGTTATTATAATTGTTGTTCAGAATTATGAAAAAAACTGTTTCCATTAAAATAATTTTAATCTTATCAGTCATTTTAATGATAAGTTGTAAAGTCACGAATACAAATGAGCATATTTCTCAAAAAGAAATTAGAATTGAATCTTTTGGAGATAAACCCATTTTACTGCGAGAACCTTACTTGCAAATGATAAGGTCAAACACCGCTACAATAACATGGAAAACAAATGGAATTGCAACAAAATCTATTGTGGTAGTACAGGAAAAAAATCACACCACACGAACTCTTGTTGAAGGGAAATTACTAACTCACGAAGGAAATAAATTTAATGAAGTTGTTCTTAAAAATTTAAAACCTAATACAAAGTATAGTTATTCGATTTATTCCAATGGACATTTGCTTGCTAGTGGTGAGGATTACTTTTTTAACACTACACCAAATAATAAAAGAGTTGGATTTAGTTTTTATGCGTTAGGTGATATTGGTGCACAAGAACATATTAGTTTTGCGAAGGAACCTGCAAAATGTATCACAGAACTAAAAGTAAAACCAGATTTTGGTTTAGGACTGGGAGATATCGTGTACCCAAAGGGAGAAAGCAAAAATTACGACGACCAATTATTTAAACCATTTCAAGAGGTTTTTAAAAATACGCCATTTTATCCAGTTCCAGGAAATCACGACTGGTATTCTGACCCTGAAAAAAATTTCACAAAAGAATGGTCATTACCAAACAACGAACATTATTACAGTTTTACTTACTCTAATGCATTATTTATTGGTTTAGATTCGAGTAACGGCGATTTTTACGATGCAAAAAATCAAGTTGCATGGTTAAAAGAAACATTATCTGAAAATAAAGGGAAACACAATTGGATTGTTGTCTTCTTACATCATAATGGCAAAAGTTGCACGTATAAAGAGGATTACGATCACGTAATGGCATTGTATGAAATATTTGCAAATAACCAAGTTGACATTGTACTAAATGGTCACGCTCATACATACGAACGATTAAAGCCTTATGATAAAAATGGTGCCATAGACCAATCAGAAACTAATCATAGAAATTATAAGAACTTAAAAAATAAATTTGTATCAATTACTATTGGAGCTGGTGGAAAAATTAATAAAAAATGGGAGCCAAATCCAAATAACCCTGACAATTGTGTGGATGGTTCTATCGTGGCTTTTTCTAAACATGTGCCTAGTTTTGGATTATTTTCTATAAACGGAAATAAACTAAATTTTGCAGCGATCAATTCATTTACAGGTGAAAAGTTTGATGAATTTTCAATTATTAAATGATAAAAATAACTTTCTGTATAGTAGCCAATACCCAGAATTAGTGAATTTGCGAAGAACTAAGAAAAGAAGTATAATCAATCAGAATATCATTGTTAGTGTTGCCAAAATACTTCTCTAATTCCTAACTCAGTAATATAAGGGGTAATAAGGAAGTTAGTAAACTAGATGAATAGCTAACCATGAAAATTAAGTGGATTTTTGTCAAGAATCTCAATTTAAAAAAATATTAAAATATGTTTGATACTATTCCTTTCGTGAAAATGGGATAGAAAAATAAGCGATTTTTACAAGTGCAATTATCTATAATGTTTTTTGAGACTTGTAGGGGTATCATAATAAATAAAATTCCTATACACACATAAAATTTATGATCATCATTAAAATGAATAAAATAATAGCCATTTTGATAATATGTTTCTTGTACGGGTGTAAAGAGGAACCTAAAAAAAGAATTACCCTTTATGCTGACGTAAGTATTTTAAGTGAATTAAATTTTGGGATTGTTAAACTTAGGGAAACTCTTAGCATTCAAGGTATAAGCTTAACAATTGCAAAAGATCCATCACAAGCAAATATAAAATTAGAAATAGATAACCAAAAAGATACAGATTCAGAAAAGAATGATGGTTATTCTATTTTAAAATCTGGAGATATTATAACGCTCTCTTCTGAATGTAATCGGGGACTATTGTATGGTTTATTCGAACTCAAGGAGCAGTTGTCCAACGGAATTATTTGGAATGAAATTCAAGAAAAACACACAAGAGCCCATCATGATTTTAGAGCCATTAAATTCAATCTTCCATGGTATCCTTATAGAAGTGGGGAACATTTAAATACACATATTCAAACATGTAAAGATCTAAAATACTGGGAATATTTTTTAGATATGATGCTTGAAAATAAGTTTAATGCCCTCACATTATGGAATATGCATCCCTATATGTATATGGTGAAATCAAAAAGCTTTCCAAAAGCTTCTCCATTTAGTGATGAAGAAATCGCTGAATGGGAAATATTCTGGAAGAGCCTCTTTAAAATGGCAAAAGACAGAGGAATTGATACCTATATTGTAAACTGGAACATCTTTTTACCAGAATTATTTTCAAAAGAATATGGAGGAGGAAATTATTCATCAGAAGCCGGTGTCGGTCATTTCGGAGATGGCGAGACCAACCAAAATATTGAGGATTATACCCGAGAAGTGGTCACCCAAACACTTAATACCTACGAAGACCTTACAGGAATAGGAATTACGTTAGGTGAGCGTATGGGAGGTATGACTTCTGAAAAAAGAAGGGATTGGGCAGACCGTTCACTTATTGCAGGATTAAAGGCTGCAAACAGAAAGGCAAGATTAATATATAGA